>CAVWCX010000023.1:0-151537 GCA_963753595.1 Candidatus Methanoperedentaceae archaeon | reverse complement strand
AGTTTATCTTCCCGGGCAGGAATTCTTCAGGCGTCTTCCCCTGTTTAATGTCTTCAATTATTGAGATAACTGATTTTACAACTGCCAGATGATTCATATTTGAAGTATCTATCTCAAAAACGCACTTATTTCCCTGTGTCGCTTCCACCAATATTACATCCAGAGCCTCAGCATTAGCATTTTCTTTTACTTTATTGAATGAGTAATTCTTCCTTTTTCCCAGGCGCTTTCTCAGGGCTATAGGATGCGCACGCAGCACGATAACCGCATCTGCAGGCAAAAGATGTGACAGGTGCCCTTCCATTATGATATCCGGGCCGGCAGGTTTTTTTTCGATTTCCTGTTCCACGCGCACTTGCAGCTTATCCATGTCAGCTTCATAAGTGTCCCGGGCTTCGTCTTTTCCAGTGTAGATTTTTTCATCAAGAACGATTTTATTCACATCTATTACGATGAATTGCTTCCTGTATTGTGAATGCTCTCTGATAACTTCACAGACAGTTGTTTTTCCTGTGCCTGGAGTACCTGTCAGGGAAATTATCATAAAATTTCACGGAATGCTTCAATGACTTTTTCATTCTGTACCTGTGTACCCACAGATATCCGTATCAACGAATTACCTGCGCCCCTGAAGGACGTGCAATCACGGATTATTATACCTTTTTTCAACAGGGATTCAGAAACTTCTTTTGCGCTGCGGGGAGATACATCTATCATGATAAAATTAGCATCGCTTGGATATACTTTGCAAAGTGACCCGAGTGCGGCTGAAAGTTGAATTCGCCCATTTTTCACTGTCTCGATGCTCTTTTTTAGATAGTCCCTATCCCCAAGGGCAGCTGATCCGGCAGCAGCAGATAAAGCATCCATTGAGAACGGCGTCATTACTTTCATATAAACTCGTGCTATCCATTCTGGAACGACCCCATAACCCATGCGCATACCGGCAAGCCCGAACGCTTTTGAAAAAGTGCGGCCGACAATAAGATTCTGGTATTCCCTGACAAGCCCGGTTATGCTGCTATCGGCAAATTCAACATAAGCTTCGTCTATGAACACGATAGCATCAACAGAATCAAGGATTTTTCGTGCATCCTTTTCTGAGATAGAATTCCCGGATGGATTGTTGGGGGAACAGAGAAATATCATTTTTGTATTCTTATTTACTTTTCCAAGGATATTTTCCGTGGAAATGGAAAAATCAGGATACCTGTCAACGAACACAGGTTTTCCTCCATTGGCAAGGGTTGATATTTCATAATAGGAAAAAGTTGGTATCGGGATTATTGATTCGGCGCCTGGGGACATAAAGAGCCTCATCATAGTATCAAAGATCCCATCCATGCCATTCCCTGAGACAACGATGTTACTGGCTGGATAACCGGCATAATTTCCAATGGCACTCCTTAATTCAAGCGCATCCGCCTGGGGATACAGGTTGACTCTTCCTGCTTTTTCTTTTATGGCCGCCACAGAAAGAGGTGATGGCCCAAGAGGATTCTCATTTGAACCCAGTTTGATTATGGTCTCAGGATCAAGCCCGTATTTTTTCGCTATTTCTTCGATGGATTTTCCGGGTACATACTCCTTGATATCCTTTACCGTTGGCCTGACCAGTTCTTCAAATCTCATCCAGCACCGACACCACCGTATCTAGCTGTTGTTTTGTGATGGTAAGAGGCGGGACAAAACGAAGGACTGATTCTGATGTGCAGTTAAGAAGAACGCCATTTTCCCTTGCTTTTGCAACAATGTCCTCGCACTTTTTGGTAAGTTCCATGCCAACCATCAATCCTTTGCCCCGTATTTCCAGAACGTAATCCTTATTGAGCCCGCGAAGTTTCGAAACAAGATAATTTCCCATATTAAATGATCTTTCCACAAGTTTTTCTTTTTTGATCACATCGATATTAGCCAGGGCCGCCGCACAGGCAAGAGCTCCGCCGCCAAACGTTGAAGCGTGGTCACCGCGAACGAAATGTGCAGCCACTTCCTCACAGGCAAGCATTGCACCCATTGGGAGGCCTCCTCCCATTGCTTTTGCAGTTGTCATTATATCCGGGATTATACCGGAATGTTCTTTTGCGAACCATTTCCCGGTCCTTCCAAAACCGGTCTGTACTTCATCAAGGATCAAGTAAACGCCTTTCTCATCGCAGATCTCCCTGACTTCCTTAAGATACCCTTCAGATGGGATAATGACTCCGCCTTCTCCCTGTATCGGTTCAAGTATTACACCTGCGGTATCCTCTGTTATCGCCGACCTTATGGCATTAGCATCATTATAGGGAACAAAAACCGCGGGACCAAGCGGTTCAAAAGGTTTCCTGTATTTTTCTTTATGCGTGACACTCAAGGCACCGCGAGTGCGTCCATGGAATGCATGTTCTGTGGCTATGAACTCTTTTTTGCCAGAGGCCTTCCGGGCAAGTTTCAGGGCGCCTTCTACTGCCTCAGCGCCGGAATTGCAGTAAAATACACGATCCAGCCCTGAAATGCCGGCAAGTTCTTCGGCAAGAAGCGCCTGGTTCTCGGTATAATACAGGTTAGATACGTGAATTAACTGTTCTGCCTGTTTTTTTATTGCATCTACCACTGCAGGATGGCAGTGTCCTACATTATTTACGGCAATCCCTGCCACACAATCAATGTATTCTTTTCCATTAACATCTGTTACAAGCGCACCCTGTGCACTCTTTATAGCTATGGGCTGGCGTGTATATGTCTGGAATATATACTTTTCATATTTACTGACTATTTCATTATAGGTAAGGGACATCTGTTTTATTCTCCAGGTCATTTATTTCTAGTGGCATCAAAAAGGCTGATCTCATCGTTCATTACGGTCTCGCCCGGATAGACGACAATGCCTTTTTCCCTGATCTCATAAGGATGCAGAGTTTCATCATGCTTGACGCCCCTCATCTTTAATATTTCGATTGCCTTTACCCTGTTTCCCTCCACCCTGAACACATGAAGTCTTATAACACCTGAAGAAAGATACTCTTCAACATTGAATGATTGCTCTCCCTGCATTTCACTTGATAAAACCGTAGTGCAATCAAGAAACTCAAGATTCTTGATAAACTCAGATATCGTATGCCTGACTTCTGACTGGTCAGGAGATATTTTAAGAGATGTTATTGAATCGATAAATATTCTTTTTGCATGGATATCTTCAACTTCTGTTTGGATCTGCTCAAATATATCGCCGATATTTTTTCTTGCAGCAATAACATTGCCTGGCCTGTCTTGCAGTGTTTTTACGAATTTTGTGTAGGTGAAAGGATTTGCATAAATTATTTTCAGCTTCTTCTGGGATATGAGTTTCTCCATTTCCCAGCCAAATCTCCACATATCCCGGATTATCCTTGAAGGGGTCTCCTCCATGCAAACAAGTACTCCGGGCTCATTAAAAGTTCTTGCACCCTCCACAAGATATTGAACTCCGAAAGTGGTTTTTCCGGAGCCGGGACCTCCGGTCACAAGAATAACATCATACTCGACATAACCTCCTTCGATCAATTCATCAAGGCCAGGGATAGCAGTTTTTACTTTGCCCATTCATTTCTCACTATATGTGGTGCAATGATTTAACAATATAAATATTTAACTGTAAAAATAACCAAAAATCAGGGATGTGCAATAAACCTGTTCTTTGTAAACTCATTTAGAACAAGTTCTTTTACCGGAATGTCCTCTTCCTTGCATTTCTCTTCTTTCCAGGCCTCTATCGAGCGAAAAATAAAGAACATGCCATCCTTTTTCTTTGAAGCAGCAAGATTCGTGTCCTCTTCGGCTTCGAAAAATGATTTGTATCCTTCTAATATAGTCATTCTTTCATTAACACTGTGTTAATCCAATATGAATTTTACTGCTTACAAATCCATGTTCCAGACACTCCAATGATGTTTCGTTGATTCATGGAAAGTCTATGATTATAACAAGTATCGTGTACATATTTATTATTTTTAGTTGACAATAATTTTATATAGTAATCTGTTCAAACATCATTGATTTCTAAAGGGAATCAATAGAAAACAGTTCCAATAAATGGTGTGCTCAGGATCACAAATTCAGGAGGAAATATGATAACAGATATAGGCACAAAAACAGGTAAAAACGTTAAAGTCTTAATGATTTTATCAATAATATTATTGATAGCGTTTGCAGGATGTACAGGTAAAGAACAGACCATCACAACTCCGGATGGAGAAGTAAAAGTATCGCAAGGCTCAGGTTCTGGACCGGATTGGTGTAAAGCAGGAACAAAAATGACATCTACAGGTCCAAATGGAGAACAGGGATCGTTTGAGATCAAGGGAATAGTTAACTATGAAGGAAAATCAGTTTGTGAATCAGAATGGACCAGTAATGAGGGATCCATGATACAATACTTCAATGAAGATTCTAGCTATCTCGTTATGATCACTAAAGATAAATCAGGAAAAGTAATAAACAAACTTGACATGTCCCAACCTAAGTAAGGAACTACATAAAAGGAGGAAATAATATGTTGGAAAAAACAGTTGTAGAAGATACAGGTGTAGTGAAAGGGAACATAGTAGGAGTACTGTGCTACCTTGGAGGAATCCTGTCGGCAATCTTACTTTTGGTATTAGAGAAAGATAATAAGTTCGTCAGATTTCATGCTATGCAATCAGCAATTACATTTGTCGTTTTGATTGTAATAGCGGCAGTGTTATCGGCAATAGCGTCTTTCGTTTGGATATTATTTGCACTTATACCTCTGGTATGGATGTTGGGATTAATTGTTTTCATATTCCTGATGTATAAAGCGTATCAGGGAGAAAAATATAAATTACCTATGATTGGTGATATTGCGGAGAAACAGGTATATCAATAAGAACAATATTTAGTTCAATATTTATTTTTCATTTTTATATTTCCTGAATATCTTATTTTTTTCATAATATTGTGGTTATGTTTTGTCGCATAAAAGACTCAACATTTATCTATGATAGCAGATATTGAAGAACCACATCTTCCGATAGCTTGGAAGGAGCTTAATCTAATGGTCGAATCAGACGCACATAAAAAATATGAATTCAAAAGGACGCTTGAGGCTCTTCGCGATAAACGCGGCAGGGGCACTGAACTTATCTCGCTTTATATCCCGCATGACAAGCAGATACATGACATCACAAGCCAGCTCAGGGATGAATTCGGACAGGCGTCCAACATCAAATCCAGAGTGACAAAGCAAAACGTCCAGGGCGCCATTGAATCATTGCTTTCAAGACTAAAACTCATACCAAAGGCTCCTGTTAACGGCGTTGTCATTTTTTGCGGGGCTGTTGACATCGGCGCCAATAAGACAGATATGCAGACAATTATTATTGAGCCGCCTGAACCCATAGTTTCATACAAATATCACTGTGACTCATCTTTCCTGCTAACTCCGCTTGAGGAGATGCTTCACGAGCAAAAGACCTATGGTCTCCTGGTTCTAGACAGGCGGGAGGCAACGGTTGGCTTATTGAAAGGAAAACATATCGAAGAAATGGCACATCTTACATCTAATGTCCCTGGTAAACAGCGAAAGGGAGGCCAGAGTTCACACAGGTTCCAGCAGCTTCGTCTTATTGCCATTAATGATTTCTACACCCGCATAGCTGAGGCTGCAAGTGCCGTCTTTATTGCAATTGACCACAAGGATTTCCAGGGTGTCTTCATAGGAGGACCATCACCCACGAAAGAAGAGTTCGAAGCAGGGGAATATCTACATCACGAGATCCAGAAAAAGATACTGGGTCTTTTCGATGTTGCTAACACTGATGAATCGGGTTTGACTGAACTTTTCGATCAACTTGGAGACGTACTATCGGATGTTGATGTTGTAAAGGAGAAAAAACACATGGAGATGTTCCTGCGAGATCTGGTGAACGACACCGGTCTTGCTTCTTATGGTGAGGAACAGGTCAGGAAAAACCTCCAGATGGGGTCAGTAGAGACGCTTTTGCTTTCTGATGAACTGCGAAAAGTACGGCTTACAATAAAATGCGGGAATTGCGATTTTGAAGAAAAAAAGACCCTTACAAAGAAACTCGGAGATAATGAATACCAGCCGGGAAATTGTACAAAGTGCGGGTCGAGCCTCAGGGTTGCAGAATCCGTAGATATCGTAGAGGAGTTATCAAGTATTGCTGACCAGATGGGAACTAACATCGCTTTCATTTCAAGTGATTTTGAAGAAGGAAACCAGCTTTTGAATGCATTTGGCGGGATAGCTGCGATATTGAGGTTCAAGACAGGAATCTAATATTTCTTCTTGTTCACAGAATATTTAACAATCACATCAATCGTAAGACCATTAATTGATTCCTCAGCATCGCGCAGTGTTTCTTTAACATTCGCATCATCAAGTACCTTCTGGATATGGCCTTTTATCCGTAAATAGCGAACATACTCATCCACTGTGAGCTTTTTTTCGTTATTTTCCTCAGTCGAGATAGAACTCATCCACGTATTAATATGTGAATGTAACTAAAATAATTTTTGATAAAAAAAAGAAATTATGTGATGTGATCTAATCACATCACTTCAAATTTTACTGTCCTTCCATGAATGGGCTCTTGACACCGGTCAAGACTGCCATTACACGTACTCTGCCTGTGAGCTGGTCATCGACTTTTGCGCCCCAGATAACTCTCTTGGTATTAGGGACTTTGTCCATGATCAATTCGCCGGTAACTGCTACTTCTTCGAGTGTCAGGTCTTCGCCACCGACAATGTGGATCAATACACCATAGGTTGCCGACATATCGGAAATATCAAGCAATGGGACTGCAAGTGCCTGTGAAACTGCCTTTGCTACTCTGTCCTCACCGTCGCCTTCGCCAATGCCTATTGCTGAGACTCCGCCCCGCTCCATTACTGCGCGAAGGTCTGCGTAATCAAGGTTGATCAAGCTTGGCTGTGTGATCGTTTCGGTAATGTTCTTGACAAATGCGCCTATAAGTGCGTTTGCTACGGCAAGTGCCTCTTTTAATGGCAGGTTGCCTGCAACTTCTCTTAATTTTCCGTTATCAATGACAATTGTTGCGTCACAGCTTGCAGAGAGCGCTTTAATAGCTTCTCTTGCCTTCTCTCTCCTGAACTGTTCGATCTTGAATGGAATTGTTACACATGCAATTGTGAGGCAGCCAAGTTCTCTTGTTAATTCACCAACTACTGGTATTGCTCCTGTACCTGTTCCTCCTCCCAATCCTGCTACAAGGAAAACAAGGTTTGTTCCCTCAAGTTCAGCCCTGATTTCTGTGATGTTCTCTTTGGTTGCCTGGGCACCCATTTCCGGATATCCGCCGCAACCATGTCCCTTACATAATTTCTCACCCAGCAGAACCAATTTATCTGCTTTGCTCATCGTACTTAAGTGATTTACATCAGTATTGGCTGCGATGATCTTTCCGCCCGCCATGCCTTTTTCTGCGATCCATGTCGTGATATTACATCCTGCGCCACCAAGCCCGACTACGGCCACTGATGGTTTTGACGTCTTTACAAACTCTGCTAACTTTTCGTTAACCATATTAAATGCCTCTTTCGAACCTCATTATGGGTCTGTTAACTGATTACACTCTTAAAGTATATAGATTTGATTGATAAAAAGGTGTGTAAAAAGTAAAAAAAGGTGTGAACTTGTTTTTATTTTGGTTTTGGAGGCCAATTCTTTTCCATCCAGCCCGGAATTCTCCCTGAGTCCGGCGGACCTATCATCACACGAAGTCCAGTCACATCCTCAACATCCCCTTGCAGCCTTGCAGCAAGACCCGGAAGAATAATGGTACCGTGGGAGGTTTTATCCTTGAACTCGAAATTGGCCTTCTGGAATGTATCTTTTATCTTGGCGGCCGTTAGCTGTCCGCCTGCAACTGCTGCTTCAACTCCTATTCCATCTGTATCAACCGCTGCCAGATAACAGTTTATCTTATTGGAAGAAAGGTCGCTCTCCACAGTATAGTAAGTTAGGGCGAAATTCGTTGTGACTATCACAGGTGAATCCTTTGTCGGAGTACCAACCTCATTTACTCCTGGCGCCACTTTCACTGGTGTTCGAGGATCTGTATAGATCGTATCCCGGATATGAACTTCAGGCAGCATGGCATACGGCTCAAGGCTGTGAAGGATCATGATGTCACCGTACCTCACAGTAAATATCGAAGCAAGAACCGTTTCCCAGTAAGAAGCAGTCACTGTATCCTTATAAACAAGCCAGGCGTTAAGAGGAACAGCCATGATAGGGTATGCAATATCCTTTTGCCCTTCTTTTATTCCTGAGCGGCGAAGTTTTATGAACCTTTCAAAAGTTTCCTTTAATTGCTTGCCCTGCGGATAAGTACCAGGATCAAGAACAATATCCTTTATGCCCATTTCCCCGAAGGTCAGGGCAAGGGATTTGAGCTTATCAAGGTCTGATGAGAATAATACCACCGGAACTTTATAATTCAAAGCAAGTTCTGAAACTTCACTCCAGTTTTTCTCATTTGCAGCATATATAAGCGGATTCTTATCTTTAACGACTTCAAGTGCGGCTTTTAAAGTAGCCGGATCAAATGAACAGAGTATCAATGGAAGTTTTGTGATCTCACTTACCTTCCTGACGGCTGCGGCAAATTTAAGGGCATCACCGGAAACACATCTTATGGCTATCATGTCAACTTTCAGGAACTTCCCGACATAGAATTTCCTGAAATTCTGGATCTTGTTTACTCTTTCCACAAGTTCATTTTCAGGCATTGTGTCCCAGACATCGTAAGCTAATGCAGTCGGATCAAAGAAAGTCAACTGGTGACGGTAAAGAATATCATCCCCCCCGATCCTTTTTGCATGTTCTCCAGTACCGATCGTGATCTCGCGTATCTCCGGAGCAAGAAGCGTCACCAATTCCAGGTATTTTTTCTTAAATCCTTCTTTTAGTATGGGCGGGCAATTATCAACTTTCTTTGACCTGTCAATGAGATGAGACGCAAATGCCATACACGTTGCTTCACCGCATTCTGCGCAATTTGTCTGTGGCAGGAATTTATAGACTTGAAGTGGACTATTTACTTTCATTATACCACCGCCGTGATCCAATTATCAATATTAAGGGGCTCTGTTTCTTTCAAACCATATAATGTCTGTGTGATTTCCTTCAGGACCTGGACCGCTGTCGGGTGCATCATCATGAAAAGGTCGTTTCCCGCTAGCGATAATGTCAAACCCGTGATTATTTCCCAGATAGGTCCTCGATACTCACGAGGTCCCCAGTCAGAATCTTCCTTCAAAGGTGACGCTGTCATCCATGCTTCACGCGCCCCCCAGGCATTTGTGGTACCGCTTGACATCGGGAAATTAAGTTCAGTATCGCCGGATAAGCCTGCAAGCCTTATCCTTTCCATATTAGTATAAGCATAATCAAGCCCATATCCAAGAGCGGCAGTCGTCGGATCCATCAATATATTTTCCCGTGCCACACCGCACTGTTTCATAAGCTTTCGGTTAAGTTCTTTCTGCGCGTTTATCTCAAGCTGCGTCCACGAGAGCACAACGTGATTATATTTCTTGGCTGCTTCAGCGATCCTTGCATAATCAAGGTTCAAACTGGCTGATGCAAGAATACAGCGTTCACCTTCAGCGACCTCTGCTGCTTTCTCAAGAACGGCCGGGTCTTTTTCCGGATTACCCGAACCTCCTATCACAATAGGCACATCCACTGCCTGCAGGACCTCTTCCACGGTTTTTGCCGCCTGGGCAGGAGATGTGTCTTTGATGTTTGGATCAGTACTGATAAGATGAATTGTGACCATATCAGCCCCAAAATCCCGGACGACTTTCTTTGCCCATTCTGCAGGGCTATTGATAACGTCCTCGTAATTGCCTTTCACCGCTTTTGCCATGTTTATTGGCATATCAAAAACGTCCATTGTAATATGATTGCGATGCGGCATGGGGCTGTCAAAATAATATGGGAGGGATTTTTCCCCGCCAAGTGTTATTGTACTCTTCCTGCTTCCACCATCGGATGAAGTTGCACCGAGAACAACTTCCTGGATAGGAGTTTTCCATTCCTCTATCTTTCCCACGCTGAATTTAGACTCGACCAACCTGCTTATCTTCTTTGGAGCAACCTGTTGTCCTCCAAGTACCTGGTCAACGGGATAACCCAGAATTCTTGAAATATTCATCAGGTGGAGAGCCATCTGGGCAGTCTCATGGCCTAACGCATATGCCATCTGGGGATTCATACCCATTTGTCCGAGGTCTATCTCAACATCACCTTCTATCTTTACACCTTCAAGGGCTTCAACATCGCCCCCAAACAGGCTTCCAAGTTCAGAGAGTTTGATCTTTTTAGTCATTATTACATCCCATTTCGCACTATTAATCGTCTATGATAAGACTTGCTACATATATATTTTTATATTCTGGACTGCACACATCTTTTCCCCCACTATACTATTTCTATTTGCGTTCTTGTATTTATACCTGGCACGTTAACTGTTCCTGGCGTTAAATCCAGTAACACCTGACGGCCAATACATCCCTTAACACCTGGTCAACATTCCCATCTGGAATTGTATCCATACTCTTTGTAACCAGGGGAAAATCATATCCTTCCAGGATCATTTTTATCAATTTGCCCTCTCCGCCTGCAAGAACATATTGTATGTCCTTATGCCTCAAAAGCATTGGATCAAGTGCAGCCCTTACTTTATTCGCATGATGTTTTACATCCTCTTCCACGAGGCTCTGGAATCGCTTCTGGCTCCATCCTCCCTGTTTATGCTTTCCCATAACACTACTTCTTACGATCTCATGTTCCACAAAAGAATCCTCTTCGACAATTCCAATAATGGTCTCACCAGCATGGGTATTGACAACCAGTATTTTATCATATTCAAGATTCTTTTTTAAAGGCCCAAGTTCGAATTGCGTGTTCAGGACACATTCTGAAGTAAGAATTGGAAAAACCGGTATAATTACAAGGTTAACTATCCTGTTGATATCGTAAAGAATAATTTTCCCGGTGGTTGATTCTATTTTTTCAATAAGATGCAAAGCTGAACTGTCAAAAAGATTTGCTGTATCTTTAGAAACCTCCACAAGTTCCTTATCCTTTTCAAGGTAAACCGTTATCAATGTCGAAATTTTCGCTTTCATTGCGCCAATTAAGAAAAGTATCTCTTCAAGCCTGTTTTTGGACAGGCTTTCAGACATCCTGAATTTAAACTCCTGTGATGTTTCCTGTTTCAGTATCTGTATCTCGTTCGTAAGGGAGGATATCTTATTCCTGGCTTCATTTAATTCCCGGTCAACATCCTGTTTTGTTGCGATCGTTTTTTTGGCTTTATCTTCTTTTTTGTCAAGCTGCAGGGAAAGTATCCTGTTCTCTTCCTCAAGCTGTGAGATCCTTGCTTTCAGGGATTGTATCTCTTCTTTCCTGAATAGGTCAAACACTACCCTCGCCTCGTACTTCCAGCACTTTTAATTTAATACAGGATTCACCATCACTGGTAAATTCAATATTATCATCTACCATTATGACCCGTTTTGCTTTTTCTCCTGTTCTTAAGCCGGTCACTTTACTAATATCAAGCGCCAGGGAGTTATTTCCCTGGATCACAGGTTCGATCCCAATACCGATATCTTTATCGAGTGATACATTGGCACGAATTGAGAGAACACATTTGCCATTTAAAAAAAAACTGAAGCTGCCAGGGTTTCCTTTGTATTCACCTACTAATAAAAAAGGTTTATCTGCAAACTCCAGAAGGCTTGCTTTTCCACGGGTCACATATTTCCAGCCCGTGAACCTGCCTAAATGTTTGCAGAATATTCGTGTTTTTGAAGATGGTTTTCGTGCAGTGGTAATGATCATTCGGCTTTAACCTGTTTTACAAGTACAGGTCTTTCCTTGACAAGGATACGATGGCCGCAATAAGGGCAACGGACGCCGCTATATTCATAATCTATCTCTACTGCCCGCTTGCAACGGGTACATTTATAAACCATACTGGATCCTTATCTTGCTGAAGCTAATTGTTTATTAATTTCAGCTTTTACAGCCTGAACTGCTCTTAAGACTGTTGTATGAGCCGGGCTTTGTGGAACATATGAGCCTCCTGCAAATGTGTGTTCACATTTGGAGCACTGCCATATGCCTGTACCGATCCTTGATATTTTCTTTGCGCCGCATTTAGAACATGTATATTCGGCCCGCATTTTCTCTTCACTATCGCCAACAAGTTTTCGGGCCTTTGTTCCGTATCTTACACCAAATCTTCCGGCGGATCTTGATTTATGTCCTTTTGAACTGATTTTAGCCATGATTATATCTCCAGGAATTTTTCTCTTAATTCTTTTGCCTTCTCAATTGAAATATCCACTATATAATTTATCTGTTCAGTTGTAAGTGGAGAAACACCGCTCTTTTGCATACCTGATAATCCGCCATCCTGGTTAGAAATCACTGTCAATTTTGTTCCAGCTATGCTTTGTTCATTCAGTGAAGGGTCCAGCATAATACTGCCACCGATCTCAACTGCAGTTACGGCCACCGGCACATCTCTCATAGGGACAGGCGTGTCTTCTCCCACACCAAACTTTTGTGCTGGTAATTTTGCAGTCATAAGAGCTGCTATGGCGCCCAGGGATGCAGCATCCATAATGTTTCCGCCATCATCAAGGACATGCACATCAATGAAAACCATCCATACTTTTTCTCCAGGCGTTATACACAGTTTGGATAGGTCAATGGATTCGGATTCACGGATGCCCCTGTCAACTACCCTGGCAAGTTCTATGGCATCTTCCCTTGGCGGGCCTGACTCAAATACAGGCGAAGCAAGAGGGATCAGTTCAAGATTTGTAATGATCACGCCTTTATCAGGTGTGTCAGGGAAAGGTGTGCCTGTCTGGATCTTAACACCTACGACCACATGTGTATCCCCAAGTTTGACGCGTGCTGAGCCTTCTGCCTTTTCAATAACATTCGTGTCAATTGTTATCTCCCTGTATTCGTCAAATTTTCGCCCATCTTCTCTTTCCCCTTTGATCATCAGATTATAGATATAATCTTTACGAAGTTCGGACATTATTTCATTACTCATTGATTTCACCTTCTATCAGGGAGGAATATTTTTCCATGAGTGCTGCTCTTTGCATTTGCGCGATCTCAAGACATCCTTTCTTTGCCATCTCAAGCCCTTCCTTGAATTCGTCCCTGGTAAGATGACCATCCATCTGCAACAGAGTGATCTTTCCATCTGGTGTCATGGCAATTGGCATATCGGCCTGCCCATAATTATCTTCATCTTTATTCAGGTCAAGAACAAGCGTATCATCGACCTTGCCAACTGCACAAGCCGAAACCAGGCTTTTCATTGGTATGCCGGCATCGGCAAGAGCTATGGATGCGGCATTAATTCCCGCCGTCCTTGTACCTGCGTCAGCCTGGAGTACTTCCACAAAGATATCTATGGCTGAACGTGGGAAATATTCCTGGAAAATAACAGGTTCCAGGGCTTCCCTGCTCACCTTTGAGACTTCAATGCTTCTCCTGTCAGGTCCGGGGCGTTTTCGTTCTTCAACTGAGAACGATGCCATATTATACCTGTATCGAACAACTGCGCTGTTTGATTTCTGCTGGTGTCGGGGATGTACTTCCCGCGGCCCATATACCGCCGCAATTACCTTGTTCCCTCCGAATTCAAAATAACATGAACCGTCAGCCCTGTTCAAAACGCCCACCTTTATTTTGATGGGTCTTATTTCATCTGGTTTTCTGCCATCAAGGCGAATACCGTTTTCAATTAACTTTTCTGGTTTTACCATAAGATTCCTCTTCTCTTTCTTCCTCGTTCCTTATCATTTCATACAAGACATATTATTTATCCAGCAGTTCATCCAATATCCCGCCGGATGTATTCTCTTTGCCGTTCTCAGGTTCTTCTGCATCTTCTCCGGCTGTTTCTTCAAGGGTTGTTTCTTCTGTTACTATTTCGTCTCTTACAGTTTCTTCTGCAGGTTCCTGTTCGTGCTTCTTATCCTCTTCTTTTTTGGCTTTCTTTTTTTCAGGTTGTTTGACTGGAATCCCTTTTTCTTCTTTTAAGAATTTGACTATCCTGTCCGTCAAACCCGGAATATGAGATTCGTTCTCGATTTTCTGGATAGTTCTTACTGCAAGATCAAGATTCTTATCTTTCCCTGTAAGCCATACCCTGCCATTTTGCCCGATAAATATATTGCAGTTCGTCTCATTTTTCAGCATAGCGATCATCGAGCCGCTCCTGCCTATCAATCTTGGCACCTTGGAAGGTGTTACTTCGATCACACGTCCGTCTTTTATCTGCCTCAGTCTCTGGTCATTCAATGTAAGTTCGACCTTCATGCTCTGGTCAACATCCTTTACAAGCGTCATTATTGAATCACCGACTTTCAGATATTTTGACATTTCCGAGTTATCTATTCGTCTTGGGAATTCGGATATATGCAGTAAACCCTCATAAGGGGACCGAATATTAACTATCCAGTTCGAAAAAGATACTTCAGCGATTATGCCTATTATAAGGTCGCCCTGCCTGGGTATATATTTGCCTGACAGAGGCACGACTTTAATACGGTTTTTCAATGATGCTATACCAAATACTGATGAAAATACTTTACCATCTTCAACATATGTACCCTCATCAGCAAGCTTTACATCATCTGATAAGAATTCACCCGGAATTACTAATTTTTTATCCATTTACATCACTTTATGAACTTTGTCTCCGCACTCCCTTTTGTCAGCCGGTTCAGGAGGCTGTACAATTCATCCTGTCTTCCCGCCGGAATAGTTAAAACACCAATCCAGGAACCGTCATTTTGCCATTCCTGCTTTGTCAGGGTTCCAAATCCTGCAACACTACCATACGCTTTTACCGCATATTCTGCATGAAGCTTAATAGCGATCTTTACTTCCTCAAATCGTATCGGGATGAGGGGTCTTATCGCTTTCATTGCGATCTCTACAAGCTCGTCCACATTTTTCATTGGATCGATGTGCACACCAGCCTCATCCATGGCCGCTTCGATGCGTGCCGGTGGATGCGGGCCTTTTGTCTGGGGATTGATGGCATTTGTCGCAATTATGCTTATTACACGATGCTTTTTTTCATCCTGTAGCTTCTTTTTCTGCTCTGTGGTAAGATGAAGTTCCCCATCCTTGATAATTTTCTCTGCGATCTTTAATACATCGTTAGTCCCGAATGCATTGATAACATCCTGTTCAGCCGGCCTGTCACCATTCTTTGCATCTTCGAACACTTCTTCCACTGCAAGGATGTTCTCGATCTTCACCGAATCGCCTTTTTTAAAAGCCAGCGCTCCCTCCGGTTCTACAAAAACTTCAAATGTTTTTCCATGGGCCTTAAGACGCGCTATTATGGACTCATCAAGAGTGACCATATTTTCCTCACTCTTCAGATTTTTTTTTCTTATCCTTTCCCTTTGTTTCGGAGGCGTGCATCTTTATGACCCGTTCCACGTATGTCTCCACTTCCGATGGGGTGAGTTTCCTGAATTTCCTGGTTGAAAGTTCAATTATCCCGACTTCGATAGTAGATGCGTTAAAAACTCCCTCTGTCGTGCTGTGAAGTGCATCAAGGCCAAGGATAATCGCGTCTTCCAGTTTAATATCGTCGGTATATTTTTTCTCAAAGACTTCCATAGTCTCTGTTCTTCCTGAACCGATGCTTGTGGCTTTATATTCAAGCAGGGCACCGCTCGGGTCGGTTTCAAAAAGGCGTGCACGGTGGTCATCAACTCCTGCGATTAGCAGGGCAGTCCCAAAAGGCCTGACACCCCCGTATTGCGTATATGATTGTTTGAAGTCGCATATTTTCTTGGATAGGACCTCAACGCCTATGGGTTCATCATAAGTAACTTTATTTATCTGGGCTTCAACGCGGGCGCGATCAATGAGCGCCCTGGCATCTGCAACAAGACCTGATGTGGCGGCTCCTATGTGATCGTCGATCTGGAATATCTTTTCGATCGATTCCGCTTCAAGTAATTTGCTGGTAACGCGCTTATCAACCAACAGTGCCACTCCATCCACGGCTTTTACCCCAACTGCCGTTGTTCCGCGCTTGACAGCTTCACGCGCATATTCTACCTGAAATAATCTTCCATCAGGACTGAAAACAGTTATTGCCCTGTCATATCCCATTTGTGGTGCCATTTGCATTCTATCATCTCCTTAATTGAAAAACCGTAATTTACTATATTCTGTTATTTCTATATTCTTTTTTCGGGTTCTGACTCTTTAACGAGTGATTCTTGTATAAACTTTTCCGTTGCACCTTTGATTGTGCCGGATATGCCAAGTACGAGAATTGAAACGCGTATTCCGTGAATATTATTGATGCAGGCAAGACCTGCCCTTGTTTCATTTGTTTTTTCACGATTGCAGCGAAGGATCCCGAATCTTCCCTCAAATGACATGAGCGAGGGATTTATCTCACTTGCTCCTTTATCTCCAAACAAGGAAATTATTGAATTCGATATCTCCCTGACCAGTTCCTGCCTGTTTATCGTCTTCTCTGAATTGATTTCAAACGCGATATATCTCTTTTTTTCACGTAAGGTGGGCAGTGTTTTCATATTATTTCAATGCCTTCCTTAATATATGCGGGGCTTTTTCTTCGAAGTATGCTTTTTGGTGTTACACTCATTGAGTCAATGGCTTCAAAAGGCGTCATTCCGAAAAGGCTTGAAAGCGCGACCATTTCCCTCGGGGAACGAAGGTCATAAACTGAACTCGAATCACTTGTGAGGATCATTTTGAGTTTGTATTTCCTTGCGTGTTTAAGAATTATCCTCATATTCTTTAATTCCCGTACGCGCACATCCCCCCTTAGCCTTATGAGTAGACCAAGGTTAAATCCAATAGCTATAGAATTATCACTCGCAGCTTTAGCAAGAACATTATTAAATTCAGAAGGCTGCAAAAGTATGTCAAGACCCTCTGATTCCACAGCTGCACGATTTATATCTTCTTCTCCTCCCCTGACAAGCAAGATAAGATTTGAGTCCCTGTGTTTTTTTATTTCTTCCCGTATCCTTGATGACTTTGCCTGGATCTCGACACCTTTGTATATAGAAAAATCCTCGGGAAGAATGATATCCTCATTGACTTTTGGATTCGTGACAACTATTCCGGAATAGCCATACTTCCTTGCCTCTGCCACCATTAATTCGGGGCTATCGGGATGCGTGAAAAAGTCAAAAAATTCAGAGTCATACTGCGACATTATCCGGCTTAATAATACTTAAAAGTGATATACTTATGTAATTTGATAGATAGAGTTACATGATTATAGACGTTATATTTAATATATAAGACGCTATCATGAGGCAAGGAGATTTACAATGAAGGATCAAGTTGAAGTTCGGACATTAAAAGAAGGAAAATATGTCTTAATTGATGATGAACCATGTGTCATCAAAAGCATTTCTCATGCAAAAACGGGAAAACATGGTTCAGCAAAAGCAAGGATCGATGCCATAGGCATTTTTGACGGTACAAAACGATCAATCGTGCAGCCAGTTACGGATAAGACGTATGTCCCTGTCGTAGAAAGGAAGAATGGACAGGTCCTGGCCATAAAAGGCGATGTCTGCCAGATAATGGATAACGCCGACTATTCCACACTTGAGCTCAAAATACCCGAAGAATATAAGGGACTGATTGAAGTCGGAAAAGATATTTCATATCTGGTCGCCATGGGTAAAATGAAAATAGACATACGTACTTAAATGCATCAGGCTCTTTTTGCAGATGCTGATTCCGATTACGAAAGAGCCCGTTATGTGATTTGCGGGGTGCCGTTTGATGGTACCTCAAGCTACAGGCTCGGAAGCAGGCTTGCGCCTGACGAAATGAGAGCCGCATCATATAATTTTGAGACTTATAGCAGTTTTTTTGATCTTGACCTTGCAGATGTGGACATCCATGATGCCGGCAACCTTGAAGTAGCTGACAATATCGATGATACGCTCTCCGGGATTTCAAAATACGCCAATAAATATGTCAACGATGGGAAGATCCCTGTAATGCTGGGCGGGGAACATTCCCTTTCATACCCGTTTGTAAAAGCCTGCAAAAATAAATATCCTGAACTGGGATTTGTGGTTCTTGATGCGCATATGGATCTAAGGGAGGAATTTCATGGTGAGAAGAACAGCCATGCATGCATATCAAGGCATGTCATTGATGATCTGACCCAAAAATATGTTTCAATAGGGATAAGGAGTGGAACCCGCGAAGAATATGAGTATGTTAGTGAAAATAAAATAAAAATGTTCACGGCAGAAGATGTTTATTATAAAGGAATTGAAAAAATCATTGCTGAATTTCGTGATTATATCAAAGGACCTGTTTATTTATCTATAGATATGGATGCGATCGACCCGGCTTATGCACCCGCTCTTGGTACTCCTGAACCATACGGGATAACACCCCGTGATGTGAGGGCTGTAATATCATGCCTCGCCCCCCAGATTGTGGGTTTTGACCTTGTCGAGATAGCCCCAGCTTATGATTCAGGCGGGACGGCAGTACTTGGAGCAAAGCTTGTGCGTGATTTTTTAGCTGCAAGCGCAAAAGCGAGTTCATAGATTCTTCGCAGTAATATTAAAAAACAAAAATGAAAAAATAAAACTGTGTTAGAAGTTGAAAAAAAGAAATTATTCTTGTATCACCTTAACAGTCGGATTCATGACGTACTTGTCTTTTCCTGCGGATTTGATAGATTCCTGTGCATCAAAATCCAATGTTAGTGTTGTTGTCTGGTTTTTAACAATATCAAATGGTTTAATTAGTTTTATTGTTTTAGACGGAATTGTCAGAGTATGTTCAGTTCCATTAATTGTCACTAACGCTTTGTTAATATTCAATCGTATTTGAGTATATTTGCCAGCATTTAGCTCTGAATTTCCTAATAACTCTTTTACATCTTTTATTTTTATCAGGTCAAATGTCTTTTCTTCTTTAACAACTGTAAACCATCCCGATTCATTTGTTGCATTCACATCTTCATTAGTTCCAGCCAGGTGTACCTCCACATCAGATATCGAAACTAAAGCCTTCTCTATGCTTAAATTGGCAGGGGCATCGGTTATTTTCATGACTAATGTTCCCGTTTCACTTTGACTCTGGACACAACCGCTTAAAGCGACTATTCCAATAGCTAAAACAGCTATTAAAAGGTTATTTTTCATTAACATACCTCCATATTTACAATTATTAATATACATTTATATAACTTAACCTTTTTGGTGTCAATCGGACTTCTGTGACAATTTTTTATAAAACAGATGAAGTTCGTCGCATTCATGGGAAGCTCTCCATCGAAACAAAAAGAGATTACCGGAGCAGGCGCAAGTTCTGGAAAAAAGGGGAAAGCTCAGGAAATAAGCAGATCGTTCATGATATTTTGATAGACTGTGACGCTATTGTGCTCAAGATCGAGCAGATAGGTGACACCTGCCATACCGGATACAGGTCGTGTTTTTACAGGACGATCGAGGGTGTGGGGGAGAAGATGTTAGAGCTGGAGGATGTTTATAAGAAATAAATATCGCGATTTCAATTCTTGTTGGTAATTATGTAAGGTACAATATCTTACATAAAAACCGTTATGTTATGGTGCAGAAGCATCAAGATTAGGTGCATGAGGGTATCTATCGCTTTTTTTTCGCTGGGGGGAGACACCTAACTTTTATGAATGCCCATTACAGTTTCGTAAGCTATTTAAAGTAATAATAGAATATATTAATTAAACTGTTTATTATTAAAATTGGGGGTAAAATATGATAATAAATAACATTAGAAGAGGGCATTGAAAATTAAAGTGAATGATATTGAATTATATTATGAGATGCAGGGCGAAGGTGAACCTTCCATCTTTTCTCATGGATGATTGTGCGATTGCTCGGTATGTAACTCTCAAATTGAGTTTTTCTCTAAAAAGTATACAGTGATTACATATGACCAAAGAGGACATGGAATATCGGATAAACCCAAAGCCTGTCACGAAAAAAATCTAGAAATAGAAAAGAAAGGTTATAGATATGGGCAAACTACTATTCAACATGTTGAATTATACAATTAAAGGGTTTATTTGGGGATTTATAATATCTTTTATTATAGCTTTTTTGACAAACACTAGTAATCCTAATTATGTTTTTGTTGCATTAGTCATTATTGTAATATCAGCTATTACAGGCGCATTTTATGGAGCAACAAAAGAAGAGAATTTTGAACGTCCCAAGTATACGAAAGAAGAAAAAGATAAAAAAATACTGGCAGATAAAAAATACAAAGAGAAAAAAGAAATTTTAAGACTTTTATTTAGAATAAATATGTGAGGTTAACTCCAATGATACAAGAACTGAATCTTCAAGCCCTAACTTTGCTTAATTTACGTAATATTTTAAAAAATTCATTCGAAGCATACCGAAATAGTATTGTATCCTTACATAACCATGTTGGTGAATTGAAACAAATAAAACTTTACAAAGTTCAAATGACATAAACCGAGGGAACCTAATAAAAAGACTCAATCATTCGCCCACATCAAACCCATCTTCTCAGGATAAAACGAAAACAAATTCCCCACCGTAATCAATACTACCCCAATCCAGAAAATCAACAGGTGAAAATGGACTATCCCTCATACTCACAAAATTCAAAATAATAATAACAAACCCAAGATGCAGGAACGATGAGCCGATCCTTGCAATGTATCCTTCCTTTTCAAACCTGATGGATTTGCTCTTATTGATCGTCATTATAAGAACAATGGCCTGGACGATGGTCATTACCGCAAGGATAAATCCCAATCCCTTCTCAATATCAGATAAAACCGTAATGATCACTGTTATTCCCAGGATAGCAGCGCTGAATTTTATCAGGATATCCTGTTCAAAGAGCCTTTTAGGAATGCAAAGACCCAGTGAAATAAGAAGCAATACCAGGAAGGGATAAAGGTATGAATCCATTTTATCAATATACTGGCTGTATTGTGCGGTTTCTGTCCATTGGGAATCGACTGCAAGATAATTGTAATAAGTAATTCCGTATAAGCTAAGTGCCCCTATTGCAAAAAGGATGAGCGTGGTCAGGATTATCAAATGGTAATCGTAATTTTTTAGCTTCATGGCTGCACCACCGAATGGATACCGGGGACAATATACGTAAGAAGATAGGTGAATATCAAAGATGCAAAACAGATTATACCAAGATATGCAGTAGTTTTCCACATTTTATCTTTGCTGGCATAAATACGGGAATGCAGGTATGCGCTGTAAAGCACCCACATCATTATTGAACCGCTTATTTTTGGGTCCCACCACCATGCGCTGTCCTTCCATGCTTCGATAGCCCAGGGATATCCGATAAGCATCCCGGTTGTGAGAAGAATATAACCGATCTTTGCATAACGGTAAGCGATTTCATCATATAGCTTATCCTTATTGACCAGCATATAAACACATGCAGCAAAAGTGATGATAAGAGATGCGTATGCAATAAACAGCATTGGTGGATGCGTCCACATATACGTTGAATTATAATAATATGTCACTCGGCCAAAGAGTGTTCCTGCCATCTCGAAAATCCTCATATCACTATAGGGAAGCGCCGCATACCACCGCGTTATTTCACCATTTAATACCGGAAGCGGGTTTTCGAACGGGTTTGAGAAAAAATATACGATAACTGAAAAAATTGATACTATGATCGCAAGAAAAGACATTACATCTTTTCTTTTCGTCACGGTCAGGGCAAATGCCGATGCGCACATGGCCCAGAAGTACAGTTTTTCCGATTCTATCCAGAGGGGGGCAGCGATCCGGCTGTTTTCAACCGGGAGCCCTAATGCAGGCGGATACTCGATCAAAACAGTATTGTATATCTGAATGTGGAACCATGCCAGCATCAAAAAGCCGATAAAATAAAGCCCCGTTGAAATATACAGGCATTTTATAATATAATCATAATATTTGCTATTCTTTTTAATTAAGTAAAGAATTGAAAATAGTCCCTGGAATAACGATATTATAAGAATATATGCGATCACCGGCTGCCCGACGGTTCCCAGGAATTCCCTTGCTGCAATGTATTCCTGGAAACCCATTACAGATCGATCTCCGTAACAGGTTTGCCATCAATAGTCTCGGGAGCAAGCCAGTCGATGACTAAAAAGAGTTCACTCAAATTTTGCGCCGATATTTCCACATGTATAGAACCCAGGCTTTCTTCCCCGACAGGGAAATTCAATTTGCCTATAGAAGCAACCTGTTTGTTCAATCGGAATCGTGTAGTATCGTCCGTTATTCCATTTAATAAGATCTTTCGAGCAGTATCAAGTATCCGTTCTTCTCTCAAACGCAAATGCAGTGTCCTCAAGCTTTCAAGATCGCCCTCGCCGGTTGTCACTTCATCCTGAAGCTTGAGCTCAACCGGGAAAAAATTCGATATTGCATTCTCAACTTTTTCCTGCAATTCAGTTGGATTGACAATTGCTGAAATCTTTACTGATATTGCTGGGATTTTTATTCCTGATGCATTCATATTTTTCCCAGTAATTGTTCAATTTGATTCTGGAATTTTTCGATAGTTCCAGTGTTATCGATAGTGATATCTGCTTTTTCTATGGCCTTATCCAGTCCCCATCCTTTTTCCCTTTCATCCCGCCTTTTTAGTTCCTCCATGCTATTCATATCATCAGACCGGGCGCGCTTTCTTACCCTCTCGAACCGGATTTCAAAAGGTGTATTAATAGCAATGAGTCTGAACTCATTACCGAATTGTTTTTTAAAATATTCTATTTCATTAATATTCCGTGTCCCATCCACTACGACAACAGGCGTCTTGATCAGGCGTATTTTCGGGACACATCGTTTTGCGATCACATCCATCCCTTCAACTTTTCGAAGGGAAGTTCCCGTGCCCCCGATGTTTTCATCTGTTGGGGCCAGGCCCCGTCTTGCTGTTTCTTCCCTTACAACATCCCCCATATTGACAACAGGAATTCCAAGCTTTCGCGCTATAGCCGCAGCTTCTGATTTTCCCGATGCGGGCATTCCGACAAATGCAATGAGCTTCATGGAACCGATTAATTTAGCTGGAAGATAATAAATCTATGCACCTAAAATATATATGCTAATAGTCAACACTATAGCATATATGAATGATGCGATAGCAAAATCCCCGGTTGCCGGGGGGGCAATAAATAAAGATGCTGATAATCAAATAGCTGAGTTGCAGGAAACCGTTCAAATGATGAAGGGCCAGGTCAAAGACATGCATTCCAGGCTTCTTGAGGCAGCGGTCCTGAACAATAAATACGTCCAGACTATCCAGGAATACCAGACGCAGATAGAACAATTGAAAAAGCCGCCTCTATTTATATGCAGCGTTGTCGAGATCCTTGGCGATATGGCATTATTAAGACAGCACGGCAGCAACCAGGAAGTTGTTACAAAGATCCCGGATGATATTCTGCCCAATATTGAATCCGGAGCTCGTGTTGCAGTCACCGGAAATCTTGCGATCGTAAGGGTATTATCAAAATCAGTCGATGTAAGAGCGCGGGTCATGGAACTTATTGAAAGCCCGAATATCGATTACGATATGATCGGCGGGTTGAAAAAACAGATAGATGAAGTCATTGAGACTCTTGAGCTTCCCCTGACTAGCCCTGAACTGTTTATTGATGTCGGGGTTGAGCCGCCACATGGCATTATGCTTTATGGCCCGCCTGGGAATGGCAAGACGCTTGTTGCAAAAGCCGTTGCTCACAGGGCAAAGGCTACTTTTATCAGGATGAGCGGAAGCGAGCTTGTCCAGAAATATATCGGTGAAGGCGCAAGGCTTGTAAGAGATGTTTTTGAAATGGCAAGGGAGAAAGCGCCCAGTATTGTTTTTATTGATGAGATCGATTCAGTGGGAAGCAGAAGGACTTATGACGGCACTACGGGTTCATCCGAAGTGAACAGGACAATGGTGCAGTTACTTGCTGAACTTGATGGGTTTGATGCACGCGGGGATGTAAAAATAGTAGCCGCGACAAATCGTATCGATCTTCTTGATCCCGCTCTTTTAAGACCCGGGAGGTTTGACAGGATTATTGAGATACCATCGCCTGATGCAGAAGGAAGGAAAGAAATATTAAAGATCCACACAAGGAACATGAAACTTGAGGATGTTGATATTGATGAGCTTGTTGTAATGACGGATGGACTAAGCGGAGCCGAATTGAAAGCGATTGTCACGGAAGCCGGCATGTTCGTGATACGAAGGAAAGGAAAGGCTGTCACCATGCAGGACTTCAAGGATTCCTTCAATAAGATGATCATAAAAGAATCAAAAGAAGAAGTAGCAGGAATGTTCGTGTAAATTATGCAGCATGAAATAATGTATAAACCGGCTTATACCTTGCTTGAGGTAAAGCTTGAAGCAGGAGAACGTATCGAAGCAGAATCAGGCGCTATGGTATATATGTCGCCAGGGATCGAGATCGCAACAAAAGCAAAAGGCGGCGTATTCGGAGCGCTTACCAGGGGTTTACTTGGAGGTGAGTCTTTCTTCACCAACACGTTCACCGCAAAATCAAAAGGCATCGTGGGACTTGCGCCTCCATACCAGGGAGATATCGCCCATCACAGGTTAAATGGGGAGACGCTTTTTGTCCAGAATGGAAGTTATATAGCCTCATCCCCTGAGGTGAGCCTTGATACCAAATGGGGTGGAGCAAAATCATTTTTCTCACGCGAAGGTTTATTTCTCCTGAAGATGGCGGGCACCGGTGATGCTTTCATTTCCAGTTTCGGCGCGATACACGAAGTCAAACTGACTGGAGAGCCATTCACTATTGATACCGGTCATATGGTGGCTTTCACTGAAGGATTGGATTATACTGTTAAAAGAGTTGGCGGCCTCAAATCAACAATATTTAGCGGAGAAGGGCTTGTAGCTGAGTTTCGGGGAACAGGGACTCTTTATCTGCAAACAAGGAGCATGAACTCATTCATGGATTGGCTGATGCCGTTCTTGCCAAAAGGCGGGTAATATTTGGAAATCCTTTTATATAACAAAACCTACAATTCAATTGATTAATATGGCTGAAGTTACTCTGAAAGAAATTCATAAAGATCTGGTATCAATTAAAAAAGATTTACATCAAATAAAGATATATTTTGAAGAAGATGATCTAAGCTTTCAGATGAAATAAAAAAAATAGAAATTTCACGAAAAACACCAATTTATTTCCCTCAAGAAATGACTCCTTACTTTTACCCGGAGCTTCGCTATCTCGATAAACATTTATAGATTTTTTCCGGAGAGCGACGGTTTTTGTGAAACTGGATTGGTCAGTTATAAAAGAATAGTTTGGGTTAAGAATTTACTGCAATAGAATTATAACCGAGATTTCGTATTTTCGACCAGATTTAAATAATTAGACAATGTTATTTCATGTATCTGGATAATTCTTACGGCTAACGCGAGCTGATAGTTATTCATTTGTTAGCCTTCAAGACCTCAATTTCTTCCTTTCCCGGTATCCTCAGCACAAAACACCCGTGGCAGGGCTTCACATAAGGCATGATAATATTATCATTATCAACAGCTATCGGTATCGGCGGGACTCCTACAAGATAATTGTCAAATATCTTGTAACCCGCAGGCACATAATAAATTTCCTTGAAATTTTTCTTTATGTACTCCGCACATTCCTTAAAAGAGCTGTTCGGAAGCAATATATCATAATTCATGTCCTCAACGCAGCCCATGACTTCACCCCGTCTATCTGTGCCCGAAGCGGCGTCGGGTTATGAACCGCTTTTGCGGCAATGATGATAGAATCCCCGCTTGCTTCGATGAGGGGTTCTATCTCTTTTCCAAAAATTACTGCAATGGTCTTTGCTTTTGAAATTGATTTAATTGTCGCCAGATATGAGATCCCGCTATCGCTGTGTATAAAAACAAAACAAAGATCAAAATCAATTGTCTTTTCAGCAAGAGCGCCGATGCATCTGTCAAGATCCATTACTTTTTTAATATAATGTTTTTCAGGATCAGAATTAAGAAGGAGGCTTATAGCAGCTTTATTTCCTGCGCAAGTGACTTCTATTCCCTCCTTATTCAATTTATTTGCTATGTACAATGCCGCTGCTGTCTGAACGGGCAGTTCAGGGCATCCCATCATAAAAAGTGCTTTCATACGTTCCTCTCTTTTGATCTTTCATAATATTCAATACGTTGTTTCAGTACACATCTACCGCCTCTTACGCCTCCGATGGGGTTTTTCGGGACTCCCATGGAGTTCATGCAGCGTGCCATGACAGCGGCACCGCGGGCAAGACCATCATCCACGAACACCACATGTTCCCTGGGTTCTTCAAAAAACCCGAGTTTTTCAATGCTTTTCAATATCAAGTAAGGTTTGCAGCCTGTAATAGCAGCCCTTCCTGTCAGGCCAATAGAGGTTTTTCCTGTTACAAGCTTATGTTCGATGGCCAGGTTCACGATGCGTCCAACCATCTTTGCAGATACGAGGTCAAGAGTTGCAAACATTGTTTTTAACCCATGTTTTGTGTATAATTCAGAGCCAATATCTGTCAATTCAGGCAGAAGACTTCCGTTCTCCCCGACATCGCATCCTATAAGGATCACACCGATCTCTTTTGCCGCAGCAGGGTCAACCGGGACGCTCCCATACCTGTTCACATTTTCAGGTACGATCTCAATTTTGACCCTGGAAAGTATCTCGTCTGCATATTTCCTGATAAAGCTTCCTTTTGAAAGCCAGATCATACGTTCTTTACCGTCTTTGAAAAGATCAAGCGCAGCGCCGTATCTCTTATCCACAAGACCGGTTCCTTTTATGACAGCATCGGGAATGGCGCCGGCAAACCCGCAAAGATTGGCAATGGTTCTTGCATAAGGTATTTCATCGTTGGTAATGCGTCCTTTAAGGGTTGTCCCGAAATCCATTGAAAAAACAGGGTTCCTGAAATCCACCCCGGACCATTTGGCGCCTTCTTTAATACCGGCTGTTGCAAGTTCTCCTTCCATTTCATTTGCAACGATCTCAACGCCAGTCGAACCAACCGGAGGAAGAACACCCCCAACAGCTCCTGTAAATACGATCTTCTCGATCAGCGTGTTGTCTTTGAATTTTGGCGGGATATTATCGATGGACATGGCAGGCACCATCTTTTTTGGCGGGATCCCTGCGAGCAGGCACCCGTCTGCAAGCGCTTTTATGAATTCCCCGACTTCATGCGGAGATGAAAAACCTGCTACCACGCCTGTTGACCTTACAGCGAAATCGAGGTCTGTCGTGATATCAAGATTCACCTCCCCATGAGCTTCAATGAGCGTGTCCCGGACAAGTTCTGCGATCGATTCCCTGGTCAATGATACTCCGCTAAGGGTCGAGCCAAAAATCCTTTCGTTGGGTTTTGGTTTTCTTACGTCGCGGGTCATTTTTACGGTCTTGTTCAAAACACGCGTGTGCCCGTCTTTCATATTCGTAGCTGTCAGGATGCATTTGGTAGTAGTATTCCCGACTTCTATTGATGCAACTATGAAGAAGGGAACAAACTCACCTAATTTTATGTCACCTTTAAGTTCGGAAGGTTTGATGAACTGGCTTTGTGCGATTCTTGGTTTCTTGCCAAAAAAGCAACCAATTACAAATTTAATCGGATTTCCCATATTCACCTGTCCTTAATTTCCACTGGATGCGGCGCAGTATCCCGCGAAGGGTCTGTACCTCGCGTGCTGTTAATTCAGCTCGTCCTAATATCCTGCTTAGCATAAGCTTTGTCTTGTCTTCTTTGTGTTCTTTATATTCAATATCATCCAGGACTTCATCAATATGCTCATACAGGAGTTCAATATCAAAATGATCTGCTATGTACCTATCTCCACCTTTTACATCGCTCAGTTCATAAAGAACGACAGCAACTGCATGAGACAGGTTCATACTTGAATAAGCGGGCTTGTGGGAATATTAACTATGATATCGCAAATTTCCAGTTCTTCATTTCGAAGCCCTGCATCTTCCCTTCCAAAAACAAGCGATATTGTTCCATTATTCCCGGATAGTTTTTCTTTCAATTGCCTGGGGCTATATGCAGGGATCCTGAAGTGTTTATTATCTGTTTTCCCTGGAAGTCCGGTCATTCCGATAATGATATTAGAACCTTTCAGGGCATCTTTTATATTAAATTCAATTCGGGCATTCTCGATAATATCATAAGCATGGACTGACATAACGCGTGCCGGCATGTCAAGATCACATGGATTTACAAGTACAAGTTCGCTGAATCCAAAATTTTTCATGACGCGTGCAACTGAACCCACATTTCCGCTGTAGATGGGTTCAACAAGCACAATTTGAAAGTTAAGCATGGGTATGTGACTTAATCGTTTCTTCAGGTTTTTATGTTTTGCCTGGACGCAGTATCCTGATAGAAAAAGTTATAATATAGATATTCATTTATATAAGCATGGGTGAAAAGAAGCAGCTTAATGTGAGGATACCTTTGGAACTGCAGGAAAAAATTGAAAAAAGTGGCAGGCCTAAAGTGGATATTGTAATTGAGGCTCTTGAATTATATTTTGATATAAAGGAAAAAAAAGATGCTAAAAAAGAAGAGGATGAAAGCCAACCTGGCCAAAGCAGTGTAAGTAATCTGGAATCTGAAAGCGATGAAATGAAACGAATTAAACAGGAGGTAGATTTCCTGAGAGCAAAAATAGACGACCTTCTAAAATTGCTCCATCAGGAACAGGTCCTTCATATCCAGACACAAAGAATGCTTTCACCCCCGCAACCTGAAAAGAAAAAATGGTGGGAATTCTGGCGATGAAGTAAAGCAGAGCTGCAATACGAACCTTACATTTCCTCGATCTTCTTGATGCTCATAAGTGGATAATCTTTTTCTTCATCATAACACATTTCTGCATGCGCTATCACATTCTTATAAAGCACCTGTAAACTTACATGAAGCATTCGCCCTTCCAGTTCACAATATCCGAATCCGGGATTCTGTTTTTTATGGACCATTTCGCTGTCTATAGTAACACTGATACTTCTTACAAAAGGCTGGACTCCTATGCTTTCCTCTATCATCCTTGACAGGCCATCAAGCATTTCCGTATTTATTGGAGTGCCGACAAATTGGTGATACAATGCCCCGAGCTTTATACCGGCTTCAAAAACAGCCCTGTCACGATTATTTATTTCTGTCATATAATTTCACACCTATGGGACTTAAAATGTATGCCATGATAAGAATAAACAGGAGCAATGAACCTTTTTTTACAAGATCGATTAATCCCAGGTAAAACGCTACAATATTGAACACAAGGACTATTACCACTGGCGCAAGGGCAATGGGATTTTTTATTTTGGGGTAACTTATGGTGCTTACCATCAATAATGATAAAATAACAAGAAGCGCTGAAAAAGTATATTCAAAATACGGAACAATGTCCTTTACCAGTACAAATAATGCTACTATGAATCCCCCGGCAGTTATGGGAATTCCTTCGAATCCGTCCTTTTTACCAGAAACATTGAACCTGGCAAGACGCAATATGCCGCAAATCATGAAAAAAGCAGGAAAAACGAGAGCAAGATTTCCAAGCTTTGAAAGTGCAGCGAATGAAACAACGGCTGGTGCGACCCCGAACGATATTACATCAGATAATGAATCAAGATTAGCGCCAAGGACCCCAAAACCTGAATACCTGGCAACTGCGCCGTCAGCCCCGTCCGCTATTACCGCAAGAAGGATAAATACAAGCGCAAATTCTATCTCCCCTTTCAGGGTCATTATAATTGAAGCAAATCCCATCAACGCATTGATAAGCGTTATGATATCGGCAGGTTTAATGAGTTTTAGAATATTTTGTCCCATAGATTTTCCCTTATTTTCTTCATCTCATGACTTTTGTTGAACTTTATCTTTTTTTCTGGCAATTATAGTCTCGGCAGCTTTTACTTTATCATTCAGGTTTACCGTAAAAACATATCCTTCCGGTATCGTGACATCCACCCTGGAACCAAAACGTATCATTCCTATACGCTCTCCCCTTTTAACATAATTCCCTTCGCTTATGTAAGAGACTATCCTTCGTGTCAGGATACCTGCGATCTGTGTCAATTCAAGAGTCCCTGCTGCCGTATTAAAAACAACATGGTTCCTTTCATTTACATCAGAATCCTTGTTAAAGGCCGGGATATAACCTCCCGGTTTATAATCGATGTGGGTAACCATACCCGAAAGCGGCGCGCGGTTCACATGGACATTATGGATATTCATAAAAATACAGACCGTCCTGTGCTGGATAGATATCACTTTTCCGTCAGCTGGCGAGACTGCATCGTCTTCATCTCCTGAGGGTATTCGTTCCGGGTCGCGAAAAAAAACAATGAAAAAAACCGAGAGCAAAAATCCGATAGCGAATAACAAAAAGAAAATCAATGATAATGAACCGGTTACGTTCCTGGATGCGACCCATGTCCCTATCGTGAATAGAAAAATTCCCGATATCCATGAAAAAGAACCTCTAGCCATCATTCTTAAAAATTCCTCCTACAAGGTTCAGGACACCATCGATCATATCAATAATCTCGGGAAGTATTTTAAGGACTGCGTAAGCTACAATGAATAATGCTATCAATGAACCTATTTTTGCTATCACGGTATGGGCGATATAAAAACTCATTTCCGGATCGCCAAACCATGTCATACCATAAGCATCAACCACAAAAACATTTCTTATAAGATTCAAACCATATATTACAGGAACAGAGATCACGAAAGCCAGGGCCAGTCTTTTTACCGGCGCATTGACACTTGCTATTATCCCGATAAATAATGCTATACTTTCAATAGCCGTACATGCAAGGATTATCTCCACTTTGTAGCCGTTCACTGCTATCAGGTTCCAATCAAGCCTTGTTATCGTTATTCCAAGGAGCGATCCGATCCATACGGTCTGGTCTGTGACTGTCGAGATTATCCATGAATTCATTGAAGGTATCTCGGAAAAAAGAAAATAAGAAAGACCACCTATTGCTGCCGCTGTGGTCATCATCGAAATAGAGGTCAGGGTGTCTATTCCATTGATCTTCCCAAACAATCTTTTGTCTTTCTTTATCATGAGGTAACCTATGAAAATGCTAAAAACCGCTGCAAAGATCGTAAGGAATACATTGACATAATCTTCCAGCTCATAATAGTGCCTCCACTGTAACAGCCAGTGTATTGAAAAAAACAGCCAGCTAACTCCTGCAAGAGGAAGTTTCATCTTATTATGAAGCGGGATAAGCGAAGCTATAACAAGCAATCCAAGCGCCAGCCAGATGATATTTTCTATCATGTTCCCAACCTGTTCATATCAATTTCTTTTGTCAGAATATCCTCTACAACCTTATTAAATCTCTCATTATCCCTGATTTCCAATGCTTCCAGGATTGTATTGTTGGATAATATTGATTGCACGCCCCGGATGCTAATTTCATAAAGTAAATAGGTTTCTGTGAAAAGCTTAATTCATAATTAACCCATATACTCCATGTTTATGAGAGTAATTAATTCTTATTAAACAGGATGATTTTCATGCCGCAGAAAATCCGAAAAAGAGATGGACGAATAGCAGATTTTGACAGAACGAAGATAGCCAAAGCTATTTTCAAGGCATTTATCGCAACAAAAAGCCAGGGTGGTGAAAGGGCAGAAGAAATTGCAGGACATGTGGTTGACCTTCTTGATAAAAGAATCACTGGAATTCCCGGTGTAGAAGATGTGCAGGACGCTGTCGAGGAAGTCTTAATTAAAAAGGGTTATACCGGCATCGCAAAAGCATACATATTATACAGGGAAAAGCGGGCACAGATCAGGAAAGCCAAAGAATTCTTTGGTGTGCGGGATGAACTGAAAATGAGTGTAAATGCGGTGCGGGTACTTGAACGGCGCTACCTGTTAAAAAATGAGTTGGGGGAAGTTTTGGAAACTCCTGTGCAGCTCTTTGGGCGAATTGCAAAAGCCGTGGCTCTAGATCCTGAATCCGAGGAAGAATTCCTCAACATGCTTATGAACCTTGAATTTCTCCCGAACACACCCACACTTATGAATGCAGGTACTGACATCGGACAACTCTCTGCCTGTTTTGTAATTCCGGTAGAAGACTCACTGATGAGCATTTTTGATGCTGTGAAAAACATGGCTCTGATCCAGCAATCAGGTGGGGGGACAGGATTTTCATTTTCGCGCATAAGACCCAGGGGAGATATTGTAAAATCCACACAGGGAGTGGCTTCAGGCCCTGTTTCATTCATGCGGGTATTTGATGTCACGACCGACATAATCAAACAGGGAGGAAAACGGCGCGGCGCAAATATGGGAATACTGAGGGTTGATCATCCTGATATTATTGAATTTATTACAGCAAAAACAAAGGAAGGTTTCCTTACAAATTTCAATATATCAGTAGCCGTGGATGATAAGTTCATGAATGCAGTCAAGGAGGATAGCGATTACGAGCTGCTCAATCCGCGAAACAGGAATGTCGTGAAGAAAGTTAAAGCGCGGGATATCTGGAACCTCATAATAACGATGGCATGGAGAACAGGGGATCCGGGAATTATATTCATAGATGAGATCAACAGGCATAATCCCACCCCCCAGATAGGGGAGATTGAAAGCACTAACCCATGCGGTGAACTTCCTTTGTTGCCTTATGAATCCTGCAACCTGGGTTCGATAAACCTTGCTAAAATCGTGAATAATGGTTCTATCGATTGGGAAAAGCTGGAAAAAACAGTAAATATTGCTGTCAGGTTCCTTGATAACGTGATTGATATCACTAAATATCCCCTTCCCCGGATAGAGGAAATTACAAAGGCGAACAGGAAGATAGGCCTTGGGGTTATGGGTTTTGCCGATATGCTGGCTCAACTGGGGACCCCTTATGATTCAGAAGAGGCTCTAAAAACCGCAGAAGAAGTAATGGGTTTCATCCAGGAAAAATCACATTCAGCATCTGAAAATTTAGCGCTATACCGGGGCGAATTCCCGAATTTCCCTGGAAGTATCTATAAAAAACCCATACGCAACTCTACAGTTACAACGGTCGCACCCACAGGTTCAATAAGCATTATAGGTGGATGCTCAAGCGGTATTGAGCCTTTGTTTGCTGTTTCTTTTGTCAGGAATGTACTTGAGGGCACAAAACTCATTGAAGTAAATCCTCATTTTGAAGCCAAAGCGAAAGAAAGGGGATTTTATAGCGAAGAATTGATGATGAAAATCGCAAAGACCGGCACACTTGCAGGAATAAAAGAGATACCTGATGATGTGAAACGGGTATTTGTGACCGCCTTTGACATAGCTCCGCAATGGCATGTGAAGATGCAGGCAACTTTTCAGAAATATTGTGATAATGCTGTTTCAAAGACAATAAATTTTCCCAATGATGTGGATATAAAAGAAGTCGAGAAAGCCTTCATGTTCGCTTATGAACTAAAATGTAAAGGGATCACGGTCTACAGGTATGGAAGTAAATCCAGGCAGGTTTTGTACCTGGGGGATGCGATAGATAAATATGTCTCTGCCGATCCTGAATATTCAGGTGGCTGCGCGGCGCAGGTGTGCCCGGTGTGATGCATGATAGCGATTTTTTGACAGGATAACTGGCCGGAAATAAGAAACCGCAGATAAACGCCGATAAACGCGGATTTGTGATAGTATATCTGCGTTTTATTGATTCCAACACCGACATATTTTAAACCCACAATTTTACGATACTTTTATCTTTATGCGATGATATGAAAATAATAAATGCTATGTCCATTAAGATTTTATTCACCATTTTAACGGTCCTGATCATATCATTTCAGATTACATCTGCTGTGACTATTGACCAGACACCAATTGTGGATACATTGACCCCTGGCGGCACTTACATTATTACATCTGGCAGTACAAGCACTTTTACTTATACACCTACTGAATTGTCGCCTGAAGTTGCAGTATGGGACGCTGACCACAGTGGAACTATCTCGAAGGCAGAAGCTGTAGCAGCAGTCCGAGCCTACTTAACTGGCGGTGGAATTTCCAAGGCAGACGCTGTAGCAGTAGTTAGGGCATACTTAACCGGTTAGACAATTTCAGGACTCTACACAATATTTTTTGTATCGAAATAATTAAATAGTATCAAAGAATACTTAAAATAGGGTCTTTACTCTAATTAAATTCCAGTCGTTGCTGTTTCAGGTGAAAAAATGTTACAAAAAAAAAGGATGAATGTCTTTGGGCTGATTATGATAATAACAATTATTGTATTTTCTATATTATTCATTTCGGGTTGCGTGGAGAAGCCTGCCAATTCCAATAATAATACATATACAATTCCTGAACCTGTTGGCAGCGATGCCATAAAAGAAAAGATTAAAAACAACCTGATTGGAACATCTATTGTTTACCATGATATTGCAGGAAGACCGATCACTTATAATGTAACAGAAGAAAGCATAAAGAACATTGAAACAGCAACCCTGGAAGGAAAAACAGTATGGAAGGTCAGAATAGGGGAAGGCCTGGCATGGGATTATTATTACGATGAACAGGGGAATGAAGTGATCAAGAAAGAACAATTATTCAGAACATAAGGAGAAAAAAATGAGACTATATATATTTGTTTTGTTAATTCTTGCGTTGCTGGCGGGATATTCTTCCGCAGTTCCTGGGAAAAATATTAACGACGGTATTGACCCTGGAAATAATATTCATCCAGATGAGAAAAAGATGATCACAAGAGAAGTTTTCGACCTTGATAGCGAAAATTCCATTTCCCGCAACGATATGGATTCAAAAATCCGTTCCGCACTTGGTTCAAGATATAAAATAAATCCAGATGATCTGGTTCTGTCTTCTTCTTACAACGATACAAAAAAAGGGTCATTATCAATATTAAAATATACCCAGACCTATAATGGACTGCCTGTTTATTCAAGTAGTGTAATAGTAGGGGTCAAAGATGAAAAGATAGTGACTCTGAAATCTACCCACCGCCCTAAAATAGATATCAGCACAAAACCAGTATTAAGTGAATCAGATGCAACAGGGATCGTAGAGAATGATCTGGGAGTTCCCCTGGAAACAAAGGCTGTGCTCCAAAAACCAATACACATCAATAACCAGAATATCCAAAAATCTGCAAATAAGAATAACGCAGCAAAAGAGATAAAAACAAATGTTGAAGGAATTTCACTTCTTGTATTTCCCAGATACACAGGTGAAGTTGTTGAATATCGCCTCGCTTACAAGGTAGAACCCGGACTTATCGAAAATCCTCCTGCAAAGTGGGTATATATCGTTGATGCCAATAACGGTGAAATTCTTGAGAAATACAACAAGATCGTATCCAACACGTTAAGCGGAAGAGTTACAGTGCCAATGTATCCGGAAAACCCACAGACTATGGTAGTGAAAGGATCAGGGGCAGAGAACCTCTATAATTATGGAAGTTCTTCCAGTAATGTATTCTGGTCAGGAAAAGGTGACAATTTGGATAATCGGTTGTATCTCAAAAATCCCATTAATCTTGCCGGTGTTTCCTCTGCAACTCTTCAATTCAGGGCAAATTATTCTATGGAGACCAACTATGATAAAGGATTTGTATATATATCTACAGATGGAACTAATTATTATGGGATCAAATCGTTTACAGGCAACTCCAGTACATGGAAAACAATAAACCTTGACCTGTCTGATTATATAGGACATACTATATGGATAGAATTTCAATATACTACTGATTCTTACATAGCATATGATGGGTGGTATATAGACGAAATAAAGGTTATAACCAACAATGGAGTGGTTTTTGTAGATAATGCTGACAACTTTGGATATTGGGATAACTACAATTTTTCTATAAATCAACAAATTGTGCCAATTTATACGACAATAGGTACGACCGGTGCAGATGGGAACTACAGTATTTCGGGACTTCCGGGCAGCTTTATCCTGTCCTCAGCGCTTGAGGGTCCGAATGTAAGAGTATTTAATTATAGCGGGAATGATGCTAATCACCAGGTTTCAATTACAACACCATCTGTTCACAACTGGGATTGGAATGATTACGATACATCTTATAAAAAAGAGCAGTCAAATGTATTCTATCACATAAATGCAATGCATGACTTCTTTACAAAAGGATATCCATTTGATATTTATGCCATGAACTACCAGACGACGGCATACGTTCAGTATCCTGGCACCTGCAATGCACTTTCCGATGGCAAAGATCTCTATTTCTATGGAGCCGGTAGTGGCTGCGAGGCAGCATCGTTATTTGGCGATATTATCAACCACGAATACACCCATAGCGTAGTCGATCATATTTATACAACAAATCTGCCTTATCGCGATGAAAGCGGTGCATTGGATGAAGGGTGGGCAGATTATTTTACAAGTTCGGTAAATGACAATTCATGCTTTGGAGAAGGCTTTCTTGGTGTTTGCCTGAGGGATATCCACAATACAAAAAAATATCCGGATGATATTGTTGGCGAGGTTCACGATGACAGCAGTATAGTATCAGGCGCTGCGTGGGATCTAAGGGAGATGTTGGGAAATAAAACATCAGATGAACTTATTATTAACGCAATGAAACTTGAACCCTTTAATTTTACAGAATACCTTGAAGACGTATTAGTCGCAGATGATAACAATGCGAACCTGAGAGATGGTACGCCGCATATCTTTGAAATCTGCACAGCATTTTATGCAAATCATGGGATTTATTCCAATTACTGCAATATGTTCCCTGCGCCATCAGAAAATTTAGGCGTATTGGCCAATCCTGGTTTTGAGGGCGGGAATACCGGATGGACACAGTATGGCAGCAATGGAAATCCCCGGATAAATAATAATTCGGCATATTCTCGTAGTGGAAGCAGGTTTGCATACCTGGGGGGGTATGACAACGCCAATGATTATATTTACCAGGATGTAACAATTCCCTCAAGTGCAGCAAATGTGTATCTCCAATTCTGGTATTGGATCCAGACAAATGAAGTATCTACTGATATTGCTTATGATAATATGGGACTTGAAATAAGGAGTCCTTCGGATAATACTTTATTAAAAACATTTGCGAACCTGAGTAATCTTAACAGGAGTTATGGCTACAGGATAAGCGCACAATATAATGTATCAGAATTCAAAGGGCAGACGGTCCGGTTAAAGTTAAGCGCTACAACAGATAGCGGTTATTTGACTGCGTTTATCGTGGATGATTTCGCATTAAAATCACCTGTAGCGGCAGAGGATAATGGAACACTGGCAGTATCCGCAATACCCGGTACAGTAACAGCAGGCACTCCAACTAATATAGTCTTCACTGTCACTCCGGCACTTGGCGGTGTTTTAATTACACTTAGCGGGGCAGGTGTCAGCAAAAGCGGCACAACTACTAATGGTTTAGTAAACATAACCGGAGTGAACGCTACCAGCAAAGGCGCAATAAATGTAACTGCAACCCTGACAGGCTACACAAGCGGAACAACAACGGTTATTGTGACAGAACCAGGTACATTATCGTCCCAGGTTGCATTCTGGGATAAAGACAAGAACGGTATTATCTCAAAGACTGAAGCTGTGGCGGCAATCCGAGCCTACTTAACTGGCGGTGGAATTTCCAAGGCAGATGCTATAGCAGTTGTTAGAGCATACTTCAAATAACCTGAAACAAAAAGTTGAAATATAATTACTTCTTTTTTTTTTGATACTGGGTGGCAGGATAGATGGGAAAAAGCAATAAGGGGAGCTACTGGCTACCTGCGTGGAACATTAACCTGGCGACAAGCTATTGATGTAGTGACTTCGTATTTTACAGGATTCTACACATGGTGGTTACCAATTCATAGGTTTGCCTTATAAATTTAACTATTTTTTATACTTGCAGTAAGATTTATATTATTCATCCCCCCATTATTATTTTAATCACAAAATTCCAAAGAGGGGATGAACAATGGAGTTTAATGTTGATAAGCAAATAAAAAGCTATTGGAACAAATTCATCGGTCTGACCGATGCAAATAATGAAGAGTTTGCAGATGCAACCTCCGAGAACAGCGTTCGGGCATCAAAATTTCTGGAAGGATTAAACCTTGATCCGATAATGCCTGAAATCAACAAACATTATACCGTTAAAGAAGGAGTGGAAACGTATCCAAGAAGGGCAATGGTAAAGGCATTTATCTGGAGAAACATAAAGACAATAAAATATTATACGAAAGAGGAAAGAAACTTAAGAACACATCCTGATGAGGCACTAGAATTGGGTTTCAATATTGATCCGGATGAAAATATCATAGTTCCAGATCATGAAACTTTGAGGCATTTCGAAAAAGTGAGACTGGGTAATAAGGGGATGGATTCTATAATGCAACTTTTTTGTATAAAGGTTGTAGAAGCTGGTAACCGATTGGATTTAAAAATTGGAAAATGCACTGGAACAGATAGTACTCCAATCAAGACACATAACGATCCTGATGGAAAATACAATGGCCATTATAAGAAAAAGATGGTCAAAGCACAAATAACCATGGATTATGAGCACAATATTCCCCTGGCCAAAAAGGTATGCGGTGGAACTGAAGATGATGATAAATATCTTGAAGATATGCTCCGAAAGACAGCAGTATCTGCCGGGATGAACATGGAAGAGACTTGGTTCGATGGCGGTTATAACAGCAACAAAAACATTGCATTTGCTCATGTTGAAATGGGTTTGATGTCACATTATCATATTGACAAGGATTGGAGAGAAAATGTAAAATACGAGCATAGGTTTAATGGAAAAACCTATATCTACTCCCCTGAACAGGAGATTAATTATCTCTATAGAAAAAATTGGCAAGATTCAAAATATAAGAAAGATGCTTCTCTTGAATATAAAATGCAATTTCTTGTCAAAAAGGGATTTCATGACCCTGTTGCCATGTATTTTAGAAATGACTATATGAATAAATATGATGAGTGTCCCGATACTGTTCTTGATCTTTACCATAGAAGAAACAGCAATGAAGGAATCAATAGCTATCTGAAAGATCACCTTGAAGTTGAGGCACATTTGAATGGCAAAGGTATGAAGAATATTGATCTTCACGTGACAGAATGCTGTATTGCCATGCTGGCAGTAGCATTTGCACGATTGCAGCATGGTATAAAAGAAAATCTCTCTTCGGTTGCATATCTCACATAGGAGGTGAAAAAAAATCTACCAATGGTTTCAAGGGGGTCTTGGTAACCACCACACATGGATTTTATCAGCAAAAGTTATTTATATCATCATAACCATAATTATTTGATATAAGTTTTATACGTAAGTTATAAAATTTATAATCATGGTATTATTAATTAGAAGGAGGATATGGAATATTGAAGCAAAAAATATATTTTAAAATGTATTTTGTTATCGCTAATTCTAAAGGCGGTCAAAATGACGAGGAAAAGAGGGATAATTATTAAAAATGGGGCTTAATCTAAAATTTTATTGTCATGAATTATGATAAAAAACGAAGACTTTAGGTAAGGAGGAGAATCGAAATATGAGAAAAGAAATTATATTAGGTATAGGAATTTTGATATTACTGCTGGCGCTGGCAGGTACAGGAAGCGCGAAACAAGGATATGGGTCTGCGGGAGCAGATTGCGGCTACTGTCATGTAAGTATTGTAAGTAGCGATTATACATTGACAACCGATGGTAGCTATTTCAAGGATGTTCATAAATTTAATGGAATTTCAGTTCCATCAAACGGATCAAGCTGTTTAACTTGCCATACTGATCTGAGCGCATTTCTTCCGCTTACAGCCACTGGTTCGTCATATAATACAAATCACAGATATAGTGCAACCACGCTGGCAGCAAAAATGTTACCAGCTGGCGGATGCGCGAACTGCCATGTGAATGCGCCTGGAAACAATTTCAATTTGCTTTCGGGCACTCCAACATACCTGAATTCTTCAGTATGCAAAGATTGTCACAGTGCAAAATACAATAACTGGACTAACACAATGCATCGCGTCATGTTGACACCAGGAACTACTGCCCAGGCGATGGGTCTTCCAGCACCAGGTGTTGGCTGGGCAGGCATATCCTATGTTATAGTTTCAAAGCCGGTACTGAACTATATTGACGTAAATGGATATTTCCTTGCTGCGAATGATGAATATAATAGTACAACCCAGGAATTTGAAAGCAGCAGTCATGCTGGCGGCGCATACGGCACCTGTGGAAAATGCCATACTACTGGCTGGGATAACAGCACCTGGAGTGCAAGCCTCCTGAATGGCAAGTTACCAGGCATAAACGGAACCTTCGCAGAACCAGGTATCGGATGTGAGAGATGTCATAAACCTGCAGGCAATGGACATCAGGTAGTTGTAAACTACTCCGCCGGCCTGTGCCAGGAATGCCATATTACAGGAACCGGATCCCATGCAACTAATTGGGAAAAGGGCGCTCATGCACCACCGACCGCGGAAACACCAAGCGGCTGCACACAATGCCATTCGCCATTTGATAAATATAAAAACAATATTATAACGGAAGAGAGTGCTACCAATGTGGCGTGTGGTGTCTGTCACAATGTCCATGATATGACTGATGACCAGTATGCAGCATTATATTCACCAGGCGGTTACAATACAGCAACAGCAGCGAATATAAAAGTAGCGAAGCTGGCTTTCTTCAATGCAACTGCTTCACTCGAAGCGGGTTCGGCTATTTTCGATAAACTCAGTTTCCCTGCCCTGTTATATCCTGGCACAGTATCTGACAGAAAAGATACAAGCTATGGTACTGCAGGAATATCTATTCCAGGTACTGACGTATCAACAATATTGTGCTCAAAGTGCCATTTCAGACACGGGCTTGGCCATATCGGAGCAGTTAATCTGTCGCATGGTACTTACTATTACGGCAAAGATGCTGCAGCAGCATGCATAGATTGCCACATGGAAAAGGCAGGCAGCACTGAGAGGATCGTTATGAAGAAACATGATCTTAATGCATTGGGCAACAACTCATGCGGAAAAGCTTCAGGGTGCCATACCACAAGCGCTCAAAACCTGAGTAAAAGCAAATATTCAATTATCCCTGTGATAAGAGAATGGAAGGCAAGCGCACATAATGACGTGGAAGTTGGGGTAAGCAAAAATCCTAATAGTAGTTACTATAGGAGCATCAACGGAACGACTGGTGTAGTCACTACAAAATCAAGAGCAAACTCTTGTAATAAATGCCACTCCCCGTTCAACTGGAACCCATTGACTGACTATTACAGCAATGGCACTGCAAACACCGCTACAGTTCCACTGACCCCTGATAACTTCAAGGGTATTACATGTGACGTGTGTCATAATCTTCATGACATGGGTGACTGGCTCGCAAAGACCAAAGCGGCGTTCGGAACGGCAAAATACTATGCATGGTATAACAGGGATGCACTCGTTGCGGCCACGAATTCGACAACAGGCGCTGTAACCAGATACAAAGCTAACTATACCATGATGCCAAATACCGTAGAGTTGTGCGGAAACTGCCATTCGAATGTCAGAATAGGCAGCGAAGGGCCTGGATGGGCAACTGCCACATCTACTACTCCAATAAGCGCCACATGGTTTCCCGGCAAAGGATATTTTTGTTGGTTCATGGAAAGAGTCAAGTATTATGAAATTCGAGTGCATTGATTGTCACATGTATATAAACACAACCGATGCATCAGGATCTATACTTGATGATAGCCAGAAGACAAAAGGACATAGTTTCAAAGTTAATGCCACTGGTCTTCAGACCCTCACAGCATGCAAAGGCTGCCATGAGGCAGGATCGGTAGTAGGAACTATCCCTGAGGTTATCGAAACCATAAAGTCTGATACCCAGGCGAAGTGGAATTCCACTAACGGATCGGTTATGTCTGCATTGGCGAATTATAACGCCTATACAGGTGAAAAGAGCGCGGCTAAAGTTAAGATCGCTCAGGCATACTGGAATGTCAGATTGGTGTATTCCGACGAAAGCTGGGGCGTACACAATCCAACAAAAGTAGATCAACTACTGGATGATTCACTAACGCTAGCTAACGAAGTGAATGCTTCTGTTGGCGCGGGCGGAGGTACAGTGCCACCTGGAGACATTTCAGTATTGGGACACAGACCACAATGGAACTTTCTCGAAGACAGAAGCTGTGGCAGCAGTCCGAAACTACTTAACTGGCGGTGGAATTTCCAAGGCAGATGCTATAGCAGTAGTTAGGGCATACTTACGCGGTTAGACAAAGAAACAAAATTTAAGTTGGTATTCCAATAGGAATATCAACAACTTTATTTTTTTTTAAGGGATATTTTAAAGATTTTTTTAACGCTGATTAAGTATTTATATAGTAAAAGCATTTTATTATTGGGAAAAACGGGAGTCAAAAACAGAAGAACTGCTTTAGGAACAGTATGCATCAGGTGGGCGCTCAATAAATATCAAATTTCAAGGGAGGTGAAACAATGATTGGAAAAACAATTGCGTTACTGATCGTAACGTCTTTATTGGTTCCGGCTGCACTTGCAGAGCCAGCAACCCACGATTCAGGAACATGTAGCCTGAATGAATGGGTAGATGGCATGCACTACACCGGGTCGGGAGATTACAAGTTAGTTTTGACAAGCGGCGGTAACCTAAATGCCGAATGCCAGGGTCAATTATATCCAGATAGTGCAATTCCTGAAAAAGCAATAGTAATCAAGACAGATGGTGGAAATAAAATAATAACACCAGGCGGGCATTTTTCCTGGATAGAAAAATTTGGCAAGAATGTCTGAAACTTTCAAACATAATATGGGGGAGATAAAATCTCCCAATTTTTTATTTATGCTAAACAAGACGACTTAAGTAATGGCTTTAATTCCTGAAGAATATTATTAGTGATTGATATAATCTGAATTGTTATCCTGAATTTTAACAATTTCAGAACACTAAGATTAATATATCAATATTGACAATATCATAATAATAATGAGAAGTTCATTATGTCCCAGGAAATCCGTGAGTATTTAATATGAAAAAAATTCTGTTCTTACTATCATTATTGTTTTATCTTTCATCAGCATACGCGGGAAGTGCAGTGCTTGATTGCATGGCATGTCATCAGACTGATATTGGTTCATTCCCCGCTATTGACACTTCTCTAATCGGAGTTCATGTCAATGTAAATTCAGCAGATGGAGCAGGAATTCTCACAAGCCTTGATTGTATGGCGTGCCATTATTCGGTCAATACCTCCGGGCCGCATCGGATACCTGTATCAATATTTCCGGTATCAACATATACCTGCGAGAATTGCCATGTTGACGGAATTGTCCCGTCTGCTCCGAGAGTATCTAATCACAACAGGAACGCTGCCCTTGTCTGTAACCGCAGATTGCGTTGATTGCCATAACAAGACATCAAATCTCTTCAGGTTCAGCGCCAGTGCAAGCGCAGCCCATTACGGAAGGAACTCCAGTTTTGGCATACCGCCAGGAAAAACATATTGCACTTTCTGCCATCAAAATTCTTCTACCATTTATAAGGATGTTATGCAAAACCCGGATAACACGAGAATAAGTAACCATACTGCTTCTTCTATCTATCCATTTCATCCTGCAGGTTTTCCCCCCGACTGCACAAGTTGTCATGGGCAGGATAAACTGCATGGGGAAAATATTGTAAAACCCGTGCCATCATCTGGTTTCTGTAATAACTGTCACTCAAATGATCGGATACCGAAAAACAAACATTCCGGAAAGGTTGAATGCATAAGATGTCATACAGCAACACCTTCAGATATTCATAATATAAGATATATCCAGCCTGACGGAAGCTACCGCGCCATTAATGTTACCGGATGTACAAGCTGCCATAACTTTACGGGTGGCGTTAAATTCAGACTGCCGTTTCCTGCTGCAAATTGCACGACCTGCCATCAGGGCAGCGGGCTAAGAATGTTCCCTGAAGCATGGATCTTGCCGCCAATGAACCATAGCGTGAATCCCAACTCTGGCACCTTGTGGAACGGTTCTCAACCAGAGTACTGGGGCAATACCAGCAGTTCATGCGAATATTGCCATGTACAGGCTCTACACAATTTGAATGCGCTTGGAAAAGTGGAAAACATACGATCTGGAAATTTACCCAACCAGAATATAACAAATACATCATACTGGTGTGCCAACTGTCATTATAAAGGTGGTGTTCCGGCAGGAAATTATTCCTATAATGGTGACTCATATTATCCGGTACCGCCTGAAATACAGGACAATTCAGGGCTTGTTCCCGAAAAAGCAAGTGATGGAACTGCTTTCTATAACCACTCCCTGGGTGAATATTCAGATGCGGCATGTAAGGCCTGCCATGGAGTAAATTCACCTGCAACAACCGCTTTATTTATTCATAATGTCGGAACGGGCGGAGGCGGGCCTGATTGCATCTCATGCCATGGCAGCAGGGGTGGCGGCGCACCTCCCGATAAGAGAATAGACATGGATGCATTCAATAAAAGCGTGCATTATGGCCTCAATGGTGGCGGAAGTTCATCATGCTGGGCCTGTCATGGCAATGGGACAAAGCCCTCGGGACATCCAGCAGGATATAAATCACCGAAAAAGTGCAGCAATGATGAGTGCCATTCCCTGGGCCAGAAATTCCGCGCTCCTATGATATATTCACATTTCAGGAACGCAAGCATGATCGACAATCCGAATAATGTTGTCAATTACAACGTAACAACCAGTAATGACTGCCAGGAATGCCATGTAAACAGCGTAAATTCACAGGGCAGGAACATAAATTCAACCGTATCCCATTTTGCCTCAGGCGATCTGTTTGACAGTATCAATTGCATTTACTGCCATATTAACGAGGACAACTCCAGGAAGTGGGGCAATGCTACGTTGATATACGAGAACAGGACGGCACTTGTAGAACTCAACAGGGAAAATAACAAATTCACCGCCATGGAGGGGGAATCTGTGGACTTTGGTTTCGGTTTTAACCTCAAAGTACTTGAAGTCTCATTCGTCAGAAACAGCGTGCTGATAGAACTTATAAAAGAAAATATCCCTGTAGATAAGAGCCTTGTAAGTATTGGAAATTATACATATGAGGAATACCTCACTATCGACAACGGAAGTGAAAAAGTGCCTGTAATTGTAATGAATATCACAGGCATTTTCAAAGGAAATGATACTGGCTTTATCCAGTACGAAGGTTTCAGGTTAAAAAGAGTCCATCCTGAGAAAAAAACCACAGCATGCTATTCATGCCATGTGAAAGCAATGCCAAAAGCAAAGTATAAAGTCATCGAAAGGGTCAGCGGTGAGAAAGATGAAATATATTACACGAAAGAAATTGTCAATTTTACCGATAATGAAATCTTCGATGAAACTGTTGTTCTTCAATTATTAGGGGCTCTTACAGATAAAGACCTGCATGTGACCATCCAGCCGGAAAAACGCAGGTCACTGTTTGAAGGAGAAACCTGGAATATTTCGGATGGAACAAGCCTTGTAGTTAAAGGAGTGGATACCAAAGACGAAGTGGCTTTCCTCCAGTTGCGTACCGGCGATTATTTTTACGAGGATCTCGTGAATCGGGGGGGCATATTTGAATTTACCCCGAGCATAAATTATCTTGGGAACCAGCCAAAGAATATTACTATTTTCAGGGCAAAGGTTTCGGGAATAATCCAGGCAAAACCAAAGAATATGGTAATTCTCGATGAGGTAGCCGGCATATCTCCTGAAATCAGGAAAATAATGGAAAACCAGACACTTGCGGGTTATAATGCAAGCTGGTTATGGGAAAATTCCACTATTAATGTTGGGAGTATCCCTGAAAATTTCCATTCCCTCCAGCTATTCGATGGCAGCAACGGTGGAGCTAATTGTCTTTCATGTCATGGGAAGGATGGTTTTTCAGTGAAAAAAATACTAGCCCTTGGAAAGCATGATGCAATAGATGGCGGGGGCAACAATGCCTGCCGCGCATGCCACGGGGGAACGAAAAATATCACTGCGCATCCTTCCGGTTACAAAACCCCGAGGACCTGCGTAAGCTGCCATGCCGCAACCGGGAATAATTACGGCGCAGTTTACATAGGTGACGAGGAACACAGGTTTGAAAGGTGTGGATCCTGCCATGTATCAAATATTCATGAAATTTCGCGGTTGCATGTGACGCCTGCAATTAAGAAAATATCTTTGGTAAAAGAAGATAACAGGACAATATTGAAAGCATCTGCATCTGCCGGATATAAAATGAAGGTAAGAGATACAAGGTATTATATTGATTTGCAGCCTGAAAAATTCAGGATGTATCCTGTGGATGGGGTTTTTGATTCCCAGGCAGAGGAAGTATTTGCCCGGATTGATCTATCAAAATTATCATCCGGTAAACATATGGTGTATATTGAAGCCATGGAAAGGAAAGACAATTGGGGCCTGCCATCTTCACATGAGTTCATAATTGAGGGCGGGAGTTTGAAAGTCCCGGAGAATAAAAACACAAGTATGCTTACATTGGCGGATACATTAGCCATATTATTGATCGTATTTGTTTTGAGACGTTTTAGATGATGTACCGCAAGCCGCATCATGCCAACCAAAAGAATATGCACTAAAAATAGCAAGGACTTATTTCAGAGGGCAATACTTCTGAAAAAATTTTTAAAATATACTCGACCCAACATCGACATTAAGTGAATCACAATTCGTCAATTGTGCCTACGTATGCTTGTTTTTTTGTCGAATCGACCACAAAAGCTTTAAGAAGGCAATTACTATTTGGGTAATGTTAACGGAATTACATATTAGTAATCCGTTGAGATCCTGAGGGGTGAATCACTTTTGGGTGAATTACTTCTCATGAAAAATATATGAATTAAAGGAGGCACAAAATGAAAAGAGTATCATTAAAAAATATCTCATTACTTTTCATTGTGATGACTATTATATTAAGTGTCATTGCAACACCAGCAATGGCAGCAGTCAGCACAGGATCAGTAACGAGATCATTTTCAACAACAACTCCTGCCAATGGTTCGACGATAATAGTAACGTTGACACCAGGCGGAGTAGTAGCAACAGGAGACTTTTACGGTGTAGTTGAGACTTTACCAGCAGGCTTTACATATGTTTCAACAACCGCAACGGATGTAGTCCAGACTGGCCAGGTACTAGACTTTACTAAAATTGGAGCAACGGCATTTACTTATACAGTAACTGCACCAGCAGCAGCACCAGGCGCTTATAGCTTCACCGGAACATTTGTCGACGCAGATACAAATACTGGCGTTGTGGCAACTTCCGTTGTAACTGTAGGCGGTACAGCAAGCGCAACAGCGCCCAGAATCTGGAGCTATATTTATTCAAATGGAGCGTCTCCAGCAAGCCCATTCGTATGGAATGCCCTGAACTTTGAGGGATTCTACTATGACATCAAATACGACAGATCAACTGAAACGTTGACAATAAAAGCCGATGATTCTCCAGCGAACCTTCAAGCTGACAGACTGATCCAGAAGAACAAGTTAGTTTACGAAACAGGACAGGCCCCAGTTGAGTTCAAAGTCTATGAGAAAGAATCAACATTCAATGCCGCAGGTACTGTTACAGATCCTGTAAAAGTAGATCAGGATGCAACTTATGGTGTTGTTGGCTGGCAAGCTGAGAAATGGATCGCTGTAAAAGGCGTAACCAACAAGATCGCCAAATTGACATTGGAGATGGGTAAAGATGATAAGAAGACCCTTACAACCGGCGAAACATGGGCACTCGGCGCAGGCTATGAGTTAAATATCAACGCCATAGATGCAAGAACAACCCCAAGACAGGTATGGTTCACTCTGAAGAAAGACGGAGCAGTAATCGATGAAGGCATCGGTCAGGCCCCAACAGAGAATACAGGCGTAGCTAAATCAAAAGCTGTATATTACAAGAAGAAGACCATTCTCGGAGAATCTGATGCATTATTGTTCACAGTATATGTAAGCAGTATATTCTCAGGCGCTACCTCAGACATGGTACAGTTCAAGTATGCATGGTTGATCGATGAAACCACTGCAAAAGAAATCAAGTCAGATGATCAATACGGTGTATTCAAAGTAAGATCACTCACACCAAAGATCGTGATGGATAACGAGAACACTGTAAGCTTATCCAAGAATTCAGAAACAACCCTTATGGGAAATATGAAATTCAGTATTGCAGATAACAATACACTTAGATTCTATCCATTTGTAGAACATTTAACCGCTGGAACCTATGAAACCAGGGGAACAGTAGTTCAGGAAAGCACAGTCGGAGCACCAAAATGGGATTCCTATAACTGGGCTGGATTTTACTATGACATCAAATACGATAGAACCACTGAAACACTGCAATTAACTAATCCTGTTTCTTCCTATACAGGCAGAACAATCGCTAAGAACGAGTTAAAATACACAACAGGACAGGCCCCAGTTGAGTTCAAAGTCTATGAGAAAGAATCAACATTCAATGCCGCAGGTACTGTTACAGATCCTGTAAAAGTAGATCAGGATGCAACTTATGGTGTTGTTGGCTGGCAAGCTGAGAAATGGGTAGCTGTAAAAGGCGTAACCAACAAGATCGCCAAATTGACATTGGAGATGGGTAAAGATGATAAGAAGACCCTTACAACCGGTGAAACATGGGCACTCGGCGCAGGCTATGAGTTAAATATCAACGCCATAGATGCAAGAACAACCCCAAGACAGGTATGGTTCACTCTGAAGAAAGACGGAGCAGTAGTCGATGAAGGCATCGGTCAGGCCCCAACAGAGAATACAGGCGTAGCTAAATCAAAAGCTGTATATTACAAGAAGAAGACCATTCTCGGAGAATCTGATGCATTATTGTTCACAGTATATGTAAGCAGTATATTCTCAGGCGCTACCTCAGACATGGTACAATTCAAGTATGCATGGTTGATCGATGAAACCACTGCAAAAGAAATCAAGTCAGATGATCAATACGGTGTATTCAAAGTAAGGTCACTCACACCAAATATCGTGATGGATAACGAGAACACTGTAAGCTTATCTAAGAATTCAGAAACAACCCTTATGGGAAATATGAAATTCAGAATTGCAGATAACAATACATTGAGATTCTATCCATATGTAGAATACACGATCGGCGAACCAACAGATGTTACAGCAACAGGTACCGCAAAAGCAACTGGAACTGTTAAAGCAACAGCAGCACCGACCAAAACCCTCACAGTAGTCCCGACAGTAACAGCAGGAGAAGTCAAACCAACAGGCACGGAAGGTAAACCTGTCGCAACGACCACTCCAACAGAGCCGGGCTTTGGGATAATAACTGCAATCGCAGGATTGTTCGCAGTAGCATATCTCGTATTGAGGCAGAGAAAGTAAATCTATAAAATCCGAAGGGAGTAATCCCTTCACATTTCTTTTTTTTTTAAAACAAATCTATATAATCCATTTGTTCTAACATTAGGCCAATGGACAAAATTTCATGTTCTGTAAATTCATTGTATGAACGATACCCATATCCCTCTCTTCCGATCCGGAATGAAAGTGACCTGGTAAAAAAACTTCATGCCAATGTAATGTCAAAAATACTCACCTGTGCAGGATTGGATACAGCCTCATTATCCGGAAAAGAAATACTTGATGCTGGCTGCGGCACTGGAGAAAAGTCATGTTATTTTGCATATCACGGGGCAAAAGTGACCTCAGTAGATATGAGCTGTTCTTCACTCGCAAAGGGAAAAAAACTCGCAAAAGATTTCAATCTGGATGTTGATTTCAATAGATGTGATATCAAGGATTTTAAGACTGAAAAAAAGTTTGATCATATTTTCTGCATGGGGGTGCTGCATCATACAAATGATCCTTATGGGCGATTCAGAGTGCTTGCTGACCTGTGTAAACCCGGAGGAACAATAACGATCGGATTATATAACAGGTACGGGCGTTTTCTTCACAGGGCAAAAAGGATGTGGATAAAACTGAACGCAGGAGAAGATATTGACCGGCGGATGTTATTTGTTGAGAAGTCAATATACGGGCGAAAATTCAAAAATATTAACGAACAAGCTTATGCGGCTGATAAGTACGCCAATCCGTACGAAAGTTATCATTCGGTCATAGAAGTGATCCAGTGGTTCAAAAATAATGATATCTCGTATATAGGGTCATATCCTAATACTGATATTGGAGTATTTCGATCTTTTTTAACACAGTTGAAATGGTTCAGGACCAGGAACGGGTTTTTCATGATTTCAGGAAGGAAAAATTGAAATGGCGTTACATTGATCTTGATAAAATTGATGGTTTCAAAAGCGCAGCGCTATTTGAATCCATTGCGAAAAATGTCGGCTCTGGTCTTTCTCCCGACACGATATTTTTCTGGCGTGTGAGCTCACCGGTAGTATATCTTGGTTATCACCAATGTGTGGCAGATGAAATTAATGCTGATTATTGCATAGAAAACAATATCGGAATAATACGAAGGATACTGGGAGGAGGGTGCGGATTTTGCGATGGGGGACAGATACTTTACTCTTGTATTGGCAAAGAGGGCGGCATCATACCCTCCGATATTCAGGCTGCATATGAAAAAGTACTCGGCGGGGTGGTGAATGCTTTAATAACACTTGGCGCCGGAGGTGAAATAGAACCTGCACGAAATGCAGTTTATTCAAAAGGCCGAAAGATCTCAGGAAACGCACAGGGACGTCTTGATGGAGCGGTGCTTATCAATGGTAGTCTCCTTATGGATTTTGATTTTGTGCTTATGGACAGATGTACTTAAAAACCCCACGAAAAACCTTCATCCTGTAGCTACTGCGAGGGAAGGGATGATAACCCTGAAGGAAATGGGAATAATGGATATCGATGGTGTGAAAAAAGCGCTTAAGGCAGGTTTTGAAACAGCGCTTGGCATAAGAACATATCATGGAGTACTGACAGAAAATGAGATCAACACCGCAGATCAATTATTGGTAAAGTACCAGGATCATGACTGGATTTACAGGATGGATATTAAACGCTCACGGAAAACTTCTTCCTTGCATCTTCCTCAGTGAGCCGGATAACATTCCTTACAGGAATACCGGACTCTTTTGAAACCCTCTTACAATCCTCAAATTCTGCGGATATATTTAGCAAAACACCTTTCATATCCCTGGCGATTTTCACTGCGATCTCAAACTCTTTGCCATTTAAAATAATTGAGACTTTATCCATAACTCTTTGGGCGATCAACCTGTGTTTTATTGGTATTATCCTCACGCCAAGTGAGCCCGTTTCCTCGATGATCTTTCTTGCAAGGTTTGGTGAATCCTCAGGTTTTGAGATCACCTGGATAATATGACCGCTTCGTCCTTTTTTCATGGTTGCCGGAATAATTGAGACATCTCTTGCTCCGGCCTTCAATAATTCTTCTATCAGGTTCCCAAGTACTTGTCCTGTGACATCATCCACATTTGTCTCGAGCATTTCGATCATATCTGTAATAAGCGCATCATCGATCTCGCCTTTGATAATTCGCAATACATTTGGTACTAAAATGTTTTTACTTCCTGCCCCATAGCTTATTTTGTGCGCTTTCATCACTGGAATCATTCCCAACTCATTCACAAAATGGGCAAGAAGCGCGGCTCCCGTTGGAGTCAGCAATTCCCCATCAACCGGCCCCATATGCCACGGAAGGGAATATTCCTTTAATATCTCAAGCGCTGCCGGCGCAGGTACAGGAAATTTCCCATGCGAGAATTCAATAAATCCCATTCCCACTGAAACAGGTGTGCAGTAAATCCGATATTCCTTTAAACCCAGATCATTGAATGCGGTACATGCCCCTATAATATCCGCGATCGCATCTTCCTGCCCCAGTTCATGGAAATGCAGTTTTTCAAGACTTGTTCCATGGATCTTTGCCTCAGCTTTTCCAAGGATATTAAACACTGCAATTGCGTCATTGATAACAATTGAAGGAAGATCCAGGGCTTTTATCCTGGTAACGATTTGCGATAATGCAAGGCTGCCCTCTTTTTTCGTTGAGACCTCGACAGAACAGGCAGATATTCCTAACTTGTTCGATCTTGATATTTCGACATCAACATTGGCGGCAAGTTCCATTGCTGTTTTGATCTTTCCTGCATCTGCTCCCAGATCGATAAGAGCAGCTATAGTCATGTCACCCGAAGCGCCGCAGAAAGGATCAAAAAGGATAGTTTTCATCTAATCACTTATATTTGCATCATGATTTATAAGCACTTTCTGGACTTGTAGAAGAAATAACTTATCACACTTATTGTAATAACAGGTGAGACCCATTCTGGTATGTGAACTCCGAAACTGTCAAGCACCATTATGATCCCGAGGAAAAATATCGAGTACATCGCACCGTTTTTCAGGTAGATGTATCTCTTCACGTTTTCAATATTCTTTAAAGTCAACTCACGGACAACAAAAGCTCCTATCCCGTTACCGATGAGGATAAGCGGGACTGAAAGGGTGAACGCAAAAGCGCCAACAACGCCATCTATTGAGAAGGTAGCATCTATCACTTCAAGGTACAGGATCTTGCTCCAGTCACTCATCTTCCCTCCGCCCATTAACACCTTTTCCTGCTGCTCAGCATTTTGTTTAAACCCGTGGGTTATAAAAAATGCCGTTGATCCGACAACTGCGCCTAATGCCATAAATGGATGCTCTTTTAATGCGAAATAGACAATTACAGTAAGAATTATGGAAACAACCGCAAAGAACCAGACTCCATGCTTATGGAAAAACCGTCTCGCCTCGAAGGCCGTAGTTCTTAGCTTCAATAAAAAGCCAGTGGAAAAACAGGAAAATGAGGAAAATTCCTCCCCCGACGAGCAGGAAAGGCGATGATTCTTCGATCACCTTTGCGATCGCCGGATCATTACTAAAGGTAGCCGTAAGCGCACCGACAGGTCCCAGTGATGGATTTGTCGCATATACGATTAACCAGGGAAGCATTCCCCTCACTACAAAAACGGCAAAAAACAATCCATAGAATAAGAACCATTTCCTGGCCCGCTGGGACATCGTTGAAAGAACTTCAGCATTAATTACTGCATTGTCTATACTGCTGATGGTCTCAAATATTATGAGACCCACGATAACCAGTACAATTGAGAATATTTCCATTTAATGTCCAGCCTTTTAGATTTTATGTTAATAGCTCTTTTACGGATAAATTTTTGCTCCAAGTAAACAAACATTAAATAGGATAAGCAATATTAATTAACTCAATATATATAAGAGACTGATATATGGTACTAGAAATATCTGAGGATAAAGCATTAACAGATGCTTTTGCCTGGATCAACAAAGGCAATAAGCTTGTGGAAACCGGGATGTATTCTGAAGCCATCCAATGTTATGATAAAGCACTTGAAATAAATCCAGGAGTTGCTGATGTATGGAACAATAAGGGTCTTGCCCTGGCAAGAATTGCCAAATATGAAGACGCTGTGGCGTGTTATGATAAAGCGATAGAACTAAGGCCGAATGATGAAGAAGTAATTTACAATAAAGGCATTGCACTTGCCCATCTCGGGCGGACAAAAGAAGCTATCGAGTGCTATGATAAGATACTTGAAAAAAATCCCCTGGATGCCGGAGCATGGTGTATCAAAGGAGATATATTATTTGAAAGCGGGGATTTTGAAGGGGCGCTTGGGGCTTATGACCGGTCGATAGAGGCAAATTCCAGGGATGAGACTGTATGGAATAACAGGGGATTGACCCTTGTTAAACTCAATCGACTTTCCGAAGCCATAGAATCTTACGATAAAGCTCTTGAAATTAACCCGAAAGTTGAGAAAATATGGAGTAATAAAGGGCTGGCTATCGCAAAAATGGGAGAGGCAGGTGTTCAAATCGATTTACAAAAAATAGCATCATCCATGCCCAAAGAAGAGAAAGAGCTTGAAGAAATGCAGGTTAAGACAGAAATTGAACCTGAACAAATTGAAGCCTCAGAGGTTGAAAAGCCTTTTAAACCTTTATCCGAACCTTTTATAGAAAAGTCTTTAGAAAACACAATTGAACCGGAAAAATTTGAAGTTTCAGAGGTTGAAGAGCCTTTTAAACTTTTATCCGAACCTGTTACTGAAAAGTCTTTCGAAACCACAATGCAAGCCGAACAAATTGAAGCTTCAGTGGTTAAAGAACCCGTAAAACCTTTACCCGAACCATTTATTGAAAAGTCTTTCGAGACTACAATGCAAGCCAAACCATTTGAAGCTTCAGTGGTTAAAGTGCCAGTAAAACCAATACCTGAACCTGTTATTGAAATAATTGAAAAGCAACCAGAACATGCGGCTGCGGAACAAGAGCATGCTATACCCGAAGTCAAAATAACCAAAAATGAGCTGATAAAGCATGAAATATCTGACGAATCGAAGGATTACCTTACCAAGGGAAATTCATATTTCTCAAAGCGAAAATACATCCAGGCTATTGATTATTTTGACATATCACTCAGGGTAGACCCGCAAAATAGCATCGCATTGAATAACAAAGGACTTGCGCTTGCAAGGCTTGGACAAATTGATGAAGCGTTGGCCTGTTATACTAGAGCGCTTGAAATAACTCCGGATGACCACATATTCTTAATTAATAAAGGCAATATTCTTTATAAAAAGGGAAACCCTGGAGACGCTTTAAAGGCTTTTCAATCAGCTTATGAATTAAATCCGCAAAGTAATAATGCGATAAAAGGTATGGAACTTTGTCTTAAATCACTAAAAAAATCTATAAAGAAAAAGAAATAACCTTATTCTTTTTTATTTGTATATATTGATTCATTTAAATCTCTGCTATCAAAATGACAGTATCGTATGTAAATCCCAGCTTTCCATTTTCAATTTTTACCCGAAAACCAGTACTGTCGTGAGAAAGACTTCCCATCATCAAATCCCTGATTCTTATGATCTTTTTGTCATCTGTTCCTGCGCGTTTTATCCACTCATCGAAATCCTGCGGAATTTCCCAGTGTGATATATCTTTGATAACTGCTCCAATATCCTCAAACATATTTTTTATTTCATTCAATGTATTAATACGGACATGTGAAGGGTCACGCATCTTTTCAATTTCATTATGGAACTGGCTTTTTCCAGTTTCTTCTGAAGAGACACCATCCACAAGGACTATGCTCTGCCGAGAGACGCGTTTCATTTCAAGCAAAGCTTTTTTCGGGTCAGGAAAATGATGGAATGCAAACCTGCATGAAACGATATCGAACGCACCATCTGGAAAAGGCAATGATTCAATATCAGAAAGGAGAAAATCAATATTATTGAGCCCTGAATTTTTCTGTTTTTCCCTGGCATAAAGCAGCATGTTGCGTGTAATGTCACAACCTATGACCTCAGTTGATTTTTTTGCGAATTCAAGCGCAAGAAATCCTGAGCCTGTGGCTATATCCAGGACCCGGTCATTTTCTTTTACGCCACTTTTTTCCACTATTTTTGAAAGATGGACCCCATCCACAAAAATATTGCCTTTTGAGTAAGCTTTCGCCTGTTTCCCGAATTGCCTTATGGCATTTTCTTTTATTCCCATTGCAGGAGACGGAAACAGTGGTAAAAGATATATAATTTGTGGCACACAAAATCTTAAATATTGGTTTCACAATTAAACGTTGGGGATGGTATTATTCTCAAAAACATTTTCCAGATTACTGGAAAAGATATTAGATCAAAGATCAACGCCTGGTTTAGCATTACAAGAAATCAATATATATCGGTTGCCCTTATTTTATTTTTTGCCTTTCTTGTACGAATGTATCTATCTGCATTGGAGGGATTTGAATTCGATATTTCAATGTTTCGGACATGGAGCCGTGGAGTTCATTTTACAGGGATTTCTAATTTTTATCAGGGTGTAAAGTCCGATTATCCCCCATTATATATCTATATTCTGTGGGCAGTAGGAGCATTTTATCAATCATTCATTTCTTCATCCTTTGATATTCATTCCCCTGTGTTTACGATTTTACTAAAAACTCCTGCTATAATAGCTGATATTGCAACTGCTTTATTGATATTTTTGATCGTAAGGAAATATGGGAGTTTCAATATGTCTTTCCTTTCCATGACAGTTTATGCATTCAATCCTGCCATCATCTACAACTCTGCAATATGGGGGCAGGTGGATTCAGTTTACACTCTGTTTATAATGTTCGCTCTTATGGAATTTGTCGCAGGAAAGCCTGTGATCGCAGGAACGTCTCTTGCCTTGGCGGTCCTGACCAAGCCCCAGAGTCTTGTGCTTGTTCCTCTTTTTGCCCTGGTAATGCTAAAAAAACATTCACCATCCACAATTGTAAAAGTATCAACCGCATCATGTTCTGCGTTTGTTATCCTGGCATTGCCTTTCTATCTGCATACGTCGATTTTTGAACTTTTCAAGCTATATTTTTCATCATATAGCCAATATCCGTTCAATTCTTTAAACGCTTACAATATATGGGCTTTTGGAGGTCTGTTCCAGCCTGATAATACGATTTTCCTTTTTTTGACATATCGAACATGGGGATATATCTTATTCAGCATACTTTTTGTTTATGTGGCACACATTATCATGGAACGAAAAGACGAAAGATCGATATATATCGCCTCAGCGATATTATTTTTCGGGTTTTTCATGTTCTTTACCCGGATACATGAAAGGTATCTCTTTTCTCTTTTTGCACCTCTTGCGGTTGCAATGGCCTTTGACAGGCGTCTTTCTTATGTGTATTTATTAGCGACAATAACTTTTTTGTTCAACCTGCACTTTGTCCTGGAGATGGCAAATACAGGAATTGCATTTGTGAATGGTGATTTCTTAATACCTTTTACAGCAGGGATTAACCTTGTCCTCATCATGTATACCATTTATTGTTTTTCATCAGGGTTAAATAGTTTAAAAGTATGATATAAAACACGTTTTAGTTATTAAAAAACATCATGAACCATGAAGAAGTCAGAGCCCTTCGTAAAGCATTTGATTCAGTTAAAGAAAGGCAGGCTTCTAACGAGTCAAAAGGCTTTTCTGAAAGAACAAAGAGGCTTATTTCATCAAGAGAACTTTGTGTGGGGAATGAAGCGCTTCTTGAACAGGCTATCGGAAAGTTAAGGAAAAACGGAATAAAGGTCTATCTTGCCAGGGAAAAGCAGGAAGCGCTTGATATAATATTGAATGAGATCGGGAAGGAAAATTTCATAGTAAAATCTAAATCCAATGTAACCAAGGAACTTGAATTAACAAAATTTCTTGAAAAAAACGGGGCGACTGTTGTAGAAACAGATATCGGGGACAGGATCTTACAGATATTGCATGCAAAACCTTCGCACCCCACGGGTCCTGTGACACACCTTTCCGCAAAACAAATTGCAAAAGGGATCTCAAAATATTATGATGTACCAGTTACAGAAACACCTGAAGATATCGTGAGAATAGTAAAAGAGGATATCGTTTCCAGCCTGGATAAGGCAAAAATCGGAATTACGGGGGCCAATGCCATCACTGCCGAGGAAGGCTCTATTATCATTACACATAACGAAGGGAATATCGATGAGGTCAAAAGAAAACAAAAACATATTGTAGTGACTTCAATTGACAAGATATATCCTGATATTGAATCTGCTATAAATATGATAAAGATACTGTGTTTTAATGCCACAGGTGCGGTAATCCCTTCATTTGTGGATATAATAACCAGTGTCAGCAAGACAGCAGATGTGGAAAAGAAATTCATTAAGGGGGTTCATAATCCATCTGAGGTCGTTGTTGTGCTGGTAGATAATAGAAGGAGCGACCTTGCAAAGAAAGGATTCAGGGAACTTCTTAAATGCATAGGATGCGGGAATTGTTTGTTGCATTGTCCCATGTATAATACTATCGGGAATGAGTACGCAATAGATAGCTACCTGGGGGGGAAGGGATTAGCTTATTATTCGGCATATTCTAATGAACCGAATGAGAAACTGGAGCTGTGCCTTGGCTGTGGGAAATGCATGGAAAACTGCCCTCTTGAACTTGATATTCCCGACCTGATAAAGAATCTTAGAAGTACCGGTATATCTTCAGAGGTTTATTATTTCTTGAAATCTCACATAATCTGGGTATATTACCAGGCCTCCTTGAGGCTTGGAGGAAAGACCGGATAATTTATCTTCATTTTTTCATCCGGAATTAAGCCGCAACATGTGCCATAATAATTTATCTGGTATCCATTTTCCTTTGCGAACTTAATAGTACTCACAGTGGGCGCTGCAATGCCTGGCACACCGCAAAGAAGCGCCATCTTTTCAATATCAGCCCTGTCTTTTCCGCTTGAATGGGCGCATCCTAATATGACTGGAATATCAGGGAACATAACGATCGCTTTTTTTATGATCTTTTCAAAATCTAATGGATCTGGCTTCATATGCTCCATCGGCGTCCCTGCAACTGGCATCAATCCGGTTATAATTACTGTTGTGGGCGTTATCGAGCGGATCATTTCAAGGGCGCGGTATTCCCCGCTCAATTTCCCGAAATGTATGCCCACGCAAACATGGGGAAAGATGCATAGTCCTGAATCTGAAATTGCCTGGAGGCTGTCCAGATATTCTTCTTCGGATATATGAAGCCCGTAAATATCCGATACAGAAGTCATGTCGCCCATTACATCAAAACCGATACCATCAAGGCCTGAGTCTTTTAATGCTCCTGCTTCTTTCCTGGATATGAAACCGGTATGCGCGATAAGGATAAGGTCAGTTGTTCCCTTTAGTTTTTTTATTGCCGGTATTAAACTTTTTATTGGCACGCGCCCCCGCTCATCACAGCCGCCGGTCAGGAGAATTCCTTTTGCACCTGACCTGTGAAGCGCCAGAGCTTTCTTTTCAAGCTCTTCGCTTGTGGTTGCAGGGATCAGGCTCTCCAGTAATTTGCCCTTGCAATGTTGGCACATAAGCGAACATGAACTTCCCGTGACAGATATGGAAGGGAAAGTGTCCGAAGTGATGAAGAAATTAATTTTTTTATTAGAATGATTTGTTTCATGCATGTAATTTATCCTTATATTTATGTCCCTTAGCCCCGGTTTAAAATCGCTTCAGCGCACTTGAATCCTGCCAATATCGAGCCGTTCATGCTCCTTTCGGGGTAGTTTGAATCCGAGAACATACCGGCCAGGTAAAGCCCTTTTATTTTAGTTTCATATGGCAGGACTTTTTTTCCATATCCAACCTCATAAACAGGCGCCGTATCCATATCCCTTCGAAGGCGCCACCATTTTACCTTTTCCAGGAATCCGGGGAACAATTTTTCAAGACCCTTCATGTATAATTCGATGACCTCTTCATCATTTGATTTCCACAATATACTTTCCTGATCCTGGAAATATGTTGTTACATACATGAGTCTCTCTCCGTAATCAGATTCAGGAATAAAGTTAGTATGTTCTATGGCCGCGCCAAATGGAACGTCCTCTTTTATGTTGAGCCAGTAAATATCATCCATGACCTTTTCCTTTAATCCGAAAAGCGCGCATGCAGTACCCTGGTAGCTGATGTTCATATCAAGCCCAAGGAGCCTTGTTTCCATTATTTTTTCAAGTACATGAGGAGCAACGGTTGAAATAATCCTGTCGCACTCGATAAGATCCTCTTCCACAATAACGCCCTTTATTGAATCTCCAGCGGTCTCAATACGCGATACATTCCCCTGTTTTATAATTCCTCCCCTTTTTCGGATACTTTCCACCATTTTCTCAAGCAGCGCTTCAAATCCCCCGCGCATGTAACCCAATCGCTCTCCTTTTGTTCCCCTGTTGGAGCGAATTTGCACACGCCCCAGAAGCCATGCTGCCGACACTTTTTCTAAATTGTCACCGAATTTGCTCTGGAGGAGGGGGAGGAAGAAATTATTGTAAACAGATTCACCCGCTGTATCTATGATCCATTTTTTTGCAGTGATCTCATCAAAGGGAGTCCTGTCTTTTATGGATTTGGCTTTTAGCACAAGGAATGTCAATCGGATAACATCCATGAGCGGCAAAGCCTTTAAGATCTCAATGGGAGTGTTCATCGGGTATATTTTACCATCAAAATAATATCCAGTCGTGCCTTTTAGCCATTCAAGCCGGGCCCCGATGCCGAGTTCTTCTATCAATGAAATGAGTTCATTATCGCTAGCAAAAATATGATGGTAGTATTTTTCAATGTGGTAGCCAGCGATCTTGTAACTTGATGCCATGCCTCCTAGTTCAGGTTCTTTTTCGATGAGGATTATTTCGTCCTTACCTGCAAGTTTGTATGCTGCAGCAAGACCTGCAAGGCCGCCGCCGATGATTATTGTGGTCATGATTGTTAGTCCTTAATTCCCTCAATTTTTTTGACAGGATTTACAGGATGAACAGGATTTATGCAATTGGCTCGTATCCTGTCGATCCTGTTTATCCTGTCTTTTCAATCTTTGAAGCTTTTTATTGCTCTTTTTTCTTTGTTTTCCTGTAACCTTATTAATTCTTTCAATCTTTAAACTGTACTTTTCGTAAGGTTTATTGTCTGCTACAATAATTTAAATAACATAAGCGTGATGTAATTAAGGGAGTATTGAAATTATATATCTAATCCAATGGAGGAACGGATATGGTAAAAATAGAAGGGATATGCAAAGAAGTTATAGATAAAACCGAATGGGTTGCTATTGCAACCTGTGGTGATAGCGGCCCACATATAGTGGGGACATGGGGAGGTTATGTGAAGGCATTAGGCATTAATGATAGCGGAATAATCGTTATTCCAGCCGGATATTATCATATAACCGAGGAGAATCTGAAGAAGAATAACCGGGTGGAATTGCTGATTGCTACAAAGCAAGTCAAAGGGACCAATGGCCACCCTGGACAGGGATGTAGCATCTCTGGAAGGGGTGAAATTCAAACTTCAGGAAAATTCGCTGATATGGCAAAATCGAAATTTCCCTGGGCAAGAGGGGCACTGGTTATTACGGTGGAAAAGGTTAGCACACAACTGTAGTAACATGTGCGTGAATTCCAGGTGCAAACGACATGGAACACGGATTGCGCGGATGACGCGGATGCACACGGATGCGATCGATCTGGTTTTAAAACCACAGAGCGCACAGAGGACACAGAGAAAAATGGCAAAGCTCTGAGATCTCTGTGTACTCTGTGGTTGATTCCATATGAAATATTACTTTTTAGAAACGAAAGATTTGGGTCAGAAATCCCAAATCTGCGCGTATCCGCGCAATCCGCGGCATCCGCGTTCCCTTTTCGATTTTATGAAAACTACTTCATCACTCAAAACAACCACGCACAAAACTCAGACAATTCCATATCATGCGGTCATTTCTGCGCCCGATTTATGAAGTCTCACAAAAAATTAGGTCATGTTTTTTAGGATACTACCTAATTTTCATAGGCATCAGTTTGAATGGATTCAATAAAGCTACTGCCTGAGAGCACTTGTAGGTAGTGGTAAGGCCGCCGCCGATGATTACTGTGGTCATGATCGATATTCCTTACTCCCCTCAATTTTTTTGACAGGATTTACAGGATGAACAGGATTTATGCAATTGGCTCGTATCCTGTCGATCCTGTTTATCCTGTCTTAAATTTCCTTTTTCTGTGAGTTCCCACATTCGAATCCCTTTCTAGTCTCACATTTTACTTCTCAATGATCGTCTCCTCTATCTTTATCCCGAAATGCCTCGCAGTCGCCTCAAAATACACCATCACCTCATCCCCTTCCTTTAGTGCGGTCACAGGCACAGGCTTCCCGTCGCTTCCTACAAGCTTTATGGTCTCTGCATTTTGGAGTAGAGTCTTTATCCGTGTTCCTTCAACCTCTGCTTCTACAAGCATCAGGGGACGGCGCTCTATTTTTACTCTCCCGACAACTGCGGGACGGGTTTCGCCTTGCGAATCCACTACCAGGACATCATCACCCGATGCAAGTTCCGAGAGGTAGCGGGTTTTTTCACCGACCCTGATATAAGCATGCACAGCTCCTGCGTTTACCCTGAACGGGCGCGCGGCTACATACGGGCTTTCTTCGGATTCAGAATGCACAAGGAACAATCCGTTGCTTTGCGAACCAATGAGCATTCCTTCACCCAGTACCATCAGCGAAGCTGTATCCACACATACCCTGTCGCCCATTCCGACGGGTTTCACTTTGGTAACAGTGGCCTTAACGAGAGGGATATTTTCCATTCCTGACCTGTCCCTGACAGCAGCAACTTTCTTTATCTCGGAAAGATTATCGGTATCAAGAAGCACGCCATCTGAGCCGTGCTCGAGTGTTTCAAGTGCAAGTTTTGCCTCCTCTGCATTCCTGACCCCTGCAATAATCTCAACATCAAGCGTCTGCAAACCTGCGATCAGGTTTTCAAGCGGGATGACCTTCCAGTCAGTTCCGATCACGACCAGGTAATCGCATGATTTCCCAAGTTCCACCGCAAATTGCTCATATTTCTTATTCTTGATAACTACATAGCCTGCAACGGTTTTGCCTTCCCTTGTCAAATGCTGCGCTTTCGCGATATCCGCTGAGTTTGCAAAGTCCGGGAGTTTGGTCGTTCCATCGCCTTCGCTATCTTTGCCAACAACCACTATGTCAGCGTCTTCAGACGGGGCAGCTATCTTGATATTTCCCAGTTCCCTGACTTTTGGAATATCATCTGCATTTAAAAATACAGTGTCAGCCCCGGATTCAAGGCCGGTGGTGACAAGCGGCTTATTTTCTTCCCAGGAACTTGCGTCTGCTTTTATCCATACTGATTTGGCTTTTTTCACCGCAAAGCCTCCATGGCATCTTCCACGCTCAGGCCCTTATGCACGACAAGCGTCAGTGCACGCGTCATGGCTGTTGGATTCTCATGCTGGAATACATTGCGGCCAATTGCAACGCCGCGTCCGCCTGCATCTATCGCAGCGCGAACCATTATGAGGAATTCCTCATCGGTATTGGCCTTCGGGCCTCCTGCCATAACGACAGGCACAGGACAGCCTTCCACAACAGACCTGAAGCTGTCAATATCTCCTGTAAAATTTGTTTTTATGATATCTGCGCCCAATTCCGCCCCTACTCTTGCCACATGGGCGACAAGTTCTGCATCATTTGAATTCTTTATGTCCTTCCCGCGCGGATACATCATCGCGATGAGGGGAATTCCCCATGTGTCGCATTGTTCTGCAACATCGCCCATTTCCTTGAGTTGTTTTGCTTCTGTCCCTGAACCGATATTAACGTGTATGCTCACGGCATCCGCTCCCATTTTGATAGCTTCTTCAACAGTGCATACCATCACTTTGTCATTGGGATCAGGTCCAAGCGCTGTGGATGCGCTCATATGTATTATAAGTCCGATATCCCTTCCATAGCCGCGGTGGCCGTGTTTTGCCATCCCTTTTTGCAGGAGAACCGCGTTTGCGCCGCCATCCGCAACTTTATTCACCATTTCTGCAAGATTTACAATTCCAGTTATCGGCCCCATGGAAATCCCATGGTCCATAGGAATTATAACCATGTTCCTGCTTTCCCTGTCCATGATCCGTTCAAGTCTTATTTTCTTACCAATTTCTGACATTATGTTCACCTTTAATCAATGTTATGTTAGTATGTGACACACTGACATGGAAGTGACAATATATAAATTTAACGATGTGGCACTGCCTTACTCCCCAACTTTTCTCACAACGACCGACCCATCCCTCATCCTGATGAGTCTCTCCTTCACTATCCCGTATTTATGATAACTCATAGCTTCGACGTGACCGAGACCCAGGTGTTTCATTATCAGGTTAGCCTCTTCCTGCGCCATGTTAAGTTCTTCAACAGGAGGCGAGACACTTACTTTTTTCTTTGATAAGATCACTCCATCCTTCATATTGGCGCCAGCGTATCCTTTCGCATCATTTAAAATGAGTGTGCCCTTCTTCATATATGCGCCTGCAAATTCACCTGCGGTTCCCTCCACGATTATTAGCCCTCCATCAAGATGCGCACCGGTGTTCATGCCTGCATCTCCTGTGACCTGGATCTTGCCTTTTTGCATCAAAAGTCCTGTTCCGTTGTAAACATCCCCCTCAACTATGACTACAGCCTCGCAATTGCATCTTGAGGCTATTGTACCGCGAAGGATGCCGTCATCGAGGAGCAAATGTTTTTTTCGCTCATCATAATTATTCTTAATAATCACATCTTTTCCTGTTCCTTTGCACAGGATATCTGTTATAGACCGAAACTTCCTGTAACCTGCTTCATCAGATACTACCTCTATCACATTTCCAAGCGGCTGCTCTACATTTCCTTTAACATATATGGTTCCTGAAACCATACCCATCCCCATTTCTGATGAGACATCCCCATCGATGAAGAGTTTTCCTGCATTTTCAATAGCTCCTGTCCCTCCAAAATGCTTGAGATTTACTCCCATGCTGTAACCCAGGCCTTTACCTGCATTACCTGAAATATGCACCTCTTTTCCCATTTTCAATTCATCCACCAGGTCGGAAAATGTGTAATTCGAACCCGCCTGGGAAGGGATGATGCTTCCGGGGCGTATTTTATTGTTCTGCCATGTGAAATTGTATGTATAATCGCACAGGTTATCAACGCGGTCTTTCAAAGCCAGGAACATAGGATTCAAACTGTTGATATGTCTTAAAAAAAGTTTGTATTGCAGGTCATACAAGTTTCTTGGGGTCAAGAACTCCTGTCAGCACTGCCGTAACCTTGACGGTTCCTTCCAGGGATTCATCAATTTTTGCGCCCCATACGATGCGGCCTGTATTTGGCGCTTTCTGGAGAATGATCTCACCTGCCTGTGTTACTTCACCAAGGGTCATATCTTCGCCGCCGGTAATATGAATAAGTACCCCATAGGTACCCGAAATATCAGATACATCAAGAAGCGGTGATGCGAGAGCCTGTTCCACTGCTTTCCGTATTCGTTCCTCACCTTGCGCTTGCCCTATTCCGACAGCTGATATTCCTCCGCGCTCAACTACGCTTCGAAGGTCTGAAAAATCAAGGTTCACAAGACTTGCATGAGTTATAGTTTCAGAAATATTCTTTATGAATGCACCCACGAACTCGTTCGCTACGGCAAAACCTTCTCGTAAAGGCAGGGTCCCCGCAACATCCCTCAACCTTGAATTATCGATCACGACAAGGGAATCACATTTATCGGCAAGGGATTTTATTCCAATGATAGCTTTCTTTCGCCTTGAAAGTTCATAAGAAAATGGCATCATGACGCAGCCTATGGTCAATATTCCTGCTTCCTGTGTTGCCTCTGCGACTATTGGAGCAGCACCCGTGCCGGTACCTCCCCCCATCCCTGAGATAATGAATATCAGGCTTGAGCCAATAAGTTCCTTTTTTATCTCTTTTATGCTCTGTCTTGCCGCTTCTGTACCTCTTTCGGCATAACCTCCGCACCCCTTTCCCTGGTAAGCCTCTTCTCCCATCAGGATCTTCACATCGGCTTTCACTTCTAATAAATGAGGGGCATCGGTATCAGCCGCGATAATTTTAATTCCTGCAATCTCTTTTTGGGCTATCCATGAGACTATGTTGCAGCCTGCTCCTCCAAGACCAATGATCGCTACAGTGGGTTTAGCTGCTTTTGCCAGCTCTGATATTCTTGAATCAAGTGTCATTAAAAATCTCCTTGTAAATGTTTTCCTTGTACTCCAATCTAATGACTTTTTATTTCTGTATTAAGATATATACTTAACCAATGGTATAAAGCAAAGGGAAACTTTTATAAACTGAAGCACTATAAATTATCATACACTTTTAACAGGTGATATAAATTATGACCGGAAAAAAAGAAATGAAAGGTTATCGGAGATATCTGATATACACAGGAATAGCTTTTTTGTTATTGATTACATTAAGCGGCATCTCATCTGCGAAAACAATAAATATCGATAAAACAGTTTTAATAAATCTAAACAAATATAATGATGTCTTCCTTGAGGAAATAGAAGCTGGATCTATACTCAATGTTGAAATACAGGTTGCGACTGGCAATGATATTGATGTTTTGTTAATGAAACCAGCCGATTTTGAGAATTATAAGAATGCCATTGCACAAAGGGGAAATATCAACTATATTCCTGATGGTTCTATAATAAGTGAAAGAGTTATAAAGTACACATATACATTCCAGGACGCAGGAGATTATCATCTGGTATTAGATAATACAGATGTGCCAAAAGGAGGCGGATCGCCTCTTGACCAGGTGGAAATGAATTTAAAAGTAAAAGTTGAACCGCCTTCAACATCCGGTTCAACTCAATCAGAATCCTCTGCAACCCAATCATCAACCCAATCCTCAACACAAGCTCAGAAAACTTCGGGCTTTGAGGCAATTCTTGCTGCTTTTGCCATTGCAATGTTAGTATTACGAAAAAAATAATAGAATTGCGGTTTAGAATCTTTTTTTTTCAACCTGGATTACTTTGGAGTATTCATTAAATAAAATATCTAGTGGGCCTGACCGGATTTGAACCGGTGACCGCCCGGTTATGAGCCGGGCGCTCAAACCTGACTAAGCTACAGGCCCTCAAAAATCATTGTGGTTTAATTGAACGAATTAAATACTAGAGCGCCACCAACAGGGCTCGAACCTGTGACATCCTGGTTAACAGCCAGGCACTCTACCAACTGAGTTATGGCGGCATTGTCAAGCGAACCTGTAAAGGCGTACTTTGATTTAAGCTTTTTGATAATGGTATTCACCAAGCGATTTTATTGAAATTTCACCCTTGTTCATTGCTTCTATGGCATCGCCGGCAGCAAGCGCACCCTGTATCGTTGTGATATAAGGCACACTGAAATCAACAGCTGCTCGCCGTATCTGGAAACCATCTTTAACAGCCTCCTTGCTTGTTGGAGTATTTATTATCAGGTCTACTTTCTTATTATGGATCAAGTCTACTACATTTGGTGAGCCTTCACTGACCTTGTTTATGACTTCTATCTTTATTCCCCTGTCAGACAGGAACTGCGCTGTTCCCTGGGTACCCAGGATATGAAGTCCAGCTTCCTGCATTTTCCTTGCTACTCCGACAATTAGCGATTTATCGGCACCGCGTATCGACATGAAAACGGTTCCTGACATAGGAAGTTTATTATCTCCCGCCCATTCGGCCTTGTAGAACGCCTTTCCGAAGTCGTAGTCTATTCCCATCACTTCTCCTGTGCTTTTCATCTCAGGCCCAAGCAACGGATCAGCGCCCGGTAATTTATCAAACGGCAGGAGAACCTCTTTTACAGAAACGTGTTTTGGAGTAACATCACCCGTGATCCCAAGCTCTTTCAACGTGTGCCCTGCCATAACCCTTGCAGCGATTTTAGCAAGCGGGACCCCTGTCGCCTTGCTCACAAATGGTATAGTGCGGCTTGATCTGGGATTTGCTTCAAGAACATAAACGATTCCGTTCTTTGTCGCCATCTGGATGTTAATGATCCCCACTACATGCAGGGCAAGGGCGATCTTTTTCACATAATCGCGAACAATCGCTATGATCTCAGGCTTGAGGGATTGCGGAGGTATTACACAGGCCGAATCCCCGGAATGGATGCCTGCTTCTTCAATGTGTTCCATTATCGCGCCGATCAGCACATCCTTGCCGTCACAAATTGCATCAACATCTATTTCAACGGCATTATCAAGGAAATCATCGATAAGCACTGGATGCTCATTTGAGACCTTTACCGCTTCTTTCAGGTAGCGGTCAAGGTCGCGTTCATCATATACGATCTCCATGGCTCGTCCTCCAAGAACGTATGATGGTCGCACGAGTACAGGATATCCGATCCTTTTAGCTTCATTGAAAGCCTGTGAATAATTTGTAGCGCATCCCGCTTCAGGCTGGAATATGCCAAGTTTTTTCATCATTGCATTAAAACGTCCCCTGTCCTCCGCGACATCCATATCATCAGGCGTGGTTCCCAGGATGACCGTTTTAATGTCAGTTCTCCTGTCAAGTTCTTTCTTAAGGGGTATGGCAAGGTTCACCGATGTCTGCCCCCCGAACTGCACCATTACACCAAAGGGGCGTTCCCTGTCAATCACATTCATGACATCTTCAAGCGTCAACGGCTCAAAGAATAATTTGTCTGATGTATCGTAATCCGTAGAAACTGTTTCAGGATTATTGTTCAATATATGGGTCTCTATCCCCATCTCGCGAAGCGCCGTTACCGCATGAACCGTACAGTAGTCAAACTCAATCCCCTGGCCGATACGGATCGGACCTGAACCAATTATGAGGACTTTCTTCTTATTCGAAGGGATATCTTCGCATTGTTCTTCATACGTCGAATAATAATATGGGGTTGCGGCTTCAAATTCTGCTGCGCATGTATCAACCATCTTATATGTTGGAATGATACAATTGTGCCTTCGCATATCGTTTATTTCTTCGCGGGTCTTTTCTGTCAAAAACGCTATTCTTTCATCGCTTATGCCCATGCGTTTGGCTTTCCTGAGATTGACCGGAGACAGGTCGGCTTTTACTGTGTCCTCGATATCAATAATATTCTGGATCTTTCGGATAAAGAAGGGATCGATGCTGGTAATTCGTGAAATCTCATCAGCCGGCATTCCATCGCGTAATTCCTGGTAAATGACGAACAGGCGTTCATGAGTGGGATGGCGCAGGATATCAAGTCTCTCCTCCTTGCTCCATTCCTTAAAGCCGAAGTCCATATCCACTTCAAGTGAGCGTACAGCTTTCTGGAGCGCTTCTTCAATAGTACGCCCGATAGCCATTACTTCTCCCGTGCTTTTCATGGCAGTGGTAAGATGCTTATCAGCAGTCACGAATTTGTCAAATGGCCAGCGTGGTATCTTGACGACAGTATAGTCAATAGTGGGTTCAAAAGAGGCGGGTGTTTTCTTGGTGATATCGTTGGTTATTTCATCAAGCGTCATACCGATAGCGATCTTTGCAGTTACGCGGGCTATCGGGTAACCTGTTGCTTTTGACGCGAGAGCCGATGAGCGTGAAACACGCGGATTGACTTCCACGATCCGAACCTCATCATCGCGCACAGCGAACTGGATATTGCATCCCCCTTCAATTCCAAGGGCCCTTATGATCTTAATAGATGTGCTTCGAAGTTTCTGGTGATCATTATCCGAAAGCGTCTGGGAAGGCGTTACTACGATCGATTCACCCGTATGTATGCCCATCGGGTCTATGTTTTCCATATTGCATATAACAATACAGGTATCGTTCTTGTCACGCATGACCTCATACTCAAATTCCTTCCAGCCCATAATGCTCTCTTCGATAAGTACCTGGTTTATCCGTGAACGTTTAAGTCCCCGCTCGGTTATTTCAAGAAGCTCTTCCCGGGTATATGCGATACCTCCTCCTGCGCCTCCGAGAGTGTATGCAGGACGTATGATAAGCGGAAGACCAAGTTCTTCTATCAGCGCCTCAGCATCTTCAAGTGTGTTCACAGCTTTTGAGCGCGGGACTTTTTCACCGATGCTAATCATTTTTCTCTTGAAGAGATCCCTGTCTTCCGAGTCCTTGATCGCCTGCAATGATGTGCCAAGAAGCTCCACGCCGAATTTTTCAAGCACTCCTAATTCTGCAAGTTCAGAAGTAAGATTAAGGCCTGTCTGCCCGCCAAGACCCGCAATTATGCCATCAGGACGTTCTTTTTCAATGATCTTTGACACGATCTCAGGTTCAAGGGGTTCGATGTAAACCGCATCTGCCATATCGGTATCTGTCATAATGGTTGCAGGATTGCTATTGACCAGAACGACTTTTATTCCCTCTTCCCGAAGGGAGCGGCATGCCTGGCTGCCTGAAAAATCAAATTCTGCCCCCTGTCCTATCATTATAGGGCCTGAACCTATAAGCAGTACTTTCTTGATGTCGGATCTTTTTGGCATTTTACCTCTGTTTTTCAGGCTAAATGGGAAGATGTATTATTAATTGTATCCATCGTGAATAACAAATAATTTAAACTGTCTTCATTTGAGACATGAAATGTTCGTATAATTCTTAATCATGAAGAGACAATCCCTCAATCCCTTCAAAATGGTCTTTATTATTTGTGAAAAGCCTGCATCCATTCTGCAGGGTAATTGCAGCTATGAGCAAGTCCCTGATCTCAATCATTTTTCCTTTGCTCTTTCTTTGCGCGAAAATCCTTCCGGCCGTCTCCATGCTCTCCTCCTGCGTGTGGAGCAGCAGCATAGTTTTAAGAAGGCCTTTAGTTGCTGCGATATTCCTTTCCTTATCCCTGGAATTATAGGCTCCGAAGTACAGCTCGAAGGCGTTTATATCCGTGGTGAAAAGTTCTTCGTTTTTCTCAAGCTCTTTTATCTTTCTGACCGCGTATTCCCTATCCCTGAGAAGGTCAATCAGTATATCGGTATCTATTACAATTCCCATCTTTTCCAGCTTTCCTTTAATTCCCTTTTGATTCCTTCAATTTCCACTTCATCAATTTTCCAGCCGCCAGCGAACGTACTTGGCTTATTCTTCCTGCATTTGAGCAAATATCTCAACGCTTCATCCATGGATACCGGTCTTTTCAGTTCTTTCATCAGGTCACCTACTAAGACGTTTATATTTTCGTATGTTTCATCCCTGATCTTTATCGTTTTATATGGCACATTTACCACCATATCTACATTGTCACATCATAATAAATAGTTGTTGTTTGCGGACTTAAGTGTATATGATTGCGAATTATTAGGCACAAAAAACGGTTTTTCATGAAAAAACGGAAACCATTAAATAGCGATATTTGAATCTATATATTGATTAATAGTTGATTGAATTTTATTGAGGTAGAACATGAAAAATTTGGTGAAGATCTTATTTGTGGTCATTATAGCAATTTTTGTAGCTGGATGCCTTGAAAGTAAAAAAACTCCTGAAGTTAGTGAGCCTATTAACCTTGTGAAAATGAGCGGTCAGGAAATGATACAGAGATTGGGAACAGGTGAAATTGCCGGATTCATTATGTGGGAACCTTATCCTGCAATAGCTGTAACCAAAGGATATGGGAAAAACCTGATATTTTCAGGAAAAATATGGACTGATCATCCCTGCTGTGTTGTAGCCTATGATGACGACTGGTATAAGAAGACCAATAATTCTGACGATATCCTGAAGCGAATGGCACTTGTGCAGTTAAAGTCAGTCGAATATATCAATAATGCCAAGCAAAGCGATTCACCTGACCATGACCAACTAATAAATTATACAATGCAATTTGGCGGGATGACAGACCCGGCCGCTGCAAACCTGAGCCTTGTTGACGTTGAATTCGTTTACAATACAAATGTGGCCGGAACTACTATATTTATCCAGAGGATAGAGGATTTTGGAATTTTTGACATGGCGAAATGGAACCAGTCAGGATACAAAAATGCTTCTGATTATGCCAATTCGCTTGTAACCAACGATTATGTCGACTGGGCGGTCAATAATAAAGATGAAAATGTTACCAGGATCGCATTGAAAGAACCTGTAAACATTCGATATGCTTATCTTGTAAATGATATCCATGAACTTCCATTCTATGTAGGATGGCAAAGAGGATATTATCGGGATTTAGGGATAAATATTGTCATAGCCGAAGGAGCTCCGTTCCAGAATGGCGCTTTTGAAATGCAGAAAGGCTTTAAAGGAAATACGGTTGATGTAGGTAGTCTTGGAATACCTCCGGTAATTATCCACCGGATCAACAGCAATGATTTTTCCAACGATGATGCCAGGGTCGGTGTTATCGCAGGGATGAACAATGAAGGTTCGGTCATAGTTGTTGGTAAAAACATAACTTCATTAAAGGACCTGCAGGGAAAGACCGTTGGATTCCCCGGACAAGGGACGATACAGCATGTCCTTTTCCTTATGGAGGCCGAAAAGGAAGGACTTAAGGTCAGTTATTAATGAAATTCGATGCCGGGAAAAGAGGATTGTTAATAAACATCTTTTCCCTTATCATTTTTGCTTTTGTCTGGCAGATACTTGTAATACTTGCAAGGAATGATATTTTCAATATTCCGTTCATTCGCCTCCGGGACATCCCCACACCTGTTGAAACATGGTATGCGCTTGTTGATTCGATGTTTACAAGAATATATGGCCCGTCCCTCACTTACGGTATAATCAATCACGTTTATGCCAGTCTCCAGAGGGTGATAGAAGGTGGGATAATTGCATTTATCATCGGAGTACCTGTAGGGATTGGTGTAGGATATTCAAAGTTCCTGGGAAATTTATTTAATCCTATAATTGAAATCGTTCGCAATATGCCTCCCATGGCATGGATACCGCTTTCAATATTTATTTTCGTTTCAGGCGGATCGATATTTATTGTTTTTATTGGTGTTGTTTTTCCAATAATCCTTAATACCATCCAGGGAGTAAAATCAACAGACCCACGATTGATCGATGCTGCGAAAACACTTGGGGCTTCAGAATCAATGATCGTAAAAAAAGTAGTTATTCCGTCAGCGTTTCCATCCATTATGACAGGATTAAGGATCGGCCTTGGCGTGGGTTGGATGGCAATTGTTGCAGCCGAGATGGTCATAAGGAGTCCTGTCGGCCTTGGTTATTTTATCTGGAACATGGGAGACCTTGGCCGCTATTCGGAAATGGTTGCAGGAATGATAGTAATAGGCGTGATCGGATATATTATGAATATCAGCATTCTTCTTTTGCAGAGGAGGTTCATAAATTGGGTAGATTGATCTTGAAGTCGGTTTCCAAGAAATTCAATAATTTCCAGGCGCTTCTTGATGTAAATTTTGAAGTTGCAGATGGGGAGTTTGTATGCCTTCTTGGCCCCAGCGGATGCGGAAAAACCACTGTACTTCGTCTTGCTGCCGGGCTTGTTGCGCCGGATGATGGGATCAATATCGCTCGATAGTAATAAAATAAACGGGGTAAATAAGGAATGTGGTTTTGTGTTCCAGGAATACGCACTATTCCCATGGAGAACCGTCAAAGCGAATATCGAATTCGGACCCCAGGTAAAAGGAATGACTAAAGCAGAATGTGAAAATATCTCAAAACATTATATCGACCTTGTAGGTTTAAGCGGGTTTGAGAGCCATTACCCCAATGAATTGTCAGGGGGAATGAAACAAAGAGTCGGGATCGCGCGGGCTTATGCAAATAACCCCAAGCTTCTGTTGATGGATGAACCTTTCGGGGCGCTTGATGCGCAAACAAGAAATCTCATGCAGGGTGAATTACTCAGGATATGGGAGACAGAACACATAAGCGTACTTTTTGTTACCCATAGTGTTGATGAAGCGGTTTATCTGGCTGATAAAGTGGTTGTCATGTCAGCCCGGCCTGGTAAGGTTAAAGAGATATTCGATGTAAAATTGACGCGCCCCAGGATACGGACAAGCCTTGAAGCCAATATTATCAGGGACAGCGTTTTGAAATCACTTGTAACTGAAATAAAAATGGCATCGAAATAAGGATAATGCCGTCCATGAATCCAAATGAACGCTATCCCTTTTCCAAATATCACGCATACATGTAATTAACTTCACGGACTGGCTTTGCTACTTCAGTTACCTGAGGCGGGCTCACTTTATCCGCATTGAGATTTGTGGCAACTATCTGGAGGAAATTATCCTCGATGAAGGATACTTCTTCTTTAGTCATTCCTTTTTGGTCCAGGATCAACTCATTTTTCTCATTATATACGAGAAGTGTCCCTTTTTCCGGATCTGAAACTACCTTCCATATCCTATCCACTGGTTGCATCCATGCATATATTCCCATTTTGAAACCTCCTTTTATCCATTCATTTCATACTTCCTCGAGTTGTTGGCCTCTTTGTTGATTTTAATCAATTTGCAGTGAATCCAACATGTCGGGTTTGACACACAATCTTGAGTTTAGTTATATTGTTATTTAAATTTATCTATTAAAATTTTAATAATAATGATAATAACTATCAGGTCAAAATAATTGTATAAAATCACTATTTTTTTAACCCAAAAGAAAAAGATATTCACTCCATCTGTCAAATTTTTATACTCACAGGTATTATGTAGATTCGGTGACGAATTCATGAAACAGATACAGATCACACTTACACCCCCCGAATCTAAAAGGATCATAGCAATGGGAGTTAAAAATCTCCCGGTTATCCAGAAAGCGCTTGAAAAGGGAATTATTTTGATTACCCTTGGCACGACAAATGCATATGTTGCAGAAGAACTTACTGGCCGGAAGGTAGACCATTTCAGATATGCAGCAGGTTACATTGGCGAAACTGCATCTGTTGTTCCGAACGATAAGCGCCTGCCTGCAATTGCACTTAAAGATGGAGAAATTGTAAATGCAGATACTATCCTGAATGAGATGATATCCAGTGATGTTGTTATTAAGGGAGCAAATGCACTTGACCCGGATGGGGTTGCAGGTGTCATGATGGCAAATCCGGTTGGTGGAACGACTGGTGGTTTCATGGGAATTGTGATGGCAAAAGGCATTAATCTTGTAATTCCGGTCGGCCTTGAAAAATCAATTCCTTATTCGGTAATAGAGATATCAAAAACCATCGGAATCCAGCGATGCAGTAAAGCCATGGGGCTACCAGTGGGCATGATGCCGCTGTTCGGTGAAGTTATCACTGAAACGGAAGCATTGATGCTGCTTGGCGCCGATGATGCTTTTGCGATAGGAGCAGGAGGGATAAATGGCGGTGAAGGCTCGATCACTCTGTGCGTTGTCGGGGAAAATGTCGATGAGATTTTTGACCTTGTGCAGAAGGTAAAAGAGAAAAAGGGAGAGATGTAAGAAATAAAATATTATTATATAATCCCGATATTTTTTCGCTGATTTTTTCAGCATCTTTCTTTCATATTTTTCTTCATTTTCACCAATTGCTCTATACTCTTGATGATACATAAAAATTTTTTTCCAATGGAAAATCCCGGCGAAATAATTTCCGTACTCTACACAGCTTAAACTTGACCGAAAAGTATTTAAAAGTAAAAAGCAAAACATGTCTATAAATAGACAAGCTATTAAAAAATTAAGTTTAACTCAATTATATGAAATCTGGCTTGTTTATTTTACAGATGGAATGAATGTAAAAAGGCGGAGGAAAAAATATGATACAAAGAATTATGAAAATAATGATCGCCGGACTTGTGGTACTGGGATTATTTTTGGCAACAGTACCTGCACAAGCCGCGATACTGGAAGGTCGGGGGCAGACTGCAAATGAGACCGATGGCATACAGGATTATCTTGTCCTTTCGAGTGGGACAGTATCCTGGAACCGAAGCAACTTTGATGGGTTTTTCTATGATACGGATAATGAACTTGGAAGTGAAAAGCTGACAATCCTTAACAGTGCTTCGTTGATAGGAAATAGAACGATAGATGTTGATAAACTTGTTTATTCAACAAGCGGCGATAACATGATGCTAGATGTCGTAAAGTATGGCTTTAATGGGAACTATGCTGCTGCTGCACAGGCAGGGCTTGGCGGGTTCCAGGCAGGCAGCATGAGTTCTGAAGACGGAAAATATAAGGTTGTGGGCTGGAAGATGCAAAAACATGTCGCTGTGAAGAATAAAACCAACAAGCTAACAAATCTCGTTTTCGAGCAGGGACGTAATAATAAGACGCTTACGACAGGTGAGACCTGGATTCTCGGCCAGGGCTGGGAGTTGACTGTCAATGCCATCGATGCAAGAACCAATCCAAGACAGATGTGGTTTACATTGAGGAAGGATGGGGCTGTAATAGATGAAGGAATAGCGCAACCTGGCGATCTATACACAAAAGTCATGAGTAATCTTGGGGGAGAATCAAATGTTCCTCTGTTCGTGACTTATGTAGATGCTATCTACTCTGGTTCAACATCAGATAAGGTGCGTTTGAAGTACACCTGGTTAATTGATACGATTGTCAAAGAAGTGAAAAAAGGGGATGAATATTCCATATTTAACACTACAAAAGCTGATGAATCAATTATTGAAATGAAAAACTCAAAATTTCCTGTGACGCTTACAAGAAGCAGTACAATTAACCTGATTTCTACTCTGAATTTCAAAGTGGCGGATGCCGAAACATTGAGATTTTATCCAACCGGTGATTTAAGCGGCAGGATAGCAAATGAAACTACAGGTCAAAAAATGAATCTCAACCTTTCAATTGGAATAGTCTCATGGCAACCCCAGAACTTTCCCGGATTATTCTATGACCTGAATGACGAGTTTGGAAACGAAAAAGTGACAATCATTGATAGCCCCTCGTTGGTGGGGGCAAGAACGATCCTTCAGGACAAACTCAGGTATTCCACAAACAGCACCAACAAGATGCTAAATGTCGTAAAGTATGGCTTCAATGGGAACTATGCTGCTGCTGCACAAGCAGGACTTGGCGGGTTTCAGGCGGGAAACATGAGTTCTGAAGATGGCAAATACAGTATAATTGGCTGGCAGGGAGAGAAATATGTCGCTGTGAAGAATAAAATCGGCAAACTTTCAACGCTCGTTATAGAGCAAGGTTCAGCTGATAAAAAGACACTCACAACAGGTGAGACTTGGGATATCGGACAGGGCTGGAGCATGACCATAAATTCAATAGACGCAAGAAGTAATCCAAGACAGGTCTGGTTTACATTGAGCAAGGATGGAATTATATCTGAAAAAGTAATGCAAAATGGCCAGATATACACATATGCCAGGAGTAATCATGCAGGAGAATCAAATGTTCCGCTGTTCGTGACTTATGTAGATGCCATATTCTCAGGCCCGACATCAGATATGGTACAATTCAAATATACATGGGCAATAGATACCAATGTAACTTATATCGGGGTCGGCGATTGGTTCGGTGTGTTCAGGGTAACCGGAATAAATTCCTCAACGATAGAGTTGAGAAACACCGACTACTACCCGATACCATTGAATAAAGGCAATATGATAAACTTGATGGGCAGCATGGGATTCATTGTTTCTCAGAGTGACACCTTACGGTTCTTCCCGCATAAGTGGGGGGTTCTGGAATGCCAGAATTCGACAATAAGCGGGCATGTGTTCGAGGATAATAATTTCAATGGCCTGCAGGAAGCCAATGAACCGGGAATGTCTAACCGGATTGTAAAGCTAAATGGAAGGGACGTCTGCTCGGATGTTAATATCAATAAGAATATTCAAACAAATGCTTCAGGATACTATGAATTAAGTAACATCCGGGCAGGTATTTATCGTCTTTCTGAGGAAATACCGGCAGGATATATTCCTACAACACCAGCGATAAATAGAGTAATTCTCCCCAATTCCATAACAAGCATAACAAAAGATTTCGGGAATACACCGGAACTGGCAGCAGAGGAGGAACGAACATAACTTCAGATGCAGTTAATTGAAATGTTGAAGACTTAAAAAGAAAGGGGACAATAGGGATATAATTGTAGTATCAAATATCTCTATTTACCTGTTACCCCTTTTTCCTTTTTTGCAATGCCAATATACACGTCTCCTATATTGGCAATCGCCAATTTTTAATATGAGCGAACGCATATAAGGGCAATATGAAAAAATGGTACAGTGATTACGGGCTTCAAGCACGCATGTTATTGACAATGTTCCTGCTTGCCGGATTATATCTTGTCTTTCTTGCAGTGATATTGACTTATGGCGGGGCATGGACAAATATCCTGGTTATTTTTATGATGATAATGCTGTTTGTCCAGTTCTTCTATTCAGACAAGCTGGTACTCTGGAGCACCGGCGGACGGGTGGTCACCGAACAGGAGGAGCCCGGTCTTCATGAAACTATATCAAGGCTATGTGCAATCGCTGATCTGCCTAAACCAAAGATCGCTATTGTTGAAAGTAATGTCCCGAATGCTTTTGCAACAGGCCGAAGCAAGAAAAGCGCACTTGTGGCTGTTACCACATCCCTGAAACAAAGATTGAGCCAGCCTGAACTTGAAGCAGTTCTTGCCCATGAGTTAAGCCATGTAAAGAACCGTGACATGCTTGTTATCACAATTGCAAGTTTCCTGTCCACAGTTGCAGCTTTACTTGTGAGGAACATGCTGTTTTTCGGAATGGGTGGAAGGGATGACCGTAAAAACGGCAGCGCGGGTGTGATCATTTTTATTGTATCGATCATCGTATGGATCCTGAGTTTCTTTGCTTATCCGCGCACTTTCAAGATACAGGGAATTCGCTGCTGACAGGGGTTCGGCGATAATAACAGGGCAGCCGTCACACCTTGCATCCGCCCTTATGACCATAAGTGGCGTCATGGAACGTGTGCCTTCACGTGATCTGCGGGAAGTTGAATCAATGAATGCATTCTTTATTATACCTGCGATCTCAGGTGAATCCTTTATGAATCTCTTTTCCACACATCCATCAGTTGAAGCACGCATACGCGCACTTACGGAGATGGAGCGAAAAATGGAGTTTTAATGGGTTTCCTTGATACGCTTCTTGGTAAAAGTAAACTTCCAAAGCCAAAATCGGATAAACTTTTTGCCATGTCAACAGCTTACGTAACTTTGAGTTCCAATCTTGGCATGACATCTAACGGCGCCGGTATTTGTTTCAAGCCGCTTGAAGCTTCAGGGTTCCAGAATGCGGAACTTGAAATAAACCAATTGCTGCAACAAAGCTGCAAAGAAACAAATACCCTTCATAATATGAAAAAAGATTCTTATGGGTATCTGTGGGTCATCCTCTCCGACCCGGATTTTGAAGATCTTGTAAGCACCATCTATATGGTAAGTGAGACCCTTACAGACAACGGTTTTGGTGAACAGTTGTTGTGTGCGGTTTTTAAATTCAAAGGAGAAAAAGAAGTTTTCTGGATTTATAACTTCAAGCAGGGAAAATATTATCCATTTGTGCCTGACGGGAAAAAAAGAGATTCATCATATGAATTCAGGCTTCGCTCTATTATGGAAAAAGAACTGCCGATAGAAAAAGAAACAGAGCGCTGGTACCCGCTATGGGATATCCCGATATGAGCTGCATATTGTTCTTTGACGGGGGATGCCGCGGAAACCCCGGGCCGATGGCGATTGGTGCGGTGTTATTGGAAGATGGGAAGAAAGTAGGTGAAATCTCAAAAAATATCGGTATCGGGACAAACAATATTGCGGAGTGGAACGCGCTGATTGAGGGATTAAAGCTCGCACATGCTCATGCATGTAAAGAGCTTGAAGTCAGAGGGGACAGCCAGCTTATAATAAGGCAGATATCGGGGCGGTACAAGGTTAAAAGTGAAAATCTCATCCCTTTATTCAACGAAGCCAGGAAATTATGCGGGACTTTCAAGAAAATTGATTTCAAATGGATCAAAAGGGATGAAAATAGCTATACTGATAGCATGGTGAATAATGCCCTTGATAATGAATTATGATATTGATTCTAAGTAATTGATATGTAATTGCTATCTAATTACTATCAAATAGCCAAGGATCAAGCTATCATGAAACATACACTTCATTTGTCCGGATTACTTTTTCAACATCCCTTTCGAGTTTTGATAGCATGGACTTATCAAGTTTCTTACCCTTGAGCTGTTCTATGAACATCAAAGATCTTGTATGGTCGTCGGGAAGCAGTTTCCAGGTGGGCCTTTCAACATAATAATCTATGCCGTTAGCATATGCTATCATTTTCTCGCAGACTTCCTCGCTTATCCAGCCTATATCAATATAATACTCAAGGACCTCAGAGAGATTGTTCCTTCCTACCTTTTCCAGTAAGAATTCAATCCAATTCAATAGTATTATCGAAGTTTCAGCTTTATTATCGAGATATTGCAGTTTTATATTTTCATCATTATATCGTGAACCAGGAGAGATATTATCCATATTATCCATAGAACCCATATTATCAGGTGTGATGGGCAATGCCGATGCTTGTGCAGCCGCAGTTTGTTGCAGTTGTTGTTCGATCATTGGTTTTATTTGTTCGATCATGGGTTTTATTCTTTCCATTACCTGCTCTGCAACATTCTTGATCATATCTTCCTGATTTAACGGGGCTGAATCTATGAACTGCGTTAACTCCTCCAGGCTCCCTTCAAGCGCTTTAAATTTAATATCATATTCTTCTTTGATATTTGCAGGGATTTCAGACGGTTTCTGGCTTATAACATCAATTCTTTTCTCGAGTTGATCCAACTTCTCGTTGGGAACCATTCCCTTATCCCCTACAAAGGGATTTACAGTACTTGAAACGACTTCATATAATGATAATAATTCTAGAAGACTTTCATCTATTTTATCCAGCCTGTCTTTAAATTCACCAACTGCAGTTTTGGTGTTCGAAACAGCGCCCTCCAGTTTGTTTATTTTAACATCAAATTCTTTAATGGCTTCTCCACTTGAATTCAGCTGGTCTGTTTTAGATTTGATAATTTCTTCGATCTTCTGGGTCATTTCCTCCTGGGCTTTCTTGACCTGCTCTGTAATATCGGGTGCATTTGGTGATGCAGGACCACTGCCAGGATCAGTGCCCGTACCAGGTTCAGAAGAAGGAACTGTAGGAGTAGTAGATGAATTTCCGGCATCTGGAGTCTTCTTGATGCGCTCGATCTTCTTTATGAGGGACTCTTCAGGCATCTTAAATTTTTTTAATTTTTCTGAAATATCCTCAAACATTTTTCACCTTGTATATATTTTTTTGTTATTATTTTAGTGGGGGTTATTATATTTAGTATAGTTTTGATAGTACAGGTTATTAAGGATAATTCACACACTTTTCACAACTGTGTTTATATACAGAAAAAATTAAACACGTATACTTAGCTATTACGAGGCTTATTATGAGAATAAAATCAGGAATTGAAGGATTTGATGCGTTGGTCGAAGGAGGATTGCTGCGTGAAAGACAATACTTATTGAGCGGTTCCCCGGGGAGCGGCAAGACTACTTTTGGCGTCCAATTTCTTGTGGCAGGGGCGCTGGAAGGAGAAGCGGGAGCATACCTTGCATTATCCGAGAGTATCGGAACAATTGTAGAAGACATGTCTAGATATAATCTACCGATTGGTGATCTTATCAAGAATAAAAAATTGTTTTTTATAGACCTTGGTCCTTCTGCAAATTATGGGGAATATGATGAGATTTCAAATGTTATCACTCCCGATTATCACCAGCAATCAGGGGACACCCCTGCGAATCAAGCGCCTACTCCATTTTCTGTATTCAAAGAGGTGGAAAAACAGGTACAGCAGTTCGGAATTAAGAGATTGGTCATCGACTCTTTATCTTCGATCAGGTTCACTACACAAAATCCTGCAGCTGAAGAGCGTTCCATAGGCAGGTTCATCCGTAATCTGAAAACTCTTGGATGTACAACTTTCCTGCTATCCGAACTTACAAAACCTGATGCTTATACAATAGAACAATTCGCATCTCATGGTGTGATATTCCTGCATAATTACATGGATAAGCAGGGAAGTATGGTCCGTGCTTTGCAGATCATAAAAATGCGTGGAACAAAGCATGATTGTGAAATGCGATCCATTGACTTTTCTGATAAAGGTTTAAAAGTTGGAAAACCGATTAAAAAGTAAACTAAGGGGTTTTAGGTATTACCAGTAAAAGCACAGAAAAGGAAAAAGCCGAGGTTTTAAAGAAAATATATGAGCTTGGCTTTGAAGTGGGGCTAAAGAACCATTCTGAAATTGGCTGGGTTTTAAGAGAATATAATGACCTCGTGACCAAAGCTTCAACATTGGGTATCAAAACACCTGATTCTTATTATTCTGACGGCAAGATCAAAGGCAAAGCGAGTAAGGATAATAAGACTATTGAGGCAGCAAAGATCCCCAAAAAAGAACCTCCGGCAGTAAGGAAAGTCATTGTTAGCGACCCAATAGTTGAATTACCCAATATTCGCAAAGAGGAACCGGGATTTGATCGTCGCCTGGAAAAACCCTCATTTAACGAGATACCAAAATTAGTAGAGAAAAGCAGAGCTACAGAACTTCCGAGTTTCCTTGAAGGATTCAGGCCAAATAAAAGAAAATAAGAGATTTTTTTCATCATTTTTTAATTGATTTCGATTTAATAATAACTGTTTTAATTTACCATCAATTCCTTTGAATGGATCAATGCTAATAATTTGCTATATCAAAACTATGGTTGAATAGCAATTTGCTAGCTAACAAATTAGCAAGAATAGCTGAAAAAACTAGCTTGAAAAAATCAATCAAGGAATCCGGGATATGGGGTGATAAATAATACAATTATCAATTTCAATGTTATTTTTTATTACTTTTCACACAGCCTGACGCAGATACCCTATCACGAATCCGCGTTTATCGGCGCCGATTACCCTTCGGGAGCAGGATACACGTCGACTGCCACGCCAGTCGATAGTGTGCCTACATAATCCCGCAGGCATTGTGTTTGCGCCCTTCCGGCGCGACTCGGAATCTGCAGTTTCCTATTTTCAAATATTTCATTATCATTGCTATAGCTATCGATTTAGCAATATGGTAGTAGAAATATAGCATTTAATATCGTTTTTCTAGCAATAAGATATCAATAATTCTGCAATATTTCGCCCGGGAAATGTTCCGACAGCTAAATTTCTAACACCAAAAATAGCCTTTTTCTCAAAAAGCACCATCGAGTTCACACCTTTTTCACAAATCCGTTTATAAACAGGTGGATTTCTCTTGATATTCAGGATCAATCTGAAGGGGCATACTCTCAGATAAAATCATAATCAATGGAGGAATAATCTAAAATGGTAAGTATTAAAGATATGTCAATAAGCAAGAAGTTGATCGGCGGGTTTGTTCTCGTTGTATTACTTCTTACTATTGTAGGTTATGTTGGGTATAATGGTATTAGTAAAATAACTACTGAACTCAATGAAATTACTGGGGATCATGTAGTTATGACTATTGCTGTAAAGGACCTCAAAGATGCCAATATGCAAGCAAATGATGCCTATATTGAACATCTCCTTGCAAATCCTGATGCTAAAAAGGAGCAGGATAAAGCCTATCAAGATTTTGAGACGTATAAATCAAAAATATTAGCAATGTCCTTAACTGCAGAAGAAAAACAGGATATAGCGACGATAGAAACATTGACGAGTGAAAATAAACAGGCAGGACAGAAGCTATGGGATGCGATCACAGCAGCTGGATACAAACAGGATGCTGGGGTAGATACTGCCATGCTAGGATATGATGAAACCAGAATAAAGTTGAATAAAGCTCTTGCTGAATTTGAAAGCATGCAGGTAACCCAGATGAATGAGGCGGAAGAACATGCTGCTGCTGACGGTTCAAATGCAACTTTGCTAATCTTATCAGTAGCCATAATAGCAGCAATCATTGGAATAGGTATCGGTTTCTACATCTCCCGTTCTATCACAAAACCCATTGATGCAATGCTTAATGCCACGAACAAAGTTGCAGCAGGTGACCTTACAGTACAGCTTGTTAACGACTCAAAAGATGAAGTCGGGCAGCTTTCCAACGCCATACAGACAATGGCAAATAGCTTAAAAGGAGTGCTTGGAAAAGTGCAGCAATCAGCAATGAATGTGTCATCCACTGCCCAGGAACTCTCAGCATCAAGTGAAGAGATGAAAGCATCCACTGACCAGATATCAAACACCACGCAGGATATTGCAACTGGTGTAAGTTCACAGGCATCCAAGATGGCAGAGATCAGCCGCGCCATGAAGGAGATGTCAGAAAGCGTCCAGCAGGTCGCAGGCAACTCCCAGAAGGCAGCAGAAGGCGCAAATTCAGCCAGCGTGACAGCCCAGAAGGTGGGTAAGATGTCAGACGATGTTGCCAAAAAGATGTCAGAGATCCAGTCAACTGTGGATGATTCAGCAACTGTCATTAAACAGCTGGATGGCAAATCGCAGCAGATCGGTGAAATTATCGGTGTAATCACCAATATCGCAGACCAGACAAACCTCCTGGCCTTAAACGCAGCAATAGAAGCTGCACGTGCAGGAGAACATGGCCGAGGCTTTGCGGTAGTTGCAGATGAAGTAAGGAAACTCGCTGAAGAATCCCGCGGCGCTGCCAACCAGATCACAGGATTGATAAAAGATATACAGCAGGGCACAAAACAGGCTGTAACCTCAATGGAACAGGGCACAAAGACAGTAGGCGAAGGCGCAAAGAACATAGCGGATACTGTGACTGCAATAGATGAGATCGTCAAAGCAGCAGCAGACGTTGCCACAATGGTACAGGAAATAGCAGCAGCGGCCGAAGAGCAGTCTGCCTCGGTTGAAGAAGTAACAGCGTCTGTTGAGGATGTATCAGCCATTAGCGAGCAATCAGCGGCAGGCACACAGGAAACATCAGCCGCCGCAGAAGAGCAGGCAGCTACAATGGAACAGCTTGTAAGTGCTGCCCAGAGTATGGCCCAACTCTCAAATGATTTGCAGGTCGAGGTTGCCAGGTTTAAAATCGATGAATCTGTAACAGAACAGAAACATTATGAACCACCAAGGGTCGAGTATAAACCTGAACACAAAACTGTTGAGCACAAGACAGTCGAACCCAGGACAGTTGAACACAAGACTGCAGAACGCAAGCCTGCGAAAAATAAACCTGAAAGCAGTCAGAAGAAAACGAAGGGACACAGTACAGCGGACAGTAAGTCCAGCAGGGATGAGAGGGCTGATGTCGGGGTGAATTCCCCCGGTTCAAGTCTTGAAGACCTGACAAAATAGGAGGACACCATGGCAGAACAACAACCACAGGACGCAAAAGCAAAATCTGGCGACGAGCTTCAGCTCGTCGTTTTTAATATCGGCACTGAAGAGTTCGGTGTTGAGATCATGAACGTCCAGGAGATCATCCGCATGACCAATATCACAAAGATACCGCAGGCATCGGGCTATGTGAAGGGCATAATCAACCTTCGAGGCAAGATAATCGTTGTGATAAACCTCAATGTGATAATGGGCATGGAAAGCAAAGAACAGAATGAGAATACCCGTATCATTGTTGCTGATATCGGTGAGACCGTAATGGGTTTCATTGTTGATTCAGTGAGTGAGGTCATCCGCCTTCAGCAAAGCAGTGTTGAGCCGGCCCCGGCTGTCATTGCCAATAAGATCGGCACGGAATACGTGCGCGGCGTTGGGAAGATGGAAGACAGGCTGCTAATTCTCCTTGATCTTGATAAGATACTCAGCGCAAAAGAACTTCACAATGTAAACAACATAGCAGCAGAAGCTGCAGTAGCGACTTCTTAAGAAGTTGCTTTTTCTTTTTTTTCGTTCACATCTTTTTCATACAATCTTCTATAAACAGGTGGATTCTCTTTAAAGCTTTTTTTTCACCGCCTATTGATGATGTATTAAGCATCATCCCTCCTTTATGCTCTTCATGAACTGCAAAAGCTATTATTACCCAATGCAAATAATCATATAATGATTTTATTAGCAATTTGATATCATATAAATAGTTTTTAATAGCTTTTTAATATCATCTTGCTAAACGCTATAATTCACACCTTTTTCACAAATCCGTTTATAAAGAGGTGGATTTGTCTTTATATATAAATTGTCTGAAGGGGCGTACTCTCAGATAAAATCATAATCAATGGAGGAATAAACTAAAATGGTAAGTATTAAAGATATGTCAATAAGCAAGAAACTTCTTGCCGGATTCGGCATTGTCAGCCTTTTGCTCATAATATTAGCTGTGGTCAGTATAACCACACTTGGTACAGTTGACCAGGAAACAAAAAAAGTGATCGATAATACGATCGCTATGAAAGAAAAAGCTCTTGCTATGGATGTAAGTATGCTTGAAGCAAGACGTTCTGAGAAAGACTTTTTTGCACGTCATGACCTGACTTATGTGGATAAAGTAAAAGCATCGGTTGCAGATGTTAAGACGCAAGCCCATGCAATACAGGCGCTTGATGTCCCACAGGCAGAAAAAGAGTCAGCAGGAAAGATAGTGACCGATATTGAAGGTTATGAAAAATATTTCCTTGAGACTGTTGACCTCGTTAAGACAAAAGGCCTTGATGAAAACCTGGGACTGCAGGTTGAAATGAGGAGCGCAGTGCAGCTGTTGAAGCAGAAATCACGAAACAGAATAATGACCAGCTCATTGGCCGATATGCTGACATTGCGAAGAAATGAAAAAGATTACATAATGAGGCAGGATGTAGCGTATCAGAAGAAATTGCATGATAATGAAATTATACTTGAAAAAAACCTCGCAGCAAGCACATTGCCTCAAAATGTAAAGGATGATATCAATGCCAAACTTGATGTGTATAGTCGGCTTTTGATAAGATTGTGGATTCGGATGCCAAGATAGCATCAAAAACAACTGAATTCACAACTTTCGTTCACGAATAGAGCCTCATGGCCGCCTTCGAAAAATTTCCGATGCAGAGACTGACGAAGCAGCAGCACTTGCCGAAATGGCCAGTACTAATTCAACCGCCAAAACCACGATCATAATTATCTCTATCGTTGCTATAGTAACAGGTATTGGTATCGGGATATATATCTCCCGTGCGATCACAAAACCCATGGATGAAATGCTCCAGGCGGCCAACAAGGTTGCAGCAGGCGACCTGACAGTAAAGCTTGTTAACGACTCCAAAGATGAAGTCGGGCAGCTTTCCAACGCCATACAGACAATGGCCAATAGCTTAAAAGGAGTACTTGGAAAAGTGCAGCAATCAGCAATGAATGTGGCATCCACTGCCCAGGAACTCTCTGCATCAAGTGAAGAGATGAAAGCATCCACTGACCAGATATCAGGCACCACGCAGGACCTTTCAACAGGCGTAAGCTCGCAGGCGACAAAGATGGCAGAGATCAGCCGAGCCATGAAAGAGATGTCAGAAAGCGTCCAGCAGGTTGCGGTCAATTCCCAGAAAGCGGCTGATGGCGCAACAAATGCTAATAAAACTGCCCAGGAAGTCCAGGTTAATGTGACAAAGTCCGCAACTTTGATAAAAGACCTTGATAATAAATCCCTGCAGATAGGTGAAATCATTGGCGTGATAACAAATATCGCAGACCAGACAAACCTCCTGGCCTTAAACGCCGCCATAGAAGCTGCACGTGCGGGAGAACATGGCAGGGGTTTTGCCGTAGTTGCTGATGAGGTCAGGAAACTTGCCGAAGAATCCCGCGGCGCGGCAAATCAGATCACCGATTTGATAAAAGGCATACAGCAAGGCACAAAGCAGGCTGTTGAGAGCATGGAGAAAGAATCAGTGACCGGCATCAACCTGATCGTAAAGGCAGCAGCAGACGTTGCCACAATGGTACAGGAAATAGCAGCAGCTGCCGAAGAGCAGTCTGCATCGGTTGAAGAAGTAACATCATCTGTTGAAGATGTATCAGCCATAAGCGAACAATCCGCAGCGGGCACACAGGAAACATCAGCAGCCGCAGAAGAGCAGGCAGCTACTATGGACCAGCTTGTCAATGCAGCCCAGGAAATGGCAAAATTGTCAAATGACTTACAGATAGAGGTTGCCAGGTTCAAAATCGATGATTCTGTAACAGAACAAAAACACGGGTATGAACCGGCAAAGGTCGAATATAGACCTTCCCCTGAGCACAAAACTATTGAACACAAGCCAGTTGAACAGCATTGAACATAAGACTGCAGAACCCAGGACCTCGAAACGCAAACCTGAAGGCAATCAGAAGAAAACGAAGGGACACAGTACAACGGACAGTATGTCCGGCAGGGATGAAATAGCTGATGTCGCGGCCAGTCCAGCTGGTTCAAGCCTTGAAGACCTGACAAAATAGGAGAAGGCAATGGCTGAAAAACAACCACAAGACGCAAAAGCAAAATCTGGCGACGAGCTTCAGCTCGTCGTTTTTAATATCGGCCCTGAAGAGTTCGGTGTCGAGATCATGAACGTCCAGGAGATCATCCGTATGACCAATATCACAAAGATACCGCAGGCATCTGGTTATGTGAAGGGCATAATCAACCTTCGCGGCAGGATAATTGTTGTGATAAATCTCAATGTGATAATGGGCATGGAAAGCAAAGAACAGAATGAAAATACCCGTATCATTGTTGCTGATATCGGTGAGACAGTAATGGGTTTCATTGTTGATTCAGTGAGTGAGGTCATCCGCCTTCAACAAAGCAGTGTTGAGCCGGCCCCGGCTGTCATTGCAAATAAGATCGGCACGGAATATGTGCGAGGCGTTGGCAAGATGGAAGACAGGCTTCTAATCCTCCTTGATCTTGATAAGATACTCAGCTCAAACGAACTTCACAACGTAAACAACATAGCGACAGAAGCTGCAGCAGCGACCACATAGGTAAGCTGCTTTTTTTCCTTTTTTCTCTTTTTTTTCACACATTTTTCACAAATCCATTTATAAATCGGTAAATTTATTTTGTTATCTAACTGAAAATTTTTCAAACGAGCGAATATTATGAAAATCAAAGACATCAGCATAAAATATAAAATTATAATTTTTGCATTAATCCTGTCGATAATACCAGTGACGATCTTAGGTTTATACGCCTATAATGAAACACAAAGCTCATTATATACAGAGATACAGAATAAATTAGAAGAACAGGTAAGCCTGGAAAAAGATACCGTAGATATGACATTTTCTCTTGCACAGAATACTGTCAACAATTCACTCGGAGTTGCAAAAGCCCAATTCTATTCCAGGGGAAAACCCAGTATCGTAAATGGCAAGATGCATCTTGGCGACAATTATGTGCTGAACGGGAACTTTGAGATAGTAGACTCAGTTAAAAATATGGTAGGGGGTACAGCAACGGTATTCCAGGTGATAGGGGAGGAAGCGGTCCGGATTTCCACAAATGTGATCAATACCGATGGTTCGCGCGCTGTAGGAACAACAGTTTCAAAACCGGTTTATGATGCTGTTATAATTAGAGGCGAAACATATTACGGCAGGGCATGGGTGGTCAATGCATGGTATCTGACAGCTTACGAACCTATTAAGGATGCATCGGGTAAGATAATCGGTATTTTGTATGTTGGTATTCCCGAGGATCCATTTGTAAATCAAATCAAAGAGAAGATGAAAAGCATAGTTGTGGGAAAAACAGGTTATCTTTACGTTATTGACTCAAAAGGCAACCTGATAATACATCCGGACAGGGAAGGAGAGAATCTCTATGAGTATGATTTCATTAAGAAAATAACTGAAACAAAAGAAGGATATATCCAGTATCCATGGGAAGGCAGGGATAAAGTAGTTGCATATACTTACTATCAGCCCAGGGATTGGATAATAGCTTCAGGAAGTTATATTGAAGATTTCAGCGCCCCGATCTATGCAATAAGGAATGGCCTGATTATAGTAATCTTAATATTTTCAGTATTGGGCTCGATTCTTGGAATATGGTTTTCAAGATATCTGACAAAACCAATTGGCAGAATGCTTCGCATCTCCAATAAAATTGCGGCAGGTGACCTGACAGTCAAGGTGAAAAGCCTGTCAAATGATGAGATAGGGCAGTTATTCGGTGCCCTGGGTACCATGACCCAAAACCTGAGATCCGTAATCGGAAAAGTGCAAAGCTCGGCATTGAAAGTAGCCTCTACGGCTCGTGAACTTTCAGGATCAAGTGAAAATATGAAAGCTTCAACTGACCGGATATCAAGTACCACACAGGAGATTGCAACGGGTGTAAGCTCACAGGCCTCCAAGATGGCAGAGATCACCCGTGCCATGAAGGAGATGTCAGAAAGCGTCCAGCAGGTCGCAGGCAACTCCCAGAAGGCAGCAGAAGGCGCAGGCGCAGCCAGCGTGACTGCCCAGAAAGTGGGCAAGATGTCAGGCGATGTGGCCACAAAGATGTCTGAAATCCAGTCAACTGTAGGTGGTTCAGCAACTGTAATTAAACAGCTTGACGGCAAATCGCAGCAGATAGGCGAAATAATCAGTGTCATTACCAATATCGCAGAACAGACAAACCTCCTGGCCTTAAACGCAGCAATAGAAGCTGCACGTGCAGGAGAACACGGACGAGGCTTTGCGGTAGTTGCTGATGAAGTAAGGAAACTTGCTGAGGAATCCCGTGACGCAGCCAACCAGATCACAGGTCTGATAAAAGATATACAGCAGGGCACAAAGCAGGCTGTAACTACCATGGAACAGGGCACAAAGACAGTAGGCGAAGGCGCAAAGAACATAGCAGATACTGTGACCGCCATAGACGAGATCGTCAAAGCGGCAGCAGATGTTGCTACCATGGTACAGGAAATAGCAGCAGCAGCACAAGAGCAGTCTGCCTCGGTTGAAGAAGTAACAGCGTCTGTTGAGGATGTATCAGCCATAAGCGAACAATCAGCAGCAGGCACACAGGAAACATCAGCAGCCGCAGAAGAGCAGTCAGCAATAATGGATCAGCTTGTCAATGCAGCCCAGGAAATGGCGAAATTGTCTGAAGATTTACAGGCCGAAGTTGCCAAGTTCAATATCGGTGAAGATAAAAGTACATAATGGCAAAAAAAAGTTATTGAACAATATCCATAACTGAAAAAAAATAGCAGCAGAAGCAGCGACCTTATAAGGAAGCTGTTTTTTTCATTTTGTTGTTATTTTTTTCACACCAACATAATTACATGAGCAACAGTTTCACTTTTGCACAGTATTATATATTTGAACCTCGTATTGTACTTTAACGATATTTAATAAAGGAATGGAGAAAAAATATGGAAATAATAAAAATAATCGACAAGGCAAATGAACTGACGATTGATAAATTCAATATCAGTATTAAGATCATTTTCAGCTTTGTTGTAGTTGATTCACTGATATTAATTATAGGATTTGTTGGTTTATATGAGGAGAAAGTAAGTGTTTTTATTGATCCGAAACAGGCGATCATACTTGGAATCATTTTCGCTATAGTTTCATCAATACTCATGTGTTTGGGGCTGACCCGTTCTATAATGAAACCGTTGAATGAATTTATAAAGGCCGCTGACAGGATCGCTGAGGGGGATTTAACAGTGGAAGTGGCTGTAACCTCAAAGGACGAACTTGGCCAGCTTGCCGAATATTTCAAGAGAATGACTTTGAACCTGCGAACCTTAACCGGCAAAGTCCAGAACGTCTCATTAAAAGTAGCAAATGCTGCTATGGAACTTTCAGGATCAAGTGAAGAAATGAAAGCTTCAGTTGATCAGATAACAGGAACCACGAATGAAATTGCCACAGGAGTAGGCCAGCAGGCTTCAAAGATGACTGAAATCAGCCGTGCCATGAAGGAAATATCACAGAGCGTCCAGCAAGTCGCAACGAGCTCACAGAAAGCAGCCGAAGGCGCAGGAGCGGCCAGCACTACTGCTTCGCAGGTTGGTAAAATGTCTGACGATGTGGCGCATAAGATGAGTGAGATCCAATCAACTGTAGATAATTCAGCAACGGTAATAAAACAGCTGGACGGCAAATCACAGCAAATAGGCGAGATCATAGGCGTGATAACAAATATCGCTGACCAGACAAACCTTCTCGCCCTGAACGCAGCCATAGAAGCGGCACGTGCAGGAGAGCATGGAAGAGGTTTTGCCGTAGTTGCTGATGAAGTCAGAAAACTCGCAGAGGAATCAAGAAGTGCCGCAAACCAGATAACCGGCTTGATAAAAGAGATACAAATGGGTACAAAGCAGGCGGTTGTGGCCATGGAAAATGGTACAAAGACCGTTTGTGACGGGACAAAGATCATGGAAGGCACAGTATCAGCTATCAACCAGATAGTCAAGGCAGCAGCAGACGTAGCCTCAATGATCAATGAAATTGCAGCAGCCACAGAACAACAATCCGCCTCAGTTGAAGAGGTAACAGCTTCTGTAGAGGATGTTTCTTCAATAAGTGATGAATCAGCGGCAGGTACACAGGAAACCTCAGCGGCCGCAGAAGAGCAGACAGCAATAATGGATCAGCTTGTCAATGCAGCACAGGACCTGGCAAAATTATCAAATGAATTGCAGGATGAGATCGCCAAGTTCAATATCGGTGAATCTGTAACATCACAAGAAAATGGGTATAAACCAGCAAATGTCAAGCACAAACCAGTTCCCGAAAGCAAAATTGTTGAACAAAAGACTGCAATACACAAACCTGAAAGCAGTCAGAAGAAAACGAAGGAACACAGTACTTCAGGCATTATATCAAGGAAGGATGAGAAAGCTGATATCGTGAGCAATCCAGCAGGTTCAAGCCTTGAAGACCTGACAAAATAGGAGGAAATTATGGCAGATAAACAACCCCAGGACGCAAAAGCAAAAATCGGCGACGAGCTTCAGCTCGTCGTTTTCAATATCGGCACTGAAGAGTTTGGTGTCGAGATCACGAACGTGCAGGAGATCATCCGTATGACCAATATCACAAAGATACCGCAGTCATCCGGCTTCGTGAAGGGAATAATCAATCTTCGCGGAAGGATAATCGTGGTGCTCAACCTGAATATGATAATGGGTATGGAAAGCAAAGAACAGAATGAGAATAACCGCATCATCAGTAGCGGATATCGGCCAGACCGTGATGGGGTTCATTGTTGATTCCGTCAGTGAGGTAATCCGCATACCCCAAAGCAGTGTTGAACCGGCCCCGGCTGTCATTGCAAATAAGATCGGCACGGAATATGTGCGCGGTGTTGGGAAGATGGAAGACAGGCTCCTTATCCTGCTTGATCTTGATAAGATACTGAGCGCCAACGAACTTCACAACGTAAACAACATTGCAGCAGAAGCTGCGGCAGCGACCACATAAGGAAGCTGCTATTTCAATTTTTTACTTTTTGTTACACATATTTTTCACAAATTCTTTTATAAGTAGGAAAATCCAATTTTTACTTCTAGAGAATAATCTATCCCAATCTGAATACAATTCTTAGAGGTTTATTATGGATTTAATGAAAATAATGGATATAGCCAATGACCAGACCCTCAACAGGTTCAAAATCGGCATGAAGATCGCTTATGGTTTCATTGTGGTTGACGCACTGATGTTGATCGTGGGTTTTATGGGTTTATATGGTGAAAGCGTAAGCGCTTTTATTGACCCAAAACAGGCTATCGTCCTATGTATTTTATTCGCAATATTTTCATCCATACTCATGTGTATCGGATTGACCCGTTCAATTATGAAACCATTGAAAGCTTTTAGCCATACAGCTGACAGGATATCACAGGGAGATCTAACAACTGAAGTAGTTATCTCCTCAAAGGATGAACTCGGACAACTGGCTGAATATTTCAGGAAAATGACTTCAAACCTCAGGCATTTGACGGGTAAAGTCAAGAACGTATCGTCAAAAGTAGCCAATACTGCCCAGGAACTTTCAGTATCAAGCAAGGAAATGAAAGCATCCGCAGACCAGATATCAACCACAACGCAGGAAATGGCAACAGGTGTGAGCTCGCAGTCATCTAAAATGGTTGAGGTCAGCCGCGCCATGAAGGAAATGTCTGAAAGCGTCCAGCAGGTCGCATTGAACTCCCAGAAAGCGGCGGAGAGTGCAAGTTCAGCCAGCACGACCGCCCAGCAGGCTGGAAAGATGTCGGGGGATGTGGCGAACAGTATGACGGAAATCCAATCGACTGTGGATAATTCAGCAACAGTAATAAAACAGCTTGATGGGAAATCGCAGCAGATTGGCGAAATTATCGGCGTGATAACAAATATCGCTGACCAGACAAACCTCCTGGCCTTAAACGCAGCCATAGAAGCAGCAAGAGCAGGAGAACATGGCAGGGGTTTTGCGGTAGTAGCTGATGAGGTAAGGAAACTTGCTGAAGAATCAAGAAATGCTGCGAATCAGATCACCGGATTGATAAAAGAGATACAAATGGGTACGAAGCAGGCGGTAATGGCAATGGAAAAAGGAACAAAGACCGTCGAGGATGGAACAAAGACAATGGAAGGCACAGTATCAGCCATAAACAATATAGTCAAGGCAGCAGCAGATGTATCATCAATGATCCATGAAATAGCGGCAGCAACCGAAGAACAATCCGCTTCTGTTGAAGAAGTGACTGCAACTGTGGAGGAAGTGTCGGCAATAAGCCAGGAATCAGCAGCAGGCACCCAGGAAACATCAGCTGCGGCGCAAGAACAGGCAGCTTCAATGGAACAGCTTGTGATTGCAGCCCAGGAACTTGCAAGATTATCTGATGAATTACAGGTGGAAGTCTCTAAGTTCAATCTGGGTGAAAAAACAGCATAATAAACATTCAAAAATAAAAAATCTATATTTTTCATCATTTTTCATCTTTTCTTATATTTTTTCATCTTTTTTCTGCAAATCATCCGCAAGTTTTAATATCAAGTATTCTTATTAAAGAATGAACTCGTCTTTTTTTAGACGAACTTGAAATAATTTAGAGTAAGGAGGTTAAATTAAATGAATAAATTTACAGGTATCCTGTCTTTTATGCTCGTACTTGCAATGTTTGCAGGCACCGCATCAAGCGAACAGGTTGTTATGGAAGAAAAGATGCCCACTGGCAATATGATAGCGCCAGATCAGGCATTTAATTTCACAAAGATCGAAATTTCTCCCCAATATACCAATTTCAGGTTAATGCCGGGAGAAAACAAAGAGCTGACTGTAACGCTCAGGAACAAGGAGAAAAAAGCCGTTAGCGTTAAACCGATAACAGTATTAGCGCCCTACGGCGGATATAATGTGGATACCGAATGGATAACAGTTACACCTGTTAGTGCGGAAATACCAGCGGGAGGCAGCGAGAAATTCACAATTAAAGTTGTTGTGCCAGAAGATGCTTCAATAGGTAATTCCGGTGTCCAGATAGCATTCACAGATGAAACAATGCCAACGCCATATCCGAGTCCGGTCCCTAATTATATCCATGCGTTGCAGGTGTCAATTGACATCTGGACCAAGCCAGTGATACAGATAATGACACCATATCTAAACGATATGCTGGAAGCTGGAAAGGAATATGACTATGAGATAAAACTCAAGAATACCGGCAAGGAAGCAATAAAAATCGACCCGAAAATAAGTAATGATAATTATTTTTATGGCGGGCCTGGGCAGATGGAACCGGCTTTCACTGATGAAGCAATAACCATAACGTCCCCACCGAATGTTCCTGCTGGCGGGACCGAAATAGTAAAGATCCATGTTAAGGTACCCGCAACTGCAAAAGGTATGTATAACGGAGGTATAAAGCTGAATATTGATGCACCATCTGTACAGGAATGGGAACAAATTGTCCAGATGAGCTTCAATGTCTGGTCACAACCATCTGAAGCGTTTGTGAAAATTTTTAGCATGAAAGAGGCCAAACCCCTGACTATTGAGATAAGCTCAGGTCCTAAATATTATGGGTACCCATATGGGATGGCATCAGGAAAAAATAAGAAAGAGCCGTCTTTCGAAACAACCCTTATTGGGCCTAATGGACCGGCTGACCTAAAGGTCACAAAGACGGTGATAAAAGGGATGGTGAATATGGGTGGTCAAATGGCCCCATGGGAAGTTGACGGTAAGGGCATATACCAGGAAAATGGAGCGCAGCTTTTTGAAACCTATGAAACGAACGGATTAACAGGTGAATGGGAACTGAAAGTGCTTCCAAAGAATACAGAGAGTTTTGAATACTCTATAAAAATAGGTGAGTAATCCTCCCCTATTTATTTTTCTGGATGTATGTGAAAAGACAACGAATATATTCCATTACAGATAGGAAAATATTCATAAGAGGATAGAAAATGGATAAAAAATTAATAATCACCATTCTTTTACTAGCTCTCGGGCTTGGTATCGGGCTTGCTCTTGACCAGGGGAACTCGAATACAAGACCAGAATGGATACATAATGTCCAATGGCTGGATGACCGACCGGATAACGCTGCAAGAATCGAAGAAATGCTTTTTTTGGAAATAGCCCCATATAAAACAGAGTATGAAATGGTAAATATCAGTACAAAAAGTGATACGAATGTCCATATCAAGGTAACAGCAACTACTCTTGATTCAGATATTCCTGATCTATACGATTTTGTATATGAAAATAATGAATTGTTGATGACAGGCTATCTCCTTGAAGCCATACCTGCGATGTACAGGAACGATGCTATCGGTATCGCACTTAATGAAAGGGATGTGGCCACATCGGTTCGCGATCTTGGTGTCCCTTCTGTGAAAAGAATTTTACCCGGGACATCTGAAAAATTCTATGCGCCAAAAACCCTGCTTAGCGTTTCATGGAAAGGTATTTCAGCACTTGTTGACCCTGATGAAAGAAAAGTTGTCCAGGTATGGAAAGAAAACACGAATACAAATATTAAACAGTAATAAATTATTAACATCTGGTGAAATAATATTGATTAAAAAAATAGATTGGGATGGATAATGAGCTTTATAGAAAAAATAATGGGAACTATAACAGACCCGAATAATGAAACAAAAAAAATAGCCCGGCAGCCCATGATCGAGGAAGCTTTTTTAATAGTCGGGATATATGCTGTACTTGTGGGTATCGCTGCATACATACAATCATATAAAATCACATTTATTATCGAAGGGCTCGATATTTTACCATCTTCGATGCAATCATTAATGGCCATATCCACTATCATTTTTGCATTGATCGGACCTTTTCTTATCTGGTTTATAGTCACAGGAGTGATACATTTGTTGTCCATGGCTGCCGGGGGAGAGGGTAAGTTCTATCCACAGATGATGACAGTCGCCGGATACAGTATGCTTCCCTTGATCCTTGCAGGTATTATAAGCATCGGGCTTTTTTCAGTAGTAGAACCTCAGACAATAATTATTTCACCAACCAATCCAACGGCAATGAAGGATATTTACAGCAGTCCACCTTTCATAATATCAGAAATCGCCGGTATATTGCTCCAGGCATGGTCAACAATTATTTTGTTTTTCTGCATAAGGAACGCCCATAAGCTTTCGTCCAAAACTTGCGCAGTCATAGCATCGATTCCATTGACTTTTAGCTTGATATCCTTACTATTGACTTTTCGGGGAATCGGCCTCATATGAAGACAGTATTGGATATTGAAAATGTTTCAAAATCATACCTGCTTGGGAAAATCGAAGTGCCGGTATTGAACGATATCAATCTTACGATCAATAAAGGCGAGTTCGCTGCAATAATGGGGCCATCCGGAAGCGGAAAAAGTACACTGATGAATATCATCGGATGCCTTGACAGGCCTACATCCGGAAAAATTGTAATTGCAGATATGGACATTTCAAAACTGTCCGAAATCGAACTTGCCCGGATACGCGGAAAAAAGATAGGTTTTGTTTTCCAGACTTTCAATCTTATCCCTCGTCTTACTGCACAAAAAAATGTGGAACTGCCTATGGTCTACCAGGATGTTCCAGGAAAGATGAGGGAAAAAAGAGCAAAAGAGCTTCTTGAATTGCTGGGACTTAGTGAAAGAGCGCGCCATAAACCTGCAGAACTTTCAGGCGGCCAGCGCCAGAGAGTTGCGATAGCAAGGGCTTTAGCTAATGAACCTGAGATCATTCTTGCTGATGAGCCAACAGGGAATCTTGATTCAAAAACAGGACCGGAAATAATGCAGATATTTGATAAACTCCACAGCGAAGGAAGAACCATTCTAATGGTCACCCACGATAGCGAACTTGCAGATAATTGCGACAGGATTATCAGGTTAAAGGATGGAAAGATCGAGAACGGAGAATGAAAATGGAAAATGCGGTTAAGGTTTCGAACCTGGTAAAATCTTACAATGGCCAGGACGTGGTGAGAGACATATCATTTGATATATTAAAAGGTGAGGTTTTTGGCCTTATAGGCCCGAACGGGGCCGGGAAAACAACAATAATCCGTATGCTCCTTGATATCATAAGACCTGATTCCGGGGAGATCATGATCTTAAATAAAGCACTTTCAGATGAAATTAAAAACAGGATCGGTTATTTGCCTGAAGAACGTGGGCTTTATAAAAAACTCACGGTATTTGAGACCCTGATGTATCTTGGCGCCCTGAAAGAAATAGATTCAAGAGAGAGAGCCGCATTTCTTCTTGAAAAGATGGGGATGCTGCAGCATAAGGATAAAAAAATTTCAGAGCTCAGCAAGGGGATGCAGCAGAAGATACAATTAATAGCGGCTATCATCCATGATCCTGAGTTCATAATCCTGGATGAGCCATTCAGCGGTCTTGACCCGGTAAATATGAAGCTTGTGAAAGACCTCATAATGGACCTTGGAAAAGAGGGAAAAACAATTCTTATCAGCACACACATGATGGACCAGGTAGAACGGATGTGCAACAGGATATTCATGATACACAAAGGAGAAGGGGTCTTATATGGGAAAATCGATGAGATCAAATCCCGGTACGGTAAAAACACTGTTTTACTTGAGTTTGAAGGGGAACTGAAAAACATCACAGGGGTCAAAAAAATAAACAACTCTGGCAATTATGCTGAATTGATACTTGAGCCGGGAGCAGATCCGACTGACATCCTGAAAAAACTGGCCGAAATGGTCAGGGTCAATAAATTCGAGCTGTCTAAGCCGTCCCTTAATGAAATATTCATACAGGTGGTGGAGGGAACATGAGCAAGTGGCGCATCATAGCCAGGCATGAATATTTAACAAATATTAAGCGAAAAGAATTCCTGTTCGTTACATTCGGGCTTCCGCTTGTTCTCATTGCAATTATGGGTATTTCATTTTTTATAATGGGAACAGGAGGGAACAATGAGGAAAATAAGATAGGTTATGTTGACAGGACGGGCCTTTTTGATTCTTCAAACCTGACAAAATACAATGATGAAGAACTTGCAAGGAAGGACCTTATTGATAATAAGCTTACCAACTACTTTGTCATTCCGGAAAATTATACCGCTACCGGAAAAATCATAATTTATTCTTCAAAGAAGAACTTCGCAAACAATATGAAGATCGAAGACCAGATCAAAAACTTCCTCCTTGACAATCTATTGAAGAATGAGCCCTCCGATATTATTGAGAGAATAAAAAGGCCAATAGACAGCGAATATTTCACTCTTAATGAAAAAGGTTTAAAAAGCGAAGACGGCGGATTTATGATATTATTATTGCCTTTAGTCTTTTCAACTCTTTTTTCCCTCTCCATATTCGCTTCTTCGGGTTTTCTTCTTCAGAGTGTTATCGAAGAAAAAGAGAACAGGATAATGGAAATAATACTTTCATCGGTTTCTCATAGGGAGCTTCTTACAGGCAAGATAATTGGTCTTGGAGCTCTTGGGCTTACCCAGATAGTGATATATTTAATAGTTGCCTCGGTGATAATGTTAATTAATCCATTAGCTCTTTATCTTATTGTTACACAGATCCACATTTCCATTCCATTACTGATAACAGGAATTATTTATTTTGTACTGGGCTACATAGTGTTTGCGAACATTATGGCAGGCGTTGGGGCTGTAGCAACAACATCCAGGGAGGGCCAACAGATCGCGGGCATGTTTTCATTAGCCGGAGCATTCCCACTAATGTTTTCCGAAATCATAATCATGGACCCGAATGGAACATTTTCAAAGTTTCTTAGTATTTTTCCCCTGACTTCGCCAACAGCGATGATAATGAGGTCCTCAATAACAGATGTGCCTTTATATGAATCCATTATCAGCATCATTTTGCTTGCGGTTTCTGCTTACTTCATCGTAGAGATATCTGTGAGGATATTCAGGGCAAGCCTGTTGATGTATGGGAAAAAACCAACCATTAAGGAGTTGATAAAATATGTTCGACAAAATTAGGCCAGTACTGGCAATATTCATTATAATATTTTTTGCAGGGGTTTCACAAGCTAATATCGGTGAAAACTCACTTAAGTTAAACCTCGTAAAATACGATCCTTATCCTGTTAATCCGGATACGGATTTCAACATCTGGGTTCAGGTCAAGAATGTGGGCGAAAATGATGTGAGTGGAGCCACTATTGAGTTCCTGCCGAAGTATCCGTTCTCAATAAAACCAGGCGAAAGCGCCATAAGAACTCCCGGGACTATCCGGAAAAATGATGATTTCGTGTATAAATATACCTTGCATGTTGATAAGAATGCCTTTATAGGCACGAACACTCTTGAGATCGGATACAGGATACTGGAAAATGGGTTCACAAAAAGGGAATTTGATGTCGAGGTCGGAAGCGATGTCGTGGACGCAAGAGGGACGGTAAAGCTTGAAAAAACCACATCGTATCCTGAAATCCTGATGTCAGGTGATAGCGCAACTGTGACGCTGACCCTCAGGAACAGCGCAACCCAATATACCATCAAAATGGACAATAAGGATTACAGCATGAACGCCCATATCCAATCGGCGCAGCTTGTCGGGAATGAATTCATAGACGTGACCGGTGAACCATATTACAATGCCGGGATCATCGGACCTGGAGATTCAATAGACTTCCCTTTTTCGATAATGGTCAGGAACAATACGCCAGACGGCACATATTTCCTTGATTTCAATTTAAAGGGAGCCGCACGGCTATACAGCCTTAACCTGAAAATACCGGTAATAGTGGATTCTTCCTCTATCCAGAGCACTCTTTCCGAGACACCGAAATTGAATCCGGGCGGTGTTATCCTGAGCGTGGCAAATAACAGGCCTAATTCTGTCAATGCTGCAACTGTTATTCCCGAAGGCAATGCGACATTTGAACCTTCGGAATATTTCATAGGCACAATGGAACCTGATGAACTTTTTACGGTCAAGTTCGACTTGAAAGCGAATAATAATGAAAATATCGGCTTTAAGATCAGGTTCAAGAACGGGAACAACTGGCATGAATCAGAGCCACTGGTCGTGAAACTTAACAGTTCAGGCGCACTTCCTGCAGGAAATACCGAAAAACCATCTTTGCTTCCCGTAATAATTATTATCGGGGCTGTGGTTATCCTTATTTCCGGGGTATTTATAATTATGAGGCGAAGGAGAGCTAAATCTGAATGAAGCTGATAGATGCCCTGGACCAGGTTTTCCTGAGCTTCCGCAGCAACAAATTCAAGACTATCATGTCTTGCCTTGGAATTATAATTGGGGTTATAGCCATTGTTGTCATGCTTTCTGTGGGCGAAGGTATACAGGAGGGTGTGGGGCAGGTGTTTAGCGGCCTGGACCTGGATGTAATAACAATATTTCCCGGAGGGGCAGGATTTGAAGCAGGTAAACTCGTATATCAAAAACCTGCCGAGTTTGATGATAAGGACATTCATGCACTTGAGAATACAATAGGCGTAAAAACCGTATTACCAAGGCGTGGAAGCGGGGTATCCATAATATTTCGTGATGAGGAGCGTTCATTCTCATTAAACGCGATATCGCCCTCCAAAGAGGAGGACCTATCAGGTTCAATAGATATGGGACGCTTTCTTCTTGATTCTGATAAAAGCGCAATAGTCATAGGGAGTGATATTGCCAACAAGATGTTCAAATTCCCTTTGAATCCGGGGATGCGTTTGACCCTTGTTAACAAGGATAAGGATATTAGCAAGGAATTTACAATAGTCGGGATTTTTAAGGAGACTGAACAAACATCCCCATTCGTGGGCAACATGAACATGGAGATGTACACCAGTCACCAGGCAATGAAGGAACTGCTCGATTTGAAAAAATATTCGTATTCCATGATACTTGTGGAGGCCGAAGACCAGAATACCATAGAAATTACAGCCAAAAAAATTGACGACAACCTGAGGAGGCTGCATAAAGACGAAGGTTATACTGTCAATATCATGAAGTCTCTTCTTGAATCATTTACCCAATTCTTTAAAATACTAAAATACGGCCTCGGCGGGATCGGGGCAGTTTCGCTTGCAGTAGGGGGGATCGGGATCGTGAACGTAATGATGCTTACCGTTACCGAACGTATAAAAGAGATCGGTGTCATGAAAGCCGTTGGCGCGACCCGTGACAATATCCGGGTACTTTTTCTTCTTGAGTCCGGGCTTTTAGGGGCCGTGAGCGGCCTGATCGGCATAACTATCGGAGCAGGATTATCTTTTTTAATATCAACATTGGGTGGTTTTCCGATAGCTGTCAGCTGGACTTCGCTTGCGGCAGGGCTCATATTTGCAATTGTTACTACAGTGGTCGCAGGAGTTTATCCTGCAAATAAAGCAGCCAGGCTTGACCCTGTGGAGGCGCTGAGGGCTGAGTGAGGGTATGGGAAAAAAATACGGAATCTTTTTAATTACATTAAAATTTAATAAGTTATAATTTATTTTCGGTATGCGAGGCATCATTTCAGTTATTTGTTTTCGCTTTAGTTCAATCTCCCAAAATTGTCTACATTTTTCATTACCGTTACGGTATGGGTTCTTTGGATGTTGGATACCAATTACCTTTAGAGTTTATGATAAATCCGTAATTCTTTAATCGAGATAAAATAGGCTTTACCGATTCCTTTTTTTTTGAGGGAAATATTACAAATATCTGATATTGATACCCCTTGATATTTCTTGATAAATTTATAAAGTGATAAGGTATATACCTGGATAATATGCTTTGGTTTTCCTATCTTAATATCGATACTCATTTTCTCATCCTTTAGGGCGCTGACGCTTACAATTTCTGGCTCTCAGATTTTATCAGACTAGGAATTTCTTTTTATGTGAATATACCCTATTCACACAATAGAGTATATTAACACCAATACTATTAATACTTTTCACACATTTAACTTAAATGTGTAATTATGCAAAAAGAAAGACAGCTTATAGGAATGACAAAGGTTGCAGTCGGATGGAAAATAAGCCTTTTAAAAGAAGTAGCAGAGAAATTAAAAGCCGATATTGGCGATAAGATTATTTTCATCGAGGAAAACGGCAAAATAATCATAGAAAAGGCTTGATATAGTGGCTGAAAAGCCATCGAAGAAGAAAAAATAAGGGCTGCTGGTAGGATAATAAATGGGCGATTCATCGGTAATAGATTTTATTTCTGGAGCTGTAGTGGCTCTTTTAGCAGCCTATCTTGGTGCCTATTTTACCATATGGTTAACACAAAAAAAAGAGATAGGGAGCATATTAGACGCTTTATTAAGCGAGATTGAATATAACCTGAACCATGCGGATAATATTGTGAATAAAATATTACAAGAAAATAATAACTCCTCTGGTACTTATTTCCCTATTCCAAGGTTTAAAAACTCCGTATGGCGTATGGGGATTAGTAAAGGATTAAATCCAAAAGAATTTCAAGAAACCGACAGTGCTTATTATAAAATAGAATTTATTAATGACCAGATTAAAGACAGAAGATCATATAATTTGCTGGATTACCTGAAAATTGATAAAGTATATCAACCGAAAGTTAAATAGGCAATTAAGTACAATATTACTAAAGAAACAGATGGATTAATAGTTTTATTACGAAATGCAAAAAAGGAGGTTGAAAGTATTAAAAAGAGCTTATCCGATTCTAAAATGTGGAAATTTCTTCTGAGCCTTGGATTGATGGTAATTTTTTTCCTTTGGGTAGCATTGTATCTTGAAATAAGCTTAGAATTTCTTGTAATATCAGTTCCCTTACTCATTGCAAGCGGTTTCACATTTTATTATTTTTATTCTCTTATTACATTAGAAGGTCTATCAAAAAGACTATTCGATTGCAACAATATAAGAGGCATTAGAGGTCCAGAAAACCTGGAGCGGTCTAAAGATATTGCAAAATTCAATATCCAAACTCTTCATTCGTTCATAGTAATGACAATTGCTGTTGTAGCATTATGCCTTTCCTTATACGGTCTCTACACAGGTTTTATCTTTACAAACCTTGGCGTAACTATCGGTCTCAGGTTGATATTTTCATTGACTCCTCTCGCCATTGGTTTAATAGCTTCTATCTTTGCAATGAATTGGAAATGGTATAGAATATATAATAAATTAATGGATATTAAATTAGAGCAACCACAATAAATCGTTAACCAGAGGTTGAGAGAATAACCTGGAATAGCTTTGGATCGTGGGATATCCAGAGGTCGAGTTGGTCCGGGGTCGCTCCGGAAGGATCTGGATCAAGGGCAATTACTATTTACTCCTAATGTAAACTAAATTAGGACTGAAAGGGATAACCTTAGGATCGCTCTGGATCATAGGGATGACCAGATGTCAAGAGAATGTGAAAATAATAATTCTATAGTAGAATTCTAAGCCCCCTTACCCCCCTGATCCCATTATTAGCAGTAGGCAAGTTAAATTACTGAAGGCAAGCCAAAAGCGGGCGTAAACTATAAATTAACCAACAACCAACTATTGAATAAGCGAGTAAGTCCTGTGGAAATAGTTATGCATCTTGAGGTGCATGGATTCCAAGTACACAGGGTTCGCTCACACTCATTTTTTTATCATAACTGCTTAGAGACCTTAATACGATCCTTGATTATGTCGTAAAACTTGTTGTCTCCGAATTCGTATTTCTGAAAAATCGCGCCCGCGATAAAATCAGTGGCTTGCAGGCATTGATTATACATTGAATTCTCATGGGTTATATCCACTTTGAAGGCTGCTTTTTGTTTAACATATTGGTCAAAGTCGGCTCTGAGTACCTTTTTTGCGATCCTCTTATCTACGATCAATTTTGAATGAATCGTATTCTCAAATGGTAAACAACACATGAGATAACCAGTAATAAAGTTATAAATCGCATGTTTATGGTTGTGCCTTGCAGGATTCACTTTATTTTTATCCAGGACGATATAAGCGATTTCGATAGGCTCTTTTGCTATGCATTTAAGGGTTAGATCTCTGATATGATCATCGGATTTGTTAAACTTGATTTCTGGCAGTTCCTTGAGTTTCTTTTTTAGCTTTCTCTGCCTGATCTTCTTAATACACCTTCCGATATTTAGAGGGGGTTTTGTAATGAGCAAGGCTATTACAATATGTTTTGATGAAGTTGGATTAAAACCAAGATCACCGCTTTCATCAAGATAGATGTGGATAGAAGTCATACTTAGAGCCTAATTTTATGTCCTTTTTTTTGTTCGATTAATCTTAATTTTTTGACATGACGATTTTATTGTTTTTGCAATCGATAGCCAACTCAGTGTTATCAAGGATTCACCTTAGATTAACTTGATTTAAAACAGTCTTATTTAAACTTAAGGAAAACAATACAGAATTGTACAGAACCATATTGTTTTCAGGGTAGAAATCAAGTATTTTAAAATCGTAATGGATATCAACAACGAACACAAACGAACTCCAGCGCGTGAGTTCGTATCATTTCGTACTTGTTAGTTATTCCATTCTTTCATCAGGAACATGTCTATTTCAAAACATCCACAAGCGCAACCCTTTCCAGGACAAGCTCAGGGATCTTATCAACACCAGCAGCTTTGATCTCTTCATCAGTAATATTGAAAATGTCCATCAAAGCCCTGTTCTTTGATCCCTCATATTGCAGAACATCCTTCGGCATAACATCAAACACAGATAGATCAATCTCCTCACCGATAGCCACAAGCACAATATTGTTCTTTCCGTTATGCACACCGATTTTCATAGCGCGGTTTATCTGGCGCGTGCCTGCTGCATAAAGCATTATTTCTTTCCCGAGGTCGTTTGCGATATTCCTGCCTGTTTTGAATGAATTCATTGCTTTTTCGATAGCGAACACAAGATGCTCTTTACCGGCCAGTTTATCAGCATCAAGCGCCAGGATAGCCAGATCTTTTCCTTTCCTAATTTCTTTGATTTTTGTAAGGAAAATCTCAATATCCTCGATAAATATTGTGCCTTCAAGGATATGGATCATGAATCACCCTTGAATTTTATTATTTCAATAGTATCCGCAATAAGGTCATGCAAATACCCATCATTTTTTTCGATATCTTTTAAGATATCGATCATAGTCCTGTCAATTTTTTCAGAAATAACAGATATGGTTGACTCTTCATCAACATTTGCATTCTTCTGGGAATTTGTCAGGTTCCCTATAATAGAAATACCTACAAGATTTCCAAGGGCGTGCAGCGCATGAATTTCACCCGGATTTTTTTTCAATTTAACACCATTCCCAAAAAGCAATATCGAGCGCGCTGCAATTATCATAGAATTTGCGAATAAAGGATCGAGCGCGCCATCCTCATCTGAACAGAAAGGGATCATCCCAAGCAGGTCTTCTGAAAGGGATTTTGGGAAAAATGTGGCGAAGTGATCCAACGCATCTACATAGCACTGTTCTTTACTATCAACCAGTGATTTCAAATATGTATCATCGGGAAGAGATATATTCTCAAGTTTTTTTAATTTTAGCTTGAGGTAACATCCATGGCAGATATCCAGGGTGTAATATTTATACGTTTTCCGGGCAGGCTTATCGCAGAAGAAACATTCTGTCATGGTGTTCTCCTGAACAGCTTATCAAGTTCCTGCCTGTTAAAAGATACCATCGTTGGCCTTCCATGCGGGCAGGTATAAGGATTCTGTGTCATAAAAAGCTGCTTTATCAGGCTTTCCATCTGCGAGGAAGAACAATCAGCTCCGGCCTTGACCGCGCTTCTGCATGCGATGCTTTTGGTCACCCGCTCAAATATCCCGGTTTCTTCTTTTATTTTTCCTTCAGAAAGAATATCAGATATTATATCATGCACCATCCGGGGATCTTCGAGCTTACCCAGGACAATGGGGACAGCGGTTACTGCAAATGAATCAGGCCCGAATTCAGATATCCGGAATCCGAATTCTTCAAGAAAGGGAATAGTGTCTTTGATCAATACTCTCTCCCTCGGATCAAGTTCAAGATTAATCGGAACGATCAGTTCCTGGGAATCATCCCTCTTAGATCCGCGGACAAGTTCAAAAAATACGCGCTCATGCGCCGCATGCTGGTCTATGATCATCAAACCGTTCTTAGTCTCTGCAAGAATATATAAACTATCTACCTGCCCCAGTATCTTCACATCAGGCATCTCAACAGTCTGTTTATTCTCCATTTCCATGCCCGCTATTTCTGATCGTCTCAATCTTCTTTCCGTGTCTTTTACCGATGTCCTGAAATCCGTGGCAGTCTCCTTTACCCTGAAAGACCCAGCAGCAGGAGTTTCGTAAAGTTGTGACTGCTGCATTGGTATTTTTATATCAGGAATAAGGTCTTTCTGTGAAAGTGCATTCTTCACAGCCTGTGTAACCAGATCGCAAATTTCCCTCTCATGGTCAAGACGCACCTGGTTCTTGGTGGGATGAACATTCACATCCACTTCCCGTGGATCAACAAATATTTTTAATACTGCGATCGGAAAACGCCCTCTTGGCATAAGGGTACCGTAACCATCCCTAAGCGCAAAACCGATCGCTCTTGAATTGATAAACCTGTCGTTGATATAGAAGGACTGGAAATCAAGACTGCCTCGCATCAATGAAGGCCTTGAGATGAAACCGGTTATTTTCACGATATCAGATTCAAGATCCACCGGAAGCATTGCACGTGCGATTTCCTGCCCATATATGTGAATGATCGTATCATGAAGTCCGGCGGCGGGTGAGCGCAGCAACTCTTTTCCATTGTTGAAAAGAGAAAAAGAAATGTTGTTATGCGAAAGCGCTATCCTTGAAACTATATCGGTGATATGGGTAAGTTCAACTGTATCGGATTTCAGGTATTTTTTCCTGACAGGTGTATTATAGAAGATGTCATTTACTACAATTGTCGTCCCATCTGAGGCTCCAGTCCCTGCAATACTTAACAGGTTCCCGCCCTGTATTATCACTTTTGTACCTGATAATTCATCTTTTGTTTTTGTGATGATCTCGACATTAGCAATGGCAGAAATAGAAGACAGCGCCTCACCCCTGAATCCCATTGTTTTTACTGTTTCTATATCATCAATTTTCCTGATCTTGCTTGTGGCGTGTTTCACGTAAGACAGAGCAGCATCCTCCCTGCTCATCCCGCAGCCATTGTCAGTGATGCGGATCACGCCTTTTCCGCTTTTTATGATCTCGACCCTGATCGTGTCTGCGTCGGCATCTATTGAATTTTCGATAAGTTCCTTGACAACTGAAGCGGGGCGTTCGATCACTTCCCCTGCTGCGATCTTGTTTATTGACGCTTCATCTAAGACCTGGATCTTTCCCATTTTTTCAACCTGGATTTCACTTTTATTCTGCTTTTCTTCTCTTTCAAAGTTTTTCTTTTATAATATTATACTGATTATATAAAATCATGCTCAGGATTATACATATCGACAAAGAATAGAACACAGTATCAGTACCAAGGCCGGTAAATCCTTTTTCCAATACATACCTCAATCCCCCAATGATCGCCGTGATCATGAAAACAAGACAGGCTGAGGCCACGGCACCGCCGAGGAGGAACCAGGGATATAATGCCCCTCTTTTTTTATAAAAAACAGAAGCCAGGACAAAAAGGATCGCGAATATGAAAAGTAGAACGTAAGGTTTGACCGGAAATGGATTGATCTTAATAATATAATTTATGCCATAGACCACCGTTATCATCATAAGAACCGCGATCCCCAGGACTATTGAAAGTACATTCCTGAAATCCCCGGGGGCGAATTTAACTTCTATTTTTCCTATGACAAAATATAAAATAAGGCTCAGTATCATGGATATGGAAAATGCATAGGCAAGAGTCTCGATACCAATACCTGACAATCCCTTTTCCCATATATATTTCATTCCAGCCAGACACGCTATTATCAGGAAGGTCAAACATGCAGACGCAATTGCGCCTCCTATAAGCTCCCTGGGATAGACCGCTTTTTTCTCCCGTTCAAAATATGCAGTGAAAATCACGAACCCTATAGAGAATATGAATAAGAAATAATATGGCTCATAGGGAAAAACGATGTGACCGGCCTGGAAAATATAAGTGAGCCCATAGGCCACTGAGATCATTATAAATGCAATTCCGGCTACAATTGCCAATATCCGGGTAAAGTCATTTGATTTGAATTTGATAGTATCCCTCTGAAAACAAAATATAGTTAAGGGTATTTAAAGAATTTGATGCCGTTAAGATCCAAAACTCAAATTATTTCAGGAAAAGATAATTCAAAACTCAAATAGCAATAATTTAATAATACAAGATAGTAAGTGTGCTTTGTTAAGAGTGTAGAATTATTTAATTAATTAACTCGGAGATAATCATAATGAAACTTCCTGTAGTTCATCTACCAGACATACAGGCGAACCAGCCTGATATAGCTATAACATTGACTCGCGTGGGGGTAACGGATGTCAAGAAACTTGTAGAAGTGGCAAGAAAAGATAAACGCCCTATCGTGCTTGTATCTACATTTGATATCTTTGTTGACCTTCCTTCTGACAGGAAAGGTGCAAATCTTTCAAGAAATTTCGAAGCAATAGACGAAGTCCTCGAAGAAATGATCGCATCTCCTGTTTATGAAATAGAGGATTTATGCAGCGAAGTCGCAAAAAGGCTTATCGACAGACACGAATATGCTTTGATCGCCGAAGTGAGGATGAAAAGTGAATATGTCCTTAAAAGGGAAACACCTGCTACAAAATTGAATTGCCAGGAAGTAGTGAATATTTTCGCCGAGGCAAAAGCGATACGTGGTAAAACACTCGCAATAAGAAAACTTGTAGGCGCTGAAGTCCTTGGTATCACCGCATGTCCATGCGCCCAGGAAATAATGGTCGATAAGGCACGAAAGGAATTAAAGACACTTGGCGTGGAATCCGATATCATTAAGAAATTCTTGAATAATGTGCCTATGCCCACGCATAACCAGAGAGGGCGGGGCATAATTTCAATAGAGACCCATGACAGTCATTTTGTCTCACTTGAAAAGATCATCAATATCATTGAGAATTCCATGAGTTCGCAGATGTTTGAATTATTAAAGCGGGCTGATGAGGTTATGATCGTGGAAAGGGCGCACAAGAATCCCAAATTCGTAGAAGATTGCGTGCGGACCATGGCCCAGAAAATCGTTAAGGAATTCCCTGAGCTGCCGGATGATTCTGTTATTGTGATAAAACAAATAAACGAGGAGAGTATCCACAGGCATAATGCGTTCGCGGAAAGGAAATCAACGCTGGGGGAATTGAGGCAGGAGATCAGTAATATTGCGTAAAATGAGTTATTAATAGTTCATCGGGCAACATTATTGATATAATACGTTGATTTTTTTCCGATAATTCCCTGTATTATGCATACCAAAAAAACCAAAATCAGACTTTTTTTCAGACAAAATGTATAAAATGTTAGGTAAACTATATATTTTAGTAATGCATTTGTATAATCTGTATGATTATCATGAGGGATACTTTTGGCAACTAAGAATAAAACACAAATTGAAAAAAGGGGTGCAACCCGGACAAAAGAAAATAAGACATTATATATAGGAATTGACCTTGGAACAAACCACACTGCAATATCAACGAGCGACGGAAAGAAAAAGAGCATTCTCAGCATTGTGGGTATCCCAAGAGATGCAGTAGCATCAAAATTCCTGAAGAAAGAGCGCCTGTATGGTGATGAAGCATTAAAACACAGGGTTGCGCTTAATATGTTCAAACCCATCGAGTCCGGGTTATTAAAGAACCAGAGAGAGGACCTTGAAGCCGCAAAAGGCCTGCTTCAATATGTAATGGGGCTTGTGGATGCCAACCGCGATGTAAAAAAATATGCAATTATAGGAGTCCCATCCCAGGCCAGCGTACTTAATAAAAAGATCATTACAGAAATGGCAAAGGGTTTCTTTGATGGGGTAATGGTTGCAAGCGAACCTTTTTGTGTCGCATATAACCTCGGAGAACTGGAACATACCCTGGTCGTCGATATAGGGGCAGGGACCACGGATATATGCAGGGTACATGGTACACTTCCGGAACCGGATGACCAGATAAGCAGTAATAAAGCCGGTGATTATATTGATTCTGAATTAGTAAGGCTGATCTCCGAAGAATATACCAATGTCAGGGTAACAAATGAAGTAGCAAAAAAATGGAAAGAACAGAGTTCATTCGTGGGTGAGCCTGAACAAGAAATTATTGTTGATGTACCTGTTGATTCTTCCATACTTAAATTATCAATTACAAAAGAGATAAGAACGGCATGTGAATCCATTATTCCGGATATAATGTCCGGCATATCCAAACTGATATCCACATATGATCCTGACTTCCAGGAATATCTGCGCAATAATATCTGGATTGCAGGCGGAGGAAGCCTGATCAGGAACATTGATGTTATTCTGGGAAAAGAACTTGAGTTAATAGATGGTGGAAAGGTCTTCAAAGATACAGACCCGGTTTTTAGCGGCGCTAATGGTGCCCTGAAACTGGCACAGGATATGCCACCTGAATTCTGGCAAACTGCATAGATGCTGGAACAACTTACTGACGCAACAATCGAAACCCAGCGAAAGTGGCTTAAATTCCTTATCGAGAGGGTCGGGCATAATAATCTCCCGAGACTTTTTAATTACTATCAGAGCATAGGCTGGATCAGTGGTTCAGCAGCTGAAAAACTGCTCGATATAGCAAGTCTGGAGAAACGCTACAAAGGGGCTTCATGGACCCTTTCTGCCGAAGAACAGCGAATATCAAGGCTTTTTATTGAGAAGCTGACAGGTCAGGATATAGAGGATTCTCTTTTAAATGTTCCTTTTTCAGGCAAGGCAAGGCCTGATATTGAAAAAAAAATCCAGATGAAGCCATCAGAACATATTCATCCGGTTGAAAAAAAGAAGATGGAGATCAGTATACACCGCCGCGAAGTCACTATCAATAACCTTGAGCAGGAACTGGAAGAAAAGTATTCAGAAATCAGGGGACTCAAGGAAAGGATAAAGGAGCTTGAAAAAGCACTTCTTGAAAACCAGAACGAAATGATGAGAAAAAAGATATTTATGGAGATCATGGATCAAAACCTCAGGTTGAAAAAAGCAGGCCGAAGCGGCAAGAACCCTAAGAGGTCAAAAGAATCCGGTTCATCAAAATGAAAACATCAGGATTTTCATTCGTCTTTTTTGAATTTCAATGATTTGAAATGTGGTCCTTTCCAATAAACTATTTTCTCAACATTTATCTGTACGATCACATCGTTCTCACCAAGGGGCTTATTCTCTATTACTTTCTTGTATTTGCTTTTAAATTCCTGGTAGATGTCATAGTATAATTCCAGGGTTTCTTCAGACAGGAAATAAATTGGAGCTTTATCTGTAATTGTTGCATTACCCTGGGCCATAACACCCTCATTATTGAAAGGATTTACAGGATCCCGGATATCGATAGTAATACTGATATTGGGATTTTCAGACAGGTTTTTGACCTTTTTCGATCCATCATTTGTTATGAAGAAAAGTTTCTGGGAATTCTCATCGTATACGAAAAAAACCGGGGTCAGATGCGGCTGGTCATTTTTATCGCTTGTGCATACATAACCGAAATAATTGCCATACAGGATATTTCGTATTTCCTCAGGGATCCGCATATTTACACCGGCACACTTATTTGTTTTGCGCCTCTCCAATAGATTATTTTTACGGGCTTTACTTCCACAAGTATCCTTGCAATAATTGGTGTCAGTTGCCATGCTTTTGGCAATTCTGAAGTTGAATATTTTTTTGTATATTCAGGATATTTTTTCATAAATAGGGAAAGAGCCCTGAGCATATGGATAAAATGAATTGGAATATCCATTATGCCATAGATTTTGACTTCTCCGGTAAAAAGGACTGCCTTGTTTTCATATATATTACTCATATCCCTTTTATCTATCAGGAAAGCGACCTTGTTGTTTTCCTGCATTATCTTTAATTTTTTTGCTTCTTTTGAAGTATTGAACAGGATTTTTTGCCCGTCAAAAACATAAACAACTGGCGTTACATGGGTTTTTCCTTTCAGGGAAGTGCCGATATATGCAAAACTTGACTCATTTACAAGATTATAGATATCGGGGGGAAGCCATGGAACTTTAGAGATTATATATGCTGAGAAAAGCGAGGTCAGTGTTACAAAACCCATGAAAACCAGCGTGATCATGACCAAAAAATGATCTGTTTTGAAAAGGGGCAATAAAAGAAGGGAAATGAGTCCGAAAAAGACATTATTGATATCAAGTTTTTGTAAGTATCGAAGTTCAGTATAAGGGGTATGTTCAAGTTCACTTCTTTTTTCCGCGAGTTTTTTAAGTCTTATTGATCTCCATAAAGCAAGGACTGATGTCCATAACCCGAGTCCCATCCTGTAGCAAATATCCCATATAAGGAGACTTACGAACAATAATAATATCGGGTGATGATATATACCAAGCCACATATCCAGCAAATCCGTCCCAAAATAAATAAGATATATCATGAATGGGATGAAAATTGCCAGCCCTGGCACAGCTTCATAATGATTTTTATGGAAAAGTATCCCTTTATATCTCTCAAGCAATTCATTTTCATCCTTGCTTAACGGGGCCCTGAATTTACGAAGTGTTGGCGCAAGTTGCAGGATCAGAAGACTCCATGATACTGCGACAAGGATGGCAAGTGAGCCGTATAGCAGGGAAATTTTCCCAAGGTCAAAGATAAAACCGAGGATTATGCCGATAACAAGAAGCAATAATAATTGGAGGAGGATGCTGTATTTATAGGAGATTAGAGAAAAAGGAGGTATCCTGCCAACGATCTCTTCATATATCCACTTCTTTTCATTCATGGGCTCATTATCCATTCATTGTCTGATGGAAAGCATCAATAATAAACCCATATTATAAATCACTATCAGAGAACAAATCGATAATATTATTTATATCTTAATCCATTTGTGCTATAGGTGAGGTAAATGGACTTTAAAATTATTTCAATATTTATTATGGTATTATCTTTGATTTTCCTTGGATGTATTGACGAAAAAACTGGCGTGACTCCAGTCCCGACAGCAACGCCGAGCGCTACACCGACTCCAGCGCCGACTGCGGTTCAGACAACAACACAACCAACCCCAATCCCGACAATCGCCAGAACGCAGGCAGTATATATTTCTGATGTCGATGAGTTATACGGGTTTCGCAAGGTAACCGTAAGAAATGGTTCATCAAATTATACAAATCATACACTTTCAATAAATGCAGGCGATACAGTCAAATGGATAAGTGCCACAGATGCAGGTTACTATCTTACTATCGTAAGCAAAGAAGGCTTATGGGACAATTCAAGCTCCTTTTTGAAGTACAAGTATAGGGCATTCAATTATACATTTACCCAACCAGGAGAATATGAAGTATTTTTAAAAGAGTTCCCGCGCGAGGATCACCAGAAAATCATCGTGAATCCCTGAACCATGAACCAAAAAATATTTTTAAATGATTTAATCATTATGAATCATGATGATTAAATCGTAAACTTTAATTGTAAAATATAGGAAGGACATTTCCTAGCAAAATCGTTTTAGTATCGAATTGATGTGACTAGATTAGAATTACTGCACAGCAGTAAACAGCTAAACACAGATAGGAGGCGGTTTTATACACAAAGAAGAGTTGATCCAGCTACATACACTAATGGTGCAAATGAAGAAGTTTTTTGAGGAAAATGGCCATGGAGAATTTGTCCAATACCAGTCCCTTCAGATAAGCCCCATACATGTGCATCGAAGCAAAGCTGAACACAAACATGCGATCTTCATCCTTGGTAAGGAAATAGCTTCTGTGATGACTCTTGATGAATTCTCAGGACCGGGAAGAACACAGGTGCGAATGCAGGAACTTGCAACCCGCGCTGTGGATGAAATGATGCATTAAAAAACAAAAAAAACGTCTCTTTTTTTTCAAGCTTTCGAAACATTTCGAAGCATATATTAGGTACTACAATAAAAATAACGGATTGTTTGATGACCCGTAATGGATATTTTTGGGTTCATCATGTGAGGGATATTTTATGGAACTCAATGGAGTAGAGATAGAAGATACATTCGCGGAAGCATTTCCGATAAAGATAGCTAGAGTATTGATCACAGGCGCAACACGGCGGTGGGCAATGGTTGCGGCACAGGAAGCAACAGGATTTGGAACCTCTGTAATTATGTGTCCTGCTGAAGCCGGCATTGAAAAAGTTGTGGATGGCAGCGAGACACCTGACGGCAGGCCTGGTGTGTATATTTATATATGCACATTTGGATATAAGAGCCTTGAAGAGCAATTATTGAAACGTCTCGGCCAGTGCGTCCTGACCGCCCCAACTGCTGCAATGTGGAATGGGCTTCCGAATGCCGAGAAGCAATTTGATACGGGATTCAAGCTCAAATTCTTTGGTGATGGATTTGAATCAGAAACCAATATTGGTGGAAGAAAAGCATATAAGATCCCCATGATGCAGGGGGACTTCATTACTGAGCATGGTATCGGAGCGCAGGAAGGTATTGCTGGCGGCAATTTCTTTATTATGGCAGATACACAGATGACGGCTCTTGCAGCAGCTGAAAATGCGGTTGATGCAATAATGATGCAGACGGGTACGATCACTCCTTTCCCCGGCGGTGTCGTGGCAAGCGGATCAAAAGTTGGATTTACAAATTATAAATTCATGAAGGCAACAACCAATGAAAAATTCAGCCCTTCAATAAAAGCAAAGATAAAAGATACAAATGTGCCTGCTGATGTAAATGCAATATATGAGATCGTTATCAATGGCCTTGACGCAGATTCAATAAGCAGATCTATGAAAGCCGGTATAGCAGCAGCTGTAAGAGTCCCTGGTGTCAAAAAGATAAGCGCAGGGAACTATGGCGGTACGCTGGGCCCGCATAAATTTTATCTCAAAGACCTCATTTAAACAGGGGGTGAATTCCCCTTTTCTTTTTTTACTGAAATTCTTTATATTATTTGGAAATCTATTCTAATAAGGACATTCAAAGGTGAGCCATATGAAAGATGTTATTGAAATAATAAAAACACGGCGATGTGTCCGTTGGTACAATAAGGACCAGATCCCTGATGACGATATTAAATTCCTCATTGATTGCGCAGGTTTTGCTCCTTCAGGAATGAATATGCAGCCATGGGGTTTTTTGGTGATAAAAAATAAAGATGTTTTGCATCGGCTTTCTGAATCCGGGAAAAAATCCATGATCCCGTTGCTGGAACAATTTAAAACCACATCACAAGCAGCGGCTGATTTCCTTGCATTTCTTAAAACAGATGGCTCAGATATGTTCTATAACGCGCCTTTGATGGTAATAATCCTTGGAAATAATAAAGCACCCACTGCAGCTTATGATTGCGCGATGGCCGCCCAGACTATGATGCTTGCTGCCCATTCCATTGGCATCGGAAGCTGCTGGATAGGGGGCGTCCAGCGCGCCCTGATGGATGAAGAACTCCTTAAAGAACTTGGCGCACCTGAGGGTTATATCATTGTCGCGCCATTGATATTCGGGTATCCGAAAGGCAGCTCAGAGCTCCCTGAAAGGAAAGAGCCTGAAGTGGTATGGGTGAAATAAGATCGGGCATGGTTCGTTTTATTTAAATAAGAAAAAATACATTCGATTGCCATCTTAACGTCTTGTTTCATACTTGAAAGGTTCCTTTGCCAGTCGCATATTGAAAAAATCAATTGCTTCCGTTGATCCAAGAGCTAAAACATATTTTCCTGCGTCGTTCCTTGTCGGCATATCGTCAGTGATCAAAACGCATCGATGTTTTTGTGCGGAAGATATAATTGGCCGGTCTGATTTATCCTTTGAATTGATTTTCTTGATTTCTTCCTTTGACGGGGTCTTGACGATTTCCATTTTAGCCCTGAGAAATTCGATAAATCGATTAACATCTTCCTGATCTAAGAAATAAACTTCCTCCAGGATCTTCCTCGCTTCCTTGAGAACATATTCGTTTGTCACAAACGCGATATTATTCTGGAGTAAAATAGACAGGCAAAAGATATGCGCTTTTCTATCTGAAATCAATGAACTAAGCAGGATATTTGTATCGAGGAAGAGCTTAATCATCACCGAAGGTCTCCCTGTAGAGGCCATGGCGAACATTGCGTATATCCTTTAACATTTTATCTTTTGTAATCTGTTTCTGATTCGCCTGTTCATGCATTCTCAAGAAAAGGTCTGGAATTTCAGGCGCTTCTTCCCGCAATAAATGCATGGCAGCATGGCGCAGGAAATCGGAACGTGTGGTATATAGGCCCGCTGTTACCAGTGAATCGATTTTCTTGATCTCTTTGCCCGTCAGGCGGGCTGTTACTGATGCATTCTCCATGTGTATGTATATAATTACAACATGTATTTTAATATTGTCGTTTAAAGACCTTTCCCATAATAAACTGCTAATAATTTGGTCAATATTACCATAATATTACTTACCATCTTAATGTCTTCTGCCATGCATCCTTAAGCACATCTATCCCTTCACTCAGCACCACTTTCTCCCCGTCCATCACTGTGAAATTAAGCTGCGCTGTGACAGCGCCAACATCGGCGAACACATTTCCTTTCATTAGCGCCTCGAATCTTTTCACATTTCCAGGCGCCACTGTGACCACAAAGCGGCTCTGGGATTCAGAGAATAATATCGTATCAGACCGCTTGATGTTCTCAACAGGGACTTTCGTCAGCTCGATGGTCATACCAAGGTCGCCGGAAAATGCACTTTCAGCAAGCGCCACGGCAAGACCACCGTCAGAGCAGTCATGGCAGGAGGCAACAACTCCATCATTGATCGCTTTTTCAAGAGCAATATATAATTTTCTTGCAGAACCGGCATTCACTCTTGGCACATCGTTCCCGATAAATCCGAGAGAGGTGTAATATTCCGAAGCTCCAAGTTCATCTGTTGTCATTCCAAGAACGTAAACCCTGTCATCAGGATGCTTCACGTCCATTGTCACTGCTTTTCGCACATCTTCTATTTTACCTATCGTTGAAAAAAGAACAGTTGGAGGAATGGATATCTTCCTCCCTCCGATCTGGTAGTCGTTCTTCATGCTGTCCTTTCCGGAAATGCAGGGAACTCCATATGCTTTCGTGTAATCATACAACGCCATGTTGGCCCTCACAAGCTGGGCGAGCTTATATTCACCATCCGGTGTTTTGTCTGATTTTTCAGGATCGCACCAGCAGAAATTATCAAGGCCTGCAAGATGATCGAACGAACCGCCCACTGCAATGTGATTTCTTACGGCTTCATCGATGGCGCAGGCTGTCATGTGGTAAGTATCAATATCACCGTATCTCGGACAGATGCCATTTGCAACAACAACCCCCTCCATGCTGTCAAGCAGCGGGCGGATAACCGCAGCATCACTCGGGCCGTCTCCCGTCAAAGGTTTTATGACAGATCCGGCCTGGACTTCATGATCATACTGCCTGATGACATATTCTTTTGAACAGATATTAAGGCGCGAAAGAAGATTTTTTAAGACATCGGTCAGATCCACAACACCGAGCACAGGTTCTTCAAACTTGCGCTGTATCCATCGCGCATTCAGTTTCAGGGTTGGAAGACCATTATGCAAAAACTCCATATCCAGGTAAGCCACATTTTTCTCTCCGTATTTTACATGGAATTTGCCGGAATCTGTAAATGTTCCAATAACAGTGGCTTCGACATCTCTTATTTTAGCAAGAGAGAGGAATTCATCGATTTTTTCAGGAGAAACAGCAAGCGTCATTCTCTCCTGTGACTCGGAAAGAAGGATCTCCCAGGGATCAAGACCCGGATATTTCAGGGGGCATTTATCAAGTTCGATCAGGCATCCTCCGCAAAGTTGCGCCATCTCTCCTACTGAAGAAGAAAGGCCGCCTGCGCCGTCATCTGTTATAGAGCCATATAATGCCTTATCACGCGCCTCAAGAAGGAAATCAATCATCTTTTTCTGTGTAATAGGGTCACCGATCTGTACCGCGGTAACGGGTGAATCCTCATCAAGTTGCAGTGATGAGAATGTAGCACCGTGGATACCGTCTTTTCCGATGCGCCCCCCGGTCATAACTATAAGGTCACCACTATGGATCTCCTTCAGGTGGGAGGGTTTTCCATTGATCATTGAAGGCATTATCCCGCCAGTTCCGCAATATACAAGAGGTTTTCCAAGATATCGCTCATCAAAAACGATACATCCGTTCACTGTGGGAATACCGGATTTATTCCCGCCATGTTCAACTCCGCGCCTTACGCCTTCGAATATCCTTTTTGGGTGAAGAAGCCGGGCAGGGAGTTCTTTATCATAGAATGGCGATGCAAAACAAAATACATCCGTGTTAAATATCAATCTGGCGCCGATCCCCGTGCCCAGGGGATCGCGGTTCACGCCAACAATACCAGTTATGGCGCCGCCGTACGGATCAAGAGCGGAAGGCGTGTTGTGTGTTTCAACCTTCATGACCAGATTGTAATCTTCATTGAATTTTATAACACCCGCATTATCGGTAAAAACAGAAACAAGCCATGGTTTGTTTATTTCCTTTGTGGCGCGCTTTATGAAAGTATTAAAAAGCGAGTTTATGGTTGAGGTTCCTTTTTCATCCGAATAAGTTATCTGGCTATTGAATATTTTATGTTTGCAGTGCTCAGACCATGTCTGTGCAAGTACTTCAATTTCCACATCCGTAGGAAGTGTTAGCCCAAAATCTTTTCTCTGGTTTCTCGTCTCTTCTTTATTAAAATATTCCTTAAGAGAGATCATTTCCCCATGATTCAAAGCAAGAAGTCTGTGCGTGCTTAATTCTTTTAATTTTTTATCACTTATATTAAGGTCAAGTTCCACAACTGCTGGTTCATGTTTTCCTTTTACGACAGGAAGCGGCAGATGTACGCCTTTTTGTTTATCCCAGTCTTTATTGTTTATTATTACCCATCGTTCAATGAGAGTGTTTGCAAGAAGCCCGCCAGCTATCTTATCTGCATCTTCTTTTGTGATCCTCCCTTTTATCAGGTATTGTCTTGAAAAATATACTCCTTTTATTGCGGTTTTCAGGATATCTTCAGATGCTTTTTTCGCGGTAGCTCCGACATTATCAGTCACGCCAGGCTTAAAGCCCACTTCCATGAGCCAGGAAAAATCCTCAGCGAGCGGTTTATGGGAATATTCCTGTATCACAGGGTCTGCAAACAGTTCATCTCCGAGAACATTTAACTGTTCAATGGAAATATCCGCATCGATAGTATAAACATCAAGTGTCCTGACATTTTCAACATTTATGTGCAGGTCTTCAACTATCCTTTTCCTCGTGCTGTCTCCCAATGCATCTTTTATCCCTTTTTTAAAACCGACTTCAATTCTGCTGGCCATTATTCATTCCTTTTTCTTGATCCTGGTTCTGTATCACTAAACGCGTTATATTACGAGAAGCTGATATAAAAAAATATGTAATTAGAACCAGTGGACTGTTTGACAAAATCAAAAAAATGAATCAAGAAAAAGAATGACGGCGGATTTATGATGCGATCATAGCTCTTCAATATATGATTGAAACTTTCTACCAGCGTGTATCATTCCTACTAAGACAGCAGCCGGTGGGGCTACAAGGGCTGTTACTAATCCTGTCAAAAATGCCGTTTGTACCGATGCATAAACTGCTATTATACCCAAAGACAAAAGAATTGTTAAAATTCCTACTATATTTATTTTTTTATTCATCTCTAATCTCCTCTTAGTATGTTGTTCAATTGTTGCACAATTTGAAATTGCGTTGGTACCGATATGTTAACTTCACTAAGCAGCAAGAAAAAAGAACTATTACAACGCTCAATTCGTTTATTCCGTAAAACATATGTGACCTCCTGATTTAAATGTGCAATTTATGCACAATATAACATTATACCCGAAAGTATATAAATCTATCTAAAAACGCAACATTTGCTCAATATAGGAAAAATAAAATGAGAACGAATAATAATCGTTACAATTGATGTTGGTAATTATCTGGGGATACAATAACCAAGACTTATCAACATGCCCGTAACTCTTATAATTTCAATTGAAATTAAAAAATTAAGAAAGATATATTATTCTTCCTATGGCATGAATTTAGCAGATAAGTTAATCAATATTAATATCTTTGATAACTCTAATTTATGTCATTTGGAATTTGGATAGGAATTATTAAATGCTATAATAAAGGGATACAGCTGCATAATAATTTCAAAGATAATCATCCTATTAAGTATGGTATTATTATGTTTATTTTGGGAACCATGTTTGGCGCGATAATTACACATTTTGTTGAGAATACCTTGTGGAATACAGAGCCCCCATACATCACAAACATATATCCAAGTTCAAACACTTTTCTCAACGAAACACCAGATGCTATTATTGTAAATTTTCTCAAAAAGAGTAGTTCTGGTATCGATGTGGATAATTCAAGAATAAATTTGGTCGGTAGTAAATATGGGCTTATCAATGGTACAATTAATTTCACAAAAAATATTATGTCATTCAAACCTGCGGCTGAATTAAAACCTGATGAATACACAGTGGCAATTCAAGTAGCTGATCGTGAGAATCCCCCTCAAAAAGATACCTCTAAATTCTATATTTACGGTAAGCCAATTTTAGGAATTGGAGAATCATCAAAAATTATAGAATATTTTGAAAAATTCTATGTTAATACAACTATTCAAGATACTTTATTTACAGAAAGTGACGATATGTATTCATTTACTATTCATAACAATAATGACGAGTCAATTATTAACATAAATTTTGGGATTCTGCTTTCAGGTACCATAAAAAAGCCTATTAAATTTTATGAACAAGGAATCACAGGTTGGGAATTTATACCTGGTCAAACAGCTATTATGATTCCCTGGATGAAAGAATTATATTCTTGTCAACTTAGAATGGAAATAAGAGAAATGGCACCTGGAGGGAAGATTTCCGCACTAATAATCAGTGATTCGAATATATCGAATTATACTAATCCCCTAGGGTGTTATTCAGAAAATATTATAAACAATTCAATTGAAAATGTAATCTACGTCGTTTACAATGTAAGTTATCATATACCGAATATGGACAAATAAAAAGCAAGCTAATAAGTGTGTATTTTCCGGAAGAAACGCGAGGAAGTATAATTATTAAATAATTGATACTAGATCTTACAAAAGTGATATATATTTGAAAACTGCGTATAATTTTTATTATATTTATTTTTTAGGATAATTTCAATTTACCAACACCAATTGTAACGATCTCAAAGAGTAGAAAATACTTATAACTCATATTCGCAGCCGGCGCCCTGTCCTATCCCCTCATCCACGCGGACATGGATCTTCGTGATATTACCTGCTCCGCTGGCTTTTAAGCCTTTAGCTAAATTTGATGCGAAATATTTACACAGGTCTTCGGCACTTACCGAATTTGTTGGAAGGAACATAATATCTTCAGGAGGAAGAACATATCTTTTATGGCTTTCAATTATCTCGATAGATACATCGTCACTTTTCTGTATCAGAAGGCGTGGGTCTTTTTCTGCGATGAGGACCTTGTGGTCAAGCCTGTCGCAAATCCTGTTAACTATTCCTTTTACAGTCTCAAAATCAATAATGAACTCACCCTTCTGTTCGCCCTCGATCCTGACGCTGACCGCGTATGTATGGCCGTGAAGGCATCCGCATTTTGGGTGATTGGGGATGAAGTGGCATGCTGAAAATCTCAGTTTTGCCATCCAGCCGTCTATTTCAATGAACATGAGGTTGCTTAAGTACTCATGCAAGTATAATCTTTTCTCCATATTTTCGAGACTTTTTAATTTTTCTAAAATCACGCATTTTGACGGGGGTACTCAACCACAGATGTACGAGGATTCGAGGGGGCCAATACATTTATCTCTGTGTTCTCTGTCGCTCTCTGTGGTTTTTTATCCAATCAATGATACTAATGTCATATTTTCCTATTTAACCATGGCCAAAATATCATCCACGTCCATTATTTTAACATTATCAATTTTTGTTTCATTTTTATGTTTTGTTATGAATATTTTTTCTGCTTTGATAAAAGTTGATTTTTCCACGAATTTTTTTAGATCGTTGCTATCGTATTTTCCCCATTTTACTTCTCCGATGATAACCGCCTTATTTCTTACGGTTATAATGAAGTCCAGCTCTTTTGAAGGCGTTACATAATATTCTTTTTTTCCATGGTAAGCGCTGGCGAACAAATCCCCGATAAAGTTTTGCACTGCAAAATTCCTTAGTTTTTCTATAGTCGGCCTGGCTTCTTCAAAACTTACATCCCTATCTTCAAATCCATATCTATCAGCAAGATAGAAAAAAGCCTCCATCATAGGCGAAGACAATCGGTACATTTTTTTCTTTGAGGAATATATCGGCAGGGATTCAACCAGCCCCATGTCTTCCATATTTTTTATGTACGGAATTATCAAAGAGCTGTCCGCCCGCTCGATTACCTTTCTGCCGGCAAGGATCGAGGCAATATTTTTGTAATCCAATTCGCCTGCTCCTATAAGTCTCAATATAGCCTCATATACCTTGGTGAACTCTCTTTCCTCTTCGGTAAATATCTCCCCGACAAGCGAAGGTACCGTGAATTTCGAATATTTCAAGAGATCATATATGACCTTCTCACTGTCACTTTCCTTCGTATAAAAGGGAATAGTCCAGGCATCTGCAAGATATGGGGCAAGTTCAATTGCCTGCACCGCATCCATTTTTTTTGAAAGCTCCCGTAATATGTTCACCGGCCTTATCAGCCCGAGCTTGTACTGCATAGCCAGTCCAAGGAGCGGTGATTTGCTTCCAAACAGCTTTTTTATCACCCTCATGCTGGAGCCGGAAAGAATAACCTTTCCTTTTGGATGAAGAGTGGATATTCGCTCAATAACAGATTCAGGAAGCCTCTGGAACTCGTCAATCACTACTTTTTTATCAGCAAGAAGCAGCTCCGAAACTGCCCTTGAAAAATCGTCCATATTGTTTATCGTGCTGATGATGAACTTTTCAGCTAAAATGCTGCCGTCCCTGTTTACCCTGAAAAAGACATCGTATTCCAGGAAGTTCTTTATCAAAAATGTTTTTCCAACTTTTCTTCTTCCATAAATTAATATCCAGCCGTTTAATTTTTTTATTTCATCGGACTCGTCCCTGTATATAATTTCTGAACCCATATTCATGAATGGTGGTTCAGGATTTATAAAGCTTTGCTTAGCTTGGGGGTGTTTTCAATTTGTGTTGGCAAATTGAAACAAGCAGAAAATATGAATATTACTTCTGAATATAACTTCTTATGTTTTTATCCCGCCTCTTTTTTTTAACTCATTAACAATATCTTCTAATTTTTCGGAGTGGAGAGCTTCATTTATTGAAGACGACCAACACTCTACGGTCAATCACTTTCACATAGCTTGCATTTATTTTATATCCCTTAATATCATCAACTGATACATGGAAAGCCCGGATTCGCTATTCAGCGGAAAAAGCGATGCCCTATGCATCTTATGTCGCGGTTCAAAATTATTATGCGGTAAACAGAGATGTCCGGTCCTTGTCAAATTCTATTCTAACGTAAAGGTCAAAACGCTGACAGACAGCCTGAATATCGATGGCTCTTCCCCGCCGGGCGTTTTTATAGGCAGGATTGGATATCCTTATGTTTCGATAGGCCCTCTCATTCCGCCAACACACGGCGATACGACTCTACTTGACACTCCAGAGATGTGGATCGGGAAAAGTATCGATGATATCGTGGATTTTCGTTCACAGCTTGTCCGGGGAAAACATCTTGTTCATATAAGGGACCTGGATAGCAACCGCATCGTAGAAGCAACCCGTGAGATGGCGCTTTGTGCATCCCCAATTGATGTAGAAGCTGAATTCCTGAAAAAACCATATTCAAGGCTTGTACTTGATGATGAAGTCCAGCCTTTTGGCCCTACGGCTCCGCTTAAAAAGATCGATGTAGGTAATACGAAATTCGACCAGAGGATGGAGAAGGCATATAATGATACTGACCTCAAGGCAAAGGATGCAGTCCTCGAGCTTTATAAAAAAGATACGATCATATCAAGCATCCAGAAAGCGTTTTCCGTGGGGGCATTCGGGGAAGGAAAAGCGCGCCGTTTTGTTCCTACCCGATGGAGCATAACCGCAGTTGACAGCATGATCGGCGCGAATCTTATGGAGAAGATGAAGGATTTTCCCATTATAAATGAATATCTTGTTTTTGAGTCGTGGCAGCTTGATAACAGGTTCGCCGTAATAATGATGCCCCGCGCCTGGAGCTATGAGCTTATTGAGGCATGGTATCCAAATACTGTATGGAACCCGTTCGGGAAAGATGTAGCGATAATGGCATCTTCAGAGGGTTATGAAGGGCGCACGACCTATGCTGAAATCGGGGGCTGCTATTATGCTGCGCGGCTTGCAGTGAATGAATATCTCGTAAAAGAAAGGCGGCAGGCGCGGGTTGTGATATTAAGGGAAGCCCATCCTGGCTATATCATGCCAGTGGGTGTGTGGAATGTCAGGGAGAATGTCCGGGCAGCCCTTAAGGCAGCACCTAATAGATTCTCATCCCTTGATGATGCTTTTTCATATATCTCTACAAGGCTTGTTATCCCGAAAGCGCGGTGGATCAAGGAGAGCACGATCTTGAAAAATACATTATACCAGAGAGGACTGGGGGATTTTTTTTAAAAGCTCCTGAGTAATGGTAATAAAAACTTACATTTGCTAAGATAAGAACTAATTGAAATAAAAGAATTGAAATAAAAGAAAGACAAGGATTAATGCATGATAAAAGGAAAAGGGTTCAAAGTAACCTTTGTGGTGATGGTATTATTGACATTAATGTTTGCTCCACTTGTAGAAGCATATGAGAGCGGGGAAAGAGAAATAATAAGTTCTGCGCCTTATTCTGCTGCACAATTAAAAAGTAACACTGAAATCTTGATTAAAAAAAGACCACCACAATTGAGTGACGATAGTATCAATGCTATTTTCAAAGACGTAGCGCTTAAAATAAAAACGTTCGATGGTGAAAAATATGATACGTTCACTGCAAATCTGATATTAGAACGTGGTAGCCTGGTTGCTCAGGATGTGTGGAACTTTCAATTTTTATTTAATTTGAAGGGGATACGTGATAACAAAACAGAATCATGGAAGCTTTATATTGAATTAAACACCGATGGAAATAAAGTCCAGATTAATGAGATAACGGCCGACCTGGCACTTGTTCCGGATAAATACGTGGAGTTTGGTAAAGATATCGTGCTCAAGAACCTTGATGAAAATATACAAAAAAGAACTCCGGAAATTGCGGGTAGTAAATGGATTATGGATGAAAACGGCTCTATAGTTCTTGAATTCAAGGGCTTCAAGATAATTCAGCGATAACCTATGTGACTTTAGATTTAAATGAAAAAAGAATAAAGAATGTCGAGAAACATTATTGGGGAGAGATTTTCAACCTGAGCATAATAGAAGCCTTTGATAACCCTCAATCTGAAACGGGATATGACGCTTATGGAAATGAACTGGCTATATTTCTTAATCTGAGGACAGATACAATCTATGGATGTGCCAACTATAAGATTTTAGCAAATACTACAAGGTCTAATGATAAAATATTAATTGACATAAATGGAATTTACCGTGAAGGAGGATATTGCCTAACTGCTATGGGACCGGCGCGTTTCTCAGAAAAACTTGGAAACCTGAAAGGAGAATCAGATTTGGTACTGAGATACGAGGGGGAGGAAGATAGCTACAAGCTGGACATTTCTGATGAAGATATCATAATAACTCCTCTGAAAACTAGTTTTACTCATATTGGACATCCTCTCTCATTGTTGAGAATACCTGGAAATATGATATGGGTATGGTGTGAAGAAAACAACCAGAATATTTCGGTATGCCAAAAGTTATTTAGTGATCTGGAGAAACTCGGAGCAGAACAATTCAAGCTTAAAACAGGAACTTATGCCTTTGAAAGCTTTAAAATACCTAATCTAAAGTATTTCAAATATACAGGCGATAGCTCAAAATTAGAAAATCTTATTGAGAGGGATTCGGCGTATATAGAAAGGGATAACGAGAAATATGCATCGTTCTCGATTAATACCTGGCGTGGAGAATGGTTTTCTTCATGGAACGGTATGTATAGAGGAAGACAGGTACTGACGGAATCTAATTTAACCAACAATACTCAAAATGGAAATGATAAAGACGTAAAAACATCAGGCTTTGATCTTATTTTAGGGATGATTTCGCTTGCGTTGGCTATGCTAAGGATAAAGTCAGGGCTTTTGAAATGATAAAAGAAATTACAATAAAAACCGCTCTTTCACCTTCAAAACTTCCCGGACTTGATTATGCCCTGAATCCCTACAGGGGCTGCGAACACGCCTGCGTTTATTGCTATGCGCCGTCGGTCATTCACTGGGATAAAGGGAAATGGGGCGAGCTTGTAGAAGTAAAAGTGAATCTGCCACGGATACTTTCAAAAGAACTGAGGATGAAGAAAAAAGGCGTAGTGGGGCTTGGGACGGTTACTGATCCTTACCAGCCGGCCGAGAAGAAGTATGAAATAACGCGCCGGTGCCTTGAGCTATTGTTAATGCATGATTTTCCGGTCTGCATACAGACCAAGTCTTCTCTCGTGTTGAGGGATATGGATTTGCTGAAAAGATTTTCGAAAATAGAAGTGGGTGTCACTCTTACAGCGCTTGATGAGAGCGTGAGGGAAAAACTTGAACCGGGAGCATCAAGTGTTGATGAGAGGTTACGCGCGCTGGAAGAACTTTCGAAAAATGGGATTAAAACATGGGTTTTTTTTGGGCCAGTGATGCCGTATATTACTGATGTTGATGCGCTGGTTGATGCCATTGCAAAGGTGAAGCCGAAGTATGTGCTTGTTGATAAGTTGAGGCTGAAGGAAGGGGTGTGGGAGAGGGTTCGGGAGTTTATTGGGGGGTTTAAGCCTGAACTGCTTGCTGATTATGAGAGGATTTTTTTGAAGGGTGAAGATTATTACAGCGAGGTTTTTGAGAGGGTTTTGAGGAGATGTGAGGAGAAGGAGTTGAGGTGTGAGGTAAATAGGTTGGAGGATTGAGTTTTTGAATCATATCGGAACACGACCTATACCTGAATTCTACCAATAACTACAAAATTGTAAGTATAAGGCCCACAATCGAGGAAAGCCCTGCTACACGATTAAACCAAATTTCTTCTTTGGACTGCTTTAAATACTGTATTTTCTTCTGTATCTCGATGATCCTGTGGGCATCGTTTGCTTTGGGTAACTTTGGAATTATCTCGGTTTCGATTTTTCCGCAAAGTAAAGTTATTTCATCGTTTAACTTTTGAATATCATGGTGCTGCAAATTACCAAAATCTTTTATGTTTAAGCCAATATTATCAAGATCGGTTTTGATTATAATTAGTTTCATCATTTCGTGTTGCATTTCACGAAACTTCGGGACTATTTCTCCAGATCGAATTTTTAGCTGAAAAACACCATAATTAATATTATCAAGTCGCTGGACGACTAAATTCTTGAAATATTCTATCCATCTTTCCCTTTCAGCTAATTTTTCTTCCAAGTTGATTATCTGTGGATGAATAGAGCTTAAAGCGCTTCCTATTATTCTTGCCTTATCTGATAATTCCGATTCTTCCAGCACATCAAGTTCTGGTTGTATAGGTACCCTGCTAACTTCGGCGGAAGTTTATGAGACATACTCTGATGTGTGGAGTGAACCCGTTCAAACTAATTTCTGCTTTAATCGGATTTTCAGTTTCCCCAAGTCCTTTAACATGTTCATAGGCGTTTCTGCTTATTTTTTCTAAGGGAGTTTTTTGGGATTCTTTGCATAATTTCTTTGCTTTCTCTTCAATTTCCCCAAGCAATTCTTTTATTCTCCGGTCAATTATCGGTAAACCTTTCCTGATCAGTTTTGTTGCCCCTGGCGCCTTTTCCTCCGTGATTTCCAAAAGGTCTGTTGCTCGTTCACAGTATCGCATGTATGCGTTTAAATCACATTTCATGGCGTTAAAGCCCTTATCAGAAGCTTCCTGCACCTCTTTCAATGCATTTGCTAGATTTTCGACTGCATCAAGTAGTTTTTCTCTACTTTCTGAGCCTTCTGATGCAATTTTTGCCTCTGTAAGATATTTTTGGACTTCAATCTTTGCATCCTGTTTCTTGAAAGTTATTGTATAGAACGAGCGATAAAATGGAAGACAAAATATAGCAGGTATTATGATATATAGCATCCTTTGATGATTTTTCAAAAAATTCCAGAGCTTTTTCCAATTTTTTTCTAAAATCTTCTTCACTTTCTGTTTCAGTTGCCTTAAATATAGATGCTTTGCCCAGAGAATAGTTTGCAGACCCTCTTACATCTTTATCCTTGTCCTGTGCCAGCCAGATCAAATCGGTCCATGCTTGTTTCTTATCAGGAATGCAAGGGAATGCCAAACCAATCGCAACTGCTGAAGCATCATGCACATATCTTGTCATCAGATTCAGAATGTCCCATGCCAGATACTTATCTGGTACATGAGGAAAGACAATGCCCAATGATATTATGGCAGCACTTTGTACATAGCCTGTTTTGCTCTTTTACTAACCGAGTTAGATCGTTCCATGCAGGTGCTTTATCAGAAAGGTGAGAGAAAAATGTACCAAAAGCAATTGCAGCAACGTAACGTACATAATCGTCCGAATCCTCTATGAGCCGATGTAAATCTGCACATACCTATTCTTTGTCAGGAATATGAAGAAAGGCAAAACCAAGTGCAAGTACAGCGTTTTTGCGGACATAGTTCTCTCCGTCCAGTCTGAGGCTATGCAGGTCTAACCATGCCTGTTCTTTATCAGGAATATATGGAAAGATAAGGTACCAAGCACATACGTTGAACCCTATCTTATGTCTTTATCATCGTATTGAGTCAATTGATGTATATCTTCCCATGCCCACTGCTTATTTGGGTTATGAGGAAAGGCTGCCCCCAATGCATATACCGCCCTCCACCGCCCAAAGTCTTCCTCCCCATCCTGTGTAAGCCAAAATATATCCTTCCATGCATGTTCTTTGTCAAGAATGTCACAATATACATCACCCAATGCATCAATTGCAGCAAATAGTACATCGTAGTCATTGTATTGTGCCAGCCTGACTAAGTGCTCCCATGCCTGCTCTTTATTAGAGATGTCAGGAAATGCAGCGTTCAATGACATTGCTGCGCTCTCCAGTACTTCGGGTTCTTCATCCTGTGCCAACCGTTGTAAGTCATTCCAAGCCTGTTCCTTGTCTGGAATGTGGGAGAAAGCATAGCCCAATGCAAGCGCAGCATACTCCCGAACATCTACATCTTTAATTTGGGTTAATCGATGCATATCCTTCCAAGCTAGTTTCTTATTTGGAATTGCGGGAAAGGCAATACCCAACGAATGCACAGCTTCCGCCCGAACATCTGAGATTTTTTCCAGCGTTAACCTGTGCAGGTCATTCCATGCCTGCTCTTTATCCGGAAGAACTTGAAAATTACCACCAAGTAGTTTTGCCGCTTCCCAACGCTCACTCCAATTCTCATTTTGCGCCGTCCTGTGAATTTTTCTCTAACTTATCAAATACCTTCATAACCACTGTAATATATAGCCCCACAATTTTAAAATTGTATCCTCGGATCTACTGCCGCAAAATTTTATTATAGTATCTGAAATGCATCACACATTTGTATTCTACCAGAATGATCACTGCGCCGAGGACGGGATTCGAACCCGCGACGTTCTGGTGTGATCGACCAGATTATCAGTCTGGCGCCTTACCTGGCTAGACTACCTCGGCATGATTCCTACTATGCATTTAGACCATTTGAACGATTGCCTAGCGGTGTGAAAGTATTATTTTAGAACATTCAAGAATTTCAAGCAATATATTTAAATAACTCGCGATACAATAATAAACTTAGTGTGATCGATCAGATATCAGTCTGTTACCAGACTGCCGGGGCGCTCGCTCGATGCCTGCGCCCCTTTTTTTTATATAAAATTGATGGTGTTAAAAAAGGGAAAAATGGATTTAGTTTATAGCATTGTATGCATTAACTAAACCATACCCGAAGTATTGATCTCGTCCTGGTTCTCCAAGATTGTTTGCTGTGTCACTAAGTCTGTTTCTTACTTCAACCGGGTCCCACTTGCCATCTGCGTCTAAGTCATACCCTGGATATAGATTTATATCAGTTGCAAGCAAGACCGCAGCTGCGCCCGTGACGTGAGGTGTAGCCATACTGGTACCACTTAAAGTTTTGTAAGTCCCACCTTTGTAGGTTGAATAAATACCCACACCCGGAGCAGCTAATTCAGCTTCAGGACCGATATTGCTAAAGAAAGCGATGGCATTATTTGTATCTGTGGCTGTCACTGCTATGACTGAGCTATACCTGGCTGGATAGATTATTGCACCGCCATTATCATTCCCCGCAGCTGCTACAATCAATATGCTGTTGTTATATGCGTTATCAACGGCTAAGTGTGAGCGCCGGATCATCATAGCTTGAGCCAAGGCTCATAGATATAACCTGCATTCCATTAGAATTCGACCAGTCTATCCCCGCTATGACATCACTTGTCCAGCCAGATCCCTTCCTATTTAAAACTTTAACTCCATACAACCATGCGTCTGGAGCTACACCGACAACACCTATATCATTATTCTCTGCTGCGATTGTACCAGCCACATGGGTTCCATGTCCGTTATCATCTTTGCAATCGCTTGTCCCTGTCACGAAAGTGACGCAACCCTTTACATTTGCATCCAAATCTGGATGCATATAGTCTATACCCGTATCTACAACTGCGATCTTAATCCCTTTTCCCGTACTTTGAGTCCATGATTGGTCAGCGCCAATCCTGGTTATTCCCCATGGCAAAGTCTGAGCAGGCTGCGAAGGTGCAGGCTTGCTAAGAGCACTCACTTGATGGTCAGGCTCGATTGATTCGATGTTCGAGCATATTTTTGGAGTAGCAGGATTTTTCGGATTACTACACATTTCATTAATTCTATTGACAGCTTGTATTGGTGATTCTAATGCAAGCCCTGGGATTATATTGTATTGATATCTAACAACTGCACCCTGGTTTTTCAGAAAGCTTATATCATCCTGTGTGGGATTATCCTTAAAGACAATAATTGTTTTGACCTTTTCTTCTGCAATAGTCCCTGTTGCCAGGATGGAAATTAAGCTGATGACAAATAATGTCGCTAATACTTTTGTTGCCATATTAACACCTTAGATAAACATTGATCCATATTATATTAAAGTTTACTTTCAGTATATGAAGCAGGATATAATGAAAACCATAATTATGATACGTTGAACCTGCTCCCATATTTTTTTTATTAATTGATTTTCTTTTCGCTCTGGATCTTCGCTGCCTCCAGCGTATGCTCCATAAGGATGGCTATCGTCATGGGACCCACGCCTCCCGGAACAGGCGAGATCAATTTAACCTTTGGTAAAACATCTTCAAAATCCACATCTCCATAGACTTTCTCATCCTGCCAGGTAATACCTACATCAAAAACGATCGCACCTTCCTTGACCATATCAGCTTTGATCAATCCCCGCACACCTGTTGCCACAATAAGTATATCGGCTTTTTGTGTCTGGCTCTTAAGATCCTTTGAAAAAACATGACATATCTTCACTGTTGCATTTCGGTTTAAAAGCATGATCGCAGCAGGCTTTCCCACAACATTGCTGTGCCCGACAACAACAACTTCCATGCCTTTCGGGTCGATATTATGTTCAAAAAGCGCCCTTATGATCCCTTTTGGAGTACAGGGAACAAAACCTTCGCTCCCGATTAACATTTTACCCATATTTAGCGGATTGAAACCATCCACATCCTTATCTGGCGCTATTTTCATCATCACTGCACGTTCGTCGATATGTTTGGGTAAAGGCAGCTGTACGAGAATCCCGTGTATCTCAGGGCGCCTGTTCAAGGTCTCGATTAGGTCGATAATATCATCCTGTTTTGTTTCCTGGGGAAATTTATGGTCTTCAGATATAATACCTACACGTTTTGCAGCCCAGTGTTTTAGTTTTACATACAATTTTGAAGGGGGATGTTCCCCTACAAGAATCGTTGCAAGAGCTGGCTTTATGCCATGCTCTTTTACAAATATCTCAACTTCGTTCTTTACTTTAGCTTCAATATCCTGTGCTATTTTTCTCCCATCTATTACTCTGGGGTCTGTAACCTCGGGAAGCGGCTCCATTAATGACCTCACTCGTATGGGATCGGGAACTGGTTACACAATTCAAGAATATTTCTCTTAACTTCCTTGATCTTATTTACATCATTGGTGTTCCGGATGACCTCATCTACTGCCTCGGCAATAATTATCATTTCTTGTTCCTTCATTCCCCGCGTAGTTGCGGCCGGCGTGCCTATCCGGATGCCGCTTGTGATGAACGGGCTTTTTGTCTCAAACGGGATTGTATTTTTATTCAATATTATTCCGGCTTCCTGCAGTTTTGCTTCAGCTTCCTTGCCTGTTATGCCGATCGGGTTCAAGTCAACAAGCATGAGATGGTTATCCGTGCCGCCTGACACAAGCTCATTGCCCCGCATCATCAGTTCACTTGCAACTTTTTTTGCATTTTTCACGATTTGCCTCTGGTAATCATTGAATTCCTTGCTCATCGCTTCTTTAAATGCCACTGCTTTTGCTGCTATAACATGCATAAGAGGCCCCCCCTGGATACCGGGGAAAACATTCTTATCTATTTCTTTTGCATATTCTTCCCTGCACATTATCATTCCGCCGCGCGGCCCCCGCAAGGTCTTATGTGTTGTCGTTGTTACAAAATCCGAATATGGGACAGGGGAGCAATGCTCTCCTGCGACAACTAATCCTGCAATATGCGCAATATCTGAAAGCAACATCGCTCCTGCCTCATCGGCAATTTCCCTGAACCGTTTGAAATCAAGTTCACGAGGATATGCGCTTGCTCCTGCAACGATGATCTTTGGTTTATTTTCTCTTGCGATTTTTGATAATTCATCGTAATCTATCGTTTTTGTCTCTCTTGAAACACCATACGGAACTATCTTAAACAATTTTCCTGAAAAATTCACAGGACTCCCATGCGAAAGATGCCCCCCGTGCGATAGATCCATACTCATAATCGTATCCCCGTACTTGAGCATTGCAAAATAAACTGCCATGTTCGCTGACGACCCTGAATGCGGTTGTACATTGATATGTTCTGCCTTGAATAGTTTCTTTGCCCTGTCTATTGCAAGGTTCTCTGCGGCATCTACGAACTCGCATCCCCCATAATATCTTTTCCCCGGATAACCTTCAGCATATTTATTTGTCATTACTGAGCCCTGTGCCTGCAGGACTGCGCGACTTGCATAGTTCTCAGAGGCTATCAGGTTCAGTTTGGTTCTTTGCCTTTCAATTTCATGTCTCATTACTTCATAAATTTCAGGGTCTATTGTTTTTAACGGCATAATAATTCCTCTTAAGTTGTTCTGTTATTTTATGATCTATTGTATGATTTATCTTCTGACTATCTTGTGATTTTCACTTTCCGTCCTTCAAGATGCAGCCTGTTTTCGACGAACAATTTAACCGCTTCGGGATAAATCTTGTGCTCATGCTCAAGTATCCTTTCTGCAAGAGTCTGGTCTGTATCGTCTTCTTTAACTTCCACGCATTTTTGCAGTATTATGGGCCCGCCATCAAGTTCCTCATCCACAAAATGAACTGTGCATCCCGCAACTTTTACACCATACCTGAATGCCTGTTCCTGTGCATGAAGTCCGGGGAAAGCAGGTAGAAGTGCCGGATGAATGTTGAGAATGCGGTTCTTATATGCGGCAAGTAATGGTTTTCCAAGGATTTTCATGTACCCCGCAAGAAGCACAAGTTGAACATTATGATCTTTCAAAACTCTCAGGACTTCTTCCTCGTATAAGTCCTTTGATCCGGATTTCTTCGGATCTACATGAACAGCATTTATTCCATGTTTCCTGGCGCGTTCCAGTGCGTAAGCATCTCCAATATCGCTTACCACAACAGAAATCCGGGCTTTCAGATAGCCATTTTCAATACTATCAATGATGGCCTGTAGGTTTGAACCTCTTCCTGACACAAGCACTGCTAATTTGGTCACAGGATGCTCTTATAGCTTCAGGAATATAATAGGTTTTGGTTTATTTACGTTTGTAAAATTCGGTTAATAAATCGTTGGTACAGCTGATTTTCGCTTTTGCCATCCCCACAGGGCAATCCGGTTGGTGTTTGTCCCCACAATGCAAGCAACCTTTTTCAATAGCGCGTAGATAATCTATTTTAGATGTAAATAATTCAGTCAAAATATTTCACCTCTATGTTTATTATAACGTCAGTAAAAATAAATCTTCCGTTTTGCATGATTTTGGAATTATCGCAAAAAACCCGTAAAGTTTTAATATATCCTGTTATTATTAAGTTGAAATGGAATATGGCTTCAGAAATCAAAATCAAGTCCGATGACGAATATTCATTATCTGCGATCAATACAAAGAATGAAGTGATAAATGTAATTGTTCGAAAATGCCAGCATTGTAATGAAATAGTTCCGCTGGTCGGAATATGTTCAGACTGCAACACAGAATATGAACATAAAAATACAGTTGAGAACCCGGAAACGGGTTTTATCCATTTCATATATGAATGTTCAGGCTGCCCCCCGGCAAAAAGGAAAGCACAGAAAATTATCAAAATAAACGATGGCAACAACAGGCAGTCAAGTGACGATCTGATAAAGAATTTCCTGTAATATAAAATATATAATTATTTTTAATTTCAAGACCCTACATTTAATTTTCAATCAATGAAAATTGGCTTTTCAGAAATTGGAATAAGATTTAATTCCTCCGCGGTTTTCAGCAGTTTTTCTACTGCTGCGATACCGTTTCCTAAATCCCGCGTATAATCATTTACATATAGCCTGATGTGTTGTCCTATTACCTCGTCGTCAAGCTCCTGGGCATTCTTTTTGATATATTCCACTGTTTCTTCAGGATGATCGAATGCGTATTCCAGACTCTGCCTGATGAGCCCATCGATTTTACCGATCACAGTCGCACCCAGGTCTCTTCTTGCAAGAATTCCTCCAAGCGGGATTGGTAAGCCGGTTTCATTTTCCCACCATTCACCCAGGTCTATTATCTTTACAAGATCATATTCAGGATAAGTGAAACGGCTCTCATGGATGATCAAACCCGCATCAACGGTACCCATGCTGACAGCATTCATGATCCTGTCAAAAGGCATTTCAACAATATTTTTTGCACATGGAGCGAACATTTGAAGTAACAGGTAAGCAGTGGTCATCTTTCCGGGAATGGCAATTTTTTTAGAACAAAGGTCATGTTGATCTATTCCTTTCCTGGCCACTATCAAAGGCCCACAACCTCTACCGAGTGCGCTTCCCGAATGCAGGAGACAATAATGTTCCCTTAAGAAACCAAATCCATGGAATGAAGCTTTTGTTACATCAGATTTTTTCTCCAAAGCCAGTCGGTTAAGGGTTTCCACATCATTTAAGGTCTCCCTGAATACAAGATCGCAAGTCAGCTTGTTATGGGTCAGGGCATAGAAAATAAATGTGTCATTGGGGCATGGCGAATAACCCAGAGAGATCTTCATTCCAGCCTCCTGACCAGTTCATTTACTACTTTATTACAATTCGATACTGCCAGAGGTATGTTCCATTTTTTCAAATCCCTGTCCTCAATTAAATTACTTATTCCCCTGATCTCGATCACAGGAACTCCGTACCTGGCACAAATATGGGCTACAGCCGCACCTTCCATGTTTTCACATAAGCCATTAAACCTCTTTTGCATGATTTCACCGCTAATGCGTGTTCCTGAGCACTGGGATACTGTTATGAAATGACCTGTATGTGTGTTCAATCCAATGTCTTTTGAAGCATTTATTGCCAACCGCAATAATTTTCGGTCCATCGGGAAAGTATTGAAATATTCGACCTCCGTATTCAAAAGTGCAAAACCTGTGAAATCCATGGATTCCCATCCCTTTGTGGTCATTACTCCTTCCTCCCCGTAATTCTCACTCTGTGCGATCACCACATCGCCGACAAGCGCATTGGAATAAGCGCCAGCAATACCGAAAAGTACCAGGAAATCTATTTCGTTATTTTCAAGTATAAGGGTTGTAGAGTGCGCCGCATTCACTTTACCTGCACCGCAATGGGAAAAAACAACAGGATTCCCGTGCAAAAACCCCTTCGAAATTACTCCCTGTTCTTCATAAGGTGAAGGTTTGATCTTGCACCTTAAATCTATAGATTCCAAGGGAGTAGGTGCGATAAGCCCGATGTTTACCATATAGAAGTCATATTTGTTTAATGGGATATAGCTTTTTTAATGAATAAGATTGAGGGTGAGTAAGATTGAGGGAAGTTGCAAAATGGAGGGCGGATGAAGAGGCGTTATTGTGCAACTTCCTCACAATTACATAATATGTCCATGCCGCTATTTAAATTTTGTGCAAAAAAATAACATTTGCATTAGCATTTTTTAGTTACCTTCACAACACATTGATTAGATATATATAGGTGTTTGCACACTATATATAGTGTGCAAATATTGCTCATTACGTTTTAAATTCTGCGATTGCACATGTGCACTGGAGATAATATGAATTCAAATATGGAAACTGACTCAAATGATTATATGAAGGTCTTTGAGAAAAGGCTTCAGTCACTCGAACGAAGGGTAGGAGAGATCGAATCGCGCCTTCACCCGGTTGTAGAAGACCAGATCGCTTTATACCTCACAATTCCTGACAGTTTAAGAAAATCCCTTTTTGCAGTATCAGAATTATCAAAAGCCACTGCGGACGAAGTCTGTATTCGGACAGGCCGCCACAGGTCAATAGAAAATAAATACCTTAACGAACTTTTCAGGGCGGGCTGGTTAAAGCGTGAAAGGGTCGGAAAAAAAGTATACTACTCATCACGAAAAAAGAAAGAGGAAGAGTCTCCTGAATTGATCGGGTCAATAGAGGAATTGGATAAGAAACTTGAAAAGATACTGGATTAATATTATGTTTGTAATTATTTATTTAAGGTGGAGAAATGTGGATAAGCTTTCATTCTTATAAAGGCGGAACCGGCAAGACAAATATATCAGGAAACCTTGCCTGCTATCTTGCCAGCAAGGGTTACAAAGTCGGACTGGTTGACACTGATTTTTCAGGCCCCGGCATTCATGCACTTTTTAGCTTGAAGACCAAAAAGACATTAGTAGATTACCTCCAGGACAGGGCGGCCCTTGAAGATATCGTGTACAAGAGAGGTGAGGGGGAGCTTTATATCATCCCATCAGATGCCACTGAAGAAGATATTGTGAGCTACTCAAAAGACCCGGCGCAGGCAAAAGAAAAGCTCCAGGCTTTAATGCGGGATTTCCAATCCAGGTATAATCCCGACCATATAATATTTGATTGCAGTCCCGGACTTAACAGGTCAAGCCTCCTTATCATGGGTACGACGCAGATCAGCATCGTGGTATGTACACTGGATAAACAGGATATCCGGGGAACTTATGTTATTTCAGGAGTTGCCCAGCGTTTGAAATCCAGGCCGCGGATACTGTTCAATAAGCTTCCTAAAAATAAATATGAAGCTTCAAAAGAAACATTGGAAGAGCTGAGCAGGAAACTGGGTCTTGAGCCTATCGGAGTCATACTTTATGATGAAGCGATGGCAGGTGCGTGGTCAAGAAAGATCATGGTGCATGCTTATCCTAATTCGGAATACAGTAAACAGATAGCAGAACTCTGGGAACGGATCAATCAATCCTTTTGTTCCCCGTAAAGTTGGGCTTTCTCCTCTACTTCAAGTTCCAGCTTTTTCTTTTCTTCAGGGGTCAGGCTGAATAATTCCCGTAAATCTTTATCCGCATCAACGCTGCCAAGGATCATCTCGCTGCCCGTGAAACAAAAGGGGAGGCTCAATTCTTTGCTTCCCATTTGCGCATGGATTTTCTCTTCATCAACCCTGATGATCACATCGATAAGCCCAAGAAGTTCAGATTCAATGCTTCCCGGTAATGCTTTACTTGCCAGCATTGTCACAAGTCCTCCCCCTTCAGCCCGTGTTCTTGTATCCAGGTATTTCAGGGGACGTACAATAACATCCACACGATCAAGCGCCGCCAGAATGCCGATGTTGTCAAGCATAACCAGGGATGCGGGATATTTTTTCAGCAATTTGACCACCTCCAGGATTATGCATGTATAATCCATGGGATTGCACCGGGAGGTCTGCTGCGTTTTTGTTTTGTCTCCGGTCATGGTGGCATCCACAAACCACACATTCTCAATCGATCCTGCCAGGGAAAGCTCATAAGATGAAAACTTGGAAAATATTGTATTTGGTGTGTCCCTCAGGCATATCCATATAACGGTTTTTCCCGCGCGGATCGTTTCATACAAAATATGGTACACAATGCGCTCAGTGGGTGCCTCCAGGGAGCCCATAAAAACACTGCTCCTGCCATATAGGGCAGTTCTTAATTCAGCAGTAATATCCTTCTTCGGCATAATATTTGTGTTTTAGCACATGAATAGCATTAAACATTACCCTCAAAATTCACTGTCATGCCATCCTGGGCAGCAATCACTTCCACACCGGTTTTATTTGAGATGAGCCTTGCCTGGTGCTCAGGTGATGATTTCAATATCTGTAAACCAAAATGGGTCAATATGGCCTTTTGCGGTCTTATCTTATCGATCAACTCTGCTGCCTCATCTATGTTCAGGTGACGGATCCTTTTATCAGTTTTCATACGCACAACATTAAGTATCAGGTAATCCACGCCCGCATATGCATCTACCAGCCCGGGAAAATATTCTGTATCGGGAATATATCCCAGCCGCCTGGATCTGAATGTGTAAATGACCCCGTAAGTTTCCACAGGATGCATATTTTGGACAGGGAACTTCAGCCTGATATCCTTAAGGGTTATTTCCATTCCCTTTATTATTTCAGTTATTTCAACAAACGGCCTGACATATTGGAGTATGACCGGGTCAGAATTAAAGCAATCAGAAGGGGCTATTAAGTGTCCTTTTGGAGTAAATCCTCCACCAGTCATTGCTTCTGTGATAACATTCACATCATTAGAATGGTCTATATGCCTATGGGATAGAATGATCGCATCAAGATCTTTTGGTTTAAGGCCAAGCTGGTGCATCATTACGAGGGAACCGGGACCTGGATCATGCAGGATATTCAGGCCATCAAGTTTTAGCCAGAACCCTCCGCTTTTTCGCAACTGGTTAAGAACGACCATCCTTCCACCCCCGGTTCCGAGAAAGGTTACACTTGACATATATTATTATAAATGTATAAGTTGTACAAAAAAATATCTAAATGTTTTTCAAAGAATTCCGGAAAACGATTTAACTATAAGATTCATGATAATGCATGTGAGAAAAGAATTCAGGAAACTTGTAACACGTGATGAAGCAAGACGGCTCATCAACAGCCTTGATATTGAACCGCGATCATTCGAAGTGGATATTGAAGACGCTTTGGGGCATATCCTTGCAATGGATGTTGTTTCCGAGGTGGATGTTCCTCCTTTTACCAGGGCGTCGATGGATGGTTATGCGGTTTATGCATCTGATACTTACGCTGCGCGCGAGGAGAGGCCGATCCGGCTTAAAATCGTTGGATCTATCCCGGCAGGAATAGATCCCGGTATTTTTCTTAGAAAGGGTGAGGCCGCTGAGATCGCAACTGGTGCGGTAATGCCGGAAGGAGCGGATGCAGTTGTGATGGTTGAGTACACACATTTAGATAAAGATGTTTTTATCCAGCGGCCGGTCTCCATTAATGAAAATGTAATGCAGGCAGGCTCGGATATAATGGCCGGGGAGAGGGTTCTAAAAAAAGGGAAATATCTTGGTGCCCGGGAAATCGGGGTACTTTGCGCGATCGGGAAAACAAAAATAATGGTCTTACGGCTTACTGTGGGAATAATCTCAACAGGAAATGAGCTAAGAGAGCCAGGCAGCCAGCTTGAGGCAGGAGAGATATATGACGTAAATTCATTCTCGCTTTCATGCGCAGTCAGTGAGTGCGGAGGCACTCCTGTCCGTTATAAAAATGTCCGGGATGATGAGACGGACATTAAAAGAGCATTAAATGAACTATCAAAAAGCTGTGATCTCATTCTCACGTCAGGAAGCACGTCCGCTGGTTCTGGCGATGTTATGTACAGGATAATTGAAGAAAACGGGGTTGTCCTTGCCCACGGGATCGATATAAAACCGGGAAAACCTGCAATTATCGGGAAAATTTTTGGAAAACCTGCTATTGGGCTTCCTGGATATCCAGCCTCATCCCTTACGATTTTCAATGAATTTGTGGCACCTTTGATCAGGAAAATGGCCGGAAAAACAAGTATAAATAATAAAACACATGCAAGAATGGCTATAAGGATACGTTCAGATGGCAGAAGCCAGCTTCTTCCTGTGGGTCTTATCAGGGGTATCGCTTATCCTATCGAAAAAGGGTCGGGTGCTATTACAACGCTTTCCGAAGCTGATGGTTTCATAGAGATCCCGCCAACAGTTGAGATGATAGAAGCAGGTGACGATGTTGAAGTCACATTGTATGGGGAACTTGATAATCCGGACATATTCTTTGTCGGCAGCCAGTGTCTTGGCCTTGATACGCTCGCGGACATAACAGGGCTTAAAATGCGGATAATAAATGTGGGTTCATCCGGGGGAATAAGGGCGATCAAAAATGGTATTGCTGATATAGCAGGAGTTCATCTGCTTGATGGATCCGGTGTCTATAACATCCCGTTTCTTGAAAGATTCGGGCTTTTTGACGCGGTTCTTGTAAAAGGATACCTGAGAGAACAGGGCTTGATAATACGAAAGGACAGCAAAATAAAGGAATTTGAGGATTTGATCAATGTCAGGTTCATTAACAGGAATACTGGTTCGGGAACAAGGGTAATGACCGATCTTAAACTGAAGGAGGTCGCAAAGCAACGTGAAATATCATTCGAAGAACTCGCTGATGCAATAAAAGGTTATCATACTGAAGCAAAAACCCATAGTGCGGTCGCTGCTGCGGTAAAGTTGGGTAAAGCGGATGTCGGGGTAGGAATTCGTACCGTTGCAGAACTGAATGGTTTAAAATTCATAAAAATAGCTGATGAGGAATATGATTTTGTGATCAGGAAAAGTCTTATGGAAAATGAAGATATCAAGAAACTCCTTGAAGGGCTAAGATCGCAAAAACTCGGCGATAATTTGCCTTCGGGGCTCAGGGCATACGAAAGGACTGGAGAAGTAGTTCAAATTATTAAGTAACAAAAATTATTTACAGAACGCAAACGTTATTAGTTTTAAAAGTCAAGAATAGATTGGAGATATTATATGTCCTTACAAAAAATTCTTGTTTATTTAATTATTATCTTGTTGATGGCTTTTCCGGCATCAGCAGGAGATATAAGCATTAACCGCTGGGTCTTGAACGTAACAGTGAATGAAGACGGTCTTGTGGAAGAACTCATACAGGCTGAGGTGGGAAATAGCGGCCCAACGCCCCTTGATGGCATTTCCTTCATTGTCCCGGCATCGAAGATAGAAGTGATATACGATTTTGACCATACCTTCAGTTCAAAAGGCCAGGTAGTAGAACAGCAAATCGTGAAAAACGGAATAAAATTGATCGTGAATTTCAATTCATCAATAAAAACAGGTGAAACATGGAGCGGACGTATTGGTTTTAAGGCGGAGAATTTTGCCAGGAAAGTAGACCGGGATTATTCAATTGAAATCCCCACGGATATGCCGCAGGCAATAATATCCGGTAAAACTCAGGAGATCGGGATTACTCAGGACGCAGATCTCAGGGGTCAGGTATTCCTGCCAAAAGGAATTGAAGTGGCATCAGTAACACCCAAACCATTCAGGATACTTTTCCAGAATAGTCAAATGGTTCCAACATGGACCCCTGAAAATCTGCATTTTAAGGACATCATTGTCCTGAAAGGAACCTATTCGGAAATCCTGACAAAAATAGCCGATATGGATGAAAGGTCAAAGATATTATCCAGGCAAATAAAAGAAGCAAAAACAAAGGATATGAATGTCGGGGAAGCAGAAGCGCACCTTAAGCAAGCCGAAGATTATAATACAAATAATGCAAATTCAGCTCTATCTTCATTCTGGAAAAAAGATGATGCATCTGCCCTTGAACTGATCGGATATGCCAGCGACGAATTGAATCTTGCTGAAAAGAGTTTTGCTTCTTCAGGAAAGACCGAAATCAAAACTACAGAGAAGCCCACGGAAGGAACGCAAGAAAATAACAAAACCCCTGGTTTTGGAGCAATTAGCCTTATTTTCATCATTATGAGTTATTTCATGATCTTAAGGAGAATCCGGTCTAAACCATAGTATTTTTATTTTTTCATCAGTAATGTTTAAATACTTTCCTATGATAATGATGTAATAATTAAAAGTATGCCGTATATGTTGTGGCATTGCTTTTTTTTTCAAGGAGTTATAAAATGGCAAAAATAATGCACGCACAAACAGTTCTTACAGAAGAGGATATTGAAGCCCTTAAGCAAAAAACAGGGGAAACAAGCACAAAGGATGCAATTGCAAAAGCAGTTTCTCATTATCTTGAGTGTGAATATACTAAAGTAGAGGATATGTGGGCTAAGAAGCTCGAAAAAGTAGTAAAAAGAAAACAGAAAGAAGAAGAAGAATAAGGAAATATCTATAGAGTTTATTGTAAAATAGTGAAATCCTGGTTACAGTCGCATTCGCCCGATTATAATAAAATCCACATGCGAATCGACTGTACCGAAAATCATTTCTTTTCTCACGCTGTTGGCCAGGCGCACTGCGCGTGAAAGCTGCTGCAGCGAAAAAACATGATCCTCTTCTATTGCATGGACCAGATAATCTGAATGGGGCATTTTTATCTTATCTTCATTTTTCTCATAGTTCTCGTTTTGCTCAATCTTTTCAATTTTCTTATAGACCCGAAAGTGTGTCCCGAATTTGAATCCTGTCTTGGGAACAAGCCCGTCATTCCTTAATTTTTCATAAACAGAATATTTCATCATGAAATTTGATTCTATATGGGAAGCTGATTTTGAAAAACTATCAAAATCAAGCAGTTCCTTGTTCCTGTTCTCAATGTCCAGTATCCCTTTTTTTAATAGATAACATGATTCAATGAGCGATAATTGCAGATGACCTTCATCCATCGGTTTACCATAAAACCCATCTTTCTGGAGTGCCAGGGAAGCATCCGGGTTCCAGACCATTACCCTGTCTTCAAGCAGGATTGCAGTTGTCAGTTTTTTACCCAATCTTAATTCATAAGTGCCTGTCGGGATGGTTTTTTTCACCTCGTAATATGTAATATCACTTTCTTCGTCAACTATAGCAAGAACCAGGCGTTTTTTAAGGTTTTCGACTGTCCCAAGATGAGTCCTTAACTGGGATAGCAACAGGGGTATCCTTTCTGAGGTTACAAATATGAAAAATTCAGCCGGTGTTTTCCCGGGGTGTCCACCACGGGGATAAACACGAAAGCCAGTTACTCCTGGCTGGACATAATATCCGCGTTCCCTCATATCTTTATAAACGATATAAAACAATTCAAAATTTTTAAATAGTGATGAAGCTTTCAGGAAGAAGTCTTCAAAACCAGTCTCTTTTCCTTCAATTTCAACTATTATTTTTCCCATGTAAATAAGATAGGCGCTTTCGGTAAGAGAAACTTCCAGTTTGTCACCTTTAGGGCGCCCGTAATAACTCTTATTATGCAATTCTTCAATTGCATTTTTTTCAAGTAATACAATATCCCCTGTTAATTTTCCTTTGAGTGTCATAATGTTCTTTTGTTTTATTAATGTTCTATTAATGTTCTATTAATGTTTTATTAATTTATTAATGTTCTATAATGTTCTATTTATTCAATTCTCATCAAATTCCATTTGTCCACCTTCAGACAGATTGAACTTATCGATTGTTCCTGCTTTCATTTCAAGAACATACTTGATGTCCTTCATTGCTTTATATCCGACCCAGGGTTTTAATCTGGAAAAGCCCATGACTTTTTTTTCGTTATTCAAGAATATTACATCGATCGGGAAAAATACAAAGAGCATGTGAACATTGACCTCGGATGTTTTTTTTAAGATAAATATCATTGAATAATCCGGGGGGATACTTCCCCGGAACATCAATCCCATGACCTGTTTTGCCATTGTTCGTGCAATCTCAATGTTTTTCGCTATCACTAAACCATTATATTTTAATACGGGAAGCATCAAGTAGCTATATAACAATCTTGTGTAATATAAGAATGGAGGTATTAATCCAATAAATGAGTTCAGAAATGTGTGCTGTATGCGGTTTGCCAAAAGAGCTTTGCATCTGCGAAGAAGTAGCAAAAGAACAACAAAGAATAGTGATTAAGGTAGATACACGCAAATATAAAAAAGAAGTAACTGTGATCGATGGTCTTAATCCAAGCGAGATTAATTTGCAGGAATTAACATCTTATCTTAAATCCAAATTCGCATGCGGTGGTACTATAAAAGATAATGTTATAGAACTTCAGGGAAATCATAAAAGCAGGATGAAGGAAGTTCTTATTAAGAAAGGATTTTTACCGGAACAGATCAAAATATAAATTATTCCTGTTGGGGTGGGTTAAAATGCATATCTCTTATTTGTGGGTGTAATATCTGTTGGTTATTGTTAGAATCAATAAAACCGCAGGTAAACGCAAATGAGCGTACTATAAACACTTTCGTTCAATCTCAGCGCGCTGGGGTTGCGACCCCAGACCCCGGTGAGGCGCCGCCGATGGCGGAGTTTAACATGGATTGAACGGTTCCTCATTCAACAGATTAAACTTAATTTACTTGTGAATGATACTCTTTTTATTTGCGTTCTTATTTTTGAATATTTCATGATAGACCCCCAACACCAGACTTTTGGACAACATCTCTTGTTTTGGATTTCATTATTAATATCTATATTTATACTATTTTTTAAAATTATATCGTGGCCTTTTCGTGTGAAGCATCTTTTTATGTTTGTGAAATCATGATACTTATTATTATGATATAATCTGACCGGGTTGAAAATTATGAAACTTATAACTGCCATTAAAATGATCGAAGAACGGGAAAAACAAAAGCGAAAGGCCGAAAAAGAGATGCGAAGAAATGGAATGCTTCTAAAAAATGATAATATTAATAAAGATAATCCAGGCAGTTTATCAGGGGACGGGAACGAACCAAAAAACCTGGTTCATGTTCAATCAATTTTTCCACAGGATGATATTATTGCGCTGAAAGTGAAAACAAGAGAAGCGCATGTAAGGGAAGCAATTTCAAAAGCAGTTTATTATTATTTAAGAAATGCCAAAGAGGATAGAAGTTAAATCGATTTCGTTTCTATTTCTGCTTTTTTAAATATAACACTTAAAAAAAAAGCAGGAAGCAAAAATGCTTCCTGACAGGATGTTTTATTTTCTATTTCTCACAACCCTGCTGTGGTTCGCTTTATTGGGGTTTCTCCAGGAGTTTTGTCTTGGCCAACAATCTGCCATCTTTTGCATGCGGCTTTCTTAGCACTGAGTCATTTGCCTTTTCCATTTCGCGGGCTTCATCAGCAAGTCTTGCTGCTGCGCGCATGGCTTCATGACCTGCTGCTGCTGCTGTGGCTACCTGATCTACCTCTTTTAAAACAAAGCATGCCGGGAAGTCGATCTCTGCGACCTTGGTGGCTATGTGCAGGGCTGCCAGGGCTTTTGCCTTAGCGTATGGATTGTTGAATCCTGCGCTCTCCACACATTTCTCAGGTTTTGCAAGGATCTTGGGGAGCACAAGTGGTTTTGTACCTGCTGCTACCTGGTCTATCACTTTGTCGATCTCGGTCTGGACAAGCCTTATTGCGCCGCATATAGATAATACCTTTAAAGCATCAGTATTGAAGGTAGCCATCTCAACGCAGTCAAGGAATTCCCTTTTTGCTCCGATCAACGGATCAACAGGAAGGATCATATAACCAAAGCCTGCCTGCTCCAGTTTTTCCCTGTCCTCTTTCTTTGTGGGGCCGTCGGATACCACTATTGTTGGTGTATCCTTCCAGACATCACGTGCTGCCGTCGGGCCTGGCGCGCTTGAGTTGGGACTTATCATAACAACAAAATTCGGCCCCCAATTCTTGAAAGATGCCGTTTCTGCCGCTTCCTCCTTCCCCATCTTTGCACCGGTTCCGAATACACGGACTGCTATTCCCTCTCTCGCTGCTATCTCATCAAGTAATAGATCTATCACCTGTGAGGTTCCAAGATTTCCAAGTTTAATAAAACCTACTTTAACGACCATATTTGATCACACCGGAATTTCGCTGGGTTCGTTTATAAGGTTTTTGAAATTGTTCTGGAAAATAATTTCAGGACTCTGCACCATAATCATACTTCCATAAAGTATATATACAATAATCACTAACTTAAAGTTAGTAACCTCAAGTCACTAACTCGGGGTGAAACATAAACATGGAATCAGCACAACTGTTAGACATACTTGGAAATGAAAACAGAAGGAAGATCCTGCACCTTCTGGCAAGCCGCCCATGCTATATGAGCGAAATAGCAGAAAGGCTTGACGTAGGCGCAAAGGCAATACTCGGGCACCTTCTGCTCCTCGAGCAGGCAGGTCTGATAGAAGCCAACGTAGATGAACAACGGCGCAAATACTTTCATATAACAGACAACCTCCGTCTGGAAGTGTTTGTGTCGCCTTATTCATTTGAGGTTGAGATTACTACTGCCGCCTTTCCTGCGCCAAAAGAGCATGCTCCAGCAGACCCGGAAGTGATTATGAGCTTAAAATCGCTTTACGGCCAGATACAGGGGCTCATAGAAAAGAGACAGCAATTAATGCAGGAGTACCAGGATATCCAGGGAAACATAACAGAAGCGATGGGACATTACATGGATGCCATCGAGGATACAGCGCAAGATAATATTGAGGCGGAAATACTCTATGCCCTGTTAAAAGGCCCGACGAACGCACGCGTTTTGTCCATGCAGCTTGGAATTCCTGAATATGTGATAGAGGAATATATTGCAAGAATGGAACGAAAAGAAATCATTAAAAGAGACAATAATAATTATATAATAGGCTAAAGAATATAAATATATAAAAAATAAAAAAAAAGAGGAAAAATATGGAAAGAGATTGGAGAAAGACAGAAAAGGGATTTTTCAATGAATTTGAAAAAGAAATCGAGCAGATGAACGACCTGGTCAACCGCATGATGCAATCCATGGGAAAAGAGCCGCAAGTTTATGGTTTTAGCATGCAGGTCGGACCTGACGGAATACCGCATGTGGAGCGTTTCGGAAATGTTTTGCCTGTTGGTAAAGACCGGGATGTCAGGGAGCCATTCACAAGCTCGTTGATCGATGAAAAAAAGAATGAATTTAATATTACGGCTGAAATGCCCGGGATAAACAAAGAAGAGATCGAACTCAATGCGACCGAAAAAGAAGTTATTATCAAAGCAGGTAGCAATGAAAGGAAATATTACAAGTTCATAAAAACACCAGTTCCTGTTGATCCTGACAGCGCAGCTGCGAAGTACAATAATGGGGTTCTTGAAGTAACTTTTAAATTCAAAGACAATTTGAAACGGGACGTAAAGTCGATAAAGATCGAATAAATGGATGGAACATATTAGAAAATAGATTAATAAAAAGGGAAATATGGATAAGAAAGACAAAACTGTAAATCTCAAGGTCATTGAAGCAAAATCCTACGATGCAGGACGCGGTATTGCCAGGATCGACCCTGAAGTGGCTTATGAACTGGGTTTGCAGACCGGAGATGTCATAGGTATCGAAGGGACTAAAAGGACGGCTGCACTTGTATGGCCTGGTTATCCTGAGGACAGCAATTCGGGATTAATACGAATTGACGGAACCGTACGGAGAAATGCAGGAGTGAGTATCGATGACAGGGTAAATATCCGAAAAATCCATACTGCGCCTGCCGAAAAAATCCTGTTCTCACCCACACAGCCATTAAAGATCCAGGGGGGTGAGGCTTATCTTGCCCATAACCTTGAAGGGCGCGTAATTACCCGCGGGGATGTAGTTGAATTAAATATAATGGGCCGGCGCGTTGACCTTGTGGTCGTGTCTATAAAGCCGGTTTCTGACTCTGTGATTATCGGCGGGAATACGGTAATAGAGATCAGCGATAAGCCGGCTAAAGAGATGCCTTCTATTCCCAGGGTCTCGTATGAAGATATTGGCGGACTCGGGGATGAGGTAAGGAAAGTCAGGGAAATGATCGAACTCCCTTTGCGGCATCCTGAACTTTTTGAACGTCTCGGAGTAGAGGCTCCAAAAGGGGTTCTATTGCATGGGCCTCCAGGCACCGGGAAAACCATGCTTGCAAAAGCTCTTGCCTCGGAAACAAATGCAAATTTCCTTACTCTTTCCGGGCCTGAAATAATGAGTAAATTCTATGGAGAATCCGAAGAGAAGCTGAGGGATATATTCCAGCAGGCAGAAGAGAATGCTCCAAGTATTATATTAATAGATGAGATAGACAGTATCGCCCCTAAAAGAGAAGAAGTCACAGGGGAAGTGGAGCGGCGCGTTGTAGCGCAGCTGCTTGCTGTAATGGATGGCCTTAAAGCCCGCGGGAAAGTCGTGGTAATTGGAGCCACGAACAGGCCAAATGCTCTTGACCCCGCACTTCGCCGCCCTGGCAGGTTTGACCGTGAGATCGAGATCGGAGTCCCGAACAGGAAAGCCCGTTTTGAGATAATGCAGATACATACCAGGGGAATGCCTATGGGCGATGACGTGAAACTTGACAGGATAGCAGATCTTTCGCACGGTTTCGTGGGCGCAGACCTTGCTGCCCTGACACGGGAGGCTGCCATGAATGCTATCAGGCGTTTGCTTCCTGAGCTTGACCTTGAAGTTCAGAGCATCCCCGCAGATATCCTTAACAGGCTGGTAGTTACAGGAGAGGACTTTACAAATGCACTGCGGGAGATGACACCATCAGCTCTTCGTGAAGTATTCATTGAATCCCCGAATATCCACTGGAGCGATATTGGCGGGCTTCCTGATGCAAAACAGGAATTAAAAGAAGCAGTTGAGTGGCCGATGAAATACCCGAACCTGTTCAAGCAGACCGGGGCAAGACCGCCAAAAGGGATACTGCTTTATGGCCCGCCGGGAACAGGAAAGACCCTGCTTGCAAAAGCGGTAGCTACGGAAAGCGAGGCAAATTTCATAAGTGTGAAAGGGCCGGAATTCATGAGCAAATGGGTCGGAGAAAGCGAAAAAGCCATCCGGGAAACATTCAGGAAAGCAAAACAGGCAGCGCCTTGTATCGTTTTCTTTGATGAGATCGATTCAATAGCCCAGACAAGAGGTTCGGGGTCGGATTCCCATGTGACAGAGAGGGTTATAAGCCAGATGCTTTCGGAGATAGACGGGCTTGAAGAGATGCACAGCATTACGGTAATTGCAGCGACCAACAGGCCGGATATCATTGACCCTGCGCTTCTTCGGCCTGGAAGGATCGACCGGCTGATCTACATAACGCCCCCTGACAGGGATTCACGGCTTGAGATATTCAAAGTCCATACCGCAAAGACGCCACTTGATGGCGATGTTGACCTTGAAACGCTTTCAGATGATACCGAAGGTTTCACCGGGGCTGACATTGCATCTGTATGCAATGAGGCTACGATACTGGCTATCAGGGAATATGTGGTTTCAGGAAAACCAACTGATGATGAGTCCATAAAGCAATTGAAAGTGGGCTATCATAATTTCAGGGATGCGATGACGAAAGTGAAACCGCATTCGAAGAAAGAACTGGAGAAATATACGAAAATATCTGAGAATTTCATATACCAGTGAAAAACTGGCATATTGAAATTCCTGCTTTTTTTTTGTTTATCGAAAGTTATTTCAGTAAAGCGAATAATTGTTGTAGTTGATTATAATGGATGGAATTGCTACAGATAGGATCAAGAAAATTGCTCAAATAATCTCCGAAGTCTCGCGCCTGGATGAAACTGATATGTTCATTCTTCTGGAATTGCTCCAGGACAGCAAAATGACCAATGCCGAACTTGCAAAAATAATGAATTTCAAGGACGGGAATTCAGTGGCGTATCACACGCGAACCATGCAGGATGACGGCATGATCGACCGTTATACAATTGTTCCTAACTGGAAGCGTATTGGACTGC
>CAVWCX010000022.1:0-75820 GCA_963753595.1 Candidatus Methanoperedentaceae archaeon | reverse complement strand
CGACGGAATTTATAATTCTAGCTGAAGCGGAAAATGAAGAACAACTGCTTGAAATTGAAAAAATACATGTGGTAATGACTGATGAATATGCAACGAAGAAGGGGGATATCGCAGTAGTTCCGACCATCTCGGGCTGTGTGATCCTGCAGAATGTTTATCACTGTTTTGGTGACAAGACTATGGCGATAATAGTCGGAAGGGCAACATCTGACCAGGACGCTGCGGTTTATAGTAAGAATTATCTTGTTAACAGGTACAAAAATATCAAAGTAAGCCTGCTGATGAATAAATATAAAACAATAAGTGATTTCTTCATTGACAAAAATGCAATAAAAAAACTAAAAGAATTCTTCCAGATAGGTAAAGGAAGTGATTCTGCTGAGGTTTTGAAAGACTTGCATGATTTGCCTTTATAATGACTAAATGATCGTAGCAAAGAACATAAAGAAGTTGGGGACAGTCAATGCCATGATCATCCAGTCTTTAAGCCGATGGCCTTGCGCAACTGGATTTCCCATAAGGATTTTTATACAGCTTGCAATTAACACAATATAAATTATCGCAGCAATATAAAAATTCAGGTATCTGATTATTATGTATAAAAGAGGGATTAGCGGCAGTATTGTCATTGCGCTGCATACTATTGCGGCCTTGCGAATACCAAGCAAGAGCGGCAATGAATTAATATCTCCTGCCACATCCTTAAAATCCTTCATGAATGTGAGAGAGAATACAAGTATGAATATGTAGGTGGCAACTATTAAACTATCTCTGCCAACAGGGGAATATATGCTCCATATACCTATTGATTCAAGAGCGAAACATAATCCCATATTTGCCATTGCCATGCCGGGCTTGTCCTTTAAACGGAATGAAGGGTGGGAGTACATAATTCCCCCCACAATAATTCCTGCCAGAAGGCATGTAAAAAGAATAAAGCTCAGATTAAATGAAATAGTAAGCGCAGCCGAAATTAATAAAATCATGTATCCCCATGCATTTTTCTCTGATATCTGACCTGATGCTATCGCACCCTTTGGCTTACAGATTTTATCTATTTCAACATCATAGATATCATTTATGATATCACATGCGCCGTGGATCATTATCCCGGCGATGATCCCGATAGCTGCCCTGTAATCCCAGGTGCCAAGGACTGCGCATGTTACTGCTACCACAGAAAGGTCAACGATACTGCTTTTCAATTTAAGTATTGATATATATGGATTTTTCAAAAACATTCTTATTCCCCGTGTTTAGTTCATATAAATATGAACTAGTTTTTGTAATTTAGCATCACAATTGTTTATTTAAACATTTTCTTTTTAGTTTTTTGTAATATTGATATAAAAAACGATATGTTTAAATATTATACATGAAAATATGTCGGTGTACAGATAAAATCTGTACAAAAAAAATGGGTCGGTAAAGTTGGCAGGTTGGGGAGATAAAAAAACTCTAACAACTGAATTTTATAGCCCATGAAAAACGTGGGATTCAGCGGTTCTGCGAGAGCAACTGAACCCCGGATCGCCCGAAGGCATGGTAAGATTAGCTTTGAACTTATTTAAAGCCAGCGCCGCGCCTGATGAAGGGAGTAAAGAAAAGAAAATATAAAGGAGAAATAAAAATATGAAAAATAAAGGAATGCAATTAGGCGCGGTGCTTGCGGCGATGTTGCTGTTGAGCATGGCGTTTGTGCCGGCAGTGAGTGCGAATAAAGAATTAATTGTAACTCAGAAATCCTCTGAATTAGAGCAAGGATTAATTGATGCTTTAAACTCTAAAAAAGAAGGAGCATCCACTGAGGATATAATTAACCATTATATCAAATCTAATAGTGATAAAATCAAATTAAACAGTAATATAAACACGAAAAGTGACACGAGTTTAATTAAAAGCGAAGATAGAACATATAAACTAAACAACGGAATACAAATAACTTTTACTGATGGAGATTTATTTTATATAACTGAGGTAAAAGAAGAAAATAATGCTATTGCAACACCTTTACCAAATCAAGGCATTAGTTATGCTCCTACGTTAGGAATTCAAAGCATGAGTAATACAAATACAATTATTGCATATTGGAGCAAATATAGTTGGGTTAATTTATTACTTTTTACCGTGTATACAAAAGGTTATTTTGCGTATGATGGGACTCAAGTTGAAGCTCACCATATAGATTCATGGTATACAAGAGGTACCTTAAGTGTATGGCAAGTCTCTAACTGGGAAGAAGGTGGATATAATTACGCTGGTGGAACCTCAGCTGAATTCTATGGGAGAGGAAATTTCCATTATGGAATTGAATATCAAGGAATCGGTCTAGTATTAGAGGATAAATATGTGAACCTTTATGTATTAGGTGATAAGGACGGAAATTATGATACATATGTTGAAATCACATAAACTATTGCGATTGTCAGCATGTTGATATTTCGATATTTAGGTTTCGAAGGTTCGTTTTTCACATGTCGAACTAAAAAATGTTTTATAAGAGCTCGAATATCATTAATAGCAAATTGACAGTCACATCTAAACAAGTAAAAAGGCTTTGAAGAAATCTTTTAAACATATAGGATTTATACAAAGCCAATATTTATATGAGGTAATAATATTGTCTATTTGGAAACCTGTATTATTAATCAGTATATATATCTTATTTATTATAATTAATTTAATAAATTTAAGTGGATTTAATTTAATAAAATTTATTGGAGTAGGTCTTGTATCGTTAATCGAAGCAGTTATTGTGTATATAGTGATATATATAATTATAAAAATCATACATTTTATTTAAGAAATTTGTATATCCCGACAGAATTTTTTTCAAGAGGTGAGTTAATGAAAATGAACATCAAAAATGCAATTATTATATTTATTCTTATGATTCTATGGATGATCTTGGAAACATCATTGATGAACACATCACAAAATGCAACAACGAGATTGAATATCGCAATTATCTCATCGATTCAATTGATCATTGGAGCAATTCTGGGTTTTTTGGCAAAATACATTCTTGATAGAGTAACGGTTTTTGAATATGACACTACCCAGAGCGTTTCAATTACATATAAGAAAGGTGAAGAGACGCTATCGGTCTACGATGTGACCAGGAGCGCCTATACGCCGAATGGAAAATTTGAGACTGTAAAAATCAATGGCGTTGAGGCCAGATACAAGGATTCAGATTTTGGCAGAACGCTTTCCTGGTCATGGAAAGGTAGTGATATTTCAGTATATGGAAAAATCAGTAAAGAAGAATTAATCAGAGTGGTGGAATCTATAATATGACTTCGCCTATTTTTTTTGTCAGGCCATGAAAGCTTTAAAAATCCATAGAGCCAGCGCCGCGCCTGATGAGGGCATTATGGTCGCACGATATCGAGGATATAATTATTTATATTTCTAAAAAATATATAAGTAGGTGCTAAATATGTTAACAAAAACAAAAATAAGTATTGTGTTTGTAGTGCTGGCAGGTTTGATCGGCACAGGTTTCCTGGTCATGCAAACAAATGGATACAATAGCGGAGAAATCAGCTATAGTAGTGGTGATGCTGTAATTAATGTTACCGATGATCGCGAATTAGTAGGTTTTGCAGATAATGTATTCATTGGTAGGGTTATAGCTCAAACTGGAAATAACGCAAACACTCCACCACCTGAAGCTGGCGATACACCAGGTTTTTCGCCACAAACGCAGTTTAGCGTTGAGGTTGTTGAGAATATAAAAGGAAACCTCAGCGGAATGATCACAGTGAGCCAATATGGCGGCTACGAAGTGAAAAATGGTGTAAATCGGTTAGATCTCATGGATGGAGACAAACTTCTGGAGCCGGGTAACACTCATCTGTTTGCTACCAGATTTAATGATATTGACGGATGGCATACTATTGTTATAAACAACTATGGCGATCTTCCTGTTACGGACCAAACAGATCATAAAAATAAAGTAGAACGATTTAAAAAAGCATATTCACAGGAGATACCTTCTAAGTTTTAGCTATCTATGAAGGAACAGAAAATATAAAAGAGACTAAAATATGAAAAATGAAAAAGTATTGATAATTGGGATAATACTCGGCCTTGTAATTTTCGACATACTTGAATTATTAAATATTTCCGGAACGATTTCCCGGGGGACCATAAGCGCAATTCTCGTTGGTATAACCATTGGCTCACTGATAGATAATAATCCAATCAGATACGCATTTATTTCGACAATCATATCTAATTTAATCGCCTGGACAGCAATAGCTATATTTGATCCCGAGGCTGAGATTGTGTTTGGATCAGGGAAAGCAGTTGCAAGTGTATTTATCGGTTTTTTGGTAATCATGATTGGTCTTTTTTCAATTATCGGATCGTTTAGTGCATTTGTCACATATAATCTGAGAAAGAGTAAATAGGGGTGAAGCTTTTATGAATCTTTCAGAAATAGGAATTATTGGGGAAGATGAAATATTAAGAGGTTCAAGGAGTAAGTATACATTAAGTGGATTTTTTATCTTTCTTGTTGTAGTGATAAACCATTATAGTGCATCAATATTATCTTTATTTTTTTTTAAAAGTAATGCAGACATCCCATATTATCTAATTTCTTATTTCATTATTTTATTTTTAGGCCCCCTTCTAATTATGTTAGCATCTTTTGATATTATCAGTAATGAAGTGGAAACCGGTTCAATAAGATATATTATCTCAAAAATCGATCGGACTTCATTTGTATTGGGCAAATTTTTAGCTTTGTTTATGGTATTTGTATTTGCTTTATTTGCGATTACAATTATAAATTTATTATATATGTATTTTTCAAATAATGCAATTCAATTAGGTACAGCAGCTCTATTCTGGGGATTTTCAAGTCTTTATCTGGGATGTTTAATAACTATTTCTTTATTTATTTCAGCTCTGTCTGAAAATAATCGTACTTCTTTAATAATGTCTATTGTTTTCCTGGGTATTTTATTTTTCTTTCTCATTCAAGGAGATGACAGCTTCTTAAAGTATTTTACACCTTATTATTACGGTATTATTAATCCGTAACTCTCCCTTTTTTACGTAATACTCAAATCAATCCCCAATTTTTCAATAAGTAAACGTGTCTTTTTAGGAATCTCAGAGATCTCCCAGTCATCCCCTATCTTAACATTGAACACTCTTGATAGATGTAGAATAACATCTTTTGGTGAACATCTGCTTAAAATATCCCTGGAAAGTAGCAATCCATAAACCTTATAATAAAGAAGTAGAGCGACAAAATTCACAAACATCCATCCTTCCATTGCGGAATCATCTCTCATATAACTGCGATCTGCATTCAACACATTTTTAAATGTGTCAAAAGTAACCTCGATCTCAACACGGCTTTTCAGCAACTCGAAAATTTTCTGTGGGGACAAATCCAATCCTGTAATTATCGATATTGTGCCAAACTTACTATCATTTTCATGAAACTCTTCTATCTTGAGCTTTCCTTCATTCACCCTTATTAAAAAATCACGTTCCTCTTCCACTTTCAAAAAGTTATCCAGGAATGTAACTATCCTTTTCCCATCTAATACACGTTCATAATGCCAAATCACTCGGTTCTCAAAAAGAAAATGACCATCAAACTGCTTTCTTCCGGCCTGTTTTAGAGGTGAGTAATCGATGAACTGACTATTCCTTTTCAGAGGTAAAATATACCTTATTTTCTTTGTTTCCAATTCTTTCGCATTGTCTGCAGAATAGAAACCCTTGTCTCCCACCAAAATAATGTCCTTCACCTTCGATTCTTCCATGGATAAAAGCAAACTGGAAACGTCCCTTATCGAACCGGGAACAAGTCTATAAAATATCGGCTGCATTCGATCAAGTGAAAAAAGCAAAAAAAGATTTATTTGCGGGAGGTAGTTCCTTTCTGAATTTCGACCTAAAGTAGCTGATATCACATTTTCTGAAAGAGAGAAAACATGTGTGAGATCAACCGCCATACATTCATCTTGTGCTATGTATTTTGACAGGAATTTCTTGATAAGATCTCTTTGCTGCCCTATTGCGTGAAGTATGTTGCTAAGTGTCTTGGGAGATACTTTTGCATCGGGTATGATGTCAGATAAGTAAGAACTCTGGTAATGATTTTGAACATTCTTTAGTGGTGATGATGAGAAAAAACGAAATGCTGCGAATGTGAATATCTCCTTCCATATATCTGGAAACACTTCTTTCAGGTTTTGGATGATATCTTTTGATTCATTAGCTATGAATCGTGATGCTCCAAACTCTTTTACACTAATATTTTTCCGTGATTCTATTGTCCTTTCATGTTTTGGTTTTATGAGTCCTTCTTCTGTTATTTTGCCAAGAAATTTTTCTGTGATCTTTTTGGCCCGTTTCTTTTCTTTGTCATATTCGCTTCTGATTTTGTAGAGATAATAGTACTTTCCGAGTTTTCTTATTTCTGTCCCTTTTGTTTTGTGTTTCAATACCCAATCCGGATGAGTCATAATATTACGTATATACGTAATACAAATATATAAAGATTACGGTATGTGTTGACAGTTTTCTAAAAAATATTACACAAATTGGGCGGAGTTAAGGTTTAAAAGGCAGCTACGATACCACCGGAAATTCACAGGGATTGGCAGTGGTGGGACACTATGCATATGTGGCTGATTGGGATAATGGTCTTGCGATCATTGATGTGACCAATCCAGCAGCACCTACCTTAAAGGGCCATTATGATACTGCCGGGGCTTCATACGGAGTGTCGGTGGCCGGAAACTATGCATATGTGGCTGATTGGGATAATGGTCTTGTGATAGTTGATGTGAGCGATCCGGCAAATCCCACTTTAGAAGGCAACCTCATTACCAAGTATTTTAGGGGAGTAACGCTGGTTGGAAACTATGCATATGTGGCTGATTATATTAATGGTCTTGTGATCGTTGATATAAGCAATCCAGCAGCACCCACTCTAAAAAGCAGATACAATACCTCCGGGTATTCGTATGGAGTGGTGGGGGCAAATAATTATACATATCTGGCTGATGGTTCTAATGGTATTGTTATCATTGATGTGACCAATCCAGTAGCTCCCACGTTAAAAGGTACCTACGATACCACAGGAAATTCGTTTGGAGTGGCACTGACGGGTAACTATGCATATGTGGCTGATGGTTCCAGAGGTCTTGTTATCGTTGATGTAACCAATCCAACAGCACCTACATTAAAGGGCCATTACGATACCGCCGGGAATTCATTTGGAGTGGCAGTGGCGGAAAACTACGCATATTTGGGTGATGGTTCTAATGGTCTTGTAATCCTTGATGTGAGCAATCCGGCAGCGCCAACTTTAAAGGGCCACTACGATACACCCGGGAATTCATTAACTATGTATATGTCGCTGATTATGATAATGGTTTTTTGATCGTTGATGTGACAAATCCAGCAGCACCTACCTTAAAGGGCCACTACGATACACCCGGGAATTCATTTGGAGTGGTAGTGGCGGGAAACTATGCATATGTGGCTGATGATTATTTTACACTTGTGATCGTTGATGTGAGTGATCCAGCAGCGCCAACTTTAAAAGGCAGCTACGAGACACCCGGGATTTCAATGGAAGTGGCGCTGTCAGGGAACTATGCATATGTGTCTAACAGCTATGATCTTGTGATCCTTGATGTGAGCAATCCGGCAGCGCCAACTTTAAAAGGCAGCTACGAGACCTCTGGACATTCAAATGGGGTGGCAGTGGCGGGAAACTACGCATATGTGGTTGATGTGGATAATGGTCTTTTGATCGTTGATGTGACAAATCCAGCAGCCCCCACATTGAAAGGTAGCTATAATACCGTCGGAACTTCATATGGAGTGGCAGTGGCGGGAAACTATGCATATGTGGCTGATGAAACTAATGGTCTTGAGATTTTTCGAATGGACACAGTAGACATTGTCTCGCAATATGCGGGTTCGGATGGAATTGTTCAACGTGATGAAGCAGTTAAAGCTACTTTAATTACTTGATAACGAAGGAGGATGCAGTAAAAGTAGTGAGAGCTTATTTAAGAAGTTGAAATAACTTCAAAATTTTCATTTTTTTGGATTTTTACTCTGGAGAAATTTTAGACTGTTTGGCTATCACGGCAAATTCCCTTCCCCGCTCATCTCATGCTGGCGCTCGATATTCATCTTGATCAATATCTCAAATATCCTCTTTACTTCCTCGCCATCCAATCCCCTCTCAGTCGCCATGTTCGCTACCCTTTCGAGCACTACTTTATTCTGTAGTGAATCATTGATCGGAATGTTCTGCGCCTTTTTAGCATCAAGCACATCCTTTGCCAGAGCCGTTCGCTGGTCGATAAGATTTACTATCTGTGCGTCGATTTTTTCTATTTTTGCCCTTATCTCTTTTAACGGCATGCTTTTCCACCGCTATTATTGACTTTTGTCCTTATCACTTTTCCGTCCATTTGCCCCCATACTTTTTCGAGTTTATCAAGCAACTCAGGACTTCCAAGAGCTGTATAGGCAGGTCCTGTTCCTGAGATGCTTACACCCTCGATACCAACTTCAAGGGCTGCCATCATGGGCTCGGTGCTGAAGCCAAGGGCTGCGCAGTACAGGAAACCGTTGAGGGTCATGGCCTTCTCATAATTTCCGGAAATTGCTTCCTTATATGCCATTTCAACCCATTTTCCAATAAGCCGTGAACGCATTACATTTGTGCCGGAGCTTAATACTCTTTTTCCAGGGGCCAGTATCAGCACCTGTGAATCCCGCTCTTCTCGTTTTAACAGCTCTTTCTTCTTGTTGTCAGTAATTACAAATCCTCCCAGCATAGAGGCGCAGGCATCATCAAAAGCCCCTGTTATGGTAACTTTAGCGTCAAGCGCTGCCTGCACGCCAATTTTGATCACTTCAAGAGGTTCAAGCTTTTCGCCAAGCGCATCAAGAGTGGCAAGAACTGAGGCATTTGCGGCAGCACTTGAGCTCTTAAGCCCGCTTGCTATGGGTATCTGGGATTTTGTTGCCACTTTGGCGCCGTTTTTAGAACCAAAGCGCGAAAGTGTAAGTTCAACACTTCGCTCGATAAGGGTTGTGTCCCCGCCTTCTTCCATGTAGCCGGTTATTTTCTTATCATCTGTAAGTATTACCTCGGCTTCGGTTTTTAACTCAATACCAAATGCAGCGCCTTTCCATGTGGAAATCGCATTGATTATTGTTCCTGCGCCATATGCACAGGCATATCCAGCTTGCTTCATTTAAACAATCTCCATCTTTACTGTTGTAAATACAGGTCCTCTTGTATCAATTTTTTTCTGTAATCCTGTTATATACCGCTGTGCTATCGGGTCTATCATAATATTTATCTCAGACGGCACTTTGATGATCCTGGCTCTTGTTTCAGAGGTGCTGCCGTTATTTGCCGCAACCTCTATCTCCTTTGCACAGCGCGCCGCGAATGCATCAATATATCTTATGCCGGAAGTGACACCGTTCTTGAACGCCTCATCCCACTTTGAAATTCTCGGTAATCCAAGGATGTCGTTCCTGTAAGAAATCACCTCATTCATAGCAGCTGGTCCGCAAAGCTTTGTATTTTCCTCAGGCTCAATGACCTTGACCAGGATATTCTTCCCGGACAACTGCCCTTCCCATGCTGTGAACTCACAGGGGCTGATCGTATTCCCATACTGCTCACAGGTCCTGACAATCGCTGCCTGTATCTCTTTTCCTGTTTCAGTCACCGGCACATTCTCGACATAGATCATTGATGCTATTTCACTATCTGACATGACCCAGTTGGTCTTGTACTGGAACTGCGGATATGTCAAGGCGCGGACATCAGTAGAATCGTGCAATATCATTGCAAGGCGCTCAACCCCCATCCCTAAATTCATCACAGGATAAGGGATATTGTACTGTGAGAGGGCAGATGGTGAATAAATCCCGAATGTTGCAACTTCAACCCAGCCGTCCTTGTATTTTGTCTTTGAACCAACAAGCTTAGGATGATAAGCAAACACCTCTGTCTGTGTATCGGGGATATAATATTTACTTCTCTTTTCATCAGGCCTGAAAGTGAAATTAGAAAAACCAAATTGCGAAAGAAGCCCTGCAGCTACGGCCTTTCCATCCTCTACACTTACGTTCTCATCCATCATGACGCATGATGCCGAATAATAAGCCATAAGCCGCGTGGCATCTTCGGCCTGTTCGCGCCTGAATACCCTGTCCACGGAAAAAAGCCGAAGCGGAACTTTTCTGTAATCACCCATCTCGCCTAGACTGATAAACCAGCCTGATGTCATGTGGCTTCGGAGTGTATTCTGGGAAGATACTGGAACAAGTGACTTGAATTCAGGGAATACATGGTCTATCATTACGGCCACTTTTGAACCAACAACTTTTAATCCCGCGGCCATTTCGGGAACAAGATCATCTCCCTCTATCTCACCTTTTTTATAGGAATGAAGGATCAGCCTTATCTTTTCCACACCCTCATCACCAATGTCCCCGAGGATATTTTTTATCTGGATTATTCTTTCATCGGATATCCCCACGTTAGGTCTCGGAAGCCCGCCTATGTAGAAGCAGCGGTCAAGAACGGCAAGCGCCTCATATCCGAACTGTTTGTGGATATCCCTGTCTTCCACTATTATCGGGTTCATGAATTCTTCAAAACCCATTCTCATATATGCTTCACGCAGTTTCTGTATGGTATCAAAAACCGGGTGTGGTTTACCGTATTTCAATGATGTGCGCGGGTATTTTTCATTGATGCCGGGATTTGGAACGTATTTTTTGCCTTCGTTCCATGCAGCATCAAAATCTTTCTTTGTTGCTTCTTTTATCTCGTCGGGATTGAATTTCATGAATAGCTTTCTCCTGAATTAGTATCGAAAAATTTTAAAAATAAATTAATCGCAGATGGATTTCGCTGGAAGGCGGATCTCCACGTATGGCGAGAGCCATACGTGTGGGCTACGTCAACTGGCGCAACGGTTGACGCGGATGCCCATGAATCCGTGAAAATCCTTCTGATCCGTGTCATCTGTGTGCCAAGTCGCTGTTGCTGCTCTCTTTCATACAAGGTCGCCGTGATTGATGAGCTTTGCGTTCTTTGCGAACTTTGCGGTTTAAAATCTGTCATAATTGTCCCATTGCAGACGTTCTTATGAACCCGCCTTTCATCATCATATCAACAAGCACAAGCGCCACCATTGCTTCTGCGACAGGCACGATGCGCGGCGGAATGGAGGGGTCATGGCGGCCTGTTATCTTTATTCGGGTATCCTTCATAGCGCCCAGGTCAACTGTGCGCTGTTCCTTTGAGATCGACGGAGTAGGCTTCACAGCGATCCTGCAAACAATAGGCTCACCATTGCTTATCCCGCCAAGGATACCTCCTGCATTATTTGTGAGAGGCTTTGGTTTACCATCCCGCATCCCGATCGGATCATTCATCTGGCTGCCTCTTATATTTGAACTCTTAAATCCCAGGCCAATCTCTATGCCTTTCACAGCCCCGATACTCATTAATCCTTTTGCAAGTTCAGCACTGAGCTTATCGAAAACAGGCTCACCCACACCCGGAGGGACACCAAGGCCAATAATTTCAACGATTCCGCCTACACTATCGCCTTCGCTTCTGGCGGCATGGATCATTGCTTCCATTTGCAAAGCCGCATCCATATCCGCGCATCTTACCGGGTTTTTTTCCGTATTTTCACGGATATGTTCAATATCCACGGTCTTTGCACGAATACCTCCAAGCTCAACTACATGACCCAACACTTCAATGCCATTCATACCAAGGATTTTCTTAGCAATGGCACCAGCTGCAACACGCCCTGTTGTTTCACGCGCTGATGACCTCCCTCCTCCCCGCCAGTCGCGGTATCCATACTTTAATTCATAAGTAAGATCCGCATGTCCAGGGCGGGGAGTGTCACGAAGCGTCTCGTATTTGCTTGAATCAACATCATTATTTCGCACAATTATCGATATCGGCGCACCAGTGGTCTTTCCCAGAAATACCCCGGATAATATCCGGGCCTTATCCTCTTCTTTACGCGGGGTCGTTATATCGCTTTGCCCTGGACGCCTGCGGTTTAATTCCTTCTGGATATCAGACTCATCAATCAAAAGACCGGCCGGGCAGCCGTCAACAACAACACCTACGGCAGGGCCGTGGCTCTCACCCCAGGTTGTCATCCGAAAAAGTGTACCAAAAGTATTTCCAGACATGCGCTTTAATTTAGTATTATTGCTTATATAAGTGCTTGGAATGTTCCAACATGATAGATATATTCATTGATGAAGAAAAATGCACGGGATGCGGGGAATGTATAAGGGTTTGCCCGAAAGGGCCAAGGATTTACAGGCTTATTGAAAAAAATGGAAAGAAGGCAGCAGAAGTACTGGATAAGAGCTTCTGCATAGGATGCACAACATGTGTGACAAACTGCAGGCCAAAAGCGATCAGACTTGAGCGAGGGTTTTAATCTGCGATCGTCTTTTCCCAAAAAATTTCCTCTTAAACAAATCTATATATATCGATCAGGATGAAAGTAATGTTTATGAGGGGATTTTATGTACGTTTCCGGATGATGCATCCTGGAATGAAAATCGGTATGATATTGCTGGTATTCTTGACAATATTACTCAGCGGGTGCGTTGAAACACCAATAGAGCCTGTAGCGACGCCTTCAATTACTCCTTCAGAAACCAGCGCTGGAACTGTAACAAGAATATTTTCAGCATCAACAATACAACCAGGAAGTATCTTTACCATTACTTTGACACCCTCACCTTCAACACTTTTCGAATCGCCTGGTTATATGGTGATAGAAACAATCCCAGCAGGATTTAATCTAATTGCCAATACGGCAGGAATGGCCACTAACGTCGGCAATGTCTGGACGTTCATAAATATCGGCAGCGTCAGCATTGCTTATACTTTGACAGCCCCCGAATCAGCAGGTTCTTACACTTTCAGAGGTACATTCAAAGACCAGGAAAGGGCTGCCGGGAATGTCGGAGGTTCTTCAGTATTACTTGTAGGTTCAAGTACTGGAGCTATAACACCAACAGCCACTGTTACAGAGGTTGCAACAAATGAAAAACCCAGGGAAATGCCATTCAATACAAGTGATTTTATAAGATAAAGATTAAAGCTATTTCTCTTATAGAAAAACTCTTTTTTTCAGACTCTACACTTTTTTTCAGGGTTACTTTTTTAAGCATATAATATCAATCATAAACCTCTATGCTCTCTTTAACTGTAACCGGTCTGAAATTAAAAAATCCATTGGTGCTTGCAGCAGGGATAATGGGGACAACAGGCGGCTCACTCAAGCGTATCGCGGATAATAGAGCAGGGGCAGTTGTCACAAAATCCATCGGGATAGAACCAAAAACCGGGCACGCTAACCCGAGCATGGTTGAAGTGGACTGCGGTTACCTGAATGCATTGGGTCTTCCAAATCCTTCTTATAAGAATTTCCAGCAGGAAATTGACCTCGCGAGGAATTCGGGTGTGCCTGTGATCGCAAGTATTTTCGGGGGGTGCGCGCTTGATTTTTCAGAAATAGCAGGCAAGCTGGACGCTGATGCGTTTGAGCTCAATGTAAGCTGCCCGCATGCTCATGGGTTTGGCGCCGATATCGGTACAGACCCGGCTCTTGTGGAAGATATCACTGCGGCAGTTAAAACCGCAACCGATGCGCCGGTCTGGGTAAAATTAACGCCCAATGTCACAGATATAAAAAGTATAGGACTGGCAGCCCAGAAAGGGGGAGCTGATGCAGTTGTTGCGATAAACACGGTGAGGGGGATGGCAATAGATATCGAAAGTGGTTATCCTGTGCTGGGAAACAAATTCGGTGGGCTTTCTGGCCGCGCAATAAAGCCAGTTGCGATAAAGTGTGTTTATGATCTTTATGATGTTCTTGACATACCGGTAATTGGCGTTGGCGGGATCTCGGACTGGAAGGATGCGGTTGAATTCATAATGGCAGGAGCGCTTGCGGTTCAAATTGGCTCTGCAGCAGGGAATAACATCAATATTTTCAAAGATGTATCAATGGGTATCGAAGCATTCCTTGCAGAAAAAGAATGGACATTCAATGAAATTTACGGGATGGCGCATAAAAAATGAAACCTGCAAATGCCATAATAACAAAGGTAGTGGAAGAAACGCCAACGATAAGGACTTTCTTCTTTGATACCTCTTTTAAACCAGGACCGGGTCAGTTCGTGATGGCCTGGATACGCGGCGTGGATGAGATCCCGATGGCGCTCTCCTATGATAATGCTATCACAGTCCAGGAGGTAGGGGCTGCGACATCAGCATTGTTCGAACTTGGAGAAGGCGACTCAATTGGCATCCGCGGACCTTTCGGGAACGGCTTTGAATTAAAGGGAAAGAATATATTGCTGATAGCAGGCGGGGTCGGGGCAGCTCCGCTTTCGCCTCTTGCTGAAAAAGCAAGTTCAGAGGGACTAAAAGTCACAACGCTTCTTGGAGCAAAAACAAAGGAAGAACTGGTATTCAGGGAACGCTTTGAAGCCGCAGGATCCATGATGGTCGCAACAGATGACGGATCCGTTGGAAAATACGGATATGTGACCCAATTGATACCGGAGCAGGAAAACTATGACCAGATATATTGCTGTGGTCCTGAAATCATGATGAAAAAAGTCCTTGATAAAGTGGAGCCTGAAAAAGCACAATTCAGCCTTCACCGCTACATCAAATGCGGCCTCGGGATTTGCGGTGCGTGCTGTGTGGATGGCCTGCGCGTATGCAAGGACGGACCTGTGTTCGGAGGGGAGGTTTTAAAGAGATCAGAGTTCGGGATTTACAGGAGAAATGAGTGCGGGGAGAGGGTGAGGGTTTAAGAGAATAAGAAGTGCAGATTAATTATATGAAAGGGGGGACATCTGAAGATTTCAGCACATCATGTTCTATTCTATACTCCTGAAGTTACTTGGAAAATGTATATATTGGTTGAGAGTCTAAAACTCTCACAAGAGGTAGAAATGTCTGCACAGATATATGGAACAATGCTTGATAAAAGAACGCTCTTGCTTAATAGGCCTTTAAAATCTAATGAAAAAGAGATATTAGTAAAACTGAAAAAAGAGCCAATCGTTAAAACCAAAATAGATGTTCCTGAAGATATCGTTCTGGAGATTGCAGAAAAAGATATAGAAGAGCTGGTTTGATGGGGTTGCAAGGTTTGCGGAATTGAAAATATTGCGACCAACGATGGCGATTTTGAGAGGGTGGATTTTCTCAAAATATGGAAGCCTTAGAAGTTGCCATTCTGGCCACATCTGATTCACCATCAGCATTATAAACCTCTATATGTTCACTTCGATTGGTTTCTATTTGTACTCACAAGGCCAGATTCGATATAAAACTTAAAAGGTTTCAATTATACCACTTCGAAATAACCATAAATCACTATACCATTTGCAAGGCTATTGATAAATTCCTGGTTTTCATTTTTTATATTTTCAATGAGATGCAAGCTTATTTTCCTCTTCAGACAGCCTTCATAGATATCAAGCCCTGGATAGTCTTTCAGACTTGTCAGAACTGCAATATCTATATCACTTTCGTTTGTATCTTCACCCTTTGCGTAACTTCCAAAAAGAATTATGCACTCAAGGATCTTGTAAAATTCTACTAATGACGAGACCAGCCCACAGGAATATAGAGAATAAAGGTTAAGTGACCTTTTCAAAGCCATAAAACTTTCATTGTCATAATTCCCGCGATAATTTACCGTGAGCGCAGTACGCTCTTTCTCTAATAGTCCTTCTTTCTCAAGTGCGCCAAGTATCTTCATTGCGCCTGTTGCTGAAAGTTCGGCTCTTCGCGCCACTTCCCTTAAATAAAGGCGAACATTTGGCCCCTCAAAAAAAAGTCTGAGGATTTTGACCTTGTTATTTTCAGTTAACATCTGTTATATTTAGTTTACAACTGTTATTTATAGTTTACGAGATGTGAAACGAATGTTTTCCTTTTCAACCATTTTTGTGGTACTGGCTGTGATGGGGCAGTCTTGCCAGTACATGCAAGGATGGGCCTGTGTTTGAAGGGGAGTTTTTAAAGAAATCAGAGTTTGGGATTTACAAAGGAATGAATGAGGGGAGAGGGTGAAGGTTTAAGAGAATAGGTACTACCCTTCAAATTTAGAACAAAGGTGGACATTTGGCCCCTCAAAGAAAGTCCTGCATACATCCGAATATGGATTATTTGGAAAAATGAAAGTGTACAAAGTTTTATATTACAACTATTTCCATTGATATTGGAGTGAATTTACATGAAGATTAAGGTGGATGACATAGAATTATATTATGAAGTGCACGGTGAGGGCGAACCGATTATTTTTTCTCATGGATGGATGGGTGAATGCCCGGTATGGAACTCTCAAATTGAGTTTTTTTTTAAAAAGTATAAAGTGATCGCATACGACCATAGAGGGCATGGCAAATCAGATAAACCAAAAGCCAATTATTCAGTTGAAACATTATCGAATGACCTGTACTCTCTTATACAAGGACTCGATCTTAAAAAAGTTACACTCGTTGGTCATGCGATGGGAGGCATGACAGCTCTCACATTTGCATTAAATCATCCTGATAAAGTCTCTAAGCTGGTTTTAGTTGGTACTACTGCAAAACAGTCCCTTTCAATGCGTCTCTCTTTATGGATTATGATGCATATTTTCTCTTATGAATCATTCATACAGATAGGTATTAACCACAACTTTTCTCAACCTACAGAACAAATAAGAAAGGAAGCATTCAACAGGGCTATCAAAACCCCAAAGCCTGTGGCATATGAGTGTTTAAAAGAGTCAAAAAACTACGATATCAGAGATAGAGTTTCCGAAATAAAAATACCGACAATAATTATCGTTGGTGAAAATGATAAATCAACACCTATAGAAATGAGCCAGTATCTAAATAGAGAGATTGAAGGCTCAAAATTGAAAATCATACCGCAAAGTAAGCACATAGTCATGATTGATAAACCCAAAGAATTGAATGAAATTATTGAAGAGTTTATCAGGTGAGATAGTCCGCTTCTCCAATCTCTTCAACCGTCAGCTTCCATCGTGACATCAAATGATGGGAGAAAGAGTTTAAGAGAAAAAGAAGTGCAGATGAATGATCTGAAATGCCATCTGAATATTTCAGCACAGTTTTTGCTTACAATCATAGTATTTGAGACGCATGAAAATCTTCCTGGAGGTCATCGAGGCTGTACTGGAATTGTATTCCCTTCTTTGCGGCGATAGCTATCATCTCACGAATAGGAATGTCAACCATGTCTGCCGCCTTGCCGATCGTTATTTTCCCATCCCTGTACTGCTCCAGTGCATTTTCTATCAGCCATTCCTTTACTGCTTTAGTCAGTAGCCTGCGGACAACTGTAGATTTATCGAGATGCTCAATGCGCGAGATGTTTTCGATTATTTTCTCGATGTCATCGGGGACACGAGTTGTTATTGTAGCGCCCATATTTATTAAAAAGATTGTGATTGAATACGCAAATAGTTATTCTATCACATGTTTAATGAAGGATTTGAAAGGGGTATCTGAATATTTCAGCACAGTTGATTTTTGAATTAAGGTGTAAATCATTCATCTTTCCTGCTCCAAATAGTTATTATACTTATATTACTTAATTATCGGCGCCGATATTTCAGTATCAATGAATGGTTTTGAAAATTTAGAACCGCAGATGGACGCAGGTAAACGCGGATGCGAAATCCCTTTGCAACGCATGACCCCAGCATCAAAAGGCGCCCCAGCTTTGCGGACTTTGCATAGAAAATCGCTTTAAATAACGCAAAGCTCAGCCGCAGTTTAATACCATATTTGCCTGCAAATTAGCCGTTTCAAGTCAACCGCAAATTTTCGAACTGAGGGGGGCAATCTTCATAATCCCAATTCCATGTTTTTCTTCTTTCTTCCTATTCTTTTTGTCTTTTCCGGCGCTTCGAGATAATTATCGCTTGAAACCACGCTTTTTCCCAATTTTCCTTCAATATCTTTTCGTGTCGCTCCCGCTACATCCCCGCCATCTTTTGCATCATTTCGCAATTCAGGGAACTCCTGTGAATCCCTGTCGCGTGTAAATCGTGTAGTAGTAGCCTCGCCAAGCATTGTGAGTATCAATTCAATATCATCCATGTGGTCTCTTAAATTTTCTGTCTTCAATCCTTTTAATCGTTTATATTCGGCGGGTGTCAATCCAAAAGTAGCTCTTGATATCTCAGCAGTCAAAATAGAGTAATCCTGTCTGGATTTTGCGCCTCTTTTATCCCATTCGTCAGTCAGTTCATCCCTTATCGCGATCCCCCTTGCTCTTTTCTCGATCCATTCCTCGGAGTAGCCTTTCAATTTATAGATATCCTTCATCCTTTTTTGTGCCAGTTCCGGGTCTTCTATCTCCTGCACACGTTCATACCCAACTTTTGCGAGCCATAATTTAAAAGGTTCGGCTTTGTGGGATGGAATGGATTGTAATATCCTGAATGCTCCTTCTGTATTCACGCAATTCATTTTTTGCATCCCTCCCGGAGTATCTACTGTAAGGGTATGTACAATTTGTACCCACCCTTTTGCCAGGGGTTCATCTCTTTGTTTCATCTTTTGAATATACTGTTTGGGGTCGCTGGAATCGGTTAAAAAATATACTATATCCTCTAATACGAACCACCATTCGTTGTTGTTCCATGTTCGCCGTATTTTGGTTCCCTCAAAAACAACAAGTGCATCCTTTGAATTCATGTTTATATCTCTTGTAGGTATTTTTCTTGTTTTGTTAAGATGTCTTTGGAGTCTAAAAGGATTAGCATAGCGGTGTGAAAGTGATTTTTAAAAAGGTCTTTCTGCTCCTCATTCCTCCTGTCCTGCGCCCAATATTTATTTTACTTATATTATTTAATTATCGGTGCCGATATTTCAGCATCAATGAACTATTTCGGAAATATGGAACCGCAGATGGACGCAGATGCGAAATCCATCTGCAGCGCATGACCCCAACATCAAAAGGCGCCCCAGCTTTGCGCTCTTTGCGGTGAAAATCGCATTAAATAACGCGAAGCTAAGTATCTTTAATATTTTCATTTAAAGGTCAACTTTAAAAGATAGGTTTATATTCTGAATCGAATTTATACTGTGTTATATGGCAATTCCAGATTTTCAAAGTATAATGCTTCCACTGTTGAAGTTTTCATCTGACAAAGCAGAACACTCATTACCTGAAGCCACAGAACACATATCAAAAATTTATAATTTATCTGATTATGAAAAAAGAAAATTATTAAGCAGTGGAAAACAAGCGATTATTAGTAACAGAACAGCTTGGGCTTTAACTTACCTGAAAAAAGCAATACTTTTAGAATCTACCAGAAGATCTTATTTCAAAATTACCGAACGAGGATTAATCGAACTAAAAGCAGACCCAAAATTAATTAATGTCAAATATCTTGATAAATTTAAAGAGTTTAGAGATTTTAGGGCTATAAGAAGAACTGAACAATCGGAAATGGAGATAATACCTGAAAAGGAGTCATTAAGAAATATAGATGAAAAAACACCTCATGAAACTATTGATACTCTTATCAATGTTTTGAGGACTAATTTAGCTGAGGATTTATTAAATTCAATTAAGAAACGAGAGCCCGTATTTTTTGAAAAACTTGTCTTGGAAGTATTATCCAAAATGGGATATGGAGCCGATACAGAAGATGCTATACTACACACTGGAAAAAGTGGAGATGGCGGTATAGATGGCATAATTAGGCAGGATATGTTGGGATTGGATGCTATTTACATTCAGGCAAAAAAATATGAATCATCAATTCAAGAACCTGCACTAAGGGATTTTGCGGGAGCTCTGCTGAATAAAAGAGGAATAAAAAAAGGGATATTTATAACGACTTCCACTTTTTCTGAGGGCGCCAGAGAATATGTTAAAACAATAGATCACAAAATCGTATTAATCGATGGTCATCAGTTAGCTAACCTTATGATTAAGTATAACATTGGTGTCTCAACGTCTGCCACTTATGAAATTAAAAACATCGACAATGATTATTTTGAAGAATAGTTAAACCATAAACAGGATCGATGAGCAATAATGGTAATTTATGGCCTTCCTGTTTCTTATATTATTCTACTCCCAGAACCTCTTCGTCTTCGCATAATTCCTCTCCGCAATTAAAATATCCCTGTAGAACTCCTCCTCATCCTCCCTCAGCTTCCCGATGACCCGTGATGCGGTCTCAGGCCCGATACCCCTTGAAGCAAGAGCAATCGCCGCAGTTTTCCCGTGCGAGAGAACAAGGTTCGCGTTCTTGAAAACCCGCGCTGTTCTTTTTCTTTCCTCTTCGGATTTGTCCTTCTCTTTTTTTTTCGCGATCTTTATTTCCTCTTCTTCCCAGGGCTTAAGAGCCGCTATCATCCTGCTGCCGCACAATGGACATTCGGGGCGCTCAGGAACGCTTTTTACAACTCTCGTCGAGCGCCATTTCTTGCAGTTAATGCAGAAAAGAATGACCTTATCTTCCATTATCCTGCTCTTTAAGGCCATGATTATGGAACTGTCAGCCCTCTCAGGCGCCATCAATTCCCGCCCTCCCATGAAACCCGCCTCACCTATCGGGCTTACGGGCTGGATAACAAGCTTCAGGCTGCCGCCCTGGATACCTTTCAGGACATCTATGGAACGGGCAATATCAAGCTTATCATGGAATATTTCGCGCACCGCTTCATCATACATTGGGGTTCGTTCAAAAACATCAAGCAGCTTTTTCATACTTATCCGCTCATAATCCACGTCCCTGCTGATAGCCCCGAATTTGCGGGCAACATGCACCATTTTCCATTTAAGGAGCATCGAATTCTTAAGCGTCATCTCGATGATGGGCTCAATATGGTCCGGATTTATTGTAAGCAGCAATTCCCTGATCTTTTCTGCATTGAATAATTTTGGAAGTTCAAGTTTTATCCTGTACGGGTCTATCTCCATCGCAACACTTGCCCCGAACCTTGCGGTAAGCAGCGATGTCAGGACACGGCCCAGGGTTTCGTTCACTTTGTGCCCGCCGCAGATGTTAATGATAATGGACGTTCCATCCTGTTCTATGACCACGATATCATCACAAGGCACTGTGAGACCTTTTTTGACCTGCTTCTTCACCAATTCCAGGATCTCTTCTGCAGCCTCATGATCGGCTGGATAATCTTTCCTGTAATCCTCGATTATTTCCTGATCAATTTCTTTGCTCTTGATTTTTTCCATCAGGCGCTTCCTGATCGCACCAACTTCCTGGGAAACCGCATAAGGAACAGGTATCTCCTCCCCGACCCAGTTAGGGACATCCGCTCCGGGATCGCTTATTGGTTCGACTTTGATCCTGCTCTTTTCACTTATCACTTCAATGATGCGCCACATTTCACCCTTTGCAATAAATACCGCGCCAGCTTCTGCAAAATCAACAACAAAAGCCTCATCAAGGGCGCCCACTGTCCTGCCGCTAACGATATCAAATATCTCAAACCGCCTCTCATCAGGGATCATTGAGAGATTTTCATAATAATACTGCCAGCTCTTCATTTTTTTGCCGGCCATATCGTTCTCGAACCATATCAACCGGGTATCGTCTAACTGTTTTAATACCGCCTTCAGGAGTTCGATCTTAAGCGTCCGGAAAGGATATGCCCTTGTCACAATTGAAAAAATACGTTCAGCCGGAATCTGGCCAAAATCAAGCACAAGGCCGCATATCTGGTTTGCAAGTGTGTCCGTGCTGTTCTCATGTATCTCGATTATTTCTATCTCGCCCGATTTTGCCCTGCGCGTGATGGCAGAAGATTCAGCCGCATCGTCTGCACCTGTTGTTATAATAGTCCCGCTTGACTTCTCGCCCACCCAGTGCCCCGCTCTTCCCACTCTCTGTATCAATCGGGTAACTTCACGCGGTGACATATATTGTATAACATTGTCAACATCGCCAATATCGATACCAAGTTCCATAGAGGATGTGCAGATAAGCCCCCGCAGACTCCCATTCTTAAAATTAGTCTCAGCCTCTATGCGCGTTTCTTTTGATAGAGAACCATGATGCACACCGATTGACAGCCCTAACATCCTGAATCTTGAACCAAGCATTTCAGCGGATTCCCTGGTATTTACAAATATGAGAGTTGATCTGTGTTTTTCCACAATTCCGGAAATGACCCGAAGATGCGAAGCCATCTCGGGTGTGCACATCAGTTTTCTGGAAGATTCGTGGTCTTCCTTTGCGGGTTTCGGACATACTACATTGAACTCAAGCCGCTTTAAAAGTGAAACTTCTACAATCCGGGCTATCCGATCAGTTCCTGCAAGAAAATGAGCGATCAGGTCAGGTTTTCCCACAGTTGCGGAAAGACCAAGCCTCTGGAATTCACCTGCGACTTCCACGAGCCGCTCAAGAGCAATTGAAAGCTGTGCGCCTCTTTTTGAGGAAGCAAGCTCATGCACTTCATCAATTATCACATGCGTAACAGTTTTGAGGTTATTCCTGAGCCTCTTTCCGGTAAGCATTATCTGGAGAGTTTCAGGTGTTGTGACCAGAAAATCCGGGGGTTTTAAAGATTGTTTCTGCCTCTCGTATGTGGTCGTATCCCCGTGCCTCACAGCAACCTTTAATCCCAGTTCCTTTCCCCACCATTCAAGACGGGTCAGCATGTCCCTGTTAAGAGCGCGTAGAGGCGTTATGTAAATGACAGAAATCCCGCGTTTTTCTTCTGTTCTTTCCCCGTCTTTATTTTGCATTATCCTGTGAAAAACCGGAAGAACAACCGATTCGGTTTTCCCTGAACCCGTGGGCGCTATCAGAAGAACATGTTCACCTGCCATCACAAAGGGAATGGTTTGTACCTGGGGCTCGGTCGGGAAAGTAAATCCCTGCTTTGCCAGGGCTTCCTGTATCCGTGGATCAAGTAAACGGAACACGCTCATACTGCTTAAAAAAGAGGATTCAATATATAAATCTATTCTACTACAGACGAACAAATATTGTCTTTATTCAGATCAAGTATCATTTCCAGATATGATGTTCTAATTGTTGATTCTCTCTTTATCCCTAATTTGGCGATGAATTTAAAAATGCTTTCAACTTTTTCCTGGTAATTCTTAGGATCTTTTACCGTTATCTCGACTTCTATGAAATTCCCGAGGTTTCGTACTTCATCCAGGGAAATATAAAAATCTCCGATCCTGAAGTTTTTTCGTTTCTTAGATACGGTGGCAACAGGAAAAAAACCAAGAGATGAAAGTATATTTCCCATGTTATCTAAATCCTTTATTTCAGTCTGCACCTCTTTTCTTGTTTTAGAAACTTTATCCATTTTAGGCCCTTTATATGTCAAAGTGGATTTTCCATCCTGCACCCTGATCCTCAAAGCCTCATCCGTTTTCCCGAAATCACGGTATGGCGCATTATAATATGTATCTGCCTGCGCTTCTATACCTATAGGAGTAGCCCCCAATTCAATTATTGATCTTTCCATTTGTTTTGGGTCTTCAACAGATGCCTTCACTTCTATCTCTATCATGTATGTTAATTTATCGTATTGTTATATTAAATTGTTTATTTTCGTCTCGAAACATTGAAATACCCTTCAGGCTTAAGTAGTCAAAAATGGTGCAATCATCTATCCAGGCTTGGGAAGAATTCTTTAAACTCTATTACTGGGATTACATCCTTGAATTGGCAAAGGATTTTCCTGAAAAAAGAAGTCTTGTCATTCAATTTCCCGATATCAATCGGCGTGATATGGATCTTGCGAACGAGCTGCTTGAGCATCCTGACAGAGTAATAAAACATGCAAATGAAGCTCTAAGTGGAATTGATCTTCCTGCTGACGTTGTTTTTAAAGATTTTAAAGATATACATGTTAGGATAATCAAAATTCCTGAACGTATCCAGATAAGGGAGCTTCGAAGCAAAAACATAACCAAATTCATAGCCGTTTCCGGTCTTATAAGGAAAGCAACAGAAGTAAGGCCAAAGATCAAGGTTGCTGCATTCAAATGTAAATATTGTGATTCAATTACAAAATTGACACAATATGAAGGAAAATTTGTTGAACCTTTTCAGTGTGACCAATGTGAACGCAAAGGCCAGTTTAAACTCGTTCATGAAGAATCCGAATTCATCGATGCGCAAAAACTCAGGATACAGGAATCACCAGACGATCTTCGGGGAGGTGAGCAGCCACAGACTCTCGATGTGGATGTTGATGATGACCTGGCCGGACAGGTTTCACCGGGTGACCGCGTTGTCATATCAGGGATATTGCGCTCATTCCAGAGGAGCAACCGCGAGGGGAAAAGCACTTTTTTTGATCTCTTGCTTGACGGGAATTCGATCGATATAGAAGACAAGGAATTTGAAGATATTGAGATATCAAAAGAGGATATCGAAGAGATCATAACCCTCGGGGAAGACCCGGAGATATATAAAAAGATAATCGGCTCCATCGCTCCTTCGATCTACGGTTATGAGGAAGTGAAAGAAGCCATGGCGCTTCAGCTTTTTTCAGGTATTGCAAAGTACCTGCCGGATGGGGCGCGCATTCGCGGGGATGTGCATATACTCCTTGTGGGTGATCCTGGTGTAGCTAAATCCCAGCTATTGAGGTATGCCGTAAAACTTGCGCCACGCGGTATTTATACAAGCGGAAAAAGCTCAACTTCGGCTGGTCTTACTGCCACGGCCGTAAAGGATGAGTTCGGGGATGGCCGCTGGACGCTTGAAGCAGGCGCACTTGTGCTTGCTGATATGGGTCTTGCCTGCGTTGATGAACTTGACAAGATGGAACCGGAAGACAGGAGTTCCATGCACGAAGCCATGGAACAGCAAACCATAAGCATAGCAAAAGCAGGAATTATGGCGACTTTGAAATCACGCTGCTCACTTCTGGGAGCGGCCAATCCGAAATTCGGAAGGTTTGACAGGTATGAACCCATCGCTAAACAAATAAATATGCCGCCAGCTCTGCTTTCTCGTTTTGACCTGATATTCATACTAACTGATGAGCCTTCGGTCAACAGGGATACTGCGATAGCTGAACATATCCTGAAAGCCCATTACGCGGGTGAACTTTCAGCTAAGAGAAAAAATATAATAAATTCAGGAATAAGCACGGATGAGATTACAAAAGCCATGGAGGTCATCCGACCGGTGCTGGAAGCAGAGAAGCTCAGGAAATATATTGCGTATACAAAGAGGAATATTTTCCCAATTATCCAGGACGATGCAAGGAAACATTTGATTGACTTTTATCTTGGCCTGAGGAAACAGGGGGAGGCCCCGGATTCTCCTGTTCCTGTTACTGCCCGCCAGCTTGAAGCCCTGATACGCCTGGCTGAAGCAAGCGCACGCGTACGTTTGAGTAATGTCATAACAACAGATGACACAAGCAGGATCATACGAATTGTGATGGCAAGCTTAAAACAGGTCATGACAGATCCGGAAACAGGAAGGCTTGATGCTGATATTGTAAATGTAGGGATGGGTAAAAGCCAGAGGGACAGGATCAAGGTACTCAGGGAAATAATCAGGGACCTCCAGAAAGAAATGGGCGCGGCGCCAATAGAAGAGATTATATCAAAGGCAGAAGAATCAGGTATCAAAAAAGAGACAGTTGAGGATATGATACAAAAGTTAAAGAGCGCAGGAGAGATTATTGAGTCAAGTAATGAAAGGTTCAGGGTTGTTTGAACATGTATATGAAAAAATATGATACGGACGGCAAATTGATAGTTGCAGTCTGTGATACGGATATTCTTGGTAAGAAATTCAAAGAAGGAAAACTTGTTCTCAAACTTGAAGAAAGCTTTTACAAAGGTGAAGAAGTTTGCGAAAATGAGGTAAAGGACGCACTTTCATGCGCACATATCGCAAATATCGCAGGTGAGAAATCCATTGCATGCGCAGTTGAGTGCGGATGTGTCGATCCTGATACCGTGATCTTTATTGATGGCATACCCCATGCACAGATGGTACAAATATGACTGAAACAATTGACAATAATAAATTAATGGAGCTTGTTATTGAAAAACATAATAAGTTCCTGGGAGCTTTTAAAGGTGAATTTTCCGAGCTTGATAATAAGCTCATTGCTATTAAGAAGCAAACGGATGAGCTAAAAAAGGAAATCGAAACAAACGAAACAAAAATAATTGTTCTCAATGAAAAATATTTCCTCTATTTCCACCAGGCGAAAAAACAAAGGGAAGACCTTTTCAAAGAGGTGACCGAAAAGATGCAGCAGGCCAGATCACCCCATGTACATGAAGTAACACGTCTTTCGGCCAGGATTGAAGAACACGAGAAAAAACTCCAGAATTCAAGAAATATTGATGATGAAGAAAAATCGATAGTTGAAGTCAAGAAACTTCTATATGATTTTGAAACCGAGGCCAGAAAAGCTGGAATATCCGTAACCTCAAAAGCAATAATCGATAAATTGAATGAAGCGAATGAATCGCATAAGGAACTTTTATCGATCCAGAATAAACCAAAACAGGACATTGGTTCTGCAAAGGAAATTGATAAACAGGCAGGAGAAATAGAGGGCAGGCATAACTGGTTAAAAAGAAGGATCGAAAGCCATACAAATGCTTTGGCTTACTGGGAAAAACAAAAAGGGGGGATAAAAGTTGAGTGAAGTTGAGGATAAGCAAATCATGCAAACGGAAAATATTCCCATAAAAGATCCTGAAAACAATCAGATCGAAAATCCAGTTGAATCGCATATCGAAGCCCCCGTAGAAACCAGTGAAGGCCAGCCTGAAAGCCATAATGGAGATCATTACTGAAAGTAATACTGAAACTAAAGGTACTACTGAAGGTACCTCTGATATACCTGTTGGAAACAAATCCGAAGAGGTTAAGATACAGGTTGAAACGCCAAAAATTTACCCGAAATTATCGGAACGTGACCTGAAGGAGAAGATCAATCTACTTCGGCAGAGAATAGAACAGAATGAAAGGGAACTGAAAACAATATTCAGGGATATTTCCCTTCACAGCCAGGGCGGCAATGACCTCAAAGCCAAACGCGACGGCTTAAATGCAAGAGTCAAGGAATTGTCACCAAAAGCTGCTGAATTGCGAAAAAAGCGGGATGAGACTAACGCAAAGATCGCGGAATTAAAAGCGCAGCGAGACCAGATGAGGGGCATTGGGAAAGAATTCAGCGAGAGAATAGGTGAACTCAAGAAATCACGCGATGAATTGAACCTTACAGCCAGGGGAAGATTTGAAACCCTTGAAAAGGCTTATCAAGAGGAGTTAAACCTCTTTTTGACGGCAGACCTTCCGCTTGAGCATGAGATCAATATTTTCAGCCGTTTAAATGAGTTAAACGAGAGATTGAAAGCCACGCAGAAAGCAAATGAGATACATTCCGTTATCACACTTGAATATACCAGGGGAAAAGAGATCTACACGGATATGGATACTTTGCATGCTAAGATCCAGACGCTTGCCCAGGAATCCCAGAAGTCCCATGAAGAAATGATCAAACTTTACAATGAAATAGACACACTGCGTAAAGAAGCGGATTCTTATCATGTCCAATTGAATGAAAAATTCAAGGGCATTGCGCCTCTTCGAAAGAAAATAAGCGTACTGAAGATGGAAATTCCGAAGCTTCGTGATGAACTTGGAGTTTATCTGGAGCAGATGAAAGAATACCAGCTTGGCCGCGATGAGCAGAAAAATGTTGGAAAACGTGAGCAAGCCAAAGAGAAGTTCAAGAAAGACGGGCGTTTAAGCCTTGATGAGTTCAGGCTTCTTGTTGAAAGTGAGGATATCAAGCTAAAATCAAGTGGAAAAAAAGATTAACAGCAAACTCAATCTTTAGACCACACACCCGTAGTTTTTCCTTTTAGCGCCAGCTTTCCCATCATTTTTTCCACTTCTTTGGATAATGGAGCAGGCGTTGAATTTTTAAACTCTGTGCCGGGAAGAGGCATGAAATAATGGGAATGCACGTTTCCTCCTTTCCCTGTCAGCCATTTTATAACTTTTAGAGTTTCAAGCTGATCAGCTTCAGTTTCACCCGGAAGCCCGAATATAAAATCAACGATCGGGGTAAATCCGTGTTCCAGGCATTTCTCGGCCCCAAGGATAATATCTTCCACGGTATGTTTTCGCTTTATGCTTTCAAGTATCATCTGGCTTCCTGATTGTCCTCCCATGCTGATAGTTGAATTTTGGCAATATTTCGACACAAGTTCAAGTATCCTGTCGTTTATGAATTCAGGTCTAACTTCTGAAGGAAATGTCCCGAAAAAAATCCTTCCGGGCTGCAATGCGCATAGAAGCGATTCAATTTTTTCAATACGCGGATGTATGCCATCCGAACCGTAAGCAAAGGCATTCGGGGACGTGAACCTGATATCTTTGAGGAACTTTGAATATTTCAATATCACATCAATGCTCCTGTGTCTCATATTGCATCCGAATAATTGTGGTGTGGAGCAGTAAGTGCAATTAAATGGGCATCCACGGGTGATCTCGATCGTATTGAGCATGATCTTCGGGTCAAAAGGCGGATAATTATCTAAATTTACCTGGTTTCTCTTTTCGGTGAAAACGATATTATTAGTCTCATTTTTATAAGCAATACCTTTAACCGATGAAATATCTCCTTTATTTTGAATTACATCTATCAATTCAGGCAATGTTTCTTCCCCTTCACCTATTACTACATAGTCAAAAAACCGAAGCGTCTCTTCAGGCCGTGCAGAAGGGTGAGGTCCTCCGGCTATGAATACGGATCTAGTTCCTGCCTTTGCCACTTCCCGGAATATTGAAGGTGCCTGCTGTGTTGCAAAGCTATAGATCATTATGCCGTCACAGGGTTTTTCTATTATATCTGATCCCGGGATAAGAGGTCTCAGGACTGCAATGCTTTGCATATTCTTCTTGAAGAACCTGAAATTAATTTGATTGGTTTTGTTCATTTGCTTTTGACTTAACAATAAAACCAAATGACTTAAGATTAATGGAAAGTTCCACCTGGACCCTTTATTGATTGTAAAATTACGGGATCTTCGACTCTCTTTGCTAACTGGTCCCAAAAAATTAACAAATAGCTTGTAAGAACTGAAACGGAACTCACGCTACCGGAGTTCGTAACAGTTCGTTTAGTTCGCTGTTTTTTTCATGTTCATTTATGAATAGGGGGTAATGGCCGACTTTGTGGTGAAGTCTTCTGATTCATTCACATTGCTGCTCCTGGCACGCCTCTTTTTTTTGCGGAAAGATATATTATCACGCAAATATATTGAATAACCTGAATGAGTCGAGAAGTAAAAGAGCGGACAATTCTTGATAGGTTTGCACAAGATTTTGTTGATGATGAAAAGGAGTTCACAAAAATAAAAGCGGATATCCGCAGGTTGAGGCTATCATGAGAGACAGGACTCACGACGAGCAAGTGGTAAGATGGGCTGAATTCGTAAAAACACACCCTCGCTAAATCTGGATAAGGGAGGTTGGCCCACTGATTGACTCTCATATAATCATGGCAAATGCCTTCTATGAGCGCCTTGCAAAAACTGAAGGTGGACTTGAGAAAATAAGAAGGCTAAGGAAGCGGGAAAAAAGGGAGTGTCACCTTTTTTGCTGAAACTATCCATATGAATATCTCCTCATATTTATAAATATGTATCAACCCTTTCACCGAAATAGACCCTTAGCTGGTTCACTATAATGCCCCATTCACGCATAGGCATTGTCCATTTCTCAGATGCATCAAACACTATCAGATAAAGTATTTTGAATAAGGAATCATCCGTTGGGAAAGAACTTTTGGTTTTTGTGATTTTCCGTATCTGCCTATTGAAATTTTCTATAGCATTGGTCGTGTATATTATTCGTCTTATTTCAGGAGGATATTTGAAGAATGTTGATAGATATTGCCAATTGTCTCTCCAGCTCTTGATAGCATATGAATATTTAATGCCCCATTTATTCTCAAACCGGTCAAGAGCAGCCAATCCTGCTTCCTCATTGGCAGCAGTGTAGATCTCTCTCATATCTGCACAGAATACTTTTCTGTCCTTATAACTGACAAATTTGGTGCTATTCCTTATCTGATGAACTACGCATTTTTGAATCTCCGCTTTAGGAAAAGAGGCTTTAATGGCTTCCTCGAATCCTTTTAAACCATCAACAGAACAAATAAGGAGATCCTTTACACCCCGATTTCTTAGATCAGCAAGAACACCCATCCAGAATTTGGATGATTCGGCTTCGCCTATCCATATTCCAAGAATATCCTTCTTTCCTTCAATCGTTACTGCAAATACAACATATGCCGTCTTCTTGACTATCTGCCCATCTTTATTCACGTTAAAAACAATACCATCCAGATAGATGATAGGATACAGTTCGTTCAATGGTCTAATTTGCCATTCTTTCGCAATCGGTAGAATCTTATCAGTTATTCTGGTAACCATTTCAGCCGAAACTTCAAGGCCATATATTTTATTCATATGAGATTCTATGTCCCTGTTGCTTAATCCCTGGGAAAATAATGAAACGATCATTCCTTCAAGGTCGCTTGATATTGTTCTTTGGTGTTTCTTTACAATGATTGGTTCATGTTCACCATCGGCGTCACGTGGGATATCAAGTTCTATCTTGCCAAATTGACTTTTTACTGTCTTTTTTGTATGACCGTTTCTTGTGTTGTCGTTATTTTTATTTGTGTAGTCATATTTAGAATAACCAAGAGTGTTATTCATTTCTTCTTCTAATGCCTCTTGAAGAACTCCTTTTATCTCGTTAATAAACGCATCCTGGATGCCTTTACCCGTTTTTAAATTGTTTGCCCGAAGCCATGCCCTTGCTTGTTCTCGTGTAAATAATTCTGCCATGTCACTCAACTCCTATAATATTTGTTTTAGTTTATAGAAGTTTCAGCAAAATTGATTACACTCCCGGAAAAACAATATAATGAATCTAAAGCCCTTTTTTGGTGATATTAAAGAAAGCATCTTCCAGAGACAGTGAATTTTCTACAAGCTTGAAAACTCTTCCACCATTTTCAACAATTAATTTATTAATCTCTGGTTTTGTATCGTCTATAGAATTCACAAATATATCTAAAATATTTTCAGCTTTTAACTCAGTTTTAACTACAAACTCCAGACTTTCTATCAAATTTATTATTTTATGAGAGAGGTCATAAACTCCCACTGTTACTACACCATTGGATTCAAATATCCGGATTTTCTCTATTTTGTCTTCTGCAATTATTTTTCCTTTATCTATAATTCCAACTCTATTACATATTTCTTGAATTTCCAACAGATTATGAGACGAAATGACTATAGTAATCCCATTGTTGTTGAATTCACAAAGTATTTCTTTTATTTGTCGGGTTCCGGCTGGATCGAGCCCATTTGTTGGTTCATCGAGGATCAATATTTTTGGTTTGTTCAAAAGAGCCTGGGCAATTGCCAGGCGTTTTTTCATACCATGTGAGAAATTACCTACCTTTTTTTTCAATGCCCCTTTCAAACCAACTTTGTCTAATAGTATATTTGATTGTTCCAGGGCATCTTTGTTAGTTAATCCTTTTAATCTTCCATAATAAATCATATGGCTCAAAGCGTTTCTACTATCGTAAAAACTCGAATCCTGAGGTACTAACCCAATAATTTTTTTTATATTGTTTGATTCGATATCCATATCCATACCATCTATAATGATCTTTCCGCTTGCAGGTATCAAAAGACCGGACAATAATTTTATAGTGGTAGTTTTGCCAGCCCCATTCTCACCTAAAAACCCATAGATATCTTTATTTTTTACATTTAGTGAAACATCTTTTAGAACAAATTGGGAGCCATACTTTTTAGACAGCCCCTTTGTTGAGATAATATTCGATATCATAAATCTCTCCTTTTAAAGGCAAATAAACTCACTGATAAAAATATTGTACCATAAATGATCATTGCGAAGGTATTTTTAAATAACGCATAAAAATCAATCACATGTGGGGATTTCCCGAAAAATCCTATATTAATCCTTAACTCCGCCCAATTTGTGTAATATTTTTTAGAAAACTGTCAACACATACCGTAATCTTTATATATTTGTATTACGTATATACGTAATATTATGACTCATCCGGATTGGGTATTGAAACACAAAACAAAAGGGACAGAAATAAGAAAACTCGGAAAGTACTATTATCTCTACAAAATCAGAAGCGAATATGACAAAGAAAAGAAACGGGCCAAAAAGATCACAGAAAAATTTCTTGGCAAAATAACAGAAGAAGGACTCATAAAACCAAAACATGAAAGGACAATAGAATCACGGAAAAATATTAGTGTAAAAGAGTTTGGAGCATCACGATTCATAGCTAATGAATCAAAAGATATCATCCAAAACCTGAAAGAAGTGTTTCCAGATATATGGAAGGAGATATTCACATTCGCAGCATTTCGTTTTTTCTCATCATCACCACTAAAGAATGTTCAAAATCATTACCAGAGTTCTTACTTATCTGACATCATACCCGATGCAAAAGTATCTCCCAAGACACTTAGCAACATACTTCACGCAATAGGGCAGCAAAGAGATCTTATCAAGAAATTCCTGTCAAAATACATAGCACAAGATGAATGTATGGCGGTTGATCTCACACATGTTTTCTCTCTTTCAGAAAATGTGATATCAGCTACTTTAGGTCGAAATTCAGAAAGGAACTACCTCCCGCAAATAAATCTTTTTTTGCTTTTTTCACTTGATCGAATGCAGCCGATATTTTATAGACTTGTTCCCGGTTCGATAAGGGACGTTTCCAGTTTGCTTTTATCCATGGAAGAATCGAAGGTGAAGGACATTATTTTGGTGGGAGACAAGGGTTTCTATTCTGCAGACAATGCGAAAGAATTGGAAACAAAGAAAATAAGGTATATTTTACCTCTGAAAAGGAATAGTCAGTTCATCGATTACTCACCTCTAAAACAGGCCGGAAGAAAGCAGTTTGATGGTCATTTTCTTTTTGAGAACCGAGTGATTTGGCATTATGAACGTGTATTAGATGGGAAAAGGATAGTTACATTCCTGGATAACTTTTTGAAAGTGGAAGAGGAACGTGATTTTTTAATAAGGGTGAATGAAGGAAAGCTCAAGATAGAAGAGTTTCATGAAAATGATAGTAAGTTTGGCACAATATCGATAATTACAGGATTGGATTTGTCCCCACAGAAAATTTTCGAGTTGCTGAAAAGCCGTGTTGAGATCGAGGTTACTTTTGACACATTTAAAAATGTGTTGAATGCAGATCGCAGTTATATGAGAGATGATTCCGCAATGGAAGGATGGATGTTTGTGAATTTTGTCGCTCTACTTCTTTATTATAAGGTTTATGGATTGCTACTTTCCAGGGATATTTTAAGCAGATGTTCACCAAAAGATGTTATTCTACATCTATCAAGAGTGTTCAATGTTAAGATAGGGGATGACTGGGAGATCTCTGAGATTCCTAAAAAGACACGTTTACTTATTGAAAAATTGGGGATTGATTTGAGTATTACGTAAAAAAGGGAGAGTTACGGTTTAAAGTGAGAGCTGCCGGATTGCTCACATCAACAATCAAAAGACCATTAGAACCATCAGCCACATATGCATAATTTCCCGCCAGCGCAATATCCATGATAATACCGCCGGTTTCTACCCTGTCTACCTCAACAGGGGCCGTTTTATTGCTAATGTTAAGTACCACAAAATCACTCCCCTGTCCTATATATGCATAATTTCCAAACGGCAGAGCGGCATAGGTCGCGCCTCCGAAATGTCCGACTTTTGTAATATTCACATCGTCGGAAGCAGCAGTTTGTACAGGTATATTCCCGGCACTTGCGACCCAGCAAGGATATAACGACAGTATTAATAATCCAACCACTGTTCTGAGGGCATGCCCCTTGTAATTATTTATAACTGATTTTGATACCATTTATACCACCGCATATTGTAGTAATGATAGCAATTTCAGGAATAACTTATGCTATCACCATTTGCAGGTGAGATTATGGTTCGATATATTATAAATGTTTGTATTTCGAAAAGCGTTTCTATTTTTAGTCATGCTATGCGCTAAAAAATCAAAACCTTTCTTAATTCCTCATGCTCGTAACCGGGCTTGGCATCCTTCCGCCCCGCAGAATAAAATCATGCGAACTGAAAGTGCTGATGTTCATCACATAGGTCTCACCCAGAAGCCCGCCGAAATTCACGTAATCTCCTGCTTTTTTGCCCGGGACGGGAATGAGCCTTACTCCTGTTGTCTTATTATTGACTACTCCAATGGCAAGTTCATCTGCGATTATAGCTGAAATGGTCGAAGCGTCAGTATCCCCCGGAATTGCGATCATATCAAGCCCGACAGAGCAAACAGCTGTGAGCGCCTCAAGCTTCTCGATTGAAAGTGCCCCTACCCTGACCGCTTCATTCATGCAGGAATCCTCGCTGACGGGAATGAACGTGCCGCTTAAACCGCCAACGTTGCCTGATGCCATAGCGCCCCCTTTTTTCACAGCATCAATAAGAAGAGCAAGCGCGGCAGTGCTTCCCGGCGCCCCCATTTTCTCAACACCCATCATTTCAACGATCCCGGCGACAGAATCCCCGACTTTTGTTGTTGAGGCAAGCGAGATATCCACGATCCCGAAAGGCACGCAAAGTTCTTGTGCAAGTTCTCTTCCAATAAGCTCTCCTGCTCTTGTTATTTTAAACGTTGTGCGTTTTATGACCTCAGAAAGCTCGGTAAGGTCGCAGTTCTTGTTCTTCTCGACCACGCTTCGGACAACGCCGGGACCGCTTATCCCGATATTCAATGAGAAATCCGGCTCGCCCACGCCGTGGAAAGCCCCTGCCATAAAAGGATTATCCTCCGGGGCATTTGCAAAAACCACGAATTTAGCGCATCCGATACCATTCTCAGTTCTTTTTGCTGTTTCTTTTAAGATATTCCCGAGCCGTATCACAGCATCCATGTTCATACCTGAAACAGTTGAAGCCACATTCAGGAAAGCACAGACCCTTTCCGTACTTGAGAGGACTTCAGGGAGCGAGTTTATGAGCCGCTCATCCGCCCGGGTCATACCTTTCTGGACAAGCGCGCCATACCCGCCGATAAAATCAATTCCAACATCCTTTGATGCTTTATCAAGGGTCTTTGCGATCTGGAGAGGCGCATCATCCTCGGCGCATGCTTCGATAATAAGTGAGACTGGAGTTACCGATATCCTTTTATTGATTATGGGAATGCCGTATTTATCTTCAAGTTCCTGTGCTTCCTGGATAAGTCTTCGTCCATAACCAGATACCCTGTCGTATACGTTTTCCTTGAAAATATCAAGGTCTGAATTGATGCAATCCTTGAGGTTTATCCCCAGGGTCACAGTCCTTATATCAAAATTATGATAAAGAGTCATCTGGACAGTTTCCATGACCTCTTCAAGTGAATATTCCATGTATTACACCCTGTGCATTGTCTTGAAGATATTCTCATGCTGGACCATGATCTTTAAGCCCATCTCATCTTCTATTAATGAAAGCTCTTTTTTCAATTGGGTTATGGTGATAGGAGAATCAGTGATATCGGCAAGCAGGGTCATCACAAAATAGCCCCCCATTATTTTCTGGTTGAGGTCTTCGATATTGATATTATGCGCAAAAACAGCATTTGAGATCCGTGCGATTATTCCTTTCTGGTCTTTTCCGATAACTGTTATGAATACCTGGTCTTTTGTCATCTGCAAAACTCCACGAACGCCCCGGCAAAACCCGTATAAGATGCCGCATGCAGATGCGCATAGGCTGCCATCGTATTGTTGACAAGGATCCCGTCATACTCACCTTTTATTCCAACCCCGCGGTCAAGCTTAATTGCAAATTCAGTATTATCCGGCAGGTCAATTATCTCTGAATGATGAAATTCATGACCTATAAAAGAAGCTCCGGTTTTTCCTATAACATTATCTTTAATGAAACTGCCGATATTATAACTTACAACCCTTTTATGCCCCATCAATGTCTTTCCGGGGAGCGCACCTGCCATCTTGAAAGTCCCGCCTTTCATTTCTGCCATATTATAATTTCCGCTTCCCGAAACATTTGTGGTGATCTCCTGTGTAAGGTACATCAGTCCACCGCATTCTGCATAAATTGGAAGACCGTCTTTTGAAGCTTGTTTTATAGCTTCACGCATGGAAGTATTATCTTCAAGTTCATTTGTGAATAATTCCGGGTAACCGCCCCCGATATACAATCCATCCACTTTAGGCAGCGTCCTGTCATTCACAGGACTGAAATATACAAGTTCGGCTCCTGAAAGTTCAAGCAACTCAAGGTTATCACGGTAATAAAAATTAAATGCTTCATCAAGAGCCACACCGATCTTTATCTTGTTTTTTTGTGGATGCTCCCTGAATATTTTCTCGCTGGATTTTTCAAGTACCGGGGCAGAATTAGCGATCGAAATAAACCTGTCAATATCGATGCCTTCTTTTATGATCTCTTTTATCCTTCCCAGGTTCGCATCAAAATCCGCTACTTTTCGCCGTCCTTCCATTGCAGGGATAAGCCCGAGGTGCCTCATCGAGATCTTCATAGAGTCATTGCGAGGTATTACTCCGATGACCGGCGTATTCGTATAAGTCTCAATCGCGATCTTTGCTTTCTCGGCATGTCGCTGGCTTCCGATATTATTCAGGATCACCCCAAGGATGTTCACTTTCGGGTCAAAAGACTTATATCCTGAAACAAGCGCTGCGGTACTGCGTGTAATGCTTCTTGCATTGATCGTAAGAATTACAGGGCATTTTAATATTTTGGCGATCTGTGCTGTGCTTCCGATGTCGCTTGTTGCTTCAAGCCCTTCAAAAAGACCACGTACACCTTCAATAACGGCAATATCAGCTCCCCTCGTCGCGTGGGAATAAACCTCACAAACGGCTTCCTCTGGCATTAAATAACCATCAAGGTTCCTTGAGAACCTGCCTGTGACTTCCGTATGGTAGCTGGGGTCTATGAAATCAAGACCAACTTTATATGGCTGGACATTATAGCCCATATCCTTAAGAACCGACATAATGCCGATCGATATTGTTGTTTTTCCTGCTGATGAGCGGTCACCCGCGATAAGAATTCGGGGGATATCAAGTTTGTCGGTCATATTCTCCAAAAAATCAAATCCTTGTCAATTCCCTCAACCTGTTATCATTAAGCGGCACAGGGATCTTTCCATCTCTTTTTCCCATAATGCTTTTTGCAAGTTTACGGTAGACGGATGCAATATCCGAATCGGGAGCTTTCTCAATAACTGAAAATCCATCTCTTTCGCATGTCTGCACGAGGACATCTTTTGGAATAAAAGCAAGAAGCTGGCTTCCGACCTCTTTTGCAAACTCACTGACGATCTTTTCCTCATTCAAAGCGCCGCGCGAATTGCATATCACCCCGTTGAGCGTCATATCAAGGCGGGAAAGTCCTTTGCAGATGTTGTTCGCGGCATACAGCGGCATGTATTCGCCTGAAGTGAGAACATATGCCTCATTAACAAGCCCCTTCTTGACAGGCGCAACAAAACCTCCGCATACGATATCGCCGGGCACATCATAAATAACAAGATCTGTGTCCTCGATGGCGCGTGAAATTTTCTTAAGAAGGCTGATAGCAACGATAATTCCCCTTCCTGCACATCCGATGCCGGGTTCAGGCCCCCCGATCTCAAGGCATTTTACCCCTTTATACCCGTTGAAAACGATATCCTCTTCCTTTATATCTATGCCTTCTCTCATAAGGTCCATTATGGTAGGAATGCGTCGGCCCTGCAATAATGTAATTGAGGAATCACTCTTTGGGTCGCATCCGATTATAGTAACGCGGTAGCCCTCATCAGCACATGCGGCAGCAACATTGGAAGCAGTGCTTGATTTACCGATCCCGCCTTTTCCGTAAATAGCTATCTGCTTAGGCATCTTTTACCATCTCCCTGAGTGTTGCCCCGAATTCGGACTCAACTATGTGGCATACTCCCAGCGTCTTGGGATGAAGGTCGATCTCTACCACAACATGAGTGTGCCCCATCTCTTTTAAGGGGACGACCTGGCGCGGTCCGTTTGTTACAGAAAATAATTCCATATTCTTAATATTATCCATAGGGAGCGCATGAGGGACACCTGATATGACTGCAAAATCATAATCACTGTATTTCTCACCGATTATCTTATCTGCGGTATTTCCTGCTACAGGATACTCATCCAATCCTCCGATAATATGGTGTATTTCAAAACCTTTTTCTTTCAGGTCTTCCGTAATTTCCCGGGCATTTCTCCTGTTCTTGGGAAGCCCGACATTAACATCAAGGTTTACCATGTTTACGATATTGGAGCCAAAACCCAGTTTTTCAGAAACCTGGGCTACTGCAAGGTTAATATCCGCGAACATGAAAGCGGTCTCTTTCTTGGCATTGAGAATATTGATTCCTTTTTTACCCTGCTTTATCAATTCAAGCAATCTTTCCGCTACTTTGTATTTGAGATCGCCGCGGTTAGGTTCAAGATATTCCTTACTGGCCGCACCATGGCGCTTCTCCACCATTGTAGCTTCTTTAAGAAGCGCTTTTTGTCTCTCAAATTCCGCTTCGCTGATAATTCCACAGGCAAGCGCCGATTCAAGAGCCATAATTACTCCTTTTGTGTTATCCCTGTAGCCAGCATGCACATCCACTTCAATCACAGGAACATCAGGCTGTACCTGGGTTACTGCCTCATGCAATTCCTCTCCGATTATCATGCTTGCACATGTACCCACGATCCCTATGCGTTTGGGATTAAAGCGCTCAATTACTTTTTCAAGCACCTCGACAAGGGCGTCATGCCCCCCGAAAACAAATCCAGTCTCATCAAGCGATGTAGTGACAACTCTCATGCCGTCCTCTTCAAGAAGACGGGCATGCTTGAAACTGCATCCGGGAGGGCCGTGCAATATAACAACATCGGTATCAAGGTCTCTTAACGTGTACAATGCGGCTACGATCGAACTGGGCCGCGGGTGCATTATAAGTGGTTCTTTTTCTTTTTTAACAGGCATCCTTTTTCTCCGAATTTAATAGAATTATTAATTATTATGAAAACGGTGGTTTTTATAGGGCACTTTATTGGATAATACTTTCGTATGGGGTAATGGAAAAATAGTAAGATAAGTTTTGCTATGATTTCAGAGAAGTGTAATTATAAAATATTGAATATACCTATTCTAAAAACTAATTAACTTTTTTTTTCTTCAATATTTTATTCCAGTCAAACAAAAAGAGAACTAATCCTGAAAGTGCTATGAGTTCAAAAAATTCATATGTTGTAGAGTCTGAATTTTCTTTAAGACCTTCGAGAAATTCATGGGCAAGCATGAAAAAGCCTCCGATAAATATAAAGATCAAACTTTTGTATAAACTTCTTTTATTTGAAATTACTTTATCTGAGATCACTTCTTCCTTTTGCATGAATTTCCATGCCAGTGTTACTTGAATAACAAGATAAGTTACTGCCAGGATAAGTATAAAATTAATTACTGCAATAATTCTAAACAGGGTAAAATCATCAATTAGACTCCCTAATACTGTGTCCATAACAGGTGTTTATGTTTTTCATCTATATAATCATTATGTATGACACATCATGAGTTGTCTATCCCTATTCAGTCTTTGCATATCCCCGAATTTCATCCAGCCGCAGCGTAATACTTATTGAATGGCAGCAACGTGAGGATGGATCATGATTTTGTGAGGCAAATCAAGATTATTGAATTTAGAAAATACCGGACAGTAGGTTTTTGACAGATTCATTATTTTACATGGAAATTCGGGGCATTGAAGACAATATTTAATTTGCCTTTTTTCAGTGCAATTAAAAATGAGACATCTACTATTAAATTCAGGTTCCATTTCACAACCAAGGCACTTTTGATCTATGAAATGCTGACATATCTCGCAGGCAAGACCACATCTTGCTATTGTTACCTCCATTTTTTTTTACCACCTTTCCTCAGACTTCGCTGTTTTAATATTTAAACTTAATGAGCATGTAATTTTTTTTACGGTGAGCTTTTGTCCGATGTCTCACGTTTATGAAACGATTTAAAATCAAATCCTGTATGCCTGCCCGCCAGGACCACATTTATATCACTATCTTTGCTGACTTTGCGATCTGGTATGAAGAAAATTAACAGCCATTTCGCACGAACTGATACGAACTCACGCGCCGGAGTTCAGGTTCTTGACTATATTGCCGGATATGCTTTGTGATATGATACCAACGTTTTTAAAATCGGCATACAATTAAGATGAGACATATAAAAATCAAATTGAATTCCATGATAACCACCCTGAAATCCATCCCCCGCATTGGCGATAAAACCGCGCGCCGCCTGGTTGAGCATTTCGGCTCTGAAAAACAGGCAATTGATGCCATAATAAGTCAGGATATCGCTGCTATCACCGAACTTGAGGGAATGACCGAAAAGACCGCCATTTCCCTTGTGCTTGAGGCTATTGCAATAAACGAGGGAACGGGTGTCAGGGATTTCCTGAAAACAAATGAGGCATTTGATTATTATGAAAAGCTCCTGGAACTCATCAAAGGTTTTGCGCATATGGATCATGCAAGAAGCAAACTCAGCTTATATTTCCCTTATCCTTCGCAAAAGCTGGAAAAGATAATCCATATCCAAAAAGAGATCCGCGCAATTATCGGGATTGCAGATAAACTCGATGAAAAAGAACTCTCATCTCTTTTATCCAGAATAAAACCCCTGAAAACAAATTTAAATATACCTGTGATCAGGGACAGGGTCATCATTGCAACAACTCCTGAGGAATTTGAAGCCGCCAAAAAATTCCCTGTTTCAGTACAGCTTGTTTCTGACCGGAGAGAAATTGCAGATGTAGCCCGGGGCTATTCGTATGTGATACTTGGTACGGGGCTAGCCGGCCTTGATTTTCCGCAGGATCTGGATGTTGATTTCCTTGATATCAAAAAATTAGAGACCTGGCAGATCGCTCCTGAAAAAGAACTGGCATTTTTTACAAAAAACCTTGAAGCCATCACCTGCTCAATAGGGATATTTAATAAGATCAGGCAGCATGCCCCTGATTTTTGTGAAAAAATAAAAACAGAGGATATCCAGCGGTTATCTTCAGGTTTAATGAAACTCTCAGGTGAAAATGATGTAAAAAGCGGGCTTGATAATGAAATAGATAGATGCAGATCAATTATCGAACGCTTAAGCGATACAGTTACAAATTCGCAACAACAGGCAAATGTTGAATTCAGGGCTCTTATCGAAAAAAGCTCAATTACCGTCAAAGGCTTTGACATGCTCACAGCAATGGATGGGGGCATTAACCGGCTGCTTGAGAAAGAGATCAGGGAAAAATACAATACAGTGACGGCTAATGCATTGCGGGAGGTCGTGTCCGGACTTGATCTAAATCCGGCAGAATCACAGTATGTCAATACTTTTTTCAACGAGGAGGTATCTCACCCGATCAAAGTGAACGTACGCGGTGTTGAAGGATTAAAAAACCATCTCCTTCGAAGCATAGCGTCACGAAAGATCGTAATTCTCAGGAATAATGCCCGTTTTCTTTCAAACTTAAAAGAAACCGCATCACTGCTTGTCCGTGAGGTTCTTGAGTTTGATGTTGGATATACGATCGCCTGTTTTTCAAAGAAATTCGCTCTTAACATGCCACGTCTTCAGAGTGAAAACGGGATAGGCATAAAAGGAGGATCAAACCTTTTCCTGGAAAATCCAGTCCCGATAGATTACGCAGTTGGAATATCCCGCATGAATTCCGGTATCGGTAAACTCAAAGATTCGCGTGTGGTCCTGTTAAGCGGCGTAAATTCCGGCGGCAAAACATCAACACTTGATCTTCTTGCCCAGGTTGTCATACTTGCCCACATGGGATTTCCCGTCCCGGCCGCTGAATGCGAAATGGGTCTTGTAGAAGAATTCTATTATTTCGGAAAATCCAAAGGGACAATGGATGCCGGGGCTTTTGAAAGCACGGTCAGGGATTTCTCTGCCGTTTCGAATGAAAAAACCAAAATCGTCCTTACTGATGAGATGGAATCCATAACTGAGCCCGGGGCTTCTGCCAGGATTATTTCAGGGATACTAGAGGAGCTAGACGATAAAAATGGCATTGGGGTATTTGTCAGCCACCTGGCAGAATCGATACTCAAAAATACAACTCACAATATCAGAGTTGACGGAATTGAAGCAAAAGGTCTTGATGAGAACCTGAACCTTATAGTTGACAGGAATCCGAGATATAATTATCTTGCCCGCAGCACGCCTGAACTGATTGTGGAAAGGCTTGCGCGTAAGTACAAAGATATCGAATTCTATGGGAAATTGCTGAAGAAGTTCAAGTAAATGCTCATTTTTTCAAGATAACTTTATATATCCTTAAAACAATTTACTAATTATCATAACTATGATAATAATGATGATGTGTGTTGTTGATAATGTTGATAATATTACTTTAATGGTGAAAAAATGATTGAAAACAAACAAGAATCTGAATTTGGTTTTATCAAACTTCTTTTCGGATATGTTTACAGGCGATTAAATTTTCAGCATTTTCTTTATTTTTGCGTTTTCATTACATTCGACATAGGAGATACTGTTACAGCTGCTATTATGATGGATTCAAAAGGAGTGGGGATTGAATCTAACCCATTGATCCAATATATCTATTTTAATTATGGGCTATCAGGACTTATTGCAGCCAAGTTATGGTTAATAATTATTCCTCTTATGATCGCCTCAACGAAAGTCAAAGACAGCTTCTGGTTCATAAATGGGATACTGGCATCAATGATAGTATTAGGGCTAATGGCTATCCGCGCAAATATCCAGGCAATATCCGGTCTTTCATATATGAGCCCCACGGAGATCAATACAATTTACCTTTTGGTTTTATTAGTATTCACATTTACCGGTACGATGATAGATAATTATACAAAGACCAAAGCACAAAATTCTTTTTCAAACCGGATAAAGGGATTGAATAATAAATATTCATCTACTTTAAAGTGAATTTATCCTTTGTGATCCTTGAACTATCTTATCCGGTTGATTGCTTATGTGATTTCACATATGATTTTTTCTGGCAGCACGGGGGCAGCAGGCTTTCTCCGTCCACAGTTGTCCCGCACCAGGCCGGCACATCATATATCTACCAGGACCTTGTTTTTGCTTTAAGGAATGGAGAAGATGTGACATTAAAAGGCAATGCAGGCAAAAGGCTTGGAAGCAGCCTCGGGGTTGATCTTAAGTTTTTCGGGGGCATGGGAAAAACCATAAAGACAGGCTCGATAATAGTTGATGGGGATGTTGATACGCGGATGGGTATCAGTATGGTATCCGGGGCGATCTATGTAAAAGGTAATGTCAAACAACCAATGGGAAATGTTTTAGAGGTTGGATCTGACCGCCCAGGCTTTCGAAAATTCATGTCTATTACAGATCTCCTTTCTGAAGTTTCAAATAAAAAAATCCTTTCCCCGAATATTATGGAAAATGGCCGCTTATACTTAAGAGATGGGATTATCCGTGATACGATCGCTGCCCGCCTTGATTCTGACATGTTGGTCTTTGTGGAAGGCAATGCGGGAATGAGCACAGGGATACTGATGAAGCGGGGTTTTGTCAGGATTGAAGGGGATGCAGGTTTGAACACTTCTGTACTTCTGCGCGGCGGGACTATCGTTGCAGGGAATACGGGAGAGTTCGCGGGTGCATATATGAAAGATGGGGTGCTTATAATAAGCTGGAAAGCTAAAGGTTTTTTAGGCGCAAATATGAAAGGAGGGACGATTTTTTATAAAGGGGATGCAATGGTTCCCGGTTTTCCGGTTGATGAAAAGGATATAAAGATGCTTATCAGGCTGCTTGATATCAGCAAGGTGGAAGCTATGATGTTTAAGAGATATTCAAAACTTCTTGCATGAAGTTATACACTATAGTATAACTTATATATCAAAAATTACATCAATATATCTATGTGCCATGCCACAGTAGAAGTTAGAAAATGGGGTAATTCCTTTGGAGTGGTCATCCCTAAAGATAAAGTAGCTGAGTTAGGATTATCTGAAAAGGATCTAATCGATATCAATATTTTAAAAAAAGAAAAAGTAAGCGGGTTTGGCATAGCGGCGGGGAAAAAACCGTTTGAAAGAGAAGAACCTGAGCATGAAGACCTCTGGTGATATTGTGTATTTGATCGATACATATGCCTGGATTGAATATTTCACAGGTTCAAAAAGAGGAGAAGAGGTTAAAAAAATAATTGAGGATGAGAATAATATTATCCTCACTCCCGAATGCTGCCTGGCTGAAATAAAAGGCTGGGCCATAAGAGAAATTGTGGATTTTGAGGAACTGTATACCATTGTACGGAAAGTTTCCGATATCAGGTGCATTTTGACCCAGGATTGGCTGGAAGCTGCGGTGATTCGAAGTGAAATCAGGAAAACAAAGAAAGGCTTTGGAATGATAGATGCTCTTATCATTGCACAACAACAAAGAATGGGCTGCAAAGTTGTCAGTTGCGACCCTCATTTTAAAGATTTGAAGAATATATTTTTTATATAGATTTGTCCCACACTATTGCAGGAAAGTGTTTTTCCCATTAATAAAATTTATAGCCCATAAAACTATAGTAGCACAATCCAACCGGTGACATCCATGGCAGAAACAAAAGATAAAGCAACACAGGAAAAAAAACCTGTTCTTCCCACAAAATCAAATTTCAGTGAATGGTATAATGAACTACTTCTAATGGCGGAAATAATGGATGTCAGGTATCCTGTAAAAGGGCTTTATGTCTGGTTCCCGTTCGGGTTCGATGTACGAAAACGAACTTATGCGATAATTCGTGAACTCCTGGATAAAGACCATAAGGAAGCTCTTTTTCCACTTCTAATCCCTGAGAACGAATTCATGAAGGAAGCAGAACATATTAAAGGTTTTGAAAATGAAGTTTACTGGGTCACACACGGCGGAAAGAATGAACTGGATATGAAGCTTGCTCTTCGTCCGACAAGTGAGACAGCCATTTATCCGATGTATAAAGTATGGGTGCGCTCACACGCGGATCTTCCCATCAAGATATACCAGATCGTAAATACCTTCAGGTATGAAACAAAGCACACGCGCCCCCTTATTCGCCTTCGTGAAATAACATCTTTTAAAGAAGCGCACACTGTTCATGCAACATGGGATGAAGCTGCTGACCAGGTAAAGGAAGCCACAAGGATATACCAGGAATTCTACAGGAGACTTGCGATCCCGACCATTGTCTCAAAACGCCCGGACTGGGATAAATTCCCCGGCGCTGACTATACAATGGCTGTGGATACACTGATGCCGGATAATAAGACCCTCCAGATCGGGACAGCGCATCACCTGGGAAGCAATTTCGCAAAGACATTTGATATCAAATACGAGGATATAAACGGCGAACAGGTGCTGGCGCACCAGACATGTTATGGTGTTTCAGAGCGAAGTATCGCGGCGTTGATATCATTACATGGGGACGATAAAGGCCTGGTATTCCCGCCGGAGATCGCACCCATTCAGGTCGTCATTATCCCGATATTATTCGGGAAGAGCGATAAGACAACAATGATATTACACGGTAATCCTAATGAGACATTGAATGCATGCCGTGATGTTGCCCAGCGGTTAAAAGCGAAAAATATAAGGGTCACCCTTGATGAAACCGATGAGCGCCCGGGGGCAAAGTATTATAAATGGGAACTGAAGGGTGTTCCGTTAAGAGTTGAGATCGGCCCGCGCGACCTTAAGAATAATGCAGCCACAGTTGTGAGAAGAGACAGCGGGAACAAGGAAAACGTACCATTGATATATATCGAAGCTGAAATCGAAAAACGATTTTTCGCAATCCACGAGGACCTTTACTTGAAGGCAAAGAAATCTCTGGATGAACGTTTGATCGCATGCACGACAATTGAAGAAGTGAAAGAGAAGATATCTAATGGCATAGCTAAGATACCGTGGTGCGGTGATCGTGAATGCGGACTTGCCATGGAAGAAGCTGTTGGCGCCGGGATATTAGGGATACCTGAGGGTGAAATCGGGAAAGGAAAGGGAATTTGTCCTGTGTGTAAGAAAGAGACGGAAAATATTGCTATAATGGCAAAAACGTATTAGAGTGAGGGGACTGTCAAAATCCCCTCACTTTTCCTGGCGAAATACATCTATTTTTTCATCCATAAGAAGTACATTGCAACTATAATTATATTGATAATTAATATAATCAATATCATAGACCATGTCGAGATCATCCCTGACGATGCGATCCGTGAAATTATCGGTGTTTCTGCAGGCTGTTTTTCATCAGGATTCCGTATTGTGGCTCCAGGCTGTTGTGGGATTTCAAGACCGGGTGAAGATTTTACTCCATCCGTTTTCACAGTTATAGCAAACGGTGAAAATGCGTTTGTCCTTCCTTCAAAAAATGTGTTTGTGTCATCTTTTGACAATACCGTTGTTTCAAGTTCTATCCAGCTATCCCCATTCCATTTCACCAGAATGATATCGCTATTTGTAACACTGTTGGTGTTCATCCAGGCATTATCTACCCTGAATTTGATGGAAGCTTCCTTTATGTTCTTTGGTGTTGCAAAGCCCGATGTTCCCACCCAGATGTTGATGTTTTTATAAACAAGACCTCCAGGCGGGGTCTTTACGAGGGCTGATGTACTTTTCAATACTTCCTCAGAAGCCGTGATTACACCCAGGGTGGTATTGCCGGTTATATTGACGAACATTATGGGATTCTTCACGTGTGTAAACCTGTAGGATGTTGTCACATCCTTTGATATCTGGAGGTCATATTTTTCTATTAACTCAATATTGGATATGTTCTCCCCTGATAAACCGCCACCTCCTCCTCCCCCGCCGCCTCCGCCGGAGCTGGTGGTTAGCACTGGATACTTATAGCCTCTGGGATGTATCTTGAAGGGAAATGATGTTGAGGAAAAACTATGTGTTTGTTCATTGCTACCTTCGGCATAAACATTGGTTTGGGCATTATAATCCCCTTCAGACATATTTGATGTATTAAGGGTTATAACATAGGACATGTTAAATGGAGGCACATAACCGGATGTATCTCCAAAAGCAGTATTTGAACCATCATTAAAATCATATCCAATCCCTGGTCCGAAACCATAGTAATCTGTTAGAGAACCTTCACCTCTTAATACGGTCATTTCTCCATTTTCATTACCAACAATATTAGCTCCATTTAAATCGAATGAGAATTGTCTCGGGGAATTTCCGGTCAAATTCAGATAGATCTGCTGCAAAGGAACATATGCATCAGGGTTGGATAAATTCACCCATATTGTGAATTTAATTTGATTATCGGTAAAATCACCTGCTATTACCTCGGTTTTATCTGCATTTAAGGTAATTTTTACCGCTTGCGCTATATGCCCTGAAAAAACCAGGAAAGCAATGACTATAATTGTAATTACTGCACTTTTAATAAATGGTTTGTTATTTTCCATAGTTGTTTTTTTATCGAATTAGGGATTTAACTATATGAATAGTATATAAACATTTTACTTGTACTTGTTTTTCTATATAATATTTATAATTTAATAATTATCTGGGCTTTCTTAACCAACATTTAAGCGTGGAACAGGAATTTATGTATCATTTTATGGATTTCATCAAACTTTTTAAAAGCAACGATCTTTTAAAACACAGCACTATCCTGTTTGCAGCTTCTATTATGACAGGATTATTGAATTATTTATTCCAGCTTTATGTTGGAAGAATGCTTGGGCCATCTGATTATGGTATTTACAGTTCTCTTGTGGCGCTGCTCTATATAATGTCAGTACCGTCATCCACGATCCAGACAGCTGTTGCAAAACTGGTATCAGATCACAGCTGGGAGCCTGAAAAGATAAAATACCTGTTGAAGTATGTATTCCGGAAACTCACTCTTATATCATTACCGGTATCGGTCATATTTTTTATATTGAGCTTCTTCATAGCAGATTTCCTGAAGATAGATTCAAAGATGTATTTTTTCATATTATCTGTTTTACTCTTTATTTCTTTTCTCGCACCAGTATTGACTGGCACTTTACAGGGTATGCAAATGTTCTCGCAGATGGGAATAAATAGTGTTGCAGGCACGTTTTTCAAGTTGCTTTCAGGAGTAATTTTAGTTTATTTCGGCTTCGGGGTAAACGGCGCATTACTTGCAGTGTTCATTGGATCACTTCTGGGGCTCTTACTTGCTTTTATGCCATTGCATTTTCTAAAAGGGAGTAAAGAAGTGAATGGCAATATCAAATTATTGAATTACTCTATGATCGTACTTCTGGCAACCATCGGGCTTACTTTCGTGACGAATGTTGATATGCTCATCGTAAAACACTATTTGAGCGACAAAGAGGCGGGATATTATGCTGCCGCAGCTCTTCTGGGAAAGATCGTATTATTTGCTACCGCGCCAATCGCTATGGTCATGTTCCCAAAAGCAACCGTGATGGATCAAAAGAATCATGATGGAAGTAATCTTCTCAGGAACAGTTTATTATATACAGGCAGTATATCGTTTTTTATCGTTTTATTATTCATCATTGCCCCGGAATTCATTGTGAAACTATTATTTGGTCCTGAATTCGTGGAAATAAACGGCCTGCTTGTTTATTTTGCAGCGGGCATGGCTTTGTTCTCACTTTCGAACACCTTTGTTTTCTATGATCTTGCAACACGCAAATACAGGTTTTTGTATATTCTGGGCGCTGTTTCGGTCATGGAAGTTGCACTGATCTCCATGTTTCATGATAGTTCATTATCTGTTGTCAGGATACTCTTTGCCTTGATGGCAATATTGTTCGTCGGCATATGTTTCTCTGAAAAAAGATTCTAGAAGCCAGATATTTCGCGGATTTTTTCATTAAAATATAAGATCATCAAAAATATGAAGGCAATTCCTGATATAATATATCCAATTAAATAAATATTAAATCTTTCATAGTACAAGGTACTTCCTTTGATGTCGGAAGTATCATAAGCGTTCGTTACTCCAAAGTTCGCAAAAGGAGTCTTTCCATCAAGCTTCCAGTCTTCTGAATACCTCCGGGAAAAAACAATATAGCGTTTCGAAGGCTGATCGAGTAAATACTTAACCGGAGACTCAATAATATAATTAAGAGCCTGCCCCTTCGATGCATGTATATTTGTCTCATTCCCGACCACGATGGCAAAGGAAGTCAGGTCATGTGTCTTTCCAAGGTCAAGCAATTCCTCCCAATCTTTTATGGTGATCACTCCGTCAGCCTCATAAAACCTGGAGACAGGATGCCTGTTCCTGAAAACAACAAGATTTTCAGTATCTTTTACCATCTCCAGGTCCTTTTGTTTATATAGAAAATCATATTGTTCATAGTCAACTTCTTTTGTGAGAATTATATATTTAACATTAAGCGGCGCAACAAGTCCCCCGAAATTCTCTATTTTATCTTTCTTTCCTAACAGGAACTCGATGTACTTTGTAACTGGGTTTGAAGAAGAACTATAGATCGCCCCAGCCTCCATATTTTCCCCCTGGATCACAGGTTTATCAAAAAAGATACCTGCCGGATTTGCAATGCGTTTCTGGGGAGTTGGAAGCCACTTGAAGTCCATGTAGAGGTGCCATGGCATGAACAATATATTAAAGTCTTGTTTATCCTCATTAAGGAAATCGTTGACAGCGTACCAGTCTTTTGGATAGTCAGTGGTTTTAAGCTGGCCATGGAAGCCATCGAAAATGGTGAAGGAATAGATAAATGGAGTAAAAAGTGCAAGAGCGACCAGGAGCCACGTCCCGAAATTCTTAGGTGCATCGCTGCTTTTTGTTTTGGCATTCTTTTCCAGTTCCGCCACCCCCAGCCCGCCTAAGTATGCATAAGCCATTACAAGAAGCGCCACAAATTTCTGGGGTTCCCTGAATCCTTTAAAGAAGAATACGTTGTTAAAGAGAAATTCGAACGCGTCTCCAAGCGGGCCTGAAATACCGGCGGCAAGCAAGACCGACAGGACTGCAACTATTCCGAATGCCCTGACATAGATACCATGCTCTGGATGCCTGTAGTTTGAAACAAAACCATGAACTGCAAGGAATAATATGAAGATGAAAAAGAAGTGCCAGTACGGCAGCTGGTCTTTTGCATACAGGTAGCCGCCCCGCCAGAAACCGTACATTGAGGCCGTGGTAAAGAGCGTGTTGAAGTTGACATCATGCCTGGTCGTAAAAGTATAAAGATCAGAACTTGTGATCTCAGAAAGAGGTGTGTTATTTCCTGTAAAACCCGGGACAAGCCAGTATGAGTTAAGCAATAACAGGAAAAAACCGATCAAAAGCGATCTTTTTGATATTTCAATGATCCTTTTCGCATTTTTTCCGGATTCCATAATTTTTACAATATAAAAAACGCAAAAAACGATCAACAAAAGGAATGGTGTATGAGTATCAATAAAAAATACAACCGTTATAAGAAATGCTGCGTATAATGATCTTTTAGTGGAAGGGGAGTCGAAAAAATCCATGAATGATCGAATAACGATCGGTGAGACTGCATAAGCAAGCAGGATCAGCCAGTGCCCTGCCAGGAACCTGACATAGATAAAAGGATTGATCATATACAAAAAGCCGGCAAAATATCTTCCTGTCCCCCATTCTTCGGGACAGAGTTTGTACATCGAAATACCCGAAACAAAAAAAACAAGGAAAAAAAGCAATTTTTGAATGAATTCATTTGAGAGAAAAATACCGAGAAAATCAAGAAATGCATAAAGAGGTAAAACTGAATATTGGTCGCTCAATCCGTAAAACGGATCAGATATCCGGAAAGTATCGTGTGTAAATATCATATCCAGGGTTAAAACGTAACCCGAAGATGCAAGGTTCCAGACCAGCGCCATGGAAAGTAGTGAAAAGACAAAATAACAAAGATAGTGTTTAGAGAGCAAATTTTGCTTATCCTCTAAAATATAATCCGTCCAGCCAGTCATTTCGTTAAAACTTCCCTGCAATAATGATATAGTTAACGCTATATTCCAATTATCGTCATTTTGAAATAAACCAGCTATAAGCGCACCCTCAAGAATATATAAAGTATAAAACAACCAAGAATTGCAAAAATCAGGTTATTTAAATATCCTTTAACAAACCACCAGTCGATCGTTATACCATAAATTAATGAAAATATAAAGAATACAGAAAGAAATATCCCGATGTTCATGGATATTTCTGAAATCAGGGCAATGTTTTTTCCAGGATTGACAATATGCAGGCGCCGCAGCTTTAAAAATTGCCGCTTGAAGTATCTTATCATCTCTTGAATTCGCACAAAGATCAATTCAGGAGGATGCTGCCTTATAAAGCCTGAAATTCTAACCTTCATTTCGAATATAGCCCTGCATAAATGTGATTGCAGCCAGGCGTACAGATTTTTGAGCATGATTCCCATATTTCGAATAAATAATAATCCATGATTTTTTATGGAATTTGAAAAAAGGGATATTCGTTTCATAGCAGGAGGATTATGCTTTTGCAGGGAATATTTGGGCAGTGCAAGCTCAAAAAAACGAATTACTACACCTGTGACGAGTAAATAATATGCATAAATGGCAAGATCTTGCGCGAGTTCATCATCCCCGATAGCAAGTGTTAAAGCCGTGACTGCAAGAAGCATAAGCGCAATTAAGATGGGGTAGTTGGAAGGGGGCCAGTCATTCATACTTTATAACATTATAGCTACAATAGTAAATAATGGATTGCGGAACTAAGATATTATCGCACTCCTGTGCAAGGGGCAGTTGAAGTTTTACGAATATTCGGGAGAAGACAAACAGGAGAACTTAAGATAAAATAGGAAAATAATATCACTCATGGGGTTTTATTTGTTATGGGATTCTTTAATGAAAAAATAGAGACAATGAGCAGGGGCGATCTGGATGCTCTGATAGAAGAGCGCATACGCTATACAGTAAAGTATGCCGGAGAAAACTCGCCTTTCTATAAAAAGTGGTTCAAGGAGCATAGAATAAATCCATCCGATGTGCGCACACACGAAGACCTGAGAGAATTACCCATAATATCAGGAAAAACAATAAGAGAGCAGCAGCCGCCTGAAACTGCCGATTTCCAATTCAAGTGTGTAGATTGGAGGGAGGTTTTCACGCTTCATGAAACATCAGGAACAAGCGGAACCCCAAAAGCATTCTTTCTCACATGGCAGGATTGGGAACGGTATGCTGAAAAATATGCCAGGAGCTTTGTCTCACAGGGTTTTGGCCCCGGCGACAGGGTGATCGTTTGCGCTTCATACGGCATGAACATCGGAGCCAATACAATGACCCTTGCTGCGCGTGAAATTGGATTAACGATCATCCCGATCGGTAAATGCACATTTCCATCCCGTGTTGTAAAGAATTATAAGCCAACCGGGATTGTCGGGAGCGTTTTCAAACTTCTGGGTCTTGCCAGGCAGATGAAAGACGAAAATATCCCTCCACAGGAATCAAGTATCAAGCGCCTTGTCGTTGGAGGGGAGAGTTTTGCCGAGGAGTCGCGTGCTTATCTTGCCGAGGTCTGGGGTTGCCAGGTCTACAACACCTACGGAAGCACTGAAGGAACGATGTGCGGTGAGTGCACCGACTTTAGCGGGCTTCACGTGCCTGAAGACCTGGTTCATCTTGACATCTATGATCCTGCATTGAAAAACTTTGTAAGCGACAGGGAATGCGGCAGGGTTGTACTTACTACGCTTTTACCCGTGGGTGGAAAATCCGGGACATTGCTGCTGAACTATGATACCGAAGACACCAGCATTGTGGTCAAAAGAGAACAATGCGCATGCGGAAGGACACATATGAAGATCACGAATCCCCAGCGTGAATCAGAAACCTTCTGGGTCGCACAAACGCCCTTTAATCGGGTTGACGTGGAACGGGGAGTATTCCAGCGCGATAATATGGAATATCTTACCGGAGAATATGAGGCGTTCCTTTACGGCGGCGATGATGAAGGAGAGACGATTTTGAGGATAAGCGTAGAATGTCTTGACCGGGAGACATGTGACCGAAAAGCTATTGAAGATAACTTCCTGCGGGCGCTTTTCAAATATAAGCCGCTACTTGAGCAATCGTATGCAGATGGAACGTTCAGGATAATTTTCAACTTTGCGGCTCTTCAGGATCTTGAACTCTATCGTATCAAAGGTAGACCAAAGCGCCTGGTGGATAGAAGATAGGCTATGTATCGATTTAAAGTTAGAGGAAGAAATACATGAGAAACAGAAATGCATCCGAGTCGGTCAAACTAATCGTCAGCATTACAATTTGTCTTTTCGCGGGTTTTCTTGGTTCATTTTTCACGATCCCGGCGATCCCGACATGGTATGCTACGCTCATCAAGCCAACTTTTGCTCCCCCCAACTGGTTATTCTTTCCTGTATGGACGACTCTTTTTGTGATGATGGGTATCTCGCTCTATCTGGTATGGAGAAAGGGTCTGGAAGATCAACAGGTCAAAAATGCTCTTGTCATCTTTGCGGTCCAGTTGATACTTAATGTTTTGTGGTCGGCAGCGTTCTTTGGTCTGCGGTCCCCGCTTTCCGGGCTGATAGAAATTTCCATCCTGTGGATCTCAATAGCATATACAATAATGATTTTCATGAAGGTATCAAGAACCGCAGGTCTTTTGCTTATCCCTTACATAATCTGGGTGAGTTTTGCTGCGATCTTCAATTTTTTTATCTGGAGACTCAATAGTTGAGATCCTTTCACTCTCGTTGAAAGATTACAGTCTGCGCAATAATCCACTGTTTCTCCTGCCACTAATTACTCGTCTTATTTACGTTTAGAAACTTGACAAGTTCGACGAAATGAGCGTAGTTCACTTTCGGGGTGAAACATTTTTATATCATGAAAAACGATGACAATATGAGGTGTGACTTTGGTAGCAATGCCGGATGATGTTTATAATGCGTTTGAGAATCCTCTCTGGATCAGAGAGAGCAGGCGACCCGGCTTGTATGGAATTTCAGAATGAAGATTAGAAAAGAAGATTAATTGATGAATGTTTATTTTTCCAGGAATCAAGAGGTATCTGCTTGATTGGGAAAATAAAAAAAAATAATAAAAGAAAAAAGGAGGTGACAAAAAATGGTCGGCTTAGAAAGCTCAATGGAAAATGCAGAAAAGGCCCAAAAGGTCAAGGTTGCAAAAGAAGATGATGCAGAGAAACAGAGACAGAAAGACTTCTATGCAAAATTGAGATCACGCTCGGCAGAACAGCCAACTGGTGCACAATACGACTAAAATCAAATAATTGGACTAAAAGAGGATCGATTTTACCTGCCCGGCGATCTCATTTTTTCTTTTTTTTTTGTCCCTGGCTTTATTTTAGTAGAGCCGCAGTGTATACATTCTGTCCTATTGCCTTTCATTCATGAATTTTTCTTACATGATGTGCAATAAAAGATCGCTGAAAGCGCTCACTCATATTTCATTATTTCACAAACCTGCCCAGAAATGGAGTCTTCAATTCGATGGCATTACCCGGACACAGTTCCTGGCAGCAGTAGCAACGTATACATTTCTTATAATCAAATGAAGGATAGTCTTCTTTTTTTGATAAAGCACCTGTTGGGCAGTGTTCTATGCATATCCAGCATTTTTTGCATTGTTTTCTTACAAGTTCAGGTTTTGCCACGAGCATTCCGCGAATGAAGCGCATCAAACCCCTGGCGCGGAAAAATGATGCAGTACCGGAAGGAAACTTGAAGTCCTCAATTCGCATGTTCTCCAGATCTTCTCCCAGTACATCGATATGGGAAATATCTCCAGTTCCCATGCCCTGTTCGTGTGCCAGGCGGGTGGAAGGTACTATGAACGGGTCTATACCGATCATCTTGCAGGCCACTGCATCAAGCGCCACAGGGTCACAACTTGCAAGAATTGCATTGACCTGTCTTGGCGTGCCGTTGCTTGGTCCGTTCCCCTCCATACCAACAACTGCATCCATTACGGTCAATTCAGGCCGCACAATCCCAAGGAGATCCACAAGCATCTGGGAAAATGTTTCCGGGTCCTGGGCTCGAAGATGCATTTTTGCTTTATTGAGACCTGTTACACAGCCGAAATTATTTTTCACCCCTCCGGTAAATAATGTCAGCCCATGGGTCTTGAGTTTTGGCAGGGAGATCAGCACATCGGCTTCCTGGACCTGCTTTGATAAGATGAAGCTCTTGAACATCCGGCCGCCTGGATTTTTTACCTCGATAGACTCTGCACTGAGGTGCAGGATCCTGGCTCCTTCTTCCTCGCATACCTTCACAATGCCGGCATTACTGCAGGCTGTAATGTATCTTTTATAATTTGGCCCCCCCTCATAGCCGCTGCAGTCGCCAACCTGCGGGATTCCTCCGGCTGCTTTGACCTGGCGTATCATGGCCCGGACTAAAGCAGGATGTGTGGTAACTGCCTTTTCAGGAACATCACCTGTCAGGAGATTTATTTTCAAAAGGACGCAATCGCCTGGTTTTACATAGCTTTTAATTCCGCCAATAAGCTCCAGCGCTTTTTCAACCGCGGCATCCACACTTGAATTATCATAGGTCTGGCACCTTACAAGCGACACTTTGGAAATATTACTATTTTCATTCAGTTTTTCCATATTTTACTTTACCTGCCACTTTTTATTTTATTATATCCCCGGTATATATCAATGCTCTTACAATAAACATGGAAGAATTTAAACAAAACGAATTTATATAAGGCCAAAACATTCGGGACTGCATAATTTAACATGCAGACCAATACCAGGTCATATATTATTGGAGAATTGGAGAAAAATTGATAATCATACGAACATTCCAGCCTTCTGATTTTCAGTGGGTCATCGACATCGAAAGGAAGGTTTTTAATGAGCATGACCCTTATATTTACATGCAGTTCTATGAGACATACCCCGATACTTTTATTGTAGCTGATATTAATGGTTTTGTTGTAGGTTATGTAGCAGGATTTCTGGCAGATTTTGGAGTAGGGCGTATATTTTCACTTGCTGTCGACCCTAAATATCAAAACAGGAGGGTTGGTAGCAACCTGTTAAAAGAAATAATTAACATTTTTCGGGAGAGAGGGGTCATTGAAATAATCCTTGAGGTCAGGATGGATAATATTAAAGCGAAACGATTCTATGAGAGGCATGGGTTTTTCCAGTTCGGGATAGCTGAAAAATATTATAATGATGCCCAGAATGCCTGCCTGATGAAGCTCATGTTATAGGGGGGTTTTCTTACCCACGTTTTTCAAAAACCCTATCCATCGCCGTGCATCATCGACTTTTTGTTTGATGTCATCACTTGGCTCTATTAACTTTATCTTACCCTCTTCACATTCCTTTAGATCCATAATTGCGCGCATGAAACTTGCGATCTCGCTGTATAATCTTTTTGCCTCTTCTTTTGTTAGTTCATCTCTTACAAGGATCTCTTCATCGGCCTTTGCTTTAGTTTCAAGAAGATTTACAAGTTCCAGTAAACGGCCTTTTTCGTCTTCCGAAATCTCCTTTTTATGTATGCAACGCCATATCAATTCATGAAGTTTAATATTTTCTCCATTAACCTCTACTTCATCTGGTACTTTTTCTCCTACCCATATAAGATATCTGTGCAAACCGTTGAGTAAATGCTCCCTTTCTTGCGGGGATATGTAATCATCCAGCTTTTGAAAATCTTTTTGGCTCAAATTGCCCCACTCTCCTGTTAATTTTCTGTTATAATCCTTCAAGATATCTTTCTGCAGATACCGCAGCTATCGCCCCATCACCTACTGCTGTTGCTATCTGTCGAAGGGGTGTGACCCTGCAATCTCCCGCAACAAATATACCTTTGACCGAAGTTTCCATTTTGTCATTTGCGATAATAAATCCCCATTCATCCTTTTTTACATCTGCAAATTTTGTATTTGGGATCAAACCTACATATATGAATACCCCGTCTGTTTTTACTTCGGAGGCAGCATTTGTTTTCAGGTTCCTTAAAATTACTTTCTCGACAATGGTTTTTCCCATAATTTCTTCAAGTACCGAATCCCATACAAAACTGATCTTTGGATTAGAAAAAGCATGCTCCTGGTTTATCTTTTCAGCACGCAGCTCGTCCCGCCTGTGCACGACAATTACTTTTTTTGCCATCTTTGTGAGAAAAATAGCTTCAGTGATCGCGGAATCTCCTCCCCCTATCACAACGACAACCTTGTCCCTGAAGAAAAAGCCGTCACATGTAGCACAATAGGAAACCCCCCTGCCTGTGAATTCAATCTCCCCTTTTGCCCCCAGCTTTTTTGGCGTTGTGCCTGAGGCAATTATAACTGATTTAGTTTCGATGTCGCCGTCTGTTGTTTTAATGATCTTGGTATTTCCTTTATCCTCGATCGCATCAACTTCGATCATGCTTTTCATTTCAAGCCCGAATTTGCGTGCCTGTGATTGGAATTTCGCTGCGAGGTCAGCACCCGATATCTCAAGGAAACCCGGGAAGTTCTCAACCATGTCAGTGACGATTATCTGTCCTCCGACCCCCATTTTTTCAAGAAGGACAGCATCCAGCATAGCGCGCTTTACATAAATTCCCGCAGTGAGACCCGCAGGCCCGCCGCCGATTATAACTACATCATATACCATAATTGTTCAGTCCTTGTATGGTGATTATGGTATATAATTGCTCAGGCAAAGCACGAGCTTAAAGCACGGGAATAAGAAGGCTGGGAAGCGCCCGGGTCTGGCATATAAATAGATTGAAAGGGATTATTCAAGCTCTTGAAATTGAATTACTCAAACTCAATAATAGCCGATAAAGATTTATGCCAGGTAAAAAGTCTTGATCATTATCACACAGGAGATTTAAATATTGAAGCATTGTTTATATAGAATAAAACTAATTGATGTTTACATGAGATATCAAGCAAAACAGCCCAAGACAGTTGTAAGAAAAGAAGAGGGGCTATCATCCAAAGAAAAAGAAGAAGTATTGGAAATAATGCAAAAGAACGATAAAGCTCTCAAGATATTAGCCCGGATGTAGTTCTCTGATTGATTCTTTGACCCATTTTTCTATTGTTTTTACAGTACACTTATATTCTGCTATTTTTATCACCAAATTAACTTTTTCTTCAGTTTCTGCATGGATGTAATATCCTTCATCATAAAGCATTTTTTCAGCCGTCACCAGGGCTGTTCTTTTATTTCCATCAAAAAAAGGGTGTTGGGACGTTATCTTGTGCAGAACCATAGATGATTGTCTTAACACATCATGCTCACGATTCACTTTATAGACGAGCATTTCCAGTGTAGCTTCACTTAATACCCCATTTGTCCCGCCATATTTTTGTATGATCTCGTCATGGATTTCGATTATCTTCCTGTGTGAGTTCTGCCATCTGATTCCTTTTTGATCGAACTTGTTTAAAAAACCGACTATCTTATAGTTTTCGATAAAATAAATTAGTTTCACTCCGCTCTAAAAAGATTTATAATCTCATAGATAATTCAAAGAGTCTATGAAGGCGGAGAAACGAGGTGGAAAAATAAAGAATACACGAAAGTCAAACACTTGCTGCTCCATTTGCGGAATTGATATGGACTGCCCGAAGCCCAAAAATGGTATGCTGACCTGTGACAGGTGTATGGAATTACTGGAAAAGGGCTATTCTCCTGAAGAGCTGAAGATGACGCCTGAAGACATTTCGAAGCATATTCCCCGATGTGAAAAGGTCGCTCACAGGTTGCTGGATCTTACTTATGAAGAGGATTGGAAACAGGTGCAGGAGATCGGCATGGAAAAAATTAATTATGAAGCCCTCGCGAAGGAGTTCTACAACAGGGGCGCAGTTTCGATCCTGCTCCTTATGATAAGCCAGGGGATGCCGCCTGAGTTTCTGGATCGGTTTGAAGAGGTGTTGAGGGAGGCGAAGAAGATGAGGGCGGGGGAGGGGAAGTGATGAATAACGATATTGAAATGAAACATGAATATCAAGAAGTTTTTTATTTTCCGCTGCTTGTGTTAAAATCACCCCTTAGAGGGATTGAAACATGGGAAACGCATATCTGACCGTGCGCGCTGTTATTGGTTATAATCACCCCTTGGAGAAATCCAAAAATAGTAAGAGCATTTAACCAGGTAAATGCTAACTGCACAATTCCTTTAGAATCCTTAAAACCTCTGGCATATATTTTTATCCATGTGATACAATTAGATATCCTGATATAAAATAACAAAAAAATATCAGAGAAGTAAATATATCTGAGGGGATATAAAAATGAACGAAAAAGATGGAAAACAACTCACGGTTGCAAAGGCATATCCGAATGATTCCGGAAGAGGAATAGCGCGGCTTGATCCGCATACACTGATGGTCTTGCAGCTGATACCCGGTGACATAATCGAGATCGAAGGGAAAAAATCCACGGCTGCAAAAGTCTGGCGTGCTGACCGGAATGACTGGGAAGAAAATATCATTCGTATAGACGGTTTCATCCGGCAGAATGCGGGGGTTGGCATCGGTGATACCATCAAACTGAGAAAAGCAAATGTCCAGCCTGCGCAAAAGGTAGTTCTTGCGCCGCCGGAAGGAACTTCCATACAATTTGGCGGGGATGCTGAAGAAATGGTAAAACGCCAGATAATGAAACGCCCCATAACCAAAGGGGATATAATTCCTGTAATGAGTACGATGGCACACCCATTCCTGGGCCGGGTAGTTACCGGACAGGCGATCCCTCTTATCGCTATTGAAGCTGAGCCCGAAGGTATCATATTAATTACCGACAAGACTGAAATAACACTCAGGGAGAAACCTGTTGTTCTTGATGTAACCGGGACAGGGATCACTTATGAAGACATCGGGGGCCTGGGTGATGAGATCCAGCGCCTGCGTGAGATGATAGAACTTCCCATGAAACACCCGGAAGTATTTGAACGATTGGGAATAGAGCCGCCCAAGGGTGTTTTGATGCACGGCCCCCCTGGAACTGGAAAAACCCTGATAGCAAGAGCAGTTGCAAATGAATCCGGAGCCAATTTCTTTTCTATTGCTGGCCCTGAGATCATGAGCAAATATTACGGGGAGAGCGAGCAGCGGCTTCGCGAGGTTTTCGAGCAGGCAAACAAAGCTGCTCCTTCCATTATATTCATTGATGAACTGGATTCCATTGCCCCGAAAAGGGAAGAAGTAACGGGTGAAGTTGAGCGGCGCGTGGTCGCACAGCTCCTGACAATGATGGATGGCCTGGAAGAAAGAGGCCAGGTGGTTGTGATCGGTGCAACTAACCGTATTGATGCTATTGACCCGGCGCTTCGCCGACCAGGCAGGTTTGATCGTGAGATAGAGATCGGAGTTCCGGACAGGCTTGACAGGATCGAGATTTTCCAGATCCATACAAGAGGCATGCCGCTTTCTGAGGAAGTGAACATTGAATACATCTCGAACAGGACGCATGGGTTCGTAGGTGCGGATATTTCGGCGCTTGCCAAGGAAGCAGCCATGAAAGCGCTAAGAAGATACCTCCCCCAGATAAAACTTGAAGAGATCGTTCCCCGTAAGATCCTGGAAAGCATGCAGGTGACAGCAAACGATTTTGAAGATGCATTAAAAGAAGTCGAACCCTCGGCAATGAGAGAAGTAATGATAGAAGTGCCTGATGTTGTCTGGGATGATGTCGGGGGTCTTGATGATGCAAAGCAGGAGATAAAAGAAGCAGTGGAATGGCCATTAAAATTCCCGGAAAGATTCCAGAAAATGAGCATCCGCCCGCCAAGGGGAATACTCCTGTATGGTCCTCCCGGGACTGGAAAAACGCTTCTTGCAAAAGCAGTCGCCAATGAAAGTTCTGCTAATTTCATAAGTGTACGGGGTCCGCAGCTTCTATCCAAATGGGTAGGAGAATCCGAGAAAGCCATCCGCGAGGTATTTAAGAAAGCGCGCCAGGTTTCACCGGCAATAATCTTCCTTGATGAACTTGATGCTATCGCCCCTATCCGCGGCACTGAGTATGGTTCAAAGACATCAGAAAGAGTCATAAACCAGTTACTCACCGAACTTGATGGAATAGAAGTATTAAAGAATGTTGTAGTTATTGCCGCGACCAACAGGCCTGAAATAATAGACCCTGCCCTGATACGTTCCGGCAGGTTTGACAGGCTTGTCTTTATAGGGCCCCCTGGAAGGGCTGGAAGGATCGATATATTCAATATCCATCTTAAAAACCTTAAAAATGGTCATCTTTCCGATGACGTGGATATTGAAGAACTTGCGGATCTCACAGAAAATTATGTGGGATCTGATATTGAATCCCTGTGCAGGGAAGCGGTAATGCTTGCCCTCAGGGAGAATTTCGATACCGATATCGTGGAAATGAAACATTTCCGTGACGCTCTTAAGAAAGTGAGGCCTGCTCTTGCTGAAGATATGGTGGAATATTATCAGAAGCTTCAGGAACAATTTAAAGGCGGGACGAAACAGGAACAGAAGTCTTATATAGGTTACAGGTGAGAAAAGCATATTAGATGAACCCATTATTGGGAAAGGTTCATGAAGGGATTACTATGGCAAAAATACTTGCAAAAAATTTAGCTAATAAGAGAGTGATGCTTACTGACGGGTCAGAGCTTGGATTTGCTACCGATGTTGTAATGGACATGCAGGGCGGAGCTTTGCTTTATCTTGTCGTGAAGCCAACGAACAATGTAGATATATCAAAATATAAGAAACAAAATAATTATGTATTGATACCTTTCGAAGCAGTAAGGGCCGCCAAGGATTATGCTATAGTAGATAAGAAGATGATCACTGGCAGCGACTTTGATTAATTTTTTATTATATTAGAGTGGCAGAAGGCTGTGTTTTGATAGGTGAAGTAAAAGCTACGATTGTCTGTTCAACTCAGGACAGGGCAAGCCAGAATATCAAGAACTGCATTCTATCTCTTCGAAAATGGACTCCTGTCAGCCAGGAAGAAAATATCCATGTTTTTGAGTATAAGGATTTCAGGATAGTGGAAATAGGAGAATCCCTGATTTTCCAGGATGGCCTGGATAAAAGGTTATCCGGGTTGGGTTATCCTGCATCCCTTATGATATTTGCTTCCAAACACAGAAGCAAAGATTTACGCGCTATTCTTACTGTCCATTCTACGGGTAATGTTAATGAAGCAAAATTCGGAGGAACTCCCAGGAAACTTTCAGTCTCTGCCCCGCAAGCTGTCAGGTCGTTGCTTCGCTCACTGAAAATGCTTGCTGGAAATGAAGATTATGAAGTTACACTTGAATGTACGCACCATGGTCCAAGTGACCTTGATGTTCCGTCTGTTTTTATAGAAATAGGAAGCAGCGAAGCTCAATGGGTTGATGAAGTGGCAGGGCGGATAGTCGCAGAAGCCATACTTCTCTTTAAGGATAGTGATTCACCCGTTGCTGTGGGTTTTGGGGGTACGCATTATGCGCCAAGACAAACTTCCATGATCCTTTCTACGGATGTCACTTTCGGTCACATTTTTCCCTCACATTCCCTCGATGAAATGGATGAGGCCATGATAAGCCAGGCTTTTGTGAGAAGTGGAGCTGATTTTGCATATTTTGACCGAAAATCCATGAAGGGGGAGCAGCGTGAGAAGCTGGGTAAGATGATAGAAAACATCGGGTTTGAAGTGTTAAAGGAAAGCGACATCAGGGAAATGGATGGAGTGCCCTGGGAATTTTGCGTGCAGCTTCGAAAAAGGGTCAAGGAGATATGTCCTTCCGGGAAACCTGTGATCACAGACGGGATAAAATGTGCGTTATCCTCCTGCCAGACATGTATCTGCCCAAAGGTCAGGATCGCAAGGATCAATCCCGCGCTTTTATCCGAAGCGGAAAAACTTGATAAGAATGGTCTTAAGGCTTTCCTCTGTGACCATAATATAGCCTATATCGAATATGAAGATGGGAGATTTGCTCATATCCTTATCGGGATTGATGATTCATGTGCCAGGCTGGCTGCGGAAGAATTAAGGGATAAATGTGTTGAAATTATAAGTAAACATTATGATGTCAGTCTGGATAAAGGAATACTGCAAATATCTGACAGGAAGTTTAGTCCGGAACTTGCAAAATCACTCGGGATTGTGGACATTGCGCTTTATGGGCGGCTGGCCCGGGGTGAATCCGTGATAATAGGCGGAAAAACTATAAATCCAGAGATGGTATATGAAACAAATAAAAGAGCCATTAAATTGAATTAATAAACGATGGAGAAGAAGCATGGAATCAATAATTAAAGAAGCAATATCAAGGGCAGGTGAATCCCCAATGCCAGTAATTGGGGATACAGACAAGGAACTTCTGGAAATATTAAAGGAATTAAAGACAAATATTGTTGTCATTGGATGCGGAGGTTCAGGCTCGAACACTATCCAGAGGATTTCTGACGAGGGAATACTTGGGGCGGAGCTGTATGCTATCAATACAGATGCCCAGCATTTATTAAATATCCAGGTTAAAAAGAAGATCCTTATCGGGAGAAACAGGACCAGAGGGCTTGGCGCGGGAAGCCTGCCCCAGATAGGGCAGGATGCTGCCCAGGAATCAAAAGCTGCGATTGAAAAAGCTGTGGAGAATGCAGATCTTGTTTTCATAACATGCGGACTTGGCGGCGGAACAGGTACTGGCTCAGCCCCTGTTGTTGCAGAAATTGCGCGTGATGCCGGGGCATTAACAATAGCTGTTGTAACACTTCCATTTTCAGTTGAAGGACAAATCCGCATGGATAATGCTGAAGCAGGACTTGAGCGCCTTCGTGATTCAGTAGATACCGTAATAGTTGTTCCTAATGACAAATTGCTTGAAGTTGTCCCTCATCTTCCTTTGCAGACAGCTTTTAAAGTATGCGATGAAGTCCTTATGCGCTCAGTAAAAGGAATAACAGAATTGATCACAAAACCGGGTCTCGTAAATCTTGATTTTGCCGATGTCAGGGTTATTATGCAAAAGAGCGGCGTTGCCATGATAGGTCTTGGTGAGGCCGAAGGCGAAAACAAAGCAATAGAATCCATCCAGAAAGCGCTGAGGAGCCCCCTCCTTGATGTAGATGTATCCGGCGCATCAGGCGCACTTGTAAATGTAGTTGGAGGCCCGGATATGACCATAGCTGAGGCTGAAAGTGTGGTAAATGAGCTATATACACGCATTGATCCCAAGGCAAGGCTGATATGGGGTGCAATGGTTGACCCTGACCTTGAAAATGTCATACGCACAATGGTCGTAGTCACAGGAGTTACATCACCGCAAATTCTAGGTAAGAATACTAAAGGAAATATTTCAACGGCTAAATACGGGATTGATTTTGTAAGATAGCTGGAATAATTTAATATTGGTTTTAATGCCTGCATACATAAACGAGATATTCAATTCCATACAGGGGGAAGGTCCTTATGCGGGCATGCGCCAGGTTTTTGTCAGGTTTGAAAAATGCCAGCTCCACTGTGCTTACTGCGATACCCCGCGAACTCGTGAAATATCAGGCTCTTGCGGAGTTGAGACAAAACCCGGAAGCGGAAAATTTAATTCAGTACAAACACCATTACACAGGGAAGATGTTGAGGATTTCATCCGGAAGTTGTGGACACCATCAACAAAACATGTCAGCCTGACAGGTGGGGAACCGTTACTGCATGCTGATTTCATAAAGACGCTTGAGATCGGATATCCCTTATATCTTGAAACGAATTCAGGATTTCCAGAAAAAGCGCGGGAATTAAAGGATATTATTGCAATAGCATCATGCGATATTAAATTGCCGGAACATGAATGTACTGACCATTATTCGCAGCTTTTGAAAAATGAGCTTGAGACGATCTCTATTTTGAATGAGACTGCAAAGACTTTTGTGAAGGTAATAATCATGCCGGAAACTACAAAACAGTCATTATCATTTGCTATCGAAGGTGTCAGATCAATTGATGATAATATTCCTTTTATCCTCCAGCCTGTGACATCAGAAAAAAAAGTCCCTTCATCTTTATTGTTTGAACTGATGGATTTTGCGGGAGAAAAATTAAAAGATGTGCGTGCCATACCGCAAACGCACAAGATGATGAACCTTCTTTAACTATTAGTCGCTGTGGCCAGGTTAATCACTTTCTGGGCATCGATCGACGACCCGACTTTGATCATTGAACCGTTGGTTGTCCAGATAAGATTATATTTAGGCACCAACTTCCCATCGACTGTAAAATAATACATAACTTTTGTTGCTTTGTGGCCATTAAAGTATATCTCAGTGAATGGGTCATAACCGGCATCCTTATACATAGCCTTATATTCGTTCATGATGGTTTCCGGCGAATCCGTTTTGAAAACCTGGATATATATATCTTCTCCGGTATCTGTCCTGTAATATCCTTCAATTGCTTTTCTTGAAGATGTGCCAATATCAACATCGGTTTCATGTATTGCCATGAATGTAAAACCAGAAGGCAAATTGACAGTGGGAATTTGTTCAGATTTGATCGTTTCAGTCTTATCTACTGGATTATCACCGGTTTTATCATCAATACAGCCGGAAACAAAAGCAGTTACGGATAATAAGATCATTAACAATATAATTTTTTTTAACATATTTTCTCCTGGCTTCATATACGACTTTGAATAAAAAAAGATAACGGTCAGAATCACAAGTTTTAAAATCATAGTCGATATACTCTATGCATGGATTATCGCAAAGGTTCGATCGGACGTGTATTTGTAGTAAGGATTGACCATGGGGAAGATGTTTTTGGGGAGCTTTCAGGGCTTGCCGTCAAAGAGAATATAAGGTCTGCCTTTTTTACGATGCTAGGCGCAATGGGAAGCGCAGACCTCGTTACAGGCCCAAAAGATAAAGTTGTTCCTCCCACAGTAGTCTGGTCAAAATTTGAGGATGCACGCGAAATATTAGGCGCAGGCAATATTTTCTGGGAAAATGGGGCTCCAAAGATACACCTCCACGGGGCTGCCGGAAGCAGCAGGGGAATGACCATGGGATGTTTCAGGAAAGCTGCACAGGCATTCATGGTGCTTGAGGTGTTCATTGTTGAGATGGATATTGCTGCGCAAAGGGTATTTAATGAAAAAATCGGATTTTCCCCTGTGACATTTGAATGATTCCATCTATAAATGTAAAACGGTTTTGGTTGATTGTAATTGGCAAAATACAAATACCACGAATGATAATTATAAATATGTGGGAACATGCCAAAACTTGCAATTATCTATGGCACCGGGTCACATAACACCCAGAGGATAGCCCAGGCTATAGAAGAAGGTGCAAAAGCGGAAGGTATAGAAACCGTACTGGAAAATGTTTCTTTTGCCGATAAGAACGACCTATATGATGCCGATGCTATTGCTATCGGTTCACCGAATTATCGTGACGCTATGATGCCTTCTGTGCAAAAATTCCTGAATGAACTGGCTGATGTTGACCTGTCCGGGAAAATAGGTCTTGCTTTCGGGTCTTATGGATGGGGTCTTGAAGCTATACGGGCGATCAATAAGCAATTGACATCATACGGTGTTGATATGATAAAAGATCTGGGTATAAAAAGGATGCCCGGGGATGAGGAACTTGAGATATGCAGGAGGGTTGGCTCGCTTCTTGCCTGTAAAATAAATAATAAGGAGGTAAAATGTGTAGCGTAGGTGATTCGTTCGGTGTAGAACTTGAAGGTGGCATGGAATCGCATAGTTATTTATGCAACCATTGCAGCAAGACATTCAAAGGCATAGGCACCAATTTGAAATGCCCGAAATGCTTTTCGGAAGATATAAAATGCATTGACTAGATCGAAAAATTGCAGAAAATATCTCTTCTTTTTTTTCTAAATAATATGGATATTAAATAAGCAACTGTTGCACTTTTGCACATGTATATATAGTTTGAAGAACATATAATAAATTGTTGAAAGAAATAAATCAAGGGAGGTCTGCCAACATGAATGAAATACGTCCTCTGGAAATTCTTGAAGGAATATTGAAAGAAATAAATAAAACCGGCAAGATCGATGAATCAGCAATTGTAAGTAGATCCGGTTTATTGATCTGCTCTACATTACCTGGAAACCAACATGCAGAAACATTAGTAGCCATGTCGGCAACCATGTTCGGCGCAGCAGAAACCGCAGCTTCTGAGCTTGGAAAAGATTTACCTGAAAGGATAGTAATTGAATCAAAAAATGGAAAATTAATTGAAACAGGAGCAGGCCCGAAAGCATTGCTTTTAGTTATGGCAAGAGCGGATGCCGATCTTGGATTAGTTCTTGTTGAAATGAAAAAAGCATCCGAAAAGATCAAGCAGGTTCTTGGGTAAATTTTATTTTGGCCTGTAATATTCCCATTTACCAAGCGCCTGCTTTAATTCCTTATTTTTTTTCGCAAATTCATTAAGGTCAACACCATCCATTGTAGCTTCTATTGCCTGCATCACTGCCTTTGCACCCGCCCGCGTTCCTTTTGGGTGGCCGTGTATGCCGCCGCTCACAAGCAAAGTGCAGTCATTCCCCAGAATATTCATTACCGATGGTATCAATCCCGGATGAAGCCCTCCTGAGGAAACGGGAAGGGTCGGCTTTATTGACCCCCAATCCTGTGATAGCATATTACCATCTTTAATTTTACATTCACGAAGTACATTAGCGATCTGTGTGACCTCTTTTTTACTCCCCACAAGTTTTCCTATTGCGGTACCTGAATGAATTTCATCGACCCCTATTAACCGCATTAGTTTTGCAAGGAAATACATGCTCAACCCGTGTTTCGGGTTCCTGTCAAAAGCCGCATGCATCGCGCGATGGGCGTGGATGGCTAATCCAAGATCATTGCATTCATCCCGCATTGTCTGGACAGAGGCTGTTCCGCAGGTGACAACATCTATCATGGCAAACCTCCAGCCCGAATCATGAAGCAATTTTGCCTTTCTGATCATTTCTTTTGTCTCACCCGTGATATTCAAAAGGGCGTCTTTTTGTTCGCCTGTTTCTTTTTCAGCTTTATCACGCAGTTTGGCCATTCGCGTAAGCCTGTCTTCGAAGCGGTTAAAAGACGTGGAAGTAAGGTTCTCATCGTCCTTAACAAGATCAAATCCACCCATCCAGGTTTCGTAAGCAACATCGGCATGTTCCGCTGCGCTAAAGCCGATCTTGGGTTTTGGCACTGCACCCGTTATTGGGCGTTCTTTGATTTTTAATAAAGACCTTATTCCCTTGATACCATGGTTTGGCCCTTTGAAAGACTTAATATATCGCCGTGGAAAGGATGCATCAATGAGCCTCAAATTCCGAAGAGCTTTCATCCCGAAGATATTACCTGCTATCCCGCTCAGGAGCTGGGGGGCGTTTCCAGGCTCCCATAAGTCTATTGGATAAGCGATCTTTACATATTTACCATTTAATTCAAATGCGCGCGCTTTTATCTTTTCAACCCGTGCCGGTAAGTCATGAAGAGTGGTCCATGTGCCTGCCGAACTTTCGGAAGCTATCCTTCCTATTGCTTCTTTTTCAGTAATTCCTTTTGCGGATTCAAAATAATATAAACAGATCAGATCGTCTTTTGCGGGGATATAATTAAAATCTACGAATTCGTTGTACCAATCAATTTTCGCGGTCATTCTATCACCATTCTTAATTATTTTATAAATTAAAAGATTTAACTGCCGGATGTCCAGAGTCTTGATTCACACAAAAAGATCCTTGATCAAAAAGGAATTGGGTCAGCGGATAGTTAAATAATACTTAATAAAATTTTACGGGATATTTTTCCTAAAATTACCAATTATAAACGATAAAAAACTAAATTATGCCTTATGGAACCTTTTGTACTAATTTTGGACTCTATAGACTTTAAACACGTTTATAGTAAAAGAATATAATGATTGAGCGGTGATTATGTTATGGTAAAGTGGTTGAATAATGTAACTGGTTCCAGAGGTAAATCCCTGGTGCCAAGCACTATTATTACTTTAGTTATTGTTGCAATGCTAATAATGTCCGGGCCTGCGCAGGCAGTAGCTGTTAATATCGCAGGGTTGGAAGATTCTTATACAAAAGGTAATGATATTGAATTCCAGGTAAAGATCGATATTAATGATCCGGATCAATATGTTTCGATAACCAATATATCTCTGGATTTGACAGGACCTGTCAATAAAACAATTTTCTTTGCTCTTGATGGAAAACAGATTTCAGGGGATTGTAAAATCAAAATAAAACCGGTTTCAATACCAAAAGATGATTTTGGGTATGGGAATAGCTATGGATATGATTCCAGGGCAGGTTATGGTTATGATTTCGGTTATGGCTATGGGTATGGCTATAATTATGGAAGTGGAGGCGAAAAAATCAGTTTCATTTATAATGTTACTATAGATACCGATAAAAAATGTTTTGCAGCAGGTGACTATAGTGTAGTTGCAAGTCTTAATACAGGTAAGAATGTAGCTTTCCAGAGCCCTGCGTTCGGTTTCAGGTTGCTGCCAGTTGCAGCGGGCGACAAAATCAAGGCTAAAGTCGATATTAAACCTGAGACAATTAACCTCGAAAGCAAAGGAAAGTTCACTGCTTTTATAACACTGCCTGAAGATCTTGATGTAAGGGATATTGATATCGGGACAGTTTTGATAGAGGGGGCGCATGTAGTGAAATCGAGTATTTCGAATGAAAATGGCGGTACATTGATAGCGAAGTTCAACATTCAGGATCTGGAAAATGTGCCTACCGGGAATTCAGTCCTTTTTAATGTGACAGGCAAGGTCAATGGGATGAGCTTTGAGGGAAATGACAGGGTAAAAGTCATTGATAACAAAGATGAAAAAGATGTGGAGGAATGCAAGTGCGATGACCAGATAAAGGACCATGAAGACGAATGTGACGGCCAGATAAAAGACCATGACCATGAAGACGAATGTGACGACCAGGTAAAAGACCATGACCATGAAGACGAATGTGATGACCAGGTAAAAGAAAATGATCATGAAGATAAGAAACAGAAAGATGATAGCTCTGAGAGATACAAAAAAGAAGATACAAAGATAAATAACAATGGACGGGGAAATAATGCTGTAATTAACAACATTAACATAAACGATAACACCGGGACTGTCAATGTAAATATCTACAATCAGGGCAGTGACGGTGGCAATTACAGGAAAAATCAAGACAGCCAGGGGAATAGTAAAACAAAAGGGAATAATGGAAATGGCAAGAGTCAAAGTAATGGTAAGGGCAATAAGTAAAGTACAGGAAAAAACATAATTCAGCCACTTACTGATATAAATATGAGATTTGGGTTTATTCCCAAATCTCATATTTAATTTCAGCAAAAAAGTGGCATATTCAATGGAGATGGCGTTCTGGAAATGAAAAAAGAAGGACTCTCGGTAATAATCCCAGCTTATAATGAAGAGGGACGGGTTCTTAAAACAATAAAACATGTAAGGAATATTTTCAATGAACTTGGAATAGATCATGAAATAATTTTAGTGGATGATGGATCTACAGATGGTACTTTTCGTGAGGCGACTTCAGAAAAATTCGATAATGTCAAAGTTGTGGGGTCCAGGCGGAACAGGGGTAAGGGCTATGCTATAAAATATGGCGTGACATTTATTACAAAGGATCTGGTCACTTTTCTTGATGCAGATAATGAACTTGACCCGGGGCAGATAAATATCTTATTTGAGTACATGTTGAAAAACGGCGCTGATATAGTAGTTGGAAGTAAGAGACACCCCCTTTCCACGATCGAATATTATCCATTACTCAGGAAATTCCTGAGCCAGATGTACAATATCGTATTAAGGTTATTGCTGCAGCTGGAAATCAGGGATACGCAGGCAGGCTTCAAATTGATGAGAAGAGAGCCCGTGCAAAGGATATTTCCAATGATGCGCGTTAAGAGATATGCTTTTGATGTTGAATTTTTGGCCTATGCTACACGTTTTGGCTACAAGATAGTGGAAGCGCCTATAATTTTAAAATTCACGAGAAAAGGATTTGGGAGGATAAATTTCAAAACCATAGTCAACATGTTTCTTGATACAGTAGCAGTAGCCTCACGTTTCGGTGTTTTTCAATACTATACAAAAATGTTTCGCGACTCGACTTTTATGATAACAGCATTTGTGGCAGGGATGTATTTCTACAAACAATTCATCAATCCTTATGTATTCCCGGGAATCGAATCAAGAGGTTTAATGGCCTTATTTATGATCGGTCTTATAATAATTATTGTTACTTTACCCTATGAATCACTAGCAAAAAAATTTGAGAAGTAATCCCATGAAGATCCTTATTTTTAATTGGCGCGACATAATGAACCCGGCGGCAGGCGGCGCGGAGGTTTTCACACATGAGAACGCGAAGCGTTTTGTGGAGAAAGGAAATGAGGTCACGCTGTTTACTTCTGCTTATCCGGGCTGTATGAAAGAAGAGGTCATAGATGGGATCAGGGTAGTACGGGACGGAGGAAAGTATTCGGTTTACTGGAAGGCCAGGGAATATTATAATAAATATTTCAAAGGAAAATTTGATATTGTGGTTGATGAGATAAACACAAGGCCTTTTTTTGCTCCTGAATTTGTAAATAATGGTGAGAAAGTGGTTGCGTTGATACATCAGCTTGCGAGAGAGTTCTGGTTTTATGAAACAGGATTTCCCGTTAATTATATCGGCTACTATTTTCTTGAGAACAAGTGGCTTTCGAATTACAGGGACATTCCGACAATAACAGTCTCGGAATCAACAAAGGAAGACCTGATGACCCTGGGCTTCAATAAAGTATCAATCGTGTCCGAGGGGATAAATTTCAAACCCATCGAATCCATGCCTGAGAAAGAAAAAGAGCCCACTCTTATTTTTGTAGGAAGACTGAAAAAAGCAAAACTTCCGGACCATGCAATTTGGGCTTTTAAGATCATAAAGAAAAAGCTGCCGGATGCAAAGCTCTGGGTCGTGGGAGATGGCTATTATCGAAAAGAACTTGAGAAAATATCCTGCAGTGGTGTAGAATTTTTTGGGTCGATCCAAAATGAAAAAAAGCTTTTACTCTTGTCCCGCGCGCATGCGATCCTTGTCCCGGGTGTGCGGGAAGGCTGGGGGCTTGTTGTAACAGAAGCAAATGCAATGGGTACACCCGCAATAGGTTATGATGTGAACGGGCTTCGGGATTCAATAAGAGATGGAAAGTCAGGGCTTCTGTGTGCTAATAATCCTGAAGCGATGGCGCAAAGAGCGCTTGAGCTGTTAGAGGATAATACGCTGCGAGAGAGGCTTTCCAGGGATGCACTTTCCTGGGCAGGGGAATTTAGCTGGGAGAAGAGCGCGGGGGAGTTTTTAAAGGCGGTGGGCGAGGAATGAGTGAGCTTGTATCTGTAATCGTGCCTACGAAGAATTCGGCCGGTACAATTGAGATGTGTTTGAAGTCAATTAAGGATCAGACTTATCCTGATATAGAGATCATTGTGGTTGATAATTATTCCGAAGATAGAACGCAGGAGATAGCGAAAAGATACTCAAATGTTCTTTTAAAAGATTCAGAAAGAAGCGCTGCTCGCAACCATGGCGCAGAGACTGCGAAAGGAAATCATCTTGTTTTTATCGACTCAGATATGGAATTGACGCCAGGAGTGATCGAAGAGTGCATTCATAAAATATCAAAAGATGGAACTGGTGCAGTCATCATTCCGGAAATTTCTGTTGGTGAGGGTTTCTGGACGCGATGCAAAGCCCTGGAACGCTCCTGTTACATTGGAGATGATACAATAGAGGCAGCACGGTTTTTTGGCAAAACAGTCTATTGGGAGTTGAATGGTTACGATGAAAAAATGGTCAGCGGGGAAGATTGGGATATATGCCAGAGAGCCAGGAGTGCAGGATATAAGATCAGCAGAGTTGATTCTTTGATCAAGCATCACGAAGGGCGGTTAAGTCTTTTGAAAACAATGAAGAAAAAATATTATTATGCCAAAACATTGCGTAATTACGTTAATAAAAATCCGGAAATGGCAAAGAAACAAATGGTTCTTATCAGGCCTGCTTTCATCAGGCACTGGCGGAACCTTCTGTATGACCCGATGCACACCGCAGGATTCATGTTCATGAAATGCTGCGAGTTTGCGGCCAGTGGAGCAGGGATTGTTGTGAGTGAGGTAAGAGGATGAATAATCCTCTGGTATCTATAATCATTGTTAATTGGAATGGACTTCGATATTTGAAGAACTGCTTTGACTCAATAATAAATCAAAATTATGAAAATTATGAAATTGTATTTGTAGATAATGGCTCAACAGATAAATCCATTGAGTATATTAAAGCAAATTATCCCAGCACAATTATAATTAAAAATAATACTAATCTGGGTTTTGCTGAGGCAAATAATATCGGTGTGCATAAATCCAGAGGCGAATATCTGTTTTTACTAAATAATGACGCATGGGTTGAAAAAAACACAATTCAGGAACTAATATCTACATATTCAAAGGTTGATAACTTAGGGATTGTTGGCTGCAAGATATTAAATCCGGACGGAACCATACAGGATCTGGGAAATAAAATCGATATATTGGGTTATCCGATCGGGATCAATAAAGAGATAACAGACGAGTTAATAACGAACCTTTTTTTTGTTAGCGGTTGTGCGCTATTTATGAAAAAAGAATTATTTAATATATTAAATGGATTTGATGAAAGATATTTTATGTTTATGGAAGAAACGGATTTATGTTGGAGAGCACGACTCCTGGGATATAAAATTGTTACAAACCGTAATGCGCAAGTATTCCACTATGGCGGTGGATCCATAGTTGGCGGTATAAAAAAAGGAAAGCGCTATACAACACATATTAATAGGATTTATTTACGGGAAAGAAACACTCTGAATATGCTGCTAAAAAATTTGGAATCTAAAAATCTTGTATTCAGGATCAGTTTAAATTTATTTTTAAACCTGGCTGAATGCGGATTTTTTATTTTCATGCTAAAACCAAAAGTCTCGTTTGTTTATATAAGGGCATTCTGGTGGAACATACTTAATTTAAAAGGCACAATGAAGAAGCGAAGAAGCATTCAACTATTTAGAAAAGTTAAAGACAGTGATTTGAAGGAATTTATTCAGGACAAAATAGTAAAATTATCCCTGATAAAAACAATTGGGATTCCCAATGTGGTTAACTAATGGATTCATACAGTTATAATAAATATAATTATAGCACACACAATAGATTATAGGTTGGATTACTCAAGGGATAGTCTAATAAATGCTAAAAAAATATATAATAGCTATCGTGTATAATTTGAAATACCCTGGAAAAATTACCATATGTCCTGGTGCCTGAATGAGAACTGTTTTATTAAAATATAAATATATAATTATATTACTATTAATTGCGTTTTTTACTCACTTGAGCTGGTTCAATCTTTTTAATATATTAACATATTCAGATTGGAATTATTGGCCGGATGAAGCCGTTATACAGTTATTTTCTTCATATGGGACATGGATAAATTTCTGGAATTTCGGGTCAGTAAATATTCAATTACAATTTAATTTATTTAAATTTCTCTGGGCTTTTTTTGCAAATTCAGGTTTAAGTTATGATCAGGCAGCTAAAATTACCTTCTTAATTCCAATCGCAATATTTGGTTTTCTCTCCCCTTATTTTTTATCAAAAAAATTATTTGGGGATAGTCTCATTTCATTTACGGTTGCTATTTTTTATGGAACGACCACCCACTTTTTAATACGACAAACTGCTCACCTTACCATAGCGTTCATTTATTCAATTGCCCCGGTTATTTTACTCTTATTTATTTATGCTCTCGAAAAAAACAGGTTATCCAGCTGGATACTATTTTCTCTTGTATACTCTATTGGACTTGGGTATGAAACCAGGATTATGTATATTGTAACATTTATACTATTTTTTTATTTTTTGTTATTCCAATCAACAAAATGGAATAATTTGTATAAGAATATAATAATAACATGTTTAATTATTGCCTTATTAAATTCATTCTGGATCCTTCCGATTTTTTTAGGGGGGGGTTTTAATGAGGCGCAAGGTGTCTTTAACAGGGGATTATTCGGTAATGACTTATTCAGTTTAACAAAAGCTTTCACTATTTTTGAGAGTTCCTGGACGGGATATTTTCCAAATATGTCCTTTGTGCCTCAACCGGTTATCTGGTATTTTTGGGCTTTTCCGATAATCGCCTTTTCTGCTTTATTGATCAATTCAAAAAACGAGCACCATAAAAGAGGAATTATCTTTTTTTCTATTTTATCTTTGACAGGCATATTTTTAACTAAACAATCAGCAGAACCTTTTCCAGCAGTGTATCTCTGGCTGTATGATAATTTCCCCGGATTTAATTTATTCAGGGAAGCTTCTAAGTTTTATTTAATTACGGCAATTGGATATTTTGGTTTATCAGGGTATGCGCTTATTCTAATTAAAGAGAATAAAAAAATCAGTAAAGTGATATTTTACGGTTTAATATTGATTATTATTCTATTTTCTAT
>CAVWCX010000021.1:0-8802 GCA_963753595.1 Candidatus Methanoperedentaceae archaeon | reverse complement strand
GGGAAAATGATTTCTTCAAAAGATAGGCCATCGGAGAAAAGGCAATAACAGAGGAAGGAGACATTTCACCGCAAAGAAGCCTCTGCGGTGAAGTTTATAATGCACTATAGACGCATTACGAAATTGTTAGGTCATATGGGTTGCTTTTAGATTGGGCCCATATACCCGATGCAGAATTGGGTACGTAATGGGTTCGGAATCCAATAGTGATACCGCTATATCCAGTGGTATTGAATGAATAACTCCAATACGAAGGATTATCGTAGATGAGCCCACTGGAAATGGTTGTCCAATTCCCATTATCGACAGCATCATCCAAACAGGATGCTGAAGATGCAGGTGTGCCAGGTATACCTATTTCACACTCTTGAATCTGAATCTTTCCTGAATCCGGAGACTGGTCGACAGTTCCATTAATGACTACCAAAGCTCCAGTCGCTCCTCCAGTAACTGTTATACTCTGGTTTTCAAAGGTGTCAAACCAAATGTTCGTTGTAGTCGGATTTACAGTTTTTTGTGCGCCTAAACTCGGCGCAACGGCGAGCATAAGCACTACGAATATGCTCCCTAACAGAATTGTATTTTTATGTGCCATATTTTATACGCCTCTTATTTTATTTTCTTAATCAAACTCGTAAGTTGGGAGATTTTTTTTCCCATACGAATTTGATCAGAACATTATACAATCTTTTAATATATATAATTTGTTATTATTATGATAATAATAATCATAATGACAATATTTCAAGAAGCATAGCCTAACTACCAGCACGATTTTGCAAAAACCAGCAAAGCAATTACTATAAAGATGGTAAAAGCATCTTCCAGTTTTCCCCAGATGCTGTAGAAAAAGCCCACGACTAATAAAAGTAGGATCATAGGCTCCGTCACTTCATGCCTTGCAATTCCAAAGAAACTGATTTCGGTTGCTTTGAAAATCCGGTTTGGACCTGACTTTAAGAGTTTTTCGCGGGCTTCGTCGGAACTTAGCCCGATATCATCTTTCAAATCCATTTCCAAAAATCTCCCATTACTGTAATTTTTTCAATTACTATTTATTCCAATCTTATATCATAATACATCTTGCATTATTAATAATATTTTCTTAAAGATGATGCCAATATCTATTATTCCCTTTCTTATTCTCAGGTATGCGTTTTTGATCTCAAAAATCTCTTTTGAATCTTCATCCTTCGAAAAGGTACCGGAAAGGGCAGACAAGCGCGGCATGACCTATATATGCTTTAGGTGGTTACCAATTCATAGGTTTGCCTTATAAATTTAACTATTTTTTATACTTGCAGTAAGATTTATATTATTCATCCCCCCATTATTATTTTAATCACAAAATTCCAAAGAGGGGATGAACAATGGAGTTTAATGTTGATAAGCAAATAAAAAGCTATTGGAACAAATTCATCGGTCAAACCGATGCAAATAATGAAGAGTTTGCAGATGCAACCTCCGAGAACAGCGTTCGGGCATCAAAATTTCTGGAAGGATTAAACCTGGATCCGATAATGCCTGAAATCAACAAGCATTATACCGTTAAAGAAGGAGTGGAAACCTATCCAAGAAGGGCAATGGTAAAGGCATTTATCTGGAGAAACATAAAGACAATAAAATATTATACGAAAGAGGAAAGAAACTTAAGAACACATCCTGATGAGGCACTAGAATTGGGTTTCAATATTGATCCGGATGAAAATATCATAGTTCCAGATCATGAAACTTTGAGGCATTTCGAAAAAGTGAGACTGGGTAATAAGGGGATGGATTCTATAATGCAACTTTTTTGTATAAAGGTTGTAGAAGCTGGTAACCGATTGGATTTAAAAATTGGAAAATGCACTGGAACAGATAGTACTCCAATCAAGACACATAACGATCCTGATGGAAAATACAATGGCCATTATAAGAAAAAGATGGTCAAAGCACAAATAACCATGGATTATGAGCACAATATTCCTCTGGCCAAAAAGGTATGCGGTGGAACTGAAGATGATGATAAATATCTTGAAGATATGCTCCGAAAGACAGCAGTATCTGCCGGGATGAACATGGAAGAGACTTGGTTCGATGGCGGTTATAACAGCAACAAAAACATTGCATTTGCTCATGTTGAAATGGGTTTGATGTCACATTATCATATTGACAAGGATTGGAGAGAAAATGTAAAATACGAGCATAGGTTTAATGGAAAAACCTATATCTACTCCCCTGAACAGGAGATTAATTATCTCTATAGAAAAAATTGGCAAGATTCAAAATATAAGAAAGATGCTTCTCTAGAATATAAGATGCAATTTCTGGTCAAAAAGGGATTTCATGACCCTGTTGCCATGTATTTTAGAAATGACTATATGAATAAATATGATGAGTGTCCCGATAATGTTCTTGATCTCTACCATAGAAGAAACAGCAACGAAGGAATCAATAGCTATCTGAAAGATCACCTTGAAGTTGAGGTACATTTGAATGGTAAAGGTATGAAGAATATTGATCTTCACGTGACAGAATGCTGTATTGCCATGCTGGCAGTAGCATTTGCACGATTGCAGCATGGTATAAAAGAAAATCTCTCTTCGGTTGCATATCTCACATAGGAGGTGAAAAAAAATCTACCAATGGTTTCAAGGGTGTCTTGGTAACCACCGCTTTAAGTCGATTTATCCATTCGATACATTTATGTTTGCGTTGCCACATATAATTAAATAGATAAGGGGTGACAGAACATGAGTTCATATAAAAGCTCTGAAAAGACACAAGACAAGTTAAAAAAAATTGAAATGGGTTTGAAATGTATCAGGGACTTGGACCTTCTTGATGACTTTTATGATAAGACCTGGAAAGAGGGGACGGAAAAGTTCTTAGAAAAATATGAAGATAAGAAATCATTTTATGATATGCCCCTGGAAGAAACCGATAACGTCATAGAGAAGGTAACTGAATGGTTCGGGGATGATTACGGGCTGGCTGTTATCGATGGGGAATTCTGGATGGTTGCTGTGGGCAGCGTAGAAGAAGGTGGCAATAAGTGGTGGTTCAAAATGAGACTCAAAACGGATGATATAGAGACTGCCAGAACAGTAATTTTGCTGGATAAGTGCCATCCGAGGAGATATTGAAGGCTTTTAATGGGGTATTAAGTATGACAGGTTTTGATGAAATGGTTACCGGTGCTGTAGAAAAAGTTATACCGAGCGTTGTGAACATCAGTGAAGTGAAGTTAATGAAGGATGCTTATCTGCATGTGCATCCCGTCCCGGGTGTAGGTTCAGGTTTCATAATAAATAAGGATGGCTTTATACTCACCAATGCCCACGTGGTACTGGGTTCACATGAGATAAAAGTGGCACTGGAAGACGGAAGGATATTCCCGGGTGAAATAAGAGGCCTGGACACAATGAAGGACCTTGCAGTGATCAAGATCGAAGCCAGCAATCTGCCTGTTCCAGATATCGCAAAAGATAACGACCTGAAAATCGGACAGATGGCAATAGCAATAGGCAGTCCTCTTGGCCTCGTGGGTGGTCCCACAGTCACAGCAGGTGTTGTAAGCGCTGTGAACCGGTCAATCCAGACAGAGGCAACTTTCATGGAAGGATTGATACAGACAGATGCAGCTATTAATCCGGGCAACAGCGGAGGTCCGCTGATAAACAGCAACGGTGAGGTGATCGGAGTGAACAGTGCCGTCATTCCCTTTGCACAGGGTATTGGTTTCGCCATACCGATACAGCCTGCTGTAGAAATCGCAGACGAATTGATAAAGCACGGCGAAATCGTGAGACCATGGATCAGTTTCAATGCCATAGATGTCAATCCCAAACTGGTTGCATATTATGACCTGCCCACTACTAAGGGAGTAGTCATTACTGATGTGGTAAAACGAAGCGAAGCTGATAAATCTGGTATAGAGATAGCAGATATCTTGATCCGGATGGATGAAACAGAAATAAATAATGTTAGAGACCTTATCAAAGTTCTAAATAAACATAAAGTGGGTGACAAAGTAACTATGGAATTCTTCAGGGGACACGAGAAAGTAAAGCTCAAGACAGTCCTTGAAAAGGCGCCGTCCATGAAGCGCCCACCGGCGACCTGATAAATCTTCATGCAGCCCTGTTTGATAAACCAGACGCTGATTGGCTGAGGACTTTCCCGACAGCATCGAAAGCCTCTTCAAGCTCAGAGAAATTTGGTATGGACGCATCTCTCAGTACACGCACGCCACTTTTCATACTATCGCCCCAAGTAAGCATCCGATCTTCAAAAAATTCCAGGGGAAAGTTATGAGCATATTCCTTAATTACACCCTTTCCAGCACTCCCAGTCTGCAGCACAAACTTTTTCGATCACATTTTCCATGAGTGTCTCAACAATCCTATCAAATTTCGCTACTTGCATCGGGCGGTACAATTATTGTTTGATATTCATCCGTGTTAACAGGCCAGTGTTTAAAAAGAGGAATCGATATTGAAGTTGTCAGTAAAGAGGTACTATTTCGCTTCATTTATTTTCTTTTTAAGGTCATTTGCAGCAATCAAAATCGGATCCCATACAGGCGCAAATGGCGGCGCATAACTCAAATCGAGGTCCCCTATATCTTCAACAGTCATTTTAGCTGAAATAGCAGTTGCAAAAACATCTATTCGCTTCGAAATACCCTCCTTACCGACCATTTCGGCTCCGAGAATCCGGCCAGTGTTCATTTGGGCAATTAGCTTGACCCATATCTTACTGCCACCTGGATAATAATGAGCTCTTGAACGCTGCTCAACCACATTGGATATAAAATTAAAACCTTCTCTTTGCGCTTCTATTCCGGAAAGACCCGTCCTTGCAACTTCGAGGTCAAAGACCTTTAAGACGGCAGTTCCGACGATCCCTTTGAACGAAGCATTCCCACCTGCCATATTTTCTCCTGCTACTTTCCCCTGCTTGTTCGCGGTGGTTCCAAGGGGAATATAAACCTGTCTTTCAAGGACCTGATGATACGCCATTGCACAATCCCCGGCTGAATAGATGCCGGGAACATTCGTCTCCATCCGTTGATTGACTTTGATCGCTCCTGTGTGTTCGTCTGTTTCGATCCCTGCCTCCTTTGCAATCTCGGAATTTGGCCTCGTACCAATGCAGACAATTACAATATCAACATTGATCGACTCACCGTTGTCTAAAATCGCTGCACTGACATAACCATTTTTACTGGTGAATTCCCTCACAGATGCGGATTTAAGAAGCTTGACTCTGTTTCTTGCAAGTCCTTCCTCTACTATTTTGGTAATTTCCTCATCCATAGTTCCCAAAATATTCGGCTCTCTTTCAGCTATTGTGATATCCATCCCTGTCATTGCAAGTGCTTCTGCCATCTCCATCCCGATATGGCCGGCACCAATGATAAGAGCTCTTTTGGGAGCATTTTTCCGGATAAATTCTTTTGTTTCGATCCCATCTTGAAGTGTCTTTATAGTGAAAATCCCTTTGATCTCAATTCCTTTGATATGTGGCACAAAGGCCCTTGCACCTGTTGTGATCACGAGCTTATCATATTGATATTCGTTCTGTGCTCCTGTCCGGAGGTTTTTAACAAGTACGGATCTTTTTGCCGGGTATATTGCAGCTACTTCATGATAGAGAAATACATCGATGTTTCTTTCTTCTTTAAAAAATTTTGAATCATGGGCAACAAGATCTTCCGGAGATTTAATTAAATCCGATATAAGGTACGGCAAGCCGCAGGCACCATAGGAAATATAACCACTTTTTTCAAATACAAGTATCTCAATATCAGAACTCAGTTTTCGTGCTTTACTCGCTGCGCTCATCCCGGCAGCAACGCCGCCAATTACCACAATGCGCTTACCGGATTTTAGTGATTCGAAGGACATTCTTATCTCCCTTGCTCCTTGAGCTGATGCTGCACTAGATAGTTATAAAGGTTGAATACTAATACTGAGATTACCATCTCATTCCCCCTTGATCTTATCAGTGTGTATTTTATTGCATCGTTAACCTATAATACTAAGGGATTGCCGAAAAATAACTTATCTAAATTAATTCCCTTCCTCTTTTGGGGAAAGAGAATAATTCCATTTTGGGTGTAAAGAATGGTATTCTATCTTCAATCTTGCCATATCTTCATCAGAGAATTTAACTCCTTTATTATATTCCTTTTCATCTAATAGCGATGCCACAGTAAGACCTTTGTTTGTCTTTGTGCCACTGATCAGTTCAATAATTGTTTCAAAACTAACGAGCGGTTTCCCCTTCCAATTCATTGTAATGAATGAGAACATGCGATGTTCTATCTTGTTCCATTTGCTTGTCCCAGGAGGGTAATGGCATACGGTAATAGGTATTTTTATTTGGTTCACCAATTCTTGTAAATGAAATTTCCAGCCTTTATTGCGACTTCCATTGCTCCCCCCACCATCTGCACATATCATCAGACCTTTTGCATCTGGATAATTATTTCTTCCAAACATAAGCCACCATTGCCTTATGCTTTCAACGGCAAATTCGGACGTATCATAACTCATTCCCACATTTACCATTCCTTCATTTCTCTTAAGATCATAAATCCCATATGGTGTCGCCCTTCCAATCCCAAGTGAAGGAAAATCATACACATTTACTTCTTTTGCCTTGCCTTTTTTCTCCCATGTTCTTCCAGGATTTTTGAATTCTCCTACATTTTCTTTCTTTTTTGCATCAACTGATATTACGGGATACTCCTGATTTATAAATTCTTTAGCTTTTTCGTTTATATACCTGAACTGGGCATCTCTTTCGGGAACTGAAGAACCTTCGATGTTTTTCTTATTGGCCTGAAGCGAGTAATCGTTTTCCTTCAATAAACGTCCTACTGTATCTGGATCGATTTTATGTTTTAGCTTTTTCAATTCATCAGCGATCTTGTAGGTTGATTTGTTTGTCCATTTCAGCAGGCTCATTGGGTCGCCTGAGGTGTTTTCATCCATTATTTTTTCAAGATCTCCAATTATTTCGGGATCTTTTATTTCTACCTTTTTTCTTCCTCCTCCAAGTGCTCGAAGTCTTTCTGGAGGTTTAAGTTTCTCTGACGTTTTGAGTTCCTCTATCCCTTTATGGATAGTCGAATGGGACATGCCTGTTAATTCTTCAACTTTTGAGACTCCACCCCACCCAATTTCAAGTGCTATGGCTCCTGCAAAACGTCTTGCTTGAACTTCATCCGCTCCTGATAGGGCTTTTAGCCACCATGTGTACTCCTTGTTAGTATCCATGCCACTATATATGATGGCTTAGATTATATAATTTACTAATTTATTTTTAGGTATTGCCTAAGCTTAAGTTTTGCAGCATAAATATTTTCCGGACTCTACATTGTAAAAATTGAAGGAAATGATACTTGAATAAATTCACTATATCTATTTAATATTATTTATTTTTCAACATATAATCATTCAATACTTTTGATATATCAATTGTTTCATCACAGAAATCTTCGAACTTTTCTGCATTCCTGGAAGAATTGACAATAACAGTAACTTTACATTTTAATTGTTCTTGCTTTTTGAATTTGTTAATTGTCAAAGCGACTAATAGATTATATCCGTCATCGGGAGAACATATATAGACATTTTTCGCCTTTTTCAACCCTACTTTTCGCAAAACGTTTATGTTGTCTGCCTGTTCCCGGTATACTATATACCCTTCATTTTTCAAAGCAGTTGCAAGTTCCAGATCCCTGACAACTACTACTATCGGGACATTCATAGATTTCAAGCTTTTTAAAAAATCAGAACACAATGGAGTATATCCACATACAATGGAATGATCTCCAAATCCTGTAAATTCCATAGTTTCCATAACATTCACCACTTTACTCATTCTTTGCTGCAGCACGGGTCCTATAAATGTTGTAATCGCCCCCAGAAACGAAGCAATGCCCAGCATAGCAACAGACACTGTAAATAATCGCGCCATATTAGTTGCAGGCAAAATATCCCCGAACCCTATCGTAGTCAGTATCACAGAACTATAATAGATGGCGGTATAGAGATCATGTACAGGGGGATTGAACTGATCTCCCAGGAACAGCGTTCCTGCAACCGCGTAAATCACAGATATCAATATTGCGGCCAATGCCAGTTTTCCTTCTGCCGGCAAAAAAATAGTTCTTGATGGGAAAATGTACTCTTTTCGGTATTTCAGCAATAATGCGAACATCAAAATATTCGCACTTATTCCAATTATATCAAAATAGATCAGGCTGAATCCCTGAATTCGAACAAGTATTGAGAGTAATGATGTCAATATCAAAAATATTGCAAAATATCAGCTTGTTCTTGTTCTTGCTCTTAACCCATTTCCAAGAAGGACCATAAATATGCCAATGAGAATCGAAGCTGTCCCACCAAAGTGAAGTTGGAAAAAAGAGAGATTTTCAAGTAACTTTGAACCAGATATCAGTGATACTATGCCCAGAGATAATACATAAATTCCCAGGATAGACATCAAAAAAGGAACTATATTATGTAATTTTTTATGATTCACGATATTTCCCCATTATTTTGTAAATATCTAACAATGAGTCTTATAGTAGTAACTGGATAAATATTTACTCAAATATTAAAAAGTTGATGAGTGTATGAAGTCATGAGTTGTTAGATCTTGAAACAATTTTATGACAAGAAGAGATTTGGTGGTATGGTGTCGCCACCCCGGCGCCAAAAAGCGTAAATAGAAATTTATCTTATCAGGTGCGAAATATGGAACGCAAAACCTCATATGCATCTTTAAGTATTCACCCGG
>CAVWCX010000020.1:0-80279 GCA_963753595.1 Candidatus Methanoperedentaceae archaeon | reverse complement strand
GTACATGTTTCCATGTGTCGGTATCCGGCTCATTAATATCATGTTCGTTGAGATGTTTTATTGTTCCAACTGACCCGTGTTTTTTTAAAGCTTTGACCAGCTGTCCCACTAATGTTGTTTTTCCTGTTTTTTTATACCCTACGACAGATATTATTTTCATGAACCTGATAGCACTTATCTTATTTTATTACATTGATTCAGGGGCAAATATACCCAATGTATCAAGCGCATTTGCAAGAACAATGCGTGAACATTCAACAAGCCCTAGGCGCGCTGACCTGAACTCAGGCTCTGCCGCGAGAACAGGTACGAACCTGTAGAACTGGTTGAATGAATCCGCAAGTTCCCTTGCGTATATGGCCAGAAGGTTAGGTTTCAATTCCCGTGACGCATTATCGATCACGCTTTCAAATCCTGACAGCTTTTTGATAAGGGATATTTCCTGCTCTTCAAGAAGAATATTGGGATCGAAATCCTCAAATGATAGACTTTCATCCCTTGCGTTCTTTATGATACTGCATGCCCTCGCATGGGCGTATTGAATAAATGGCGCGCCCTGTTTTTCAAAGTCCACAGCCTCTTTCCAATCAAATACTGTTGCCTTCTCGGGGGATATGCGGATAATATCATATCGCACCGCGCCGATGCTCACAAAAGCTGCAACTTTCTTCTTGAATTCCAGGTCTTTGTCAGGAAGCTTTTTATCAACGACTTCAAAAGCTGCTTTTTCAACTTCATCAATGAGTTCATCAGCCGAAATGAAGACACCGCGCCGTGTGCTCATGGAACCTTCGGGCAGCGACACGAACTCAAAAATAACGATCTCAGGTTCTTTATGACCCAGTATCCGAAGCACTGCTTTTAGTTGTGATGAAATAAGTTTGTGGTCGGCTCCCAGGATATCGATCATCCTGTCGCATTGTGTTGCCTTCCATTCATGGTATGAGAGGTCGCGGGTGGTGTAAAGGGAAGTCCCGTCCGAGCGCTGGACAACGAGTGACTTTTGTATCCCCATATCTTTCAGGTCAACCATGAACGCCCCATCCTTCAACGCAGTGCGGTCAAGCGCCTTGACTTCCTCCATGATCCTGTTCACTTCGCCAGACCTGACGAATTGTGATTCCCAGACGAATTTATCATGATGGATGTTCATGCGCGTCAGGGATCCTTTTATTCCTTCCATGCATGTATCGATGGCATTTTTGAATTTCTTTTCTATTTCCGGCTCGCCCACCTCATATTTTTTCATTATGCCATCAACTTCGGGTGAGTGCTCTTTTTCATCAACGAGAGTCTTATTGGCATTAATATAAACTTCTGCTATCGCATGGTCTTTCTTTTTGGCTTTATCAAACTCGAAATTCTCAAGTCCCCAGACAACCACTGCGATCTGCCGCCCCATATCGTTAATATAATACTGCGTCTCGACGTCATATCCGGCGCGCTTGAGGATCCGGGCAAGGGTATCGCCAATTACGGAATTCCTGATGTGGCCGATATGCAGCGGGCCGTCAGGATTGGCCGAAGTATGCTCCAGGATAACTTTCCCCCTGTTGTCCAGGTTCCCGAAATTCTCCCTGTCATGGAGCACTGCAAGGACGGTTTCATTCAGGAAAGTGCGGCTTATGAAAAAGTTGATATAAGGCCCTGTCATTTCAGCACGGGCAACATAAGAACCTGAATGGATCGAGATATTTTTGTAAATTTTTTCGCTGATCTCTTTAGGGCTTTTTTTATATTTTGGCGCCAGCTTGAATCCCACAGAAGACGCAAGGTCTGCATGAGGCGATTCGGTCAAAGCAAGGTCTAATGTCTCGAATCCTGCTTTTTTAACAGCGCTTGATAATATTGATGAAACTTCATCTTTGAATTTGAGGAACATAAAATCGAGGAATACACACAAGCAAAGTACATAATTTTTCCTGAAAGCATTTTTGTTGTTCTCCTGTATTTATTGTGCTTAAAAGAATAATGTCTAGTGAGATGAGAAAATGAGACTGGTTGGAGGATTATTTCATTATTTCAGTAGCAGTAGCCTTAGATTTTTCATCTTCATGGCTATTTTTATGATCCTTTCTGTTCAATCAGCCAGTGCAGAAGATATACACATAATTGATGTATATTCTGACATAGATTCGGCTGATATTACTCTTCAAACTGATTGCATTATACTGACATGACCCTTGATGCAGACCTGATATTCAATGGAAAAGTGCTGGCATCCAGAAGATTCGCTATTAAAGAGATATTTCCAGATAACGATATTACAAAAGTGATATCATGGAATCTTGATAATCCCGCTGATGGACACTATATTACCAGGATCATCCTGGCCAAGGTACTGTCCTGGAAACGAAATACTACAATTTCTCATACGGCAAAGGCTGGCAGTCATTACCCAGGATATTTATTAAAGACATCATCTCTGATTCCAGCGGGGTGAGCGTCATTTTAGCCCCTCTTATTCCCCAATCCGGCACAGAACAAAGACCGGTACTGGCAGACGTTGAATATATGCTGGTTGACAGGGATACGGTCATCTACCGGACCACTGACCGGCGCGTCACTGTTATACAGCCAACATCTCTTTCAAAGGACTGGAATGTGTTCCTTGAAAATAATCATCAATATTCGACCAGATTGAAGATCAGGGTCTCACCTCCGGAAGAAGCTGTGATCGCCATGTCAATAAATTTCACTGCCATGGACGATGCCCGCATCACAGAGCTCTACAGGGACGAAACCGGGGCCAGCGCCACAATAATGGGTTTATCCCAGGTCCCATTCGAGGCAGCATTATATTTACGGTATCTAAAAATGGCGATGTGATAGAGGAGATAAAGGAAAAATCCCCCATATTGATGTCAAAAGATGATGAAACGATCGAGGTCTCCTGGAAAAACAGGCTCCTCCCTGGATTATTTAAATTGTCCGTCAAAGCGATCGGTAACTATGGTGACGTATTCGATAGATGGGATACGGTCATAGAAACAAAAGAAAAAAAAGTACTTGATATCGAACCTGCAGCCACTGAAAAGGCTCCGAGTTTTCCAGCCTTTTTCTCAATAATAGCTATTCTCATATTCATCTGGACGGATCACCGCAAAGGATGATGCTCATGTATGAATCTTCATAGCCATTAAGACATCTGACATCCCGCAAAAGGCAGACTATACTCTCTGTAATGGCTATTGGTCTCGCTGTCATGATACTTATGGTATCACAGGCTTTGATGGTGGGTTTTACCCAGGAGTTTTATGCAAAGACAGTTGACAAAATGGCTCATGTGACAGTTGAACCGAAATCAGGGGAAGATAATATCCACCTGTACAATAAACTTACAGGAAATATCAGGAATATAGATGGGGTGGTGGGCGTATCCCCTGTTCTTGCCGGACAGGCCACGTTTGCGAACAAAGAGAAGTCAAAAAATGTCATCCTGCAGGGATACTGGTGAACGAACATGATTCAGTGCTTCATATTAACAAAGATATAGTTGATGGCAGTTTCCGAGACCTTGAGATAACCCGTAACAGTGTGGTCCTCGGGGACAAACTCGCAGAAAAACTGGATTTGAAGATAGGGGATTCTGTAGATGCTTCATTCCCTGAAGCGAATCCTGCTACTTTGAAAGTTGTAGGGATATATGACAGCGGTACATCCCAGGATGAAAAACAGGCATATACTTCCCTTTCCACAGCCCAGGATTTTTTTGATGTACCCAGTGTTGTGAACAGCATCCTGATAAAGGTGGACCACCCCGATAATGCAAAGTCAATATCGGACAAAGTCGATCTTCTTGGGTATCCGGCTTCGGACTGGAAGGAGACAAATCCTGAGATAATGCAGACGATCATGCTCGAAAGCATGGGAAATAACATAATGCTGCCTGGTCATAATTATCGCATCATTCGGGATAATAAGCACATTGGTCATGGTGGTGATGGAAAAGACAAAAGAAATAGGCATGATGATGGCCATGGGAGCGACAAGAAGAAGCATCATGACAATATTTCTGATGGAAAGTGCAATCCTTGGTCTTGTGGGTTCGTGCTGGGAGTCGCCGCAGGAGTACTGATATCCTTAATGACTAGCTCATATACTTACGAGATGAGTGAAGAATTCTATGCAGGTGTGAGTACGATCCCCTTTATCGTAAGGACACAGGATGCTGTCCTGATAATCCTCTTAACTTCCTTGCTGAACCTGATCGCAGGCATATATCCGCGCGATATGCCTCAAAACTTGATCCGGTGGAGGCGATAAGCGTTGAATGATAGAGGTTTTTTGAATGTTTGAGCTGATGATCGCGTCAAGACATATCAGGTCACGCAGGCGCCAGACCTTATTCTCTGTCATGGCAGTGGCTCTTGCTGTTGCTATAATAATAATTTCAACATCAATGCTCAGCGGATTCGTTAAACAGATCATCGACGTCACGGTGGAGAACCAGGCACATATAACGGTCCTGCCTAAAGAGAACGAGGATTTCATATTCCTTTATCACGGACTTGAGAATAAAATACGTGAACAGGAGAGCGTGATAGCAGTATCTTCCTATTATTCCGGGGATGTTGCCCTTCAGTACAGGGATAATGTTGAAGGGGCGGTATTGTCTGGCATAGACCCTGAAGATGAGAACATGGTACTGAAAGTGTAAAAGGATATTATCCAGGGGGATTTCATGTCCCTTGCCGGGCCAGTAAACAGGATAATACTCGGATCGAAACTGGCACTAAATCCGATGTGATATGGGCGATATTGTTACTGCAAATTCCCCGGGTCAGAACCCACTGATTTTCTAATTACTGGTCTCATGCGGACAGGGACACCGGCAGATGAGACGCTTGCATATGCAGGTCTTTTGCAGTTCAGGATTTTTATAATACGGGGGATATTGTTACTGGAATAAGGATAAAGATCTCTGATATTTACGCTGCTGATATGCTGGCCTGGGGAAGAACAGAAAACGGATTATGATGCTGTAAGCTGGATGGAAGAGAACAGGGAGATACTTGACCTGATAGACACGCAGTCCCAGTTCGCATATATCATCTATAACTTATCTATGCCATATCGTATTTCTTTGTCATCTATCATGGGCGCAGGATGTGGGGAATAGGTATGTTAATGGCTATGGGTACGTCAAGAAAAGCATCGGTCTTATTTTTTTCATCGAGGCAGGCATACTCGGGATGGCGGGCGTCATCATCGGGTCCGTACTTGTATATATTTCATCCCTTTATCTGTCTTCCATTACCATACCCGTTCCGCCGGAAATATATTTCGAGATGGATCACATGCCGTTCCTTATAGTTCCTGAGAACTTCATAAAGCCGGGGTGTTCGCCATTGTCATTAATATGATCGCTGGCATATATCCGGCCCGCAGAGCTTCAAGAATGAATCCGGTAGAGGCGATCCATAGTGTCTGATGAAATAATTATAGAGATCAGGGCCTTACCAGGATCTTTCAAGATGGTGTTGAGATAAGGGCGCTTGATGGAGTGGACCTGTATATCTCAAAAGGAGAGTTCATTGCCATAGTGGGTCCTTCAGGTTCTGGTAAAAGCACTCTGCTGAACCAGATAGGTATCCTTGATACTCCTACAGCGGAACTATTCTTTTAAAAGGTGCTGATATAACAAAAATGTCCGATAAGGAGCTTTCAAGATTGAGGAACCAGGAATTGGGTTTCATTTTTCAATACCATCATCTCCTGCCTGATTTCAATGCTCTCTAAAACGTGATGATACCGCTATTGATAAACGGTATCGGATCTTCAAAAGCTAAAGAAAGAGCTTCTGCAATGCTAGAAGAGGTGGGGCTTAAGGATAGAATGAAACACAGCAAACCAGCTCTCATGAGGCCAGAACCAGATGGCCATTACCCGTGCCCTTTAACGCCCCAGCATAGTGATCGGTGATGAACCCACAGGAAATCTTCACTCCAGTGCAGAGACTATCTATGAACTACTCAAAGCTAACAAGCATAACCAACATTCATCCTTGTTACTCACATAGCTATGGGCAGGAAACAAATCACTGTGGACGCAGGATCGTCGAGATAAGCCTATGGAAAATAGACGGATTCCCTGGTTTTCTCAGTAAATAAAAATCCTATATCCCATAAAAAGTCGTCGGGAAATAAGGGGATAGCCACTTGATCATTAGTTTATCAACGCCAAATAGCAGCATTATTCCAATAACTATCAGCACAAGACCGGATAATTTTTTAAGAAGCTCTCCATTCCTTGAAAACCATTTATACCTGTTCGTGACCTTTTTTCCATAATAGGCAATAGTAAGCATAGGAAGGCTCATGCCTATGGAATAAACGAAGAGCATCCATGCACCGTAAGTCGTATTTCCTACTGATGCGACAAGGGCAAGCACAGCCCCGAGGATAGGACCAACGCACGGGATCCAGAGAACACCAAGTGACATGCCAAGGAAAAATCCCCCCATGAGGCTTCCTTCTGGCATTTTGGAAGAGAACTTGTTGAAGAAACCTATCCCTCTCAAACCCTGTGTTATTGAGCCTGATATCTTCATGAACTCCATATTTACATCTTCATCAAAAAGCACAAGACCCATGCTTATTATGAAAAGGATCGCAATGTTACGTAAATAATCAGTATATGCTCCGAACGTGGCGCCAAAAGCAGATACCAGCACTCCCATCGTCGTAAAGCTTACGGTCAGGCCCGATACGATAGCAAGAGGTCTTAGCCTGTGTCCTCCTGAACCTGAAAATATCACAGGAACAAGCGGGAGGCAGCATGGTTTCATGATCGTAACCACTCCTGCTAAAAAAACGATAAATATAGAGAGTTCTGATGGTTGCATTTCTTTTTTTAACCTGCTTTTTTATTGACCAGTAATGTTACATATATAAAAATATGCTATACTTTACACATGTTGTAAAGCAAGGTATATATTTGTTTTTGTTAGTTATTATTCGAACTGCATCGGAAGTACTGATCCTATTCGATCCATGAATCTGTTTTTGGATCGATCGTCCAGTCAATCGCTTTGAAAAATGCCTCGATATAATCTGCTTTCTTCAATCCGTAGTCAACCATATAGGCATGTTCAAAGACATCCATGACTATAAGAGGCGATGCCCCGCAAAGGTGCCCCACATCATGTTCATTGATCCATGTATTGAATAGACGCCCTTCGGTTCCATCATAATACAAGATAACCCATCCTATTCCCCGCATGGCGCCTGTTGCCTTGAAATCCTTCTCCCAATTCTCATAAGAACCGAAATCCGTTACAATTTTCTTGTACAGGTTTGAATTTTTATCGAGTGCTTTCCCGTCTTTGATCATGTTCCCGAAATAATATTCATGCAGCCTCATTCCATTAAATTCCCAGCCGAACCTGCGCTTTAACTCAGCATATTCCGGAGTTGTTGTCTTTCCTTCCCTGGCCATTCCACTTAACGCTTCAGCAACTTTGTTTGTATTTGTCACATAACCCTGATACAATGTAAAATGGTTTTTCAATAACTGGTCACTGAAACCTTTCGTACCTGAAAGGCTTTCAAAATTCTTTGCTTCGTATGCCATAATTTAATCACTCCTGCAATTTTACCATATACCCGAACCTTCTTATACTTTATTATCCTGACTGCTTCTCGTGAAATATAGAAAAAGCCTGGGGCTCTGGGAGCTAATCAGTTTCGGGGTTGGCGGAACCATTGGTTCAGGTATTTTTGTTGTTCCGGGAATAGCTGCAGGAATAGCAGGCCCAGGTTCCCTCCTTGCATGGCTGCTGGTGGCAATTTCGGCGACATGTGTCATGTTCTCGCTTGCATGGGCATCCTCAAAATATCCCTCAACCGGCGCTTTCTATTCAATATATTCAAGCGTGTTCGGAAAACGTCTTTCAACAACAATAGTTATTTTATATATGATCTCTGCCGTATTTGGAATTGCAACCATAGCAGCAGGTATCGGGCAATATGTTTCTTATCTGGGTTATTCCGATATCCTCCGGGTGGAGATAGGAGTGCTCATTTTTTTCGGAACCGTGAATATCATTGGCTCTAGACCATCAAGTAATATAGAGATCATCCTCACGCTTCTGAAAACCATTCCGCTTGTTGTCCTTGCTTTTTTATTAGTGCCGCATATAAGGCCTGAGAACTTTACTCCATTTTTTACAGGAAATATGAATGATTTCCTTCGTTCTGTGATCATTGTTTACTGGTGTTTTACAGGTTTTGAGATAAGTGCAATCCCGGCAGATGAGATAAAAAATAAAAATGATATACACAGATCACTGATATTAGTAATGGTGATTGTCACATTTGTATATTTATTCCTCAATATTTCCCTTATGGGCAGCCTGGGAAGCCCTGTAATTGCGTCATCTCCTGCTCCGCTGGCAAAAGCTGCTTCTTTTGTATTCCAGGCTTCAGGCGACATAATGGCTTTTATCGGGATAATTGCCATGATGTCAGCACTTAACGCATATCTTCTGGCTGCATCAAGAGTGCTGCAAAATATATCATTTGAGCATCATATTCCTCTTGTTGCTGATATCGGGAAAAACGGCACACCTTTTGTTGCGATAATAATTAGCACCATTGCAGGAGCATCACTTCTTTTGTTTAGCAACCATTTTGAGGAGCTGGCTACCATTTCTGTTATCACCACTCTTTTACCTTATTTATTCATCTGTGCCTCTGCTTTAAAGATGTTTGATAGTCTTAAAGTCAGGATAGTTTCAACTGTGGGGTTGTTGTCCACAATGGTAATTCTTGTTGCATCAATTTTTTGAGGCCAATAATAATAAATAGTGGACAAACAGATTTCAGTAAGGAGGTTAAAATGAATAAGACATTGATATTTGCCATTTTGACATTAGCGGTTTTATTAAGCGGATGTGGTGCACAAAAACCAGAAACCCAGCCTGTGTCAACTAACGCAGTTGATATCCAGGATTTTGCATTCAATCCTGATGCTATAACAATAACAAAAGGAACGACTGTTACATGGACGAACAAAGACAGCGCTGCTCATACAGTAAAAGGAACAGCTTTCACTTCAGGGACATTGAACCAGGGGCAGACCTACAGCCAGACGTTCAATGAAGCAGGAACATTCGAGTACGTGTGCGGCATTCATGCAAGCATGAAGGGAAAAGTGATCGTGACTTGAAGATATTGTAATTCTGGAGATAATAAGCTAATATGAGTCACAGACTGCAGGGTTTACATTCTTTTGGTAATGGATTTCAATCCTTGTTTTAATGGATGTACCTCTCGAATCTTGAATCAACAGGCATTAAAGCATTGGAATTGAATTCTTCTTCAAACTCGTCAATCATTTTCAAAATTCCAAGTGTTCTTATCGCCTCAATCATTCATCATCACCCACATGCTCTCGCCCTCTTCCGCACCCTTATTTCCATAATCCCTTTCCATTTTCACCCTTCCCTGTTCCGACCGCCATTACACAAACGTCTCGCGCCCTTTGGCAGCCTGATACCATACAAACAACCCATCTCCTTATAAAGTTTTTTGGAGCGGTGTGAAAGTGTTATTGTGCGGGATGGAAGCTCTGTTTTCACGCAAAGGGCACACGGATGACCGGGACTTGAGGGATTGTCACAGATTCAACATGAGACACAAGATTGCGACATCCTTAAATCTTGGAATAGCATTTCAAATCAACTATGGCAAGGAAACTAAAATCCACAAAAATCACTTTACCCGTAATTGTTGAAAAAGATGAAGATGGTTTTTATGTGGTAGAATGCCCACTATTAAAAGGTTGTTATACCCAGGGAAAGACTCTTGATGAAGCTCTCATAAATATACGCGAAGTAATTGAAATGTGTCTTGAAGAAGAGAGTGATGATGAAATTTCTGATATTGCAAAAATCCAGGAATTCAGTTTCCATACGGTAGCAGTAGAAGCATGAAATTGCCGGTCATATCTGGTAAAGATGCAGTAAAGGCATTTGGAAAATTGGGTTATGTTACGGCCAGGCAAACCGGCAGCCATATTCGAATGAAGCATCAATCAGATAGGTCAAAAAAACCGCTTTCCATACCAAACCATAAAGTAATCGGAAAAGGTTTACTCAGAAAATTGTTGAGAGATGCGGAAATATCAATTGATGATTTATACAATCTTCTTTAAATCATTTATAAGCTCATCGATAAATGCAATTTCATACCAGACTTCATCAAGCTCATCAAGAAGGAAGTTTAGGCACTTGCAACTTCCACTTTAAAGACTTCAGTGTACGACCATGCTTGCTCCTGTGAGACTTCAAGAACCAGTTGAATTGCTTCTTTAATATTTTCGAGAGCTTCTTCTTTTGTATCTCCTTCACTTATTGCAGCAGGAAGTTCAAGACATTGGACGGTATACCCTCCCTCATCAGCTTCTTCGAGTTTTACCGTGAATTGCATGTTCGATAATTGGATTTGTAGTTATTAAAACTAGCCCTTACCCTCTTTGCTATAAAGCCAGGGAATATTTCGGAGTTTATTTGAAAAAAAATATGTGCAGGATCGGGATTTACCGCGACCCTGAAAAATGATTCCTTTAATCCTTTCTCAACCAAGGCATCATGGCGCGAAGCTCTTTTCCGACCTTCTCAACCTGATGCTCGTTCTCCTGTCTCTCCATAGCATTAAGGACCGGCCTGTTGGCTTTGCTTTCAAGGACGAATTCTTTTGCAAATTCCCCATTCTGGATCCTGCGAAGCGCCTCTTTCATTGCCAGTTTTGACTGTTCATTTATGACCTTAGGCCCGACTGTAAGACCGCCGTACTCGGCAGTGTTTGACACATAGTACCACATCTTGCTTAATCCACCTTCATGAATGAGATCAATTATGAGTTTCATTTCATGGAAAGTCTCAAAATAAGCGATCTCTGGCTGGTATCCTGCAGCAACAAGTGTCTCGAATGCGGCTTTCATAAGACATGTGACTCCACCGCAAAGATCAACCTGCTCACCAAATAAGTCAGTCTCTGTCTCTTCCTTGAATGTTGTTTCAAGCACGCCTGCTCTTGTTGCCCCAATCCCTTTTGCATAAGCCATGCCCGTTTCCCTTGCTTTTCCCGTTGCATCCTGGTATATCGCAATGAGTGCAGGAACACCGTTTCCTTCGGTATATGTCCTGCGTACAAGGAAACCCGGACCTTTTGGCGCAACCATTATTACATCAACGTCCTTTGGCGGAACGATCTGGTTATAATGGATATTAAATCCGTGTGAGAAACATAATGTCTTGCCCTTGGTCATATTCGGGGCGATCTCAGACGCATAAATTGCACCCTGTATTTCATCGGGTACGAGCATCTGGATGACATCAGCTTTCTTTGCTGCATCAGACATTGTCATGACTTTCAAGCCATCAGCTTTTGCCTGGGCCCATGACTCCCCGTCTTTCCTGACACCCACAATTACATTCAGTCCTGAATCATGCAGGTTCTGCGCCTGTCCTGCTCCCTGACTGCCATAACCAATAACGGCAATTGTCTTCTTTTTCAGTATTTTCAGATCTGCATCCTTGTCATAGTATATTTTAACCATAATAGGTACCTTCTTTGGCTTTCATTACATTAATAAGGGATATAAATGTTTCATAATCACTTTTTTTTTGTTTAGTACGATTATTTTTTCGAAATACAAAAATCATGAACTTTTCAAAACTGTATCGAAAAATATATAGATGTTCCAAATAATATAACTTATCAGGTGCCAAAATGAGTATTAAATTAGGATTTGTTGTTTCAGAATTCAACCGTGATCTTACCATCCAGATGGAAACGCTCGGAAAAGAACATGCAGCGTTCCTTGGCGCCACAGTTGAAAAAATTTATTATGTGCCTGGAGTTTTTGACATGCCCCTGGCTGTAAAAAAAATGGCGCAGGATAAAACAATAGACGCAGTAGTAACTATTGGCTGCGTTATACAGGGAGCAACAAAACACGATGAGCTCGTGATTCAGCATGCCTCACGAAAGATCGCCGATCTTGCTCTTGAATTTTCAAAACCCATAACCCTGGGGATATCCGGTCCTGGCATGAGCAGGCTTGATGCCCATGAACGAGTGGAATATGGCAAAAGGGCGGTCGAAGCTGCTATTAAAATGGTAAAAATGCTAAAACAGTAAAACATTTCAAATTTACCCAGCATAACATATAAACGCTCCAAAATACATAGTTATACTTTAGGGAGGACTGAAAATATGGAAGTTAAGATGCCGGTGAAAGAAATAATGACCAGGGATGTTGTAACCGTGGATATTAAAAGTGATGTCCAGCAATTAGCAAAGAAAATGCTTACATTCAAGGTTGGAAGTGTCATTGTCACCGACAAGAAACAGCCAGTCGGTATAGTTACAGAACGGGATATTGTCAAAAAGATCGTCTCAAAGAATTTAAAACCGGAGGAAATTTCCATTAAAGAATTAATGACCACGCCTCTTATCTCTATATCTTCAACAGATGACGTCACCGAAACGATGCATAAGATGGTAAAAATGGAGATACGGCGGTTGCCGATAGTGGAAAATGGAAAACTGGTTGGTATTATTACGGATACCGATCTTCTTGCTGTTTCGGCTGAAATGGGCAGCATATTCTCAGACCTGATCAAGATGCACAGGGAAAAATTACTTTCCATGGAGACAGAAGGACGGGTTTTTAAAGGTATCTGTGAGGATTGCGGATACATTTCAGATAACTTGTTAGAGTTAGAAGGAAAACTTCTCTGTGAAAGCTGCAGGGAAACCTGAAATAGCAGCTTGCAAAGTATTTTAGATAAATTAACATATAACATAATTATACATGATAAAAGGAGTATGTTATGAAAGTTGAAGAGGCAATGACCAAAAATCCTGTTTTTATTCAGGATACGGATTTTATGACGCACGCGCGCCAGGTGATGCGGGACAGGCATTACAGGACCCTGCCAGTGATCAATGCAAAAAAGAGGGTTATAGGGATCCTGACAGAAAAAGAATTGTTGAATATATATTCAACTAAATCAAATGTAACTGTTGAAGGGTTCACATCAGAGTTCCCATACATATATCCGGAAATGGGCTTGATGGAAGCTGCTAAATTAATGATGGATGCAGGCATGGGACGTGTTCCAGTCCTGAAATCGGGACAGGATATGACACTTGTAGGGTTATTAAGTGTTGTTGATATTTTCAGGAACCTGAAAACGGATAAAATACCTGATAGAAAGATCCATGAAATAATGACTACAAATGTAAAAACTTGTTCAAACAAAGACCATATTTCCAAAGTATGGCTGAACATGAAACAAACCGGCATATCGGGATTTCCGGTGTTGAAAAACGGAGAACTCGTGGGAATGGTAACACGGCGCAATATAATCAATGCCGGCTATGCCAGGATCGAAAGAGAAGATAACCAGGGAACAAAATCCACGATGTCGCCACCTGTTGAAAAGATAATGAGCACTCCGGCATATACGTTATCCTCCGAAGCTTCGCTTGCTGAAGCGATACAGGCATTCATGAAGCTTGACGTAGGAAGGATTTCAATAACAAACGACGGAAAACTCATCGGCATAGTTGACAGGAACGATATAATTAAAGCATTCATCTAAAGGTGTTTTATGAATAAATCTGGCAATAATGTAAATATAGCAAAGCAGGGTCGGAAGGGATATATGCGGAATATGGGACCCATCGACTTCAAATCAAGGATTTCAGAAAAACCCGGGGATATAATGAGCATAGCATCAAACGAGGTTATCACCATTCCCCCTACAATGCCCATAATAGGTGCTGTCAAGACCATGCTGAATCATGGCTTTAGAAGAATTCCCATAGCAGACGCCGGCACCAAACATCTGAAAGGAATTGTTACATCAAATGACATTGTGGATTTCCTTGGAGGCGGCCAGAGGAATTTGCTGGTTAAAAACAAATTCAAAGGCAATATGCTTGCAGCTGTTAACGGCAGTATCAGTGAGATCATGGAAACAGAAGTAATTTCCCTGAATGTAAAAGATTCACTGAAAGATGCAATGAACACCATGATAAAAGAGAAGATCGGAGGCATCCCAATAACGGATGAAGATGGCGCAGTAAAAGCGATCGTTTCCGAGAGGGATTTTGTTTTCCTGTTATCCGGTATCGTTACGGGTAAGACCGTGCAAGAATACATGAGCAAGAAAATAGTGACAGCACCTTCTGATATGTCAGTAGGGGCAGCCGCCAAGTCCATGATCAACAATGGTTTCAGGAGACTTCCTGTTCTTCGGGATGATGTACTTATTGGCATCATAACGGCTTCAGACATTATGCGTTTCCTGGGAGATGGTGATATGTTTGACCGGCTTGTAACAGGGAACGGCAGGGAAGTTTTCCAGGTTCCGGTCAGCAAACTCTTAACAAGGGAAATAATATTTACGAAATCGGATGTTGACCTTGGGGAGGCCGCAAATGTGATGCTGGATAAGGATGTGGGCTCACTTCCTGTGCTTGAAGATGGTGAATTGAAAGGAATTATCACCGAACGTGATTTTGTCCGTGCAATGGCTGATTAAGAGGTTATTATGAAAATAAAAGATATAATGAGCGCACCTGTTTTTGTTGTATCGCCTGATGAAAATGTAGCACGAGCAAGGAACCTGATGCTTCGCCATAAGATAGGGAGACTTGTAATTGTTGAAAATAACAAGCCTATAGGAATGGTGACAAAGAAGGATATCGTAAAGAGGCTTAGCCAGGCCGAACCACAGTGGCGCAGGCGCCCGATCGATGACATACCCGTAAGAAAGGTAATGACCGAGAGCTTTATAACGATATTTCCGGATGCAACAGTTAAGCAACTGGCCGAGCTAATGACCGAGAACAATATCGGCGGATTACCTGTAGTGAACAATAAAGATGAAGTCATAGGAATAGCCACAAAATGGGATTTGATCAGGTATTTTTCTAAATTGGATCTTGATATGAAAGTCAAGGACCTGCAAATTGAACCAGCCCTGACTGTTCACAGGCATCATACTATAAGCCATATAATACACGAGCTGCAGGCAAATTCAGCAGACAGGGCAATTGTCCTTGAAGATAACGATATGCCTGTGGGGATAATTACCAATTCAAATCTGACCTTCACGGAAATGAGGGACAAAACCGGGGGCCTCCCGCAGAAAGAAATAAAAATGACACGAAAAGAGAGCGCAGCAGGACGAAAACAGAACAGGTATATAAGCGAAGTACCCCTGGTGGCAGAAGATATAATGTCAAGCCCGATAATCAATGTGAATTATGAAGACCTTGCGACCTATGCAGCGGGTTTGATGGTCAAAGAAAGGATCAATGGGCTCTCAGTATTGGGAAATGGGGTCAAGGGAATATTGACAGGGGAGAACATAATAAAGACTATATTGACAATGTGAGGTGATACTATGAACGTAAAAAACATAATGAGTGAAGCAATTACTGTGCATAAATCAGATAAGATATCACATGCAATGGACCTGATGGATAAACATGATACACGAAGGCTTCTTGTCCTTAACGAAAGTGAGCCTACGGGGGTAATCACTATGAGAAGCATTGCCAACAAACTCGGGACCTGGAAGACTTCAAATCTTCCGGCATCATCGCTGCATGTTACATCTGCAACAACGGATGCATTCACCAGGGTACTCCCTGATATGGGTATAGAAGATGCGACCGCATTGATGGACAGAAAAGGCGGGATCCTGATAGTAACGGATAATAGTAAGATCATGGGGTGGGTCACTCCTCATGAGATCCTGAAAAACGCAAAGGGCATAAAGGGATATGCCGCCGAGATCCTGAAAGAGCCGATTTCCATAAGTCCGGGAGACAGGGTTTCCCATGCAAGACGTATTATGCTCGATAACGATATCGGAAGATTACCTGTCGTCGAAAACGGCGATATTGTCGGAATTATCACTGAAAGAGATGTTGCAAAAGCATTGATGAATTTCAGGGATCTGGTACCTGACAATCAGCAGGATGTGAGGATCCGCAATCTGATAGTGGGTGATATTATGACCCACAATGTAAAATCAGTCCGGACAAATACCCCGATAACTGAAGTAATATCGATTCTCCTGAAAGAAAACATTGGCGGAGTGCCTGTGTTGAACCTGAGGGATGAAATGGTAGGGGTTATCAGCAGGCGAGAGATCATAAAGTATGTGGCGGCAAAAGGATGAGACGGGATGTCTCAGAATTAACTAATAAACTTGATATTGGAAAAATATCCCGCCTGCTGGATATTCCCGAACATAGCATTACAGGGGCGCTGAGACGAAAGACTTTACAATATGTATATGGGAAACTGGATTTATTCAGGTTCGATAAGCCGGTTTCCTCTGTCGAAGGAGGAACTTGCGTATTTCTTGAACCATTCGGGATCGTGCGGGGTTTTCCTAAGATATCACGCACCTTGATGCTGTATCCAGCGCTCATTAAGCATTTTTCTTCCTGCAATAAAGTGGCGGTTGAAGAGAAAATGAACGGGTACAACGTCAGGGTAACACTGATCGGCGATAAACTTGTAGCGCTTACTCGCGGCGGTTTTATATGTCCTTATACAACGCAGAAGGCAAATGACCTGATCGGGCTGGACTTTTTCCATGACCATCCGGAACTTGTGCTGGCCGGCGAGATGGTAGGACCGGACAGCCCTTATGTACCTAAAACATTTTATAACATAGAATCCCTGGATTTTTTTGTTTTTGATGTCAGGGAAAAAAATTCCGGAAATCCCATGCCTGTAACGGAAAGGCGAAAACTTATGGATGAATACGGGATAAAATCCGTGCATCTTTTTGGTGAATTCGATGTCCCAGAGGCTCATGATGCAATTACGGACATCATAAAGGGTTTTGGTGACACATTACGCGAAGGCGTTGTCATTAAAGACCCTCAAATGATCGTGCCCCCGGTCAAGTACACAAGCTCGCTCAGTAATTGCGCCGATCTCAAATATGCTTTTGAATTCTACAATGATTTTGGACGGGATTTTTTCTTCGGAAGGGTTTGCAGGGAAGCATTCCAGTCAGTAGAATGGGATGAAGATGAGGATAGTGCGAGGAAAAGATGCCAGGAACTTGGGGAAAGCATACTCCTGCCCATGATCTCCACAATTAAAAAGAAGAAATATGGAGAACGAATTGCTGAAAATGTACAGATAAGGGTGAAAAGCCTTAAAACCGTTACGGAATTTGAAGAGTTCCTTAGATTACTGGGAGTAGATGCTGTTTTTGAGCAGCCTGAGAAAATAGGAAATGAATTTCTTGTCAGGATCAAAAAAATTCACCAGAGCACCAACGATAAGACCGAAACGATACTCGGCGGCCAGATGTGGAGTTAGTGGTTTGAATCCCCTAACTGAAAACCTCAGCCTCAGAATGTACAACTATCCCATTTTTTGATATGGCGTAAGGTTTGATATCCCTTGAATGGTCAATCCGCCTCATTTTTGAGACTTCGATCACTGTTGTGACTGATCGAAGGTCGTTTTGCCTTACCTGCCTTAATAAAATAACTCCATCCGCTATATATTCAATAAGCCCGAATTTTGAATTATATGGATTGGTATTGTTAGTTTCTGAAGTCATAATCAAAGTTATCCCATGTTCCCTGATCTTTTCCGCAAAATTAAAGAGATGTTCGCGGCGCAAAGATTCAGTCTCATACAACATTTCATACAATGTTATCGGGTCAATAACGAGCCTTTTAACCCCAAATGACTCAAAGAGTCGGGGCAAATCATTTTCGACCCGGGCGGCTGTTACTTTGATATTCAAGGCGCTTAAACGTATCAAAACCAGTTTTTTGTTTGTAATGAACGGCTTCAGGTCCCAGCCGAAGATAGAAGCGGTATTGACGATCATGTCCTCGCTTTCTTCAAGGCTAAGGTAAATGCAGTTCTCGCCTTTTAAAAGTCCTGCATATATGAATTGCAATGCAAAAGTGGATTTACCCGTACCGGGTGAACCAAGAACCGCAACAATATGTTTTTTCGGGATCCCGCCCTTTAACATTTCATCGAGTCCTGCCACTCCGGTGTTCAGTACTTCCATTATCTCCCTCTGACTCTTTTTATATTCGATACTTCGAAACCTTTTTGTGAACTTATCTGGGTCTCAAAATTGACAATATTATCCTGGTCCAATACCGGTAGAAGTCCCCTGAATTTTTTCATATACATAACACGCTGTCTTTTTGAACTCCCCTGTTTATCCCATTCAAAAACGATCACTCCATCCATGCAATCCTGTATTTCTTCCTGCTTATTTTTCTCAAAAATCCCTTCGCCCAGCATAGTATACACAAGACCGTCCCATTTTTTTGAAGCTTTTTGAAGCCCGCGCAAGAACATTATGAGATCTTTCCATTCCATGCGCTCCAGGCAATGCTTTGCAAGTACTGTTAAAGAATCAATTATTACAATGCTTCCATGAGCTTTCTTATCAAGATAATCGATGAGTGCGACAACAAGGTTTTCTTCCTCATTGTCCCATTTCAGGGAATCAAATGAAAGCTCGGTCTGTAAAGAGCAACGCCAGTTAATGGGAATGAAAGATCTTGCAAAAAAAGCCTCAGAAAAATCTTTGAATTCCAGCCGATCCTTGATCATATTGTAAAATTCCGGGAATGAGAATGCGATCTCTTTCATAATATCATCTTTTCCACGGGTTAATGAAATATAACAAACCTTATCCGGAAATAGCGTACCTGTTCCCTGTTTTGGCCTGTTGAGCAGTCTTGCGATCGATGAGATGGCAAATTCGAACTCTCCAGCGCCGATCTCGCCCAGTAACAGCACCAGGGAACCCGAAGGAAAACCGCCCTGTAGCACAGGGTCAAGTGACTCGATACAGGTTGGATTTTTCTTTAAGTCCATGAAATTTTCTTCCTTACGAAATTTAAATGTATATTATTGATGAAGCGAAAAGTATATGAAATTATCGTGATAATAATGATAATGAAATAGTTTGTAATGAAATATTGATAATGATATAGTTTGTAATAAAATATTGATAATGATATAATATATAAATATATAGTCTTCATCGGGCTTGATCAAATGGAATTAAAACGTGAAACTTCAAAAATAAGTTTCAAAGAAAAAATAAAAGAAGAATATGAGGACCTCAGGAGTTACCTCCATATCCTGACCCGGAAAAAACCCATACTTCCACCTTATTCCGTGGAAAAGTCCGGGAAACTGATCGATTTTGAAGGATCAGCTGGTTTTATTGAAAAAGAGATTTACCCGGTCAATGAACCTTATGTATTTGTTTCAATCCTCTATAATGAAGAGAAAAATGAATATCAATACCAGGTAGTAGAGCCGGAACTCAGTGTTTTTGAACGGATGGTGCTTGAGACTGTTTATGAAAATATCCTGGACACCCTTACTGTTTATGAAAGTTCAAGCCAGACAAAAGAGGAGATCATCGAGACTAAAACTCTTGAGCTGATCGACAGTTATTCAATGGAAATAGATACAAAAGCCATCTATAAGATTCTCTATTATATCAAACGGGATTATATCGGATACGAAAGGCTTGATGCACTTATGAAGGATCCGCAAATAGAAGATATATCCTGTGACGGTTCGGGTGTTCCGATATTTGTGTATCACAGGAAATACCATAATCTCAAGACTAATATCTCATTCGAAGGACAGAAGCTTGATTCATTCGTAATCAAGCTTACACAAAGATGCGGCAAGCAGATATCCATTGGCGAGCCTCTGGTCAACAGCACACTTCCTGATGGCTCGCGCCTGAATGCCTCGTTCGGAAAAGAGGTTACCTTCAGGGGAAGTTCATTTACGATCAGGAAATTCCGTGAACATGCCTTTACGCCTGCTGATCTTATAAAGAATGGCACATATTCTCCGGAAATACTTGCTTACCTGTGGCTTGCTGTTGAAAATAACAAAAGCATGATATTTGCAGGCGCAACCGCAGCCGGAAAAACCTCATCATTAAATTCTGTTTCACTTTTTATTCCACCTGTCGCTAAAATAGTCAGTATCGAGGATACGCACGAACTCATGCTGCACCATACGAACTGGATCGGAAGCGTCACTCGTGAATCGTTTTCAAAAACAGACACTGTAGCCGATATTGATATGTATGAACTTTTGCGCCAGGCGCTCAGGCAGCGTCCCGAATATATTATTGTCGGGGAGATCAGGGGAAAAGAGGCCATGACGCTGTTCCAGGCCATTAATACCGGCCATACAACTTATTCCACAATGCATGCGGATTCTGTGGATACGGTTATCAGCCGGCTTGAAGGCGACCCGATAAATGTCCCCCGCGTAATGATCCAGGCCCTCGATATCCTTTGTATCCAGAAGATGATAATTTCCGGGGACAAAAGAGTACGGCGCCTTGACAGCATAATAGAATTCATTGGAATCGATCCGAAGAGCCAGGACCTGCGATTCAATGAACTTTATTTGTGGGACCCGAAAGATGATACTTTCAGGAATACAGGGAAATCATTCGTTCTTGAAGATATCATGGCAAGCCGGAACTGGGATGAAAAACAGGTGAGCCTTGAACTTGAGAACAGGAAAAAAGTTCTTGAATATATGGTTGAAAAAGAAATGGATGAGTATGAAATTGTTTCTCTTATCCAGAGCTACTACGCTGATTCCGGAAAAACCATGGAATTTATTGGGAAGATATGAATAGATTAAATAAGCTTGCATTTGCCATTTTCGGGAATTTTGTAAGAAAAAATAAAGAGAGTTATTTTTCTGTAAAATTATCCATCAAACAGGCACATATAGCAATGCCCTGGGATATTTATGTAAGCAGCGCATATCTTTATTCCATAATAATTGGTTTCATTGGCTTTGTAGTTGGTTTATTACTTGCACCCCTGTTGGATATTTTATATTTAAATTATTTTAAAGCCATCCCGGGATTTTATTTCAGGGAATATGGTGAATTTTTGTTCATGGTTTTGATCATTGTATTCATTTGCATGTACCTTGCATTCAAATCCTATTATCTTATCCTGGCATATCCGGGACTTGTTGCAAAAATAAGAAAAAGCAAAATAGACCTGACCCTTCCGCATGGCGTTGCCTATATGTCCGCAATGAGTAAAGGCGGATTGAGTCTTATTTCAATATTTAAATCTCTGAGACAGTACACTGGCATCTACGGGGAATTTGCAGAAGAGATCGAATATATTGTCCTGGATACTGAAATACACGGCAATGATATTATAACGGCACTTAAAAATGCTTCCACCAATACCCAATCCGAGAAGTTCAGGGGTTTTCTTGAAAACCTCATAAATGTCGTTGAAACAAGCGGTGACCTTGATGCATTCTTCGGGAATATGGTCTCAAATTACCAGGATACAGCCGAGTCAGACCAGAACATGTATCTTGAGATGCTTGGTATGCTGGCTGAGACCTACATTACAGTTTTCGTTGCTGGTCCTTTGTTTTTGATAACAATTTTCATAGTCATGGGACTTATGGGTCCGGGGAACCTGCTGAACCTTAAGATTCTTATATATGCTGTAATTCCTTTAAGTGCCGTCGCATTTAGTATTCTGTTAAGTGCAGTTTCCCTTGGAAGCGATTTGAAGCTGGTCAAAATATATTCAGTATCTAAAAAGATCCAACATTACGATGATATCAGGACAAAAGTTTCAAACGATGATGAGAGATCGATACGAAAACTTATGAGGTCTTTGAGGTGGACAAGCTTAGTAGAAATAAGAAAAAATCCCCTCAAGAGCTTTTTCGGTGACCCGGTAAAAGCTTTCTATATCACAATTCCTGCTGCATTGATATATTTTATATTTTCGATTCACACAAAAAAGATAACTGTTGATGTCCTGGATGACTCAATAATATTAAGCTTATTGATAATGCTTGTACCATTCCTGTTGCTTTATGAAACACAGACGCGGCGCATCAGGGCAATTGAGGACTCAGTGCCTGTATTTTTGAGGCGGATGGCAGCCATTAGCGATGTGGGTATGCCGCTTTCTGATGCCATAAGATCCATAACCAAAATTAACATGGGTGTTTTAAGCACCGAAGTAAAACTCATGCATAAGGATATTTTATGGAGCAATAGCGTGCTCGGGGCAATGACAAAATTCGAGCACAGGGTCAGGACAATCTCCATTTCAAGGATCGTAACCCTGATTACAAAAGCAAGCGAGTCCACAGGAAATATCAAAGAAACGCTTCGTGTTGCGGCAAATGAAGCGATGCTAGCGGATAAACTCAAGAAACAGAAATTCACGGTCCTTTTTTCTTACCTGATCGTTGTATATATGTCCTTCGCGGTATTCCTGCTTGTATTATATGTATTCGCGACCATGTTCCTTCCAAAGATACCGGATATGGGTTCAACAAATTCCGGAATGCTCATGATAAGTTCCCAGAAAGCAGAATATTCCTTATTGTTCATGCATGCATCTGTGATACAGGGGTTTTTTTCAGGTATTATTGTCGGCCAGATGATGGGAGAAAGCGTGTACGATGGCCTTAAACATTCGGTGATTATGATGACTATAGCCTATCTTTTTTTTACGCTATTCGTTTAGAGGGAATTAAGAGGGAATTATTAAGCTGTCAACTAAGCTGCCAGAGGATAATATTTAAGGGCTGTATGTGTATGTTGGAGCATTCATGAAATTAATTATTGCACTGGTCATGTTTTCGGTCCTGGCCACCGGATGCATTTCCCCTGAAGTTAAAACTGGCGATCCTTCGCAGTATGAACTTCCCGGCCTGGAAAATACTACTATTTTTTATCTGAATCTTTCTTTCACCCAGGTAATAGACAATGTCATTAACCAGACATCTGTTGATTACAGGATAGAAGACAGCATCCAGACGTTCAGGAATCCTGCAGCAGTAGATTATAAAGGAAATAATGCCAGCGTAAATGTGTCTATAAAGACAATGATGGGCAGAAATTATGCGCACTTTAATTTCAGTACCAATTTTTCAGGATTTGTGGCATATACCAGGCCAGGAGGGCAGGATTTTACCTATATTCCGGCAGATAATGGGACAATACGTGTGGTCTTGCCCGAAAATTTCACATCTGGAACCAGGTTCCTGGGATATATCCAGCCATATCCAAATAACATTACACGGGACTCAAAAGGAAGAGAAGTTCTCGTCTGGGATAATCCAACAGGGCAAAAGATCAGGGTAAGATATCACCACAGGGATACAACAGAACTTTTGTCATATATGTTTGGATTCCTTTTGATCTGCGCGGTTATAGTGTGGGGATATTATCACTTCAGTATCTCGGCTCTAAAGAAAAAACGCAAAATGCTGGAAAATATGATCCGAAAATAAGATTTTTAGCATTACAAGAAATTATTTCATTCCTCTTGTTCTTCCGATCTTTCCCCTTTCTCCTTCCTGCTCTTCTTCTCGGCCTTTGCCCCGGCCTGCGAAGCGAACACATTCAAAAGATCAGTCAATTTTTCATACTGCGCTGTCTCGATATGCGAATACCTCAATGGCTTCTTGTGCTTTCGTGTATCTTTCTTGAGCTTCTTGTACAGGTCATCCGACCGTGACGTTAGTTTCTCATCCGTTGTCCCTTCAATGAGCATAATGCCAGTTGCGCCGTATTCAAAAGCGGCATTGACCACATCAGAATCAAGGATGTGAATTGAAGGAACGCTCACGAACCTGATAAGAGAGGAGTATTGTTTCCGGTTCACACCCGCAATATCGGCAGCAGCATATGCATACGGGTCGATGAACACTATTACGCCCGGTGCTTCATCCAGGATTCCCTGAAGCTGTGCCTTTAACTGGCCGCGTGTGAAATTTCGTATCTCGATGCCTTTTATCGAGCAGGCCGGGACGCATATTCCGCAGCCTGTACATGCAAGAGGCGATAGCACTGCTTTTCCTCCCGCGAGAGCAAGCGCATTATACGGGCAGGCTTTCACGCAATCCCCGCACCCGTTGCACTCAAGGATCAGCGGCTTCTCAGGCGGGATAAATATCATGCCTTTTCCGAGGAACTGTGAGACTTTATGGGCGGCGCTTATTCCTTCAGTAACTGAATCATGGATATCCTTGGGGCCAAGCACGCATCCTGCCGCAAATACGGACTGGTTTAAAGTATTCACCGGGTCAAGCTTGACATGCTTTTCCTCAATAAAACCGTCATCGCCAAGAGATACGCCAAACTTATCCGCGATTTCTTTTGTCCCTTTTGAGGGGATAAGCGCAGGGCACAGCACGACCATATCAAATATTTCGCGTCCTTTCCTGCCAAGGTTGGTATCCTCGTACTGTACCATGAGAGTGCCATCGGTTTTCGGGATTATTTCAGCGACTTTCCCGCGCACGTAATTAACGCCTTTTTCCTGCGTGTGATGATAAAATTCCTCAAACCTTCTTCCTGCCGAGCGCATATCGATGTAGAAGATCCATGCCTCTGCGTCCTCCTTCATCTTTTTCACAAGCTGCGCCTGCTTTTGCGAATAGATGCAGCACACCTTGGAGCAATGTTTTCTTCCTTTGCCTGTGAAATCCCTGCTCCCTGCGCAAAGGACAAATGCCACCCTGTCCGGGAATGTCCCGTCAGCTTTTTGTAACCTCATTCCGGTCTTGCTCTTTGCAGATAACATTTCCTCAAATTCAACAGCCGTGAGGATGTTTGGAGATGGATAATTATATTCTTCTATGAAAGACGGGTCAATAGGTTCAAATCCTGTCGCTATCGCAACTGCACCCACTGAAATAGTACTTGTTTCTTCTTTTGCTTCAAGATTGATCGCATCGCGCGGGCATACCTTAACGCATACGCCGCAATTCTTGCATTTTGACATATCGATCATATACGCCTGCGGAACGGCCTGGGCAAATGGAAGAAATATTGCTCCACTCGGACATTTCCTTGCGCATGCGCCGCAGTTTATACATTTCTTGATGTCCACATATCGCGGGCTGTGCTTCAGGATAATGGAATAATCCCCGGGGCTTCCCTGGACATCTGCAACCTCGGTCTGGGTGAACAGGGTGATCGCGGGATTATTATGAACCGCGACCATCTTCGGTGTAAGAATGCACTGGGAGCAGTCAAGTGTGGGGAACGTTTTGGACAGACCTATCATGTGCCCGCCAAGATATGGCAGCTTCTCTATCAATATCACTTCATGGGAATCAGCAAGCTCAAGCGCTGTTGTTATTCCGGCGATACCTCCGCCCACAACAAGCGTCCTGTCCACAAGTTTTTTTGTGAGAGGTGTCAGCGGCTCTATTGAACCCATTCGTGCGGCTGCGCCTTTTATCAGGCCCAAAACTTTTGAGTTCACGCTTTCCTTACTGTCCTTATCATGAACCCAGCTTGCCTGTTCCCGGATATTTGTTATTTCAAGAAGATTCGGATTAAGTCCTGCAGTTTTTGCCATACCCCTGAAGGTTTCAAGATGCAGCTTTGGCGAGCATGAACCTATGACAACACGGTCAACTTTTCCTTTCTCGATATCGTTTTTTATCTTATCCTGCCCAACGCTGCTGCAAAGGTAATCCTGGATATTTACGATTACATTTTTATCTTCTTTGAGCTTATCCGCAACTGCCTGGAGGTCAACCACATCACCGATATTACCTCCGCACCTGCAAAGGTACACGCCGATCCTGGATGGTTCATTTTCTGTCATAATTTGCCTCCAACCTTTGCGATCAATTTATCGGTTGGAACAAGATGCCGGGAAAGCCCCAGTTCCTCCGGGCCAAGACCCATGGCAAGTCCTATAAGCTGCGTAAAATAAATAATCGGCATGTCGATCCTGATATTAAATTTTGATTCCACTGCTTTTTGTTTTGCATCAAGTTGCAGGTGGCACATGGGGCAGGTAACAACAATGCAATCGGCGCCTGTTTCTTTTGCCATTACCAGTAACTCCCTGGCTAGACTCAGGGCAAGGTCTTCATTTGTCAGAAGGATCGGGCCTCCACAGCATTTGGTTTTATAATAATATTTTACAGGCTCGGCTCCAAGGCACAAAATTAATTCATCAAGGGATTTCGGATTCTCAGAGCTGTCAAAATTGTTTTCCGGCCGTGTCAGGAGACAGCCATAATAAGGAACCGCTTTGATCTTAAGAGGTTTTTTAACAAGGTCTTTGAGCTTTGGCAATCCAAGATCTTTGACGACCACTTCAAGAAGATGTTTTGGTTTTGTGTTACCATCATATTTTTCTTTGAGCGCTTCATTGACCCTTGTTCTAAGGGCGCTGTCCTGGAGGGCGGTTTGGGCACGCATAAGGTTTGAATAGCACAGGTTGCATGGCGTTGCCATATCAAGGCCTTTTGCGGATGCAAGCGTTCTTGCAGACAGCCCTGTCTTTACAGTTCTATCGGGGACATGTAAAGCGCCGCAGCAATTCCAGTTCTTTACTTCTTCAAGCTCAATGCCAAGGCGGCCAAAAACAGCTTCCACAGAAATGCGGTAATCCACCGCAGTTCCATGCTGAGCGCATCCCGGATAATAAGAATATTTCATTTTTTGGCCCCCTCTTGTGTATTCTCGTTATCTTCATTTTTAGTCTGGTGGGGCTCTTTTTCTTTAATATCTTTACTTTCTTTATTTTCTTCCTTTGGTTCCCCGGGTTTTTCTCCAAGTTTAAAAATAGCCTCCAGTTCCCTGGTATTTTCCATCCTGTCAATAGATAACGGCAATTTTCCTTTTGCAATCATTGACAGTCCAAACGGGAGCTGCTTAATCATTCCAGGTTCAGTAAGGCTGTATCTGGAGATGAGCAGGAATTCAGAAGCCCTGCCGTTATTCCTTATTACACTTGAAAAAACGTTATCGAATTTAGCATTCCTGTTAGTTATCCCTTCTGCTATAGCTATTGGTTTTAACGTTTCCATAAGTTCTGTCGGATGAATTCCCCTGGGACACCTGACAGAGCATGAGAAGCATGTTGTGCATATCCATATCGTGTTGCTTGATAGCACTTCCTTTTTCAAGCCAAGCTGGACCATTCGGACAAGCTCGCGCGGCGTATAGTCCATTTCGTGGCTGACAGGACAGGAGCCCGCGCATATTCCGCATTGCATGCAGGTCGGGATCTTTTCTCCGACAGGTGTCTTTAAAACCTGTTCCCGGAAAGCAGTGTCTCTTGATTCTGGAATTATTGGTTCCTTTTTCATATATTGCTCCCTTAGAGGAAGTCAGATGAAGAGCTAATGATATTTAAACATTTTCAAACTTCAAGAATTTAATTGTTTTGTAGTCGTTTGAAACTACATTTATTCCCATTTTTCCCTCTTTTCGAAGATAAATCTTGTAGTTGTGTTTATTATGAAATTATATTATTTTTATGGGTGTAAAATCTTTTGGTGTTTGTTGGAACCAATAAAACCGCAGATGCAAATGAACGGCGATACGCTATCACAATCCGCGTTTATCGGCGTTCATCTGCGGTTTCTTATTTCCAACTATTTCATGATAGCCCCCACCAAACTTTTTGACAAACTCTTTTTTGACAAAGTTTTTAATATCCGGAAAGCCATATTTTGAAAGGTAAAAGGATGATCCAGATGGAACAGGATAAATGGCTCTATCATAATACATTGAAATGGAAAGGGGAGAAAAAAGCTGACCTCAAATTCATTGAAAGCAAACAGGAAATAGAAGTGGCAACGCCTCCGGAATTCGGGGGGCATGAAAATATAATAAGCCCGGAAGATCTTTTTGTATCATCTGCCAACGTCTGTTATATGACCACGCTCCTTGGCACGATCAAGAACATGGGTGTTGAATTGGTATCCTATGAATCCCGGGCCGAAGGGATACTTGAAACCGTAGATAAAATGAAAATATTCACAAAAATAATAATAAGACCGAAAATAAAAGCAAAGGAGACAGAAGAGAAGATCAGGATGATCCTGGATCACGCCGAAAAACGATGCCTTGTTGCGAACTCAATGAAGACGCAGGTCATAATAGAACCTGAGATCGAAATAGCTTAAAAATATATCCGAATTATTAAAAAAAGAAATGAATGACAAACCTTTTGATAGATGATACTGCCATCGAACTCATCCGAAAAGAGTTAATAAAAGAAAATGCGTTCGCGATGCGTATTTTCATTGGAGGGGGCGGGTGCTGCAAGCATTTTGAGATAATCCCTGTCAAAAAAGCGCTTTCTGGAGATGTAACATTTATGGAGGGCGAGATAAGGATACTGGTGGAAAAAGAAATTGCGGAAAATACTTCAGGTATCAGGATAAAATTTGATGAACACAAAGGATTATTAATTGATTTAACCTAATAAAGCAATCAGGATAGATTTATATAAAATAAATTCGTGATTGTACGAACATATATTGGAGTAAAAATGATAGGCATTTCAAAACTTTATTGCGGGACTGTTGAACCATCAGACGCTCTGCGGTACGGGCGCGACTCAAGTAAACTCCCGTCGCATTTATTGCAATTTTCAAAAGACAAAAAACCGGTCGTTGTCTGGAACATGGGCAGGCGCTGCAACCTTAAATGCGTCCATTGCTATGCCCATTCAAAAGATATTGAATACACCAACGAGCTCACGACCCAAGAGGGTAAGGAGCTTATCGATGATCTTGCCCAATTCGGCGCGCCTGTAATTCTTTTTTCAGGCGGCGAACCTACAATGCGAAAAGACCTTCCTGAACTTGCGCTATATGCAAGGTCAAAAGGAATGCGCGCTGTCATTTCAACGAATGGGACGCTTATTGATAAAAAAATGGCTAAAGTCCTGAAGGACATCGGCCTGTCGTATGTCGGGGTTTCACTTGACGGCATGAGAGAAACAAATGATAAGTTCAGGGGTGTAAAAGGTGCATTCGACGCTGCCTTAAATGGCATGCGAAACTGCCTGGCAGAAGGCGTCAAGGTGGGATTGCGTTTTACGATCAACAAACAAAATGTAAAGGATATCCCGGCTATTTTTGACCTTCTTGAAAAGGAGAATATTCCCAGGGTTTGTTTCTATCATCTTGTTTACGCAGGGCGCGGCTCAAAAATGGTCGAGCAGGAACTAACGCATGAAGAAAGCAGGAAAACCCTTGATATTATAATGGATAGAACCAGGGCGCTCCACGATAAGGGCTTTCCGATCGAGGTATTGACCGTTGATAATCACTGCGACGGCCCGTATGTTTATTTCCGTCTCCTGAAAGAAGACCCAAAGCGCGCCGCAGACGTATTAGAACTACTCCAGATGAACCAGGGCAACTCTACAGGCATCGGCATAGGCTGCGTTTCCTGGGATGGTTCGGTCCACGCAGACCAGTTCTGGAGGCACTACTCATTTGGCAATGTGAAGGATCGAAAATTCAGCGAGATATGGATGGATACCAATAATGAATTAATGGCAGGACTCAAGAACCGCAAGCCACTTATAAAGGCAAACGCTGACAGGTGCGCCCACTGTAAATGGTTCGATATCTGCAACGGGAACTTCCGCGTGAGGGCAGAAGCGATCTATAATAATGTCTGGGCTGATGACCCTGCGTGCTACCTGACAAAGAAAGAGATCGGGTACGATGAAATCAGATAGTAATGCAATAAAAGTAATATTTACGGATGAGCAAATCCGTGTTCTATTTCATATTTTTTCGTCATAAATTTCATCATGCTCTTCTGATAAGTCTCTGGATGCCCGGAAAGTTTGCATTTTGAAAAAGGAATCTTCTTTATCGAAACCAGATTTTTCTCTTACCAATTCTAACATTTTACTCACAATAAGCGATGATAGAATAGTATGGATTTATAGCTTTTTCTTTTTTATCAAACATAATTTCCGCGTAACCTATTTTACCCCTTAACACATCTATCACTCAAATCTATGACTACTGAATGTAAAGACTGTAAAGGCACAGGAACTATAATCCTCAGTGAAAGGGAATGTCCTGACTGCAAAGGCACGGGTAAGCCAAAATCCATAAGCCTTGACCGACTTTCTGAAAAAGACCTTGGTGCCCTGATGGGTGGTGGGATAAAATGCATAAAATGTTTTGGCACGGGCAAATTCTCAGTGACGGAACCCTGCAAAGCATGCGGAGGCAGGGGGAAATTCATCACATGCAAGATGTGCGGAATAGAAATTCCCGGCAGGGGAGAACTCTGTGAAAATTGCGCCCAAAAACAATATGTCCATATCCTCAGTCCCGAATGCGATACACGCGAACTTGAGGTCGGGAAGACCTATGAGGGAAAAGTGCAGGGACATGCTAATTTTGGCGTGTTCATTGACCTGAATCCGCAGATGCGGGGACTTATTCATTCAAGCAATTTAAGTTTCACTCCGGAAATCGGCGATAAGATATTCGTTGAAGTAAAAAACATTGCCCAGAATGGCAATATTGAACTCCTTATCAGAAGCCCGAAGGATTACCAGGTGATCCATGTTGAAAAACAGATCCCCAGAAGAAAAACTACAGAACTTACAAAGTACCTTGGGAAACTTATTCATCTCTCAGGCGAGGTCATCCAGATAAAGCAGACAGGAGGTCCCACGATATTTTCCATTTCAGATGAGGATGGCACAGTCCAGTGTGCAGCATTTGAAAAAGCAGGAGAACGCGCTTATCCTGAGATAAAGGCCGAGACGATCGTTAAAGTCATCGGAGAGCCATCCATGAGAAACGGCGCATTGCAGGTTGAGATCCGCTCCATAAGGCAGCTCGATGGGAAAGAGGCCGCAGGGATAAAAGAGCAGATCGAATCCGCTATTGACAGGCGCGCCCAACCCCATGAGATCCAGTTCCTTGTAAAAAGTGATATACTTGAGAAATTAAAACCCAGGATGAAGAATGCCGCTAAGATCATAATGAAGGCAGCATATAAATCCAGGCCAATAATCATAAGGCATCATGCGGATGCAGACGGAATAACCTCTGCGATCGCAATTGAACGCGCAATTTTGCCTCTTATTAAGGAAGTCGGGGGATCTGATGCTGACAGGCACTTTTTCAGGCGCTCTCCTTCCAAAGCGCCTTTTTACGAGCTAGAGGATGTGACAAAAGACATTACTTTTGCACTTGAAGACCAGGAGCGTTTCTCCCAGAAGATGCCGCTTGTGGTATTAATGGACAACGGGGCGACAGAGGAAGATATGCCTGCGATGAAACAGGCTGTTATTTATGGAATTGATATAATGGTCATTGACCACCATCACCCTGACGGGACTATAGATTCCATGGTGCTTGAACATGTGAACCCGGCTTACGCAGGCGGGGATTATGGACTGACAACAGGAATGATCGGTACTGAAATTGCACGGATGATAAATCCTGATGTGACCGAAGAAATAAAACATCTTCCAGCGGTTTCAGCCATGGGCGACAGGTCGTCTGCTCCTGAAGCTGATGCTTATAAAGCCCTTGTGGCAGAAAAATATAAGATCGAGGAATTGAAGAAAATGGCTCTTGCGATCGATTATGAGGCATTCATGCAGAGGTTCAACGATGGAAGGGGGATAATGAATGATATCCTTAATCTTAATTCGAATGGCAGGCATCAAAAAATCGTGAATTTATTGAACGAGCAGGCAAATGAGGCAATAAATGAACAACTTGAGGCCTCAATGCCTAATGTTAAAACGCAGATATTGCCTAACGGGACAATAATGAACGTGATCGATGTTGAGAATTTTGCACATAAATTCACGTTCCCGCCACCTGGAAAGACAAGCGGGGAGATACATGACAGATTATGTAACCAGAATGCAGGCAAGCCGCTTGTCACTATCGGATACGGGCCTGATTTTGCAGTGCTGCGTTCAAAAGGCGTCAGGATGAACATCCCCCAGATGGTGAAAGAACTTCACAGCGAGATAAAAGGTGCAGGCGTGAGCGGCGGAGGGCATCTTGTGGTAGGAAGCATCAAATTCGTGGAAGGGATGAGAAAAGAAGTGCTTGCAAAACTTGCAGAAAAAATAGGAGCGGCCGGGGTTGGATGAAGGTAAGCAAGGATTGTGTGGGATGCGGCCAGTGCGCTGCATATTGTCCATTCGATGCAATTATTGTATTTGGCAATGCTTCCATGAATGAAAACTGCACAGAATGCGGCACATGCGTTAAGTATTGCCCTGTATGTGCAATTTCGGAGGCGCAATGAAGGCAGTAGTTATTGGCGCGGGTCTTGGCGGATTGCTTGCCGGAGCAAAACTCACAAAAGCAGGACACGATGTTGAGATCTTCGAGCGCCTCCCATTCATCGGAGGCCGGTTCACCAATATTTCGTATAAAGGCTTCAAACTCAGCACAGGCGCACTTCACATGATACCGCACGGCTCGCGTGGGCCTCTGGCACAGATATTAAAAGAAGTGGATGCGGATGTGACCATAGTTGACTCTCACCCGATGGCAGTGATACGAAAAGAGAACGGTGAAATAATATCATTTCATGATTTCCGGAATGAACTTACACTTACAAAACAGGTGAAACTCGGGACTGTTCTTGCTTATTCCCTGAAATTCAAGCCAAAAAGCGATATCTCATTCAGGGACTGGGTATTGAAATATTTTGATGATGAATTCCTGTTTAAACTTGCGGATTCTTTTTGCGGCTGGGCATTGAGCCTTACGGCAAAAGATGTACCGGCGCGGGAGATGCTTGAAATAATAGATAATATGTATCTCTACAAAGGCTCAGGGATCCCGATCGGTGGGTGCGGCGCAGTCACAGACGCACTTTCCAGTGTAATAAGATCAAATGGCGGAAGGATACATACACAATCCAGTGTCGAAGGGATCATTATCGAAAATGATTCAGCAAAGGGAGTCATCGTTAATGGAAAAACAATTGAAGCAGACATTGTGATCAGTGACATAGGACATTTTGAAACAAATTGCCTGTACGAGTGCAAGGATTTGGAATACCTTGATAAGATCTCAAATGTCAAACCTTCAAAAGGAATCAAAATATGTCTTTCTTCGGATGAACCGTTGATCGGTCATAGCGGCGTGTTTTTTACACCTTTTGCAAAGAGGATAAATGGCATCAATGAAGTTACAAATGCAGATCCGTCCCTTGCGCCGCCGGGAAAACATCTTGTGATGTCGCACCAGGCAATGATTTCAGATGACCTTAAGGAGGAAATAAATCTTGGGCTCCTTGATCTCAAACAGCTTTTCCCTGGCAAGAATTATGAAGTAATTTTGATCCAATCATATTCCAACGGCTGGCCTGTTAACAGAGCATCATCAGGAAGTGATAACGGAAATCAGACCCCTGTTAAGAATCTGTATATTGTAGGTGACGGCGCCAAAGGAAAAGGCGGGATCGAAGTCGAGGGTGTGGCGCTTGGGGTCAGGAATGCGATGGGAGAGATCGGGGTATGTTAATATTAAGGATATAAAGTTATAGTGGTAAAATCTTTTGGTGTTGATGTTATTGTGCATTGGAATTGACTGATAAGCCCATTGCTTCAGGTTTCACTCCAGCACCAGACTTTTTTACAGTTCCCCTTTGTTTTTATTATTTACCAACAATCAAGTGCTTGAGATTCATTCCTTTCAGAAGAGCTCTTATTTCCTTTTTATCTGGCGCCATGAGTTCAGATAATCCGGAAAAAAGATCATCTGAAATTTCTGCTCTTTCTTTAATAAGATGATCTGGTTTTTGTATTTTCTGCACTGGTGTTGCATGCGAAGTTTTCTGTTGGACCGCTTCTTTTAATTTGTCCATTGCAAATCCCGCCTCTGAACGCAAATTACTGTCAGGATGGTTAAGGCGCAGGTCTTCTAACAGATCATATGTATCAGCTACAATTGCCGGTTCCTTTTCTGCAAGTTGCCTTGTTAACTTGATAGCATAAATTCTCTCATCCAGGTTGAGTCCATTCAGGACCCTAATGATCTCTTTTGATCGGTCTTTGAAAAACTCATGATGGGTGGCTGCAAGGATGCTAAGCATGAAATATGATATATCTCTACTTTGTGTATTAGTACTTTCAAGAGCGATAATTAATTCAGGAACTGCAATTTTCATCCGTTCCGGATATTTTGGGGCTATTTTTGAAAGAATTTCAAGGATGTTCAACATACTGTTTTCATGCAAGTCATTTCTCCTATCCCTCATGCAGCTTACGATAACATCTACTTGATAATGTGTTATTCCGATATGATTTTGCGCCATTCTGTTATAGGCTGAGATTGCTGAATTTAACGCTTTTATTTTGCCTTTTGCCAATATATCGTTGAGCGCCCCTATAGCTTCTGGTATTATATTCTGGTGATTATCAAGTAATTCACAAAGAGATGTCAAATTGGATTCACTTGCATTTCCATGTTCGATTTTTTTAAGGATATTTCGAATTTTTTCCTGAAAATTATTAAAAAAAATCATAATATACCTCCAGATATGTTCCTTCTCTTTAATACCAGGAAATATTACATTTTTCCATAATATAGAACTTCAATGAACATTCATATATGTTTTATGGACACGAAGGTTAAATATCACTCTTTTTTCATAATAACATAATCCATGGCAAAAATAACCAGAATTGCCCCAAGATATGACCTGCTCTTTAGCGAAGGCAAATTCAACGCGACCTTCCTGATCGGACCTGACCCCCTGGGTGCAAATTTTGATTTCACGGTCTTTCTTGAAGCAAGGCATAGACTAATATCGATCGGCTTCAGGTTGACCGATAGCAAACGCGGGTTTGTGGAGTATCAAAAAACATTCAATTACAATAATAAAAATATAAAGGCAAGAATACGTCTTTTTCTTGGCCGTAATTTCAGCGGGAACCTGCAGGAGACATGGCGCGAAAGTCTTGCGAATGAAGATCTCATATACCTGAAAACGCATGCGGGATATGGTAAACACTTGAGCCTGAGCGATGATGTGAGTTATTTTACTGATGCCATGAAAGAAGGATTTGACCTTCCTGACAGGAAACCATACCAGTTGTATTATCTTGATTGCTGCAAGAGTGAAATGTATTATAAGGATGTATTCAGGAATTATGTCGGAGGCGATGGGGTTGACCTTATTTTACATAAATGGTTTTGCGATTATATGATAATCGGACCTGTGGTGGTGTTGATAAGCGAACTGATGGCTGGTTCTGACTTTGAGACAATTGTTTCGAAAATGAATGATGAATATGGGATCCCGCATTTTGATGTGGAAGATGATCCTGCGGATAAGAGACTGGACAGGAAGATGGTGACTTATTCTGTAAGTGATTGATCAAAGTCAGGATATAATTGACATAATATTGAAAAATCGACTCAGGATCTTGTATAGGATGTAAGTGGGCAGGTTAGGGGGTGGTGGTATATGAAAAAATTTGTTTTCTGCCCACTACAATTCGGATATATACGAACGATAGTATTTATAGTTTACGATTGGTGTAAACGAGATTGAAATATCGCGGGAAGATGTTGATTTTATATAAAAAAAAGAAAAGATTGAGATTTTAATACTGGCTCAGTTAGGAAAAATTACCTGCAATCTATCACTTGAAAGTTTCGTTACTTTCAGGTCTTCTTTATAATATTTTCCTACGCCTTTTACAAGTCCCATGAGAATATCTATTAATCCACGATTGGACTTGTATTTTAAGATCAACGTCTTATTATCCTTCCATTCATACTCAAATCTGGGGGGTCGAGCGTTCTGAATATTTTTCGTAACGCTATCGTGGATCCCATCCATCTTCAAAAGTAATTCTTTTGAGGTATTTGCTCCTTTGTAATATGAACCATATAACTTGGGAGCATAGACATTAACCCAATAATCACCAAATGCATCAGCTGCCTGTGCAGGCGAAATGTTAGCAACCTTGCATAATGAGTCAATGATTTTCATTACTTTTTCATCATCCACATTCTGAATCGGTGTGAAAAAGGAAGTTTTACTCATGCCAGCTGTTTCCATGGACTGTTCCCATTTATCATTTCCAAAATTTGATTTTACGAGATCTCCTAAACATTGAACTATTGCACCTTTCATTTTTAATCCTCCTTTGTTTGGTTCGCGTTTCGACGGATAATTTAAAGACATTATCCGTGACTAATAATGATTAGTATCATCATAAATAATTTCATAGTATATATATTTAACTTTACTTTGTCAAATTACCTGATGAAAAGCATATACTGATGCAAGAAAAATATCCAATCCGCTATCCTGCAAAAAACCATGCTGGATAGCCCTGGAAGAATAGCAAGTTACAGCGGTGATATCGCCAAGATCGCTATTTATATGTCTGCAAACTGATTTAAGGATTGACGAATTCATCAAGTTCAGGGGAGATGAAATATCCCTCGCTGTTTTGCCCTGGTGATCTATCCGATACCCTGACACTGGACAGACCCAATTTTTCCCTTGCATTCCCGATATGCAAAAGAAGCAGCTTCGATGCTTTTATCGGATCTTCTTCAATAATGAACCTGGCACCAAAGAGTTCCTCTGATTTCCGGGTCAGTAAAGTAACAACTTCAGGTCCTCCAAGAATTGGCGGCGCTCTCCCCAGGTGGACTGTAATACCCAGGGCTACGGAGCCTGTTCCTATTGCAGCGGCCTTTTCAGCCACCCAATCGGAAGCTGATGCAGCTATAGGCATATCTTTTAATCTTATGCCCATCTTCTGTGCAAGTGCAATTGCAAGAATGATGACCCTTGAGTTGTCAACGCAACCCCCGAAATGCCATACGGGAGGAAGCGGCTTTCCCAGACCTGCTGCATCACCAAGTGATTTCAATACCCCTTTTAATTTATCGCCTGCAAATTCCATTGTAGCTTCTGGGGTAAGAAGGTCCCCTCTTGCACATGCCTGCGCAGCACATCCTGTTGTGAAAACAAGTACGTTCTGCTTTAATAATTCTTTTGCAATGATCACCTGGCTGGACTCGGTCATTTCGGGGCTTATGCAGCCTGCCATCAGGACAATTCCATTTATATCTCCTGATTTTATACTTTCTATTAATGGTTTGAACGGGTCTTGCGGATTTATTGCAGCAAGAACACCAAGAATGTTCTCAACCGAGAAACCTGCCATAAGGTCATGAGGCTTCTCTCCCGGCAGGAAGATTTTGCCCCTTTTCGGAAAATTCTCGATCGCTGCAATAAGGATACTTTTTGCAGCATCATCCGCATTTTCGTCATCGAAAGGTATGTGTTGCGCACTCTCAAATCTTGCTTCTTTCATAGTTGATATGATCTTTGTATGAAAATGCTTTGCAACATTCTCAATATTGGGATAAATACACTGGACATCAACGACTACGGCTTCAGCGAGTCCTGTCGCAATTATAAGTTCCTGGTGAATATTACTTCCGGCAACTGGAATTCCATGTCTCATCAATGCATCGTTCCCTGTGCAGCAGCAGCCTACTATATTTATTCCATTCGCACCAAGAGATCTTGCTTTTTCCAGGAGCCGGGGATCCTCGGAAAATTCAATGATCTTCTCTGAAAGTAGTGGAACATGACCATGAATTACCACATTCACTTTATCCTTTTCAAGCACATTGAACCCGATCTTTGAAGAGAATATTTTTGGCGTGCCAAAAAGCACATCCTGTAATTCCGCACTTATTATAAGTGATGAAATATCCGCAACTCCCAGCCTTGCTGCATGCAGTATGAACTCAGTGGGATCGGCCATTGTACCCATAGAGGTTTCATGCCCCGAATCAAGCAATTCCCTTCCTATGGATCCATGCATTACCCTAAGATTTGAAAGATCCCTGAAAACATCAGGGGGATAATATGATCTGGCAAATCTCATGTGTTCTTGATCGCCCATGATATCGGATATTGCCAGTTCCGCGACAGCTGTACCCATGGCTTTGATCCCCTCTTCGTTGCAATTGATTTTCCTTGCGATCGATTCTAATTTTATCGGTTCTTTTATCCGAAATGTTGTATTGTTCCGGACTGCCTTGAGTAATGTTGATGCCACATGCAGGGCATGGGACGAATGTGCTGCAGTACCTCTTCCTATCATCATGAGAAGATTTCGTGCAACAATAGTATCAGCACTTGCACCGCATGTTCCTTTTAATGAACGGCCGGAAATCCTGCATGGCCCCAGCATACATTGCTTGCAGCATATTCCTCTTGAGCCAAAATTACATTTTGCTTTCTTGCATTCTCCTGTACTATAATTTCCATTTCTATCGAAAATTGTTTCTATTCCCAGCACATGTGCGTGTCTGATCATTTCACTGGTTGCATTTTCCGGACATTTTAATTCGTCATTTTTCATTGTACCACGGCACGAAAATGTATTTAATAACTTATATAGGTGTTATAATATTTTTATGCTCAAAACAATTATCATTATGAAGTTGCTTTTATGACCGGAAACAGACTGATTAATTAATTTTAATATTATCAAATTTCCAACAAGAATCGTCTCATTTTGCCAATATACTAAAATACGATGACGTAATTAAGGAAACACTACTATGGAAATTAGATTTCATAAGAAACCGGAAATGGATAAACCCCGCATGTTAGTGGGTCTTCCAGGTATGGGAATGGTTGCCAAAAACACTATTGACTATATTATGGACTGCCTGAAACCGGAATTTTTCGCGGATATTCATGTTCCTTATCTTTCACCTTCCGTTGCCTGTTTTGATAAGGGTCTTGTAATACCTATGGACCGTGACGTTAGCCCATTCAAATTTTACTATTCACAGGAAAAAAATATCATCTTATTCTCGGGTGAAATGCAATTTGGCCATCCTGCAACAGATAACGAGCTTGCTGAGAAAATCGTAGAAGCGGCAAAGCTAATGGGTGTTGAAATAATTTATACGGTAATTGCCACACATATAAAAAATTATGTTGAAGAACCGGAAGTATCCGGAGTTGCAACCACACCCGAACTCATAACTTTCCTGGAGAGCAAGGGAATAAAAATATCTGATGGCAGGCTTCAGATAAGCGGTGTTAATGGGGTTGTAATAGAATCTGCATTGCGAAATGGAATAAATGGGATCTCACTCCTCAGCCAGACAGCATTTCCCGAAGCCCTGGATATAAAAGCATGTTACGCAGGGATAAAAAAAGTTTCCGAGCTTATGGAGATCGATATTGACCTGAGTAAGATCGAGATAGAAGTAAAAAAATTTGATGACAGCTTAAAGAGACACTTAAAAGAGATCAATGAAAAGAGAAAAAAAGACGACGATTTGAGTTACATAGGCTGAAAAAAATACTTTTTATTTTGTTAAGATAGTGTAAAAACCACAGAGTGCACAGAGGACACAGAGAATAAACAGCCAATCTCTGTGAACTCTGTGTTCTCTGTGGTTGATTTTCGCTGCAATAAAGAATTAGTTAAAAAGCCGCTGACCATGGCGGATTTCAGCCTCTATCCTCCAAAAGCCTCTCGCAAACAGCAAGGTCTTCCGGCGCATTAACATTAAGCGCCAGCTCCTCCTCATCCAGGATAAGATTATAATCCTCCTGCTCATTGCGGATATTTTCTGCATCAAGTATGTTTATCCCGCATGGGACAATGAAATCGCTATTCTTATGAAAAACAGTATCCGGCCTTAAACCAAGCCTTGTGAATACCTCAAGTTTCATGTGAACTGAAAGCGCAGGTGTGTTCACTTCAAAATATTTTTCGATTATCCTGTCTATAAGTCCGCTGGTGACAAGAGGAAGGTCAGCCATCATAATGAGTACACGTCCCCTGATACCTGCTTCTTCCACCGCGCCTATCATGTCATGAACAAAACCTGAACCTTGCGTATGAATAATTTCAATTTCATGATGGTCTTTCTTAAAATCATCAAGCCACTCATTAGTTCTTTTCACTCTTGGTGATGTGGCCACAATTATGCGTTCGATGTTCTTTGAACCAAGAAGCGCTTCGAGAACATATTGTATCAGCGGTTTCCCGCACAGGAGTGTGAGTGGTTTTTCATCCTTACCAAGACGCACTCCTTTACCGCCAGCCATTACAACAGCATCCATCCGGCACCTCCGATATAAAGCAAGGCTGCGAGTCGCCCGATCTCATTTGCCGCGCCCACGACATCCCCGCTCACACCCCCAAAATGGCGGTTTGCAGTATTAAGAACAAGAAGCCCTGACAATTGCGATATTATGAATGCTCCGATACCGATGACACCAAGAACAAAAAAACAAACTGCTGCCGAAAAAACAGTCCCGATAATTAAGTCTGACAGCTTCGTATTATCAACGGTTATTGCCCCGAAACCCGCATGAAGCCGCGTCCCAAAAGCCGCTACCGTGACCATGGATTGTTTGGCGCTTGTTTCCGCCACTATCAATGCATAAGGAAGAAGGAGGAAAATATTTAATTCCTGGATTGAAACAAGAGATACGAAAACGCCAAGTAGCGCTATCATACAAAAAACAATGCCGCCCGTACCAATAGCGGTGTCACGCATGGCAGCGATCTTTTTCTCTTTTGTCCCATGCGCTGCCAGGCCATCGCCAAAATCAGCAAGCCCGTCAATATGATTGAATCCTGTGAAATAATAGATCGCTATAATGACAAATAGTGAGACCATTATTGGAGGCAATATCGTAAATGTTGTCAACGCGACCACAATTAATGCAAAAATAATACCAATAATAGAGCCTACTACCGGGAACAGGTATATATGCTTCATGAGATTTTCGATCCCCTCCATGGTTATTCCCACAGGTATCGTTGAAAGGAAACCAAAACCACTTCGTATGGCTGACAGGAACTTCCTCATCCGGCGAAACCGCCTGCTTTTATATTGGGCTTATCCATCTTTCTTGGTTTTGTCTTTTTTACTTTCTTTTTTTCATGTTTTGCCCCATCGCCCTTTCCTCTTGAATACATATTCGCGGATGCTCCTCCTATGAGCCCGGCGACAACATCATCCATAAAAGGTCCAAGTGTTGACAGGATACCGGGTTTTAATTTGTCAAATCTCACATATTCAAAGATCCCCTTGTCACCGCTGATGTATTTTGCGATACTCATCCCGATCACTTCATCCACAATAAGAAATGTCAGGTCTTTATTAAAAGTCTCTTTGGTCATTCCCGGAAGCTCGCCTTTCTCCCCCGCTTTTTCAAGAAGCATTCCTGAATATATCAGGATGCACAGGTTGGGATCAGAGAGGGCGTGTTTTAATTCTCTTTTAAATACCTTTTCTGCGATTTCCTTTGTTTCAACTCCGGGATGGGGTACATAAAGTTCTATGGCAGCGTGAACAAGAACATCTTCAGAAAGTCCTGCATCTTCAAAGACTTTCATGATGCTTGTCGTATTAGAAGTGTCAACATCATTGGGCTGGTTCTTTTTCTTTTTTTCATTTTTGATATTTGATAATTTCATAAGTTTCTCCAATAATTCAAACTTTCTTTGTGGGTGTTCAATATTTCAAATTTAAATAAACCGCAGATGAACGCCCAGAATCGCTGATTTGCTGTACTGGAACGCTGCGCCAGTTGACATCGCCCACACACATGGCTCTCCATAATGATCTGCTCAGCCGATTCATTCAATCTGCGTTCATTTGCGTTTATCTGCGGTTCCATTTTATAAATCCCTTATTACCTTATTTAAATCTATATCTATGTTCTTGCGGTTTTTAGTTCAAAACAAGACTAAAGGAATCTTTCCTATTAAAAATATTACTCCAATAACTATTAAAGAGGAAAAACCCACTAAAAACACTGCTTTTTTTATATGTATTGCCCCTGGATGCTGATATTTATCCCCCAATACATGATATCCAACTTTTTCAAGCCGAACATTGAGCGCGCCTGAAACGGCAGCCATCGGCCACCCTGAATTTGGGGAAGCAGTCTTATTATGGTCAAGGACGCAGGTTTTTAGGGCATCAAGCGGTTTACCAAAGAAAATTGACGATATAAAAATAATCACGAGTGACATTCTCGCGGGTACTAAATTGACAATATCATCAACCTTTGCCGCTGCATACCCAAGCTCCCTGAAGGGCTCTTTCTTATAACCAACCATGGAATCAAGCGTATTTATCATGCGGTAAGTAAGTGCACCCGGAAGACCGAAAACCAGGAAATAAAATAAAGGTGATAATATGCCGTCAACAAAGCTCTCTGCCAATGATTCTATTACAGCTGATGCCGATTGATGCTCGCTGAGTTTTGATGTATCCCTGCCCACAAAGGTTTTTAAGTCACTTCTTACTTTTTCGATTTTTCCCGAATCAAGGTCTTTTTTTATCCCGATGGCAGAAACAAGTAGCATGCGAATTGAAAAGCTGGATTTCAGAAAATATGCTGTAATTACCAGTCCAAAAATTCCTGTTCCTGTCAATTCAAGGGATATTGCCAGTAAAACCGTTATCCCTGCACAAAAAATCACCATGAATAGACCATATATTTTCCTGTAATGGTGCGGGGCGGCGTCCACGAACAGGTTGATGAGTTTTCCCATCCACACGACCGGATGAAAAAACGAAGGCATCTCTCCTAATATAATATCAAAAAGAACCGCAAGCAGTAAAACCTGTATCCAGAAATCCATTATAAAACAGGCTCCATTACAAGTTTCCAGGCTTCCTTTATTTTCCTGCCGCTCATCAGCTCTTTTAGCACATTTTCCGCGATATTCCCCTGGTGTATGAGGTTGCAGCCTGCGCAGCTCCAGACTGTCCCGCCTGTTGATCTATGAATAAGTTCTCCTCCTGTCCTGGTATTTTCACACGGGTAGAAGGGACAGAAACAGAATGTGCAATCCTGTCCTGAAAAATGGCACGGGTAATATTCACAGTCGATCCTGCTTCTCGCGGCAACTCCCCGGTCAAGTGCTTTACCAATCTCATTTTCTGCAAGTTCGCTTCCCCATTCTTTTATAACGCGCAAGGATTGCCGCGATCAGGGTGCGGTTCTCGCTTCTCTTTCGCACAGCCACACGGATGTGATTTTCAAGATCAAAAGAAGCACAATCCCGAATAATGATGCCATGTCTTAACATGCGTTCTGTGAGCTGCAGAGAACTTAAACCAAACTCCCTGATATCAACAAGGATAAAATTCGTATCGCTGGGGTATGGTTTAAAGCCCCTGACGGAAGCAAGTTTTGATGTCAGCCATTCGCGTTCTTTCTTTAATAATCCAAGTGACCTGTTGATATAATCCTGATTATCAGCAAGAAGATCTTCACCCACTGCTGCGGCAATAGAGTTCATGTTCCAGTGAAGGCGGATATTGTTCATAAGGCCTGCCAGAACAGGGGATGCAACAGCAAAACCGATCCTTAATCCGGGGACAGCGAACGTTTTAGTAAGTGAACGCAATACTATGACAAAATCGTTATATGCTGCTACATCTGCAATACTTTCGCCTGGATCGGCAAGTTCAATGAATGCCTCATCCACAAATAAAAAAACCTCCGCACGGGTGCATTTTTCAGCAAACAAAAGGACTTCTTTTCGATCCAGGAGCTTTCCTGTAGGATTATTTGGATTGCACAGGAAAACAGCTTTACAATTATCAATATTTGTGTTTAAAAGATCATCGTAATTGACATTTTCAATGCGCGCGCCCAGGAGGCGGCACTGGAATTCATACTCAGCGAAAGTGGGAGCCGGAATAATTACCAGATCTAGCGGCTCAATGACCGTTTCTGCAAAAAGGCGGATCAATTCTGACGAGCCATTTCCGGGAACTATATTTTCAGAGGCCACCCCAAGATAATCAGCCGCTGCTTTTTTAAAACCCGGATATCTGTTATCAGGGTAATTATTTATGTCCTTGCAGGCGGCTGATAATATCGATCTTAATTTTGGCGGCCCCAGTGGATTGATGTTAACACTGAAATCGAGCAGCTCTTGCGTAGTCTTTCCAGCGGTTCGGGCACTTTCCGATAATCTTGCGCCGTGAATGCATGGTACAAGGTCAAACACATTTTTCCTGACTCTATTATTAAGGGGCACAATCCCTTTTTTGTTTGAAGGGAATATTAAAGTGCTGGAAAGAAAATCTGTCAAATTATTGCATGAATTATGTATATATTCATAAATTCCACCCATACATGCTGTTTTGTTTATTTTTATATTGTATAACTATTCTATGACAATTGGTTTATATTCATACAATTTTCATTTTAATCCTACTGATTCGGTTTTTTCAACCGTTGAAATACCACTATGTATAGAATCATTTTTTTAAAACAATAGGCTTTGCCACAGTTTTCACAACAACATTTATATACTATGATGCATGATTGTACTACTAGACAACAATTCGTTGTCGGGGTATGAATAAAATATGGCAGAAATAAGAAATTTTGTATTACGGGAAAAGAATGGTAAAGAGACTGGAGTATTTACAGGTCACCAGCCGCGCCAGGCAGCATTAAAGGCAGCCAATCGCAGCAAAGGGACAAAATCAAAACCAGTCGAATTAAGATTAAGGGAGAGAGGAACAAAGAAGATCCACATCTACAAGGGATGGACAGAAGTCGTTGCTGCTCCAAAGAACAAACCAAAGTGGATGCCAGCAAAGATCAACAAGCCCAATGTAAAGAAAACAGGCGTTGAGCTGCTGGATAAAGTTTAATTAATAATTTTACTTTTTCCTTTTTTTTAATTTTTTTATTAGTAGATACTTCTATTTTAAATTGAGGTGATTTGATAAAACCCTCAATGCGGTATCAGGGTATTGGAATTATTTTTTAAATTGAGTGCTCCGATCGGGATTTGAACCCGAGTCACTGGCTGTCTTTATTTCAGCACCGGTTGGCGCATAAAACTTGAAAGGCCAGAATGATTGGCCTGCTACACTATCGGAGCATAGTAGGCCTAATAATACACAAGTCTATTTAACGGTTTGGTAGCAAAAAAAATATTGTGCAGTCCCGAAAAAATTATAAGAAAGATTATAAGCCTGAACTGCAAGTAATTTTCAAATTTCAGTCGATATATTTATATAGTGCAAAGAAGGGTTTTTAGTACGGTGTCGAAATGGAAGAAAAATGCCCGAAATGCGGTGAAACACTTTTAACCAGGACCATTACGAAAAAAATTGGCCTTGGCAGTATTGATTATCCGATTGCCCAGACATGCCCGAAATGCAATTGGAACAAAGACCTGACCGGTGCAGGAGATGTAGTTGCAGAACCTGTAATGCAAGACGCAGGTGAAGCCAAAAAAGAAGAGAAAAAAGCGCAGATAATACCCCCGATCAAATCATCGGCTTCAAGTGCCCCCTCTTTAAAATCAACAGCTTCCCCATCCAGTATCAATTCACTGGTCATGATCGTTCTGGCGATCCTCGTAGTTGGTGCTATTGCATGGGTATTTTTCAATCCGGCTGACGATAAACATGTCGCTTCCCCTCCAGTTGCGACTCCGACGCCAATAATTACAAATACCCTGGTTCCGACTCCAGCACCTACCGCAGGTCCGGAAGTTACGGCATCAGGAAAGCAAATATCAGTGAAACTGGAAACAAATAGAGGTATTAATCCAAAATCAGTCCCAATAAAAGCCGGCGATGAAGTTGTATGGACAAATGATGGAACATACGCAGTTACTCTGGTAAGTTCCGATGGTCTTTTCGAAGAAAAATTCCTGAATAATGCCAAACGTACAAATTATACATTCAGGACACCGGGAACATTCAGTTTCTATCTTAAAGAAGATACAAACAAGACTGGAACTATAATCGTTGAACGTTAAACCATAGTCCAGTCAAGCTGGAATCCATCCAGGGTCATGAGGGTTATCTTCTGCTTTAAACCGGGCAGATCATAAGGTAACTCTTCAAATCCTACGAATAATTCATCACCCGGATTTATTTCAGGGGGTGCATTGGGTGTTTTGCCGAAAAAGTATTTTTTGTCTGCCTTTCCATCCAGCACGACTACGTTTCTCCAGCCTTTTGCCTGTGCTATTCGAACAACAGTACATTTCCTTTTGAATTTCTTTAAGGTTTTTTTAACTCCACCGATCTCGGTTTCGGTTGTCTGGATCACATCATTATCATTTTCTGTCATTTTTATCACACCAATAAGAACCTTGATATACCAGCTTATGTATTAAAACATACTATATTAAAGGTGATACTTATGGGACTTCCACCAACAAAACGTTATCTGATCGAATTATTGCACATGCATAAACTTACTTACGAACAAGTAGCTAAATACGCCGAACTGCCAGTTGAAAGGGTAAAAGCTATAAAGAAGGGTGATGAACCCACGGAAATAGAACAATACAAATTAAAACAGGTGGCTTTTTCCTTATCTGAGCTTCGCTCGAAAGATACAGGCGAAACGATGGATTAATATCATTTTTTAAGAATGAATGATGTTGAATTCATTAAACATCCCCTCATAAAACCCGGCACTGTCGAGCAGAGATTATACCAGCTTGCCCTTGCCGGGGAAGCTATTAAGAAATCAAGTCTTATAGTTCTTCCAACAGGTCTTGGAAAAACCGTAGTAGCATTACTCGTGATGGTGTCACGCCTCCCGAAAGGGAAAGTATTGCTTCTTTCCCCGACAAAACCGCTTGTGGAACAGCATGCCGCTTTTTTTAAGGATATCCTTAATATCCCTACTGAAAACGTTGTATTGTTTACAGGAAATACAAATCCTGGCAAACGGGAAAGCATGTATGAGAAAGCACAGCTTGTCATCTCCACACCACAGGTCATAGAGAATGACCTGCTCGGGAAAAAAATAAACCTTGAAAAAGTTTCATGCATCATTTTTGATGAAGCACACAGGGCAACCGGAAATTATTCCTATGTTTATATAGCGAAAAAGTATATAGAGCAAAACCCCGACCCTCTCGTCCTTGGAATTACTGCAAGCCCTGGAAGTAATACTGAAAAGATACAGGAGGTTTGTGCAAATCTCCATTTAAAGTCAGTCGAAATAAGGACTGATTCAGACCCCGATGTCAAACCATATATTTTTGATAAGGACATCGAAAGGATGTATGTTTCCGTACCTGTCGAGATGAAAAGCCTGAAGGGACTAATGGATAAAGTCCTGAATGACAGGCTGGCGAAATTACAGGAACTCGGGTTTATATCTAATTTCCAGAAACGGCTCTCAAAACGGGAAATGCTTGACCTCCAGGGGCGTTTGCAGGTGCAGCTTCGTTCTTTTCCTGACCAGAAAATATACCAGGGGATATCCCTGCTTGCTGAGATATTCAAAGTGAGCCATGCTATCGAGATTTCAGAAACCCAGGGTTCATCCGCCTTATCAAAATATTTTGAACGGCTTGAGAATGAGGCACTGTCAAAAGGCGGGAGCAAAGCTGCAAAACGCCTGATGGAAGACCTGAGCATGCGCCAGGCAGTGCATCATCTTGGCGGCTGTGACGGGAATAACCCGAAATTGAATGCAATAAAAGAGCTTGTTGAAAAGCAAATATCCGACGCGCCCCAATCGCGTGTTATTGTATTTACAAATTACAGGGATACAGCGGAACTTGTCGCAAATTCGCTCAAAGAAGTTCCCGGCATAAAACCTATCAGGTTCGTAGGCCAGGCCAGTAAATACAAGGACACGGGTCTTACGCAAAAACAGCAGGTAGAGATCATCCAGAAATTCAAGGATGGGGAGTATAATACACTTGTAGCAACTTCAGTTGCTGAAGAAGGACTGGATATACCCGCTACCGACCTTGTGGTATTTTTTGAACCCGTGCCATCTGAAATAAGGAGCATACAGCGAAAAGGAAGAACAGGACGAAAGCATGCCGGAAGAGTTGTTGTCCTTATGGCAAAAGGATCAAAAGATGAGGCATACCACTGGAGCAGCAACTACAAGGAGAGACAGATGGTCAAGACCATGAAAAATCTCGATATTGACCTGGATGCCCCGGAAAAAGAAAAAACGGACGAGTCAGACGGGCAAACAAAATTAATGGATTATCCTGATGTGCATGTATCCGAAGCCCATAAAGTGAAAATCTATGTCGATAAAAGGGAAATCCGTTCCCATGTTGCACATTCTCTTGAAAAGCTGGGTGTAGAAGTGATCTTAAGAACACTAAAAGTGGGAGATTACGTAGTGAGTGACCGAGTTGGCATAGAGAGAAAAACCACAGAAGATTTCCTTAGCACTTTCCTTGATGGCAGGGACCTGTTTGGCCAGATATCAGACCTTGCACGTGCTTACAGCCGTCCCCTCCTGATCATTGAGGGTGAGGGACTTTATTCAAAGCGCCAGATCAATCCAAATGCAATTCGCGGCGCGCTTTCAAGTGTGGCAATTGATTTTGGCGTCCCGGTGTTATTCAGCAAGGATGAAGAAGACACTGCGGCATTGATCAGCGTAATTGCTAAAAGGGAACAGGCAGTCGATCCGAAAAAAGATATAAACCTACACGGGACAAAATCCGCCCCCAGGCTTCCCCAACAGCAGGAATATGTGGTTTCAGCTATATCCGAAATCGGGCCAGTCGTGGCAAAGAACCTGCTTCGGCACTTTGGCACAGTTGAACGGATCATGACAGCATCACGCGAGGAATTGATGGCTGTGGAACTTGTGGGACCAAAGACAGCAGACAGGATAAGGGAAGTTGTGAGCGGGGAGTATAAAGGTTAGGCCCTTGATAACTTTCTTTTAAACCATTTCGTTGGGATGAACATAGGCACTTGCTCCTGGTATTTCCTGTATTCATCCCCGAACACCGAAAGCAGCCGTCTCTCTTCGATTAATGCGCCTGCAAGCAAATAACCTGTTATCAGCAGCACTGCTATTAAATCAAGGAGAGTCATTTTCATATTTGTGACGAGAACAAGAATTCCCGCTGTATAGAGCGGATGCCGGACTATTCTATAGGCTCCACTCGTAATAAGGAAGTTTTTCTTCCGCCGTTTTATCCCGCTAAATTCAAGGACATCTATCTGCAGCATGGCGTACCCGAATATACCGATCGCACCCAGGCGCACAAGGAGAACGACTGGATAAAAATTATGCGGGATCTCATAAATAACAGGGGTGGAATTTGAATAGATCATCCAGATCATGAAAGCAGGAGCAATTAAGGGAATGGTGATCAAAGAATATAGCAGCCTGTAATACCGGAAGGCTTTTCCAAGCAGCTTCTCTGCTTTCTTCTTTGTAGGATCCGTAGCAAGAAAGCTGTGAATGACCGCAAAAAATAGGAAATATAAAACGAACTTTATTATGGTGTCCATTGCATTCTATTTTATTGTGATTAAACTATTTAATTGTGTGTCTTGTTGGCTGATAATCTATTTATGCGAACAGGTTCTTGTTATATGCGGGAGGGTTGTAACTGGAGAATGTTGTACACGTTTGAAGACAAAGAACCCATCATTGCAAAAAATGTTTTTATCGCGGATACTGCATGTCTTATCGGGGACGTATCAATAGGTGAAGGAACAAGCGTGTGGTTCAATACAGTCATTCGCGCTGACAGGGCAAAAATAAATATAGGGAAAAATTGCAGTATCCAGGACAATTCCGTAGTTCATTCAGACCAAGACGATATGCATATCGGCGACGGGGTTATCATAGGTCATGCTTGCGTTATGCACGGGCGACTCATTGAAAATAATGCCCTTATTGGAATGAATGCCACAATACTTCATGGGGTAGAAATTGGAGAATCAGCAATAATCGGAGCTGGTGCGTTAGTGCCCCCAGGTCATAAAATACCAGCCCGCAGTGTGGTGCTGGGTGTGCCATGTAAACAAGTCAGGATGGCAACAGAAGAAGACCTTGCGATAATAAGAAATACTCAGAAAAATTATGAGAAATTGACGCTGACATATTTGAAAAAAACGAGGTGATAGCCTTGCGAAACATCAAGATAGAAGAATTCGGGGCAACTCCGGTAACTGAGCGAAAAGTGGAAGTCGTTGAACGAAAAGGACTCGGACATCCTGATAATATCTGTGATTCCATAATGAACCAGGTTTCTGTTCGCCTGTGCAGGGAATATTTGGAGAGGTTTGGGGCTATCATGCACCATAATATCGATAAGGGAATGCTTGTTGCAGGCGAGGTGAAAACAAAATTCGGTGGCGGTGTGATACTTAAGCCGATGCGCATCATTTTCGGGGACAGGGCTACTTTTGAAGTTGAAAATGAGTTCATAGATGTCAATACAATTGCGATCGGCGCGGCAAAAGAATGGATAAAGGAGAACCTGCGCTTTGTAAATGGTGATTCTATTCATTACCAGGTTGAGATCGCCAGGGGTTCGGCAGAACTTACAGATATATTCAAGAGAAAAAATGCTTTGCTTGGCGCAAATGATACCTCGGCAGCTGTTGGATACGCCCCCATGACGCCCACAGAGAGCATAGTGCTTGAAACCGAGCGGTATTTGAACTCCCCGGATTTTAAGAAAAGATTCCCTGAATCGGGTGAGGACATTAAAATCATGGGTTTGCGGGAAAAGAATTTGCTCAATTTGACAGTTGCAGATCCCCTTATTGATATGTTCATTGAATCTGAAGCAGGGTATTTCAGGAAAAAGGAAGAACTGGCTGAAGAGATAAAAACATATGTTATCGAGAGGACAGAATTTGAACCTTCAATTTCCCTGAACACACTTGACAGGGAAGGACGGGGCATGGGCGGGATTTATCTCACAGTAACCGGAACTTCTGCTGAAGATGCGGATTCAGGCCAGGTTGGGCGAGGGAACCGCGTTAACGGCATCATTCCCTTGAACCGGCCGGTAAGCAGTGAAGCAGCAGCCGGGAAAAACCCGGTGAGCCACGTGGGAAAAATTTACAATGTCCTGAGCCACAGGATCGCAAATGAAATATATGTCAATGTCCCTGATATAAAAGAAGTCTATGTGTGGCTTTTGAGCCAGATAGGAGAACCGATCGACCAGCCAAAAATAGCGGCGGCGCAGGTCATCATGGAGAGGGGAACGCTTGAAAGTGTGGAAAAAGAGATAAATGAGGTTATTGACAGGGAGCTTGGCAATATACAGGAATTCTGCATGGAACTGGCTTATGGGAAGATCCCTGTGTGCTGATCAGCGGTCTTTCAATTCTTTTGCCTTTTCTGGCACCCTTTTTTCGATCATTTCAACAAGCGCGTCATAATCCCCTTCTGCAAGCGAGCGCACGTCCTCATCGCCGCGTAAAATCAGATCGACAAGGTAAACAAGCTCTTCATCAGTCAGCCTGTCAGCCCTGTTCGCAAAGTCAACTGGTGATTCCGATAACTTATGCGAGACCGGAAGAAGTATGAATTTGTAGTCATGTCCGGGCGCGGGACCGGTTGCGCCTTCAAATTCGGGGGCGAGTTTATTGAGGATTTTTTTGTCAAAATCTGAGAGCGTTCTCATGTTTATAAATATCAAGCTGATGCATCATAAAATACTCCCCTGCACACTCTGTCAGGGGATAGATATGATTTTTAAGGTTTATCCAAATTCAATCGCGTTAAAATACCAGATTTACATCCGCTTCAAGTATCATGTCAGTCAGGTCTGAAAGCGTTATCTTTTTTATCCCGTTTATGATCTCGGTATCGGATATGTTGCGTTTTGCAATATCCCTGTCAAGTGCATAGAAGCTCACAAGTTCTATGTTCTTTGTGATCTCAGCTTCCACTGACGGAACATCCTTGAACCAGGTTGCCTGATCCCCATATCCTGTTTTCTGTCCTTTCACTATTGAATGAACGCCACCGCTAACGAAAATCAAAGATGCTTCATTTCCTGCCGCGACCTGTGAAGCAGCCATGGGGACTGCTGAAAATGCATCTTCTTTTCCGTAGGGGGGCTGTGTTACAATTACATTTACTTTCTTGCTCATTTTAATCACCCTATAAGTATTGTTTTATCAGATTCCGCAGTCCATTCGCCAAGGTCATAAAGCCCGCCGATAATGACGCCTTCGGTCTGCTGTTTTGTTACGCCTCGCGCATCCGTGCATTTTATGCAGGCGATAGCATCTGCTTTTGGCTGTTTTATCCCTTTTTTTACAATTGTCCCGAAAATTGTCTCTATGGGAGGGAACTCTTTTGGCGCCTGGTCCCTATGGGCGATTATTGTTGCATCCAGGTAATTAAAGAAGTTGACCGTTATGCCTTTTTCTTTTGCCGCATGTGCAAGTCTTATCATCGTAAATACTCCTTCATCCCTGTATGGGCCGTTTATTGAAACGATCGTAAGCTGTTTTCCTGTCATTTTATCACCTAAAACCAGACTACCCGGTCATATTCCATTATATAATCAAGAAGTGTGCCAATTTCTTTTATTTCCACACCGCCAATTAATTTGTTCGTGAGCGACCTTGAAAGTACCGCTTTATCATCAGCAAATATCCTGATGCCTTTCTTTTGAGCAGCAGCGAGTTTATTTCCAAACTCTGATTTTCTTGCGGCGGTTATGCCATCTTCGATGAGATATAATGAGACATCATTTCCTTTTTCTTTTGCGTTCATCCCGATATCCAGCACAAGATCGGGTGTTTCCGTGGTATACGGGTCTTTTGACAGTACGAGTAATAGGTTTGTCATTTTTTTTCCTCTGTATAACTCTATGATTGGGGTTAATAATCCATTGATTGAGTTTTAAATGTTTCCATGTAGGCAATATTAGTGAACTACCTCACGCTAAAGCTTTGAGGCCCGCATAGGTAATACAATTACAAGGTGTGAGATTCATCCCTCGGTAAAGCAAAAGGTTTTTCTCTGCCCCTTAACCTACGATTTTATTAACCATGCCGACCATTTCGCAGGAAGTATGCCGAGGTAGCCCAGCGGCCTAAGGCGCCGGTCTTGAAAACCGGTTGTGCACCGCACAGCGGGAGTTCAAATCTCCCCCTCGGCGTTTCGATTATTAATGAGAACTGTGTAAATAATAAGATTGAAGTTGTCTCAACAGGTATTAATACCAATGTTTTTTCAATGTCTGATTTTGAAAGAGTAAATCACCACTACATCATCGGGAATGCTATGATTAAATACCACATGCCCCTATTTGAGCTATTAAGGTATACTGTGTCTCGATAATTTTAAAGTAACTACATAATCCCATTTGGCTCAGATAAGCATAATATTGCTATATGGAGTATTCCCGATAAAATAGTTCCTTATTTTATCTACTGTCTCCTTAATAAATTGAAAGATTCATAATTTGCAGATTTTAACAAGCTTTATAGGGTCATCTACTGATTGGATTATTTAAAGATGGTCTAAGACCAATGGATGGGATATAAAAATGGTATCTAATAACTTTTACAGAGGAGCCCTTAGAATTGTGGTTGGAATAACGATATTGGCATTACTGTTGTCAAGCAGTGCGAATGCAGCAACATTGACTGTTGATGATAGCGGCGGTGCAGATTATACGAGAATTCAAGATGCGATTGATAATGCAAACCCTGGAGATACTATCGAAGTCAATAGCGGCACATATATAGAAAACGTGAACGTGAATAAGAAATTGACCTTGCATGGAAGTCAGCCTGTAGTGGATGCCAGGGGAATTGGAAGCCCTATCACGCTTTCTGTGAATGGAATTACTCTTGAAGGATTTACTGCGATACTATCTGGCTCTTCTCCGTATGCCGGGATTAAGGTCATTTCAAACAACAATAAGTTAATTGGAAATAATGCATCAAACAACTACAATGGAATCGATTTGTCCTATTCCAACAACAACACTCTGAACGGTAACAATGTTTCTAACAACAATGTTGGTATCTCTCTATTCTATTCCAACAACAACACTCTGAACGGCAACAATGCCATCTCGAATCCCTTCAGCGGTATCTTTATGTGGTCTTCCAGTAACAACACTCTGAGTTACAATAATGCAAACTCGAACCACAACTACGGCATATATCTTTCTTCTTCCAGCAACAACAATCTAAGCGTCAACAATGCCAATTCGAATAACCATTACGGCATTGTATTATACGATTCCAGCAATTACAATATACTGAGCAGCAACAATGGATCGAACAACGGCTACGGCATCTCTCTTAGGCAATACCTAAAAATAAATTAGTAAATTATATAATCTAAGCCATCATATATAGTGGCATGGATACTAACAAGGAGTACACATGGTGGCTAAAAGCCCTATCAGGAGCGGATGAAGTTCAAGCAAGACGTTTTGCAGGAGCCATAGCACTTGAAATTGGGTGGGGTGGAGTCTCAAAAGTTGAAGAATTAACAGGCATGTCCCATTCGACTATCCATAAAGGGATAGAGGAACTCAAAACGTCAGAGAAACTTAAACCTCCAGAAAGACTTCGAGCACTTGGAGGAGGAAGAAAAAAGGTAGAAATAAAAGATCCCGAAATAATTGGAGATCTTGAAAAAATAATGGATGAAAACACCTCAGGCGACCCAATGAGCCTGCTGAAATGGACAAACAAATCAACCTACAAGATCGCTGATGAATTGAAAAAGCTAAAACATAAAATCGATCCAGATACAGTAGGACGTTTATTGAAGGAAAACGATTACTCGCTTCAGGCCAATAAGAAAAACATCGAAGGTTCTTCAGTTCCCGAAAGAGATGCCCAGTTCAGGTATATAAACGAAAAAGCTAAAGAATTTATAAATCAGGAGTATCCCGTAATATCAGTTGATGCAAAAAAGAAAGAAAATGTAGGAGAATTCAAAAATCCTGGAAGAACATGGGAGAAAAAAGGCAAGGCAAAAGAAGTAAATGTGTATGATTTTCCTTCACTTGGGATTGGAAGGGCGACACCATATGGGATTTATGATCTTAAGAGAAATGAAGGAATGGTAAATGTGGGAATGAGTTATGATACGTCCGAATTTGCCGTTGAAAGCATAAGGCAATGGTGGCTTATGTTTGGAAGAAATAATTATCCAGATGCAAAAGGTCTGATGATATGTGCAGATGGTGGGGGGAGCAATGGAAGTCGCAATAAAGGCTGGAAATTTCATTTACAAGAATTGGTGAACCAAATAAAAATACCTATTACCGTATGCCATTACCCTCCTGGGACAAGCAAATGGAACAAGATAGAACATCGCATGTTCTCATTCATTACAATGAATTGGAAGGGGAAACCGCTCGTTAGTTTTGAAACAATTATTGAACTGATCAGTGGCACAAAGACAAACAAAGGTCTTACTGTGGCATCGCTATTAGATGAAAAGGAATATAATAAAGGAGTTAAATTCTCTGATGAAGATATGGCAAGATTGAAGATAGAATACCATTCTTTACACCCAAAATGGAATTATTCTCTTTCCCCAAAAGAGGAAGGGAATTAATTTAGATAAGTTATTTTTCGGCAATCCCTTAGTTATTCCACCAATAACATGATCTACAACAACATTTTCAATAATACAAACAATTTTGAATTCTCTGGCTCAAATATTGATACATGGAACATTACGAAAAAATCGGGCACTAACATTATCGGTGGCTTCCATTTCGGTGGTAACTTCTGGGTAAATCCAAAAGGTACAGGTTTTAGCCAGACCTGCATAGATAGCGAAGGAGATGGAATATGCGATTCATCCTATTCATTAGACATTTACAATATCGACTACCTACCGCTTTCAATGAATTTCACTTTAGACATCACTCCACCAAAAACTATCTCGAATTTGAATAACATTTCCTATGCTCAAACCTATATCAACTGGACATGGACAGATTCTGCAGACGAAGATTTCGAAAAAGTGATGATTTATCTTAATGAATCTTTTCAGATCAATATCACAAAAGGAATTCAATATTACAATGCAACTGGATTGACCCCCAATACAATTTATAACTTAAATACAAGAACGGTCGATGTTGCAGGTAATACCAATATAACCTGGGTAAATCATACTGCAATGACGGCACCTTCTGTAACAATAACTCCTCCTCCAGATCCAAACATTATTTCGTGGGAAAATAATCAATCTAATAATGATTCATTATCTTTGAATGTAAAAAAAGGTACTACTATTTATTTTAATGTAACTTCAAATCAAAGTGTGGATTGGATTTCTCTAAATAGTTTATATGTTTCTGGAAATGAAACAACAGAAGGAAATTTCCTTAAAACATTTACTGAACTTGGAAATAATTATACTAATATAACCTGTAATAATGTTAATGGTTCATGTTTAAATTGGATAAATTGGACTATTGAGGTAGTTCCAGTTTCTACTCCCACCCCAACTCCCACAAGCTATGATACGAATGGCAATGGAAAGATCGACAAGAATGAGGCAGTACAGGCTGTTAGAGATTATTTCAGTGGAACGATAACAAAGCAAGAAGCGATAAGTGTGGTGAGGGCTTATTTCAGTGGATAAGATAGACACCCTGCGCGCCTTTCAGTAAAGAAAGTCACAGTACCTGTAAATCCTTGAAGTGACAACATTATAGCAAATATTCTCAAAATAGATTTAGAAAGCGAACTTGAAAATAATAGGTAAAAAATCTACCTAAACCAGCCAAGTATTGAATGTATTGTGGATTCTAACCAAGATGGTTTCTTTTGAAATCCTTCGAATCCGTTTAATGGTTCTTTTACCTCTTTAACCTCTGGTTTCAACTGTGAGTCATTGAAAGGGTCGGTTTTTTTTACGGTAATATTTTCCAAAGAGATTACAGCTTTTATGACAGCTTTATTGTATCCAGATTTATTTGCGGTAAAATAATGCTCTCCAGTTCTGAGGGTGGTATAGCCAAGTTCACCACGAGTCGTCTCCCCTATAGAAATATTGTCCAAACTTATTTCTGCGCCTGAAATTTGAGTTCCATCACTTGTTGTTACCGTTATTATATTTGTTTCATTTGTTTTCATAGAACAGGATTCAAACAAAGAAGGTTCTTTAGAATGTATCGCTCTGTCTTCCGGATTCAGAATTATTACCCGACTACCGACAGCTTCAGCTAATTTATTATATCTAAGAAATAGAAAATCTAAATATTTGTCTGAAGTAATTATTTGGATAAAATTGATTTCAATATCCCTTTTCTTTATATCTTTCACAATTTTTTCTAATGCTTCATAACTCTTATTATCAGTCGTTATACATCGGTCATCGGTTAAGGAATTCAACATGCTTGTACTATACAATTGTTCAAAGAGTTGTTAATTTTCCATGCTTTTCAGGTTTAGTTTGAATAGAACACGGATGACACGGATCGCGCGGATTTTCACGGATCCGTGCGCATCCGTATCATCTGCGTCATCCGTGTTCTATTTGATGATTTCTCTCTTAACCGATGACAAATGAGTCGTTATAAAACCATCTGAGAATAATATAATCTCTTTTTTGCCGTTGGTTGAATTTAATAATTCAGTTGCTGCAAGAAGTCCTATATCAAGGTTTGTTTCTCCTTTAGGAGCAATCTGTCCTATGAAATTTTCAAGGTATGTTTTATTAGTTTCATTCTTCATTGATAGAATCCCTGTTTTATTTATAGACCCCCCAAATGCAACTATTCCAATATTGGTGTTGGGATTTATTCTTCGGATAAGGTTGATAGCATTAGCAAGAATAAGACTATTAACTGAAAATTCAGATGTAGAGTTTCTGAGTCCGGTAGTCCCCGAAGCGTCAATTACAATTACTTTATTCTGTCCTATTAATTGGTCAGGTAAACACTTATCTAATGTGATGTATAGGTCATCATTTTGTTCACCAATTACAACTTGCTTTGTTTCTATCGACGATATCATAGGTTTATCAAAAACCGTTTGGTTTATTTCAGAAGCCTCACTTGAAGTCATAGTGGCTGAGAGAAAAAGTGCGATTCCCATAAGAATAAAACAATACCTTAATTTTAACATGTACTTTCCAATTCAACATTGCATTATTTACATTTTAACCTGCCGTAAAAATCCTGATAATGGTTGGGGTAAATATAATTAATTGCTTATAGAATAGATATCAGACTCTAACGACTGATATTTATTGAATATTAATACGTGATTATAACTTCCTGCGCCTTTCAGTAAAGGAAACCAATACATGCAATCCATTTGAATATTTTTTTTATCCAAACAACATATAATTTTATAAAAATCCTGCAATAAGACGCCAAAAAAAGCTTGCAGTCGATACTTGAATTTAAATGCTTATTTCATCTTTAAATACTAATATATACTTATTGATAGAAAAGAGGGAAGATGAAGTAGTTAATATTAACTGCCGATTGGATTTAGAAGATTTCGAAGATTCAAATGATTCAATGCCATTCCCCACATAATGATCTAATATATAGGTGGTATAAAAATTAAAATCACATTTCCTAAAGATATAAAAGATAGCATGAGGGATTGTATTCTCGCAATTTTTTGGCCAAAAAAGGAAATAATATCTTTCTTCCAGAATAATGGATGCACTTCACAGGATCTCAAAGACGTACAAAATTCAAAAGAACCTGAAATATACCGCTCGGAAATAGTTGATAGGGTTTTCGAAAAATTGCAGAATAGAGATGATGGCGGGCTGGGGCAATTTCGGAGCATGCTTCATTCATTAATTGATTGGAACAATTTTAATCCTTATTATTTTGAAAAACTTAAAAAGTTGGATAAAAATGATGCTTTACGTAGAATTAGTCATCTCAAGGAGCTTCAAGAGATTCGTGATGAAAAGTTGAAACAACAACAGAAGAATATTGCCAGAATAAATGAAGAAGCTAGTAAGCCCAAAAAAACACTCGAAGATCTACGTAGCCAATTTACCTTGCTATATCAAGGAAAAGATGAGCAAGGAAAAATAATATCTTTACAAAAACGTGGATATTTATTAGAATCCTTTCTGCGAGAATTATGTTTACATGAAAAGTTATCTGTTTCTGAGCCGTTCAAAATAAATGGAGAACAAATTGATGGAGTTATAAAATTCGAAGGGGAAAACTATATTTTCGAGGCAAAATGGCAAGACTGGCTGACTGCTTCTGATGCTCTGTATCAATTTGCCTACAAAGTGGAGGGGAAAATGTATGGTCGAGGAGTATTTATTTCAGTAAATGGGTACTCACATGGCTCTCTTAAATCTCTCACGGATGGCAAAGCTCTTAAAACTGTCCTATTTGATGGAGGAGATTTGACTTTAATAGTGGATGGACTCTCATCGTTTACAGATATGATTGACAAGAAAGTCAAAGCTGCTCAAACCATGGGGCTTATTTATGTCGATGTTTTCAATATGAAAGAAAAATCTGGTTTTAAGTGACCATCCGAGGTATACTAAATGGCACTTTCACTCGCGCCTTATTATCCTCGGTCTGTCCCAAGAAAAATAGCATTCACTCCATGAACTCACTATAGGACGATAATAATTATCTTTCAAATTAGCAAAACAAGGATCGATACTTTCTTTATCTACCATATTGTGGGTCTTTAGTTTGAATTGAACACGGATGACACGGATCGGACGGATTTTCAATTACATAATCCGTATCATCCTGTCGAATCAGCGCATCTGCCCGTAATTTCGGTTAATGCCCGTTCATAGGTCGCAAGGTCATGGGAGCTGTGAAGAATGAATCGCACTTCCTCAATACCATTATATTTTTTCAGGAATCCTATGACCGCTTTGAGCGCTGCAACGCTTGCTTTTTCAACAGGATACCCATAAGCTCCTGTGCTTATTGATGGAAAAGATATTGTTTTGATCCCGTTTTCAATAGCTATCTTAAGACTGTTTTTATATGCGTTTGCAAGCAGTTGCCTTTCTTCATTAATTCCGCCATGCCAGACAGGACCCACAGTATGTATCACTTTTTTGGCTTTCAGTGCTCCGCCTGTTGTAATTACTGCCTGTCCCGTTGGCAATCCATCAGGATAACTCTTGCGTATTATTTTGCATTCTTTCAAAATATCAGGACCGCCTTTCTTGTGAATAGCGCCGTCCACTCCGCCGCCCCCCATAAGACCTGGATTTGCGGCATTGACAATAGCATCAGTTTCCTGTTCTGTGATATCCCCGCATACGAGGATTAATCTGGTGTTTCCGATAATTGTTTCCATAAACTGTCAGGGAATACGAGAAATTGGAACGCAGAACTTGATCTCGTTGTTTATATCGCTTCTTTTCCCCTCTCCCCAGTCCTTACACGGACTATTTCTTCTATCGGCAGGATAAAGATTTTGCCATCACCAATATTTCCTGTCTTTCCGGATTCACAGATTATTTTTATGACCTTTTCCACATCCGCATCATCCACAACAAGCTCGATCTTTGTCTTGGCAAGCATATCCACCCTGTATTCCTGTGTACGGTATTGCAATACAACCCCCTTTTGCCGCCCCCTTCCTTTCACTTCGTATGTGGTAAGACCGATAAAACCTGCGGTTGCAAGTGCATTCTTGATGTCTCCAAGCTTTTCTGACCTGATTATTGCTTCGATTTTTTTCATGACATCACCAGTCTGATATTATTTTTGCTTAAGTCATCATTATTTATGTATGCTTTCCCAGAAATTCTTTTATAACATTCTCAACCTGAAATTCAACCGATGAAAGATCCAGTCCGGAATCAATTACCACAAACCTCTCCGGTTCTCTTTCTGCAAGCTTTAGAAAATTCCCCTGGACGGTCTTTAAAAACTCGATCTTTTCAAATTTTGTTTTCTCTCCCCGGACACCGCATCTTGATACAGCAATGGCTGGATCGATAGTGAAAAGAATAGTAAGATCGGGGACGACTGTCCAGCCTTTATGGATACTCTGTGCAAATTCCATGGCATCATCGAAAATATTAGATAACGTTGCCCCCTGATATGCATACCTGCTATCGGAATATCTATCTGATATTACATTCTTCCCCTGGGCGATGGATGGTTTTATAACCCTGGCGATATGCTCGGCATGGTCTGCCACAAATAGAAAAAATTCTGCAAGAGGATCAGTATCGGAGTCAATCGCTGTTTTCACAGCACGTCCTATCCAGCTGTGTGTGGGTTCCCGCGTGAAAACAGCCCCAGGAAATTTATTCTGGAGCATCTTAGTGATACTTGATTTACCAGTTCCGTCAATTCCTTCAAGAGTGATTAGTTTTCCTTTTGATACCATTTGACCAGCTATATCTTTGTAATAATCAAAAAGCTTATGCATTTCTTAAATTCATTTATATTATAGGGTGAGATTCATGGATATCCAGACCACAACTCAAACTGAACTTATCGACATAACCGACCGCGTCCGGGCTGTCGTAAAAGAAAGCGGGATAACAGATGGTATTTGCGTCATCTCCACGCGCCACAGCACAAGCAGCATAATAATCAACGAGAATGAGCGGGGGCTCAGGAATGATATATTGGATATGTTAGAAAACCATATTCCGGAAAACAAAAGCTATGCGCACAATCAAATTGATAATAATGCACACGCTCATCTGCGCGCTGTCTTTCTGGGGATGAGTGAGATCGTCCCTGTTGAAGATGGGCACCTTGTGCTTGGCACATGGCAGCAAATATTCTTTGTTGAACTTGACGGCCCACGCAAGCGCACTGTAAATATAAAAATAATGGAAAGCTAGAAAGTTTCCAGCTCTCCTCTTGTAGTCATATCTGTGATCTTTGTGATATCTGCAAGCCATTTATCAATGATCGCTTCAGACTCTGATTTGATCTCTTTCATATTGGCGCCGTCTTGCGGTATGACCTGGGCGCTCGCGATCAAGGGTTCATCGATCGGATGACCTATCTGGGAAAGTATCCTGATATACACATCTTCGATACCTGAGACATTTGTTGCAATATCCTTTGCAATCTGGTTAGAAAGAAGGTTGTATAGTTTTCCAACATGGTTTATGGGGTTCTTTCCGCTTGTGGCTTCCATGCTCATAGGCCTGTTAGGCGTTATAAGGCCGTTGCACCTGTTACCGCGCCCGACTGAGCCGTCATCACCCATTTCAGCAGAAGTTCCTGTGACTGTCAGGTAAACCGACCCTGTTTTTTCATCATCGCCTGTATTGACGAAGACTTCTACTTCCCTGTCAGTGTATTCTAAAGCAAGATCGCATATTTTACTGCGAAGTTCTTCCTTTATATTAAAATAATGTGACTGGTCATCAACATATTTACCTATCATGGCACATGCGACAGTGAGGGTTATTTTATCATTCTTTCTCATACCCATGACCTTGATATCTGTTCCGATGGCGGGAAGATCCTTCTTGAAATTCAAGACCATCTTTCGTTCGGTATTATAAACGATCTGCTCAACTTCAGAAAAAGGAGCATGACCTACACCAAAAGATGTATCATTAGCCATTGGCGCTTTTCTGCGATTAAAAACACTCTGAAGGTCTGTTGAGCCTGTACCCAGTTTACAATCTATGATAATATCGTGCTCGGAATCAATATCAGGAAGAGTAGTTTTAAGATAATTCTTTGCAGCTCTTATGGCTGTGGTATCTGCGGCTATTTTTATATCTTTAAATTCTTTTGTTGCCCTTCCTACGAGTAACACGTAAATCGGTGAGATCAATTCTCCCCCTTTATATTCAGGATGGGAGCGGCCGGCTACGACTTCGACCTGGTCTGTATTATGATGAAGGATCGTGCCGCATTTTTTGATATATTCATTGCAAAGCGCCCTGCTCACTGCTTCTGCAAAGCCGTCAGCCATGCTGTCCGGGTGCCCTACTCCTTTTCTTTCTACTATTTCAATCTCCTGCTTTTCGATCGGAGTTTGTGTGATTTTTTCCACGCGAATGTTTCTTGCCATTAAATTACCTCTAAAGGTTTTCTTCAAATGATGGTATTTACCATATAATAACTTTTTGTTCATGTAAATCTATATATTCATGCCAATTTATTGCAGGGCAATTAATTTCCAGACATATAATAGAAATGACTTCATTACCAGAGACTACAAAAACGATCCTTAAAAAACATGGTTATCACCTTGCTGGTACCCATAGCGCTGTGAAAACATGCCTGTGGCTTAACAAGAGCATCCGCAATACCGGGGCATGTTATAAATCAAAGTTCTACGGAATGACTTCTCACCGCTGCATACAGATGACTCCCACGCTGGTTTGTAACCACAGGTGCCTTCATTGCTGGCGGGCGGTCGAAGTGCCGGTAGAAGTCCCTCATGTATGGGATTCGCCTGAAGATATTGTTAAGGGAGTTTTTGATGAACACCGCAGGCTTATTTCAGGTTACGGCGGTTCGGAATTCATGGATAAAACAAGGTGGAAAGAAGCATTTTCCCCGAAACATGTGGCAATTTCGCTATCAGGTGAGCCTACAATCTATCCCTACCTTCCTGAACTCATAGAAGAGTTCCATAAAAATGACATGACCACTTTTGTAGTCACAAACGGCACCATACCTGAAATGGTAGAAAAAATAAAACCCACGCAGCTGTATATAAGCCTTAATGCACCCGATGAAAATATATATGAAAAAGCATGTTCACCTATCGGAAATAGCTGGGAAAACATAAAGCAGTCACTTGGAATCCTGAAACAATCAGGCACAAGAACAGCGGTCAGGATAACCCTGACCAAAGGTGTGAATATGGTGGACCCGGAAGGTTACGCACACCTTATAGAACTTGCCCAACCTGATTATGTAGAATTGAAAGCTTATATGCACCTTGGTTTTTCAAGAAAGCGGCTTTCCCAGGAAAATATGCCTTCACATGATGAGGTTCTTGGGTTTTCAAGACAGGTTGCCCAAACGCTAGGGTATTACATTGCAGATGATTCAAGTGGAAGCCGTGTAGTGCTGTTATCAAAGGACGGCAGGAAACAGAATATATAACAAAATGCTTATGTGCTTTATATGCTTATTATCATCAGAATATGACTGAAGGTGAGGTGAAGGTAATTCCGGAGGAAGATATACTGGAAGAGCCAATTGAAATCCTGGTAAATCTTGCAAAAAATGGTGAGATCGACCCATGGAATATCAACATCGTTGAACTTACCGATATATTCTTAAAGAAAGTTGATGAACTAGAGAAAATGGATCTTCGCGTATCCGGGCGAACTCTTCTTTACGCTTCGATATTGCTGCGCATGAAATCAAATGCTCTGGTTGAAGTGGAAGAACCCCGGGAGGAGATTGATCTTGAGTCTGATAATTTTGAAATAAGCGATTATCCGGTGCCTTCCATGCCTCTTCGCCGATATTCAAAACGACCTGTGACGCTTGAAGAATTATTGACTGAATTAAAGAAAGCAGAAGCATATGAAAAAAAGAGACTTAATCGCGTTGACAATAAAAAGGATGAGATCAGGGCAACTCTTGAAGATGTTCTTTCAGTTGCACATGATGAAGATATAGAAAGCAGGATCGATAAGATGAGGTCAATATTAAATGAATTATTGGAAAAACAAAAATCTATTAAATTTTCAGAACTGTCATCTCCTCTTGACAGGACGGGAATGTTAATGGCTTATCTTGCGATCTTATTCCTTGCTACAAGAAAGGAGATATGGATAGAACAGGAAGAATTCTTTGGTGAACTTTTCATAAGCAGGGCGGCATCATGAGCGGGGATAAGGAAATATTAGAAGCTGCGCTTTTTGCATCTGGTGAGCCTCTTGATATCGGACAGCTTAAGAACCTGGTCCGGGGAAAGAATGCCAGGGAGTTGCTCCTGCAACTGGCGGAAGAATACATAGCGCGCGATAGCTCTATTGAGATAAAGGAAATGGATGGCAGGTTCATAATGCAGGTAAAACCCGAATTTGCTGAAAGGGTACGGTCAATAGCTCCTAAAGAGCTGCGCTCACCTGTTCTTCGGACACTTGCAATGGTAGCTTATCATCAGCCCATAACCGTAGCGGAACTTGTTGACAGGAGAGGTCCTGCGACCTATGATCATGTGAGGGAACTTGAAGAAAGCGGTTTTGTCTCGGCGGTCCAGCAGGGAAGAACGCGGCTTCTTGCCACCACACAGAGGTTCGCTGAGTATTTTAATCTTGAATCCGGCGACCCTGAAGCCATAAAAAGAAAGATCATAGAACTTGCCAGGGAGCAGAAAATGGGACTTGACAAGTGGCTCGGAAAGCAGGGAATAGGTGTAAGTCCCATGTATGAATCTTTGATGGAGCTTTGTGGTATAGCAGAATATAATGTTATTAATCCGTACACACCCAGCGAAGAGGAACATGACCGCATACAGGAGCTGGGTGTTCTTGTAATTTCAAAAGGCTACAGGGAAAGAGTGAGCAAGATCTTTGACGGAAGGATAATTGAGATCCAGGCTACAACTTTTGAAGACCTGATCAACTCCATCAATATCCTTGCCGAATATGGCAGTAAAAGAAAGGTAAAGGGGAGCATCCAATACATTTCGGAATTAAAGGATGAGTATATCGAAAAAGCTAATTTCATAACTGTAAAAGTCATGCCCCAGACAGAAATGGTATCACGGATGATCAATGAAATGGGACTGGGGATATCGGGGGATGGCATGAAGATAGCGCCGGATTACGGTACATCAAGTGAAGGGAAGGAAATAGGCGGCGGGGCTGATATCCTGATACCCACCCATAAGAATGCAGAAACGGATGTTGTGAAAAGGATCTGCCAGAGGTATGATGCTGTGGTCGGGGGGTTGAAAAAGGGGACAAAGTAACCTCGAACTAATGAGTTTATGATCTGGTTTAAATTCGAGAGGCGCGTCCACTAAACAAGGAGCAGAACATCATATATTTACACAACCACTGGAACCCAGAAACTTTCCAGACTATTCAGTAAGTAAGTATTTTATACCTTTGATACATGAAGAATCCAAAAAAAGGACATGATTTATTATGACTATTGAAAAAGGCGATTTTATAAGAGTTTCATATTCCGGAAAAACAGATGAAGGCCGCGTTTTTGATACGACCGAGGAAGATGTTGCAAAAGCAAACAGCATTTATAATGAAAAGGGAAAATACGGCGGAGATGTCGTTATAGTAGGTGCAAAGCATACAATTGCAGGATTGGATGAGGATTTTGTGGGAAAGGAAGTTGGATATACCGGAAGCGTAACGATCCCGCCGGAGAAAGCCTTCGGCCATAGGAATCCTGAACTTATTGAAAGCATACCAACTACAAAGTTCGCCCAGAGAGTCCAGGTTGGAATGCCTGTAGAGATAGATGGCCGCCCCGGAGTTGTAATAAGAGCGATCGGCAGGATGGTGCAGGTTGACTTTAACAGGTTCCTTGCAGGGCAAACCGTAATATATGACTATGAAATAAAAGAGAAAATTGATGATGACGAGGGCAAGGTAAAAGGTCTCATCGGGTTATATGTCGGAAAAGATTTGCCCGTTCAGTTAAATGATGGCACGGTAACAGTTGAGATCGAACCTGAAATGACATATAGCCAGAGATGGCTCATGTCCAAAAGACAGGTCGCACGTGAAGTGATCGATAACACCGGGATCAAGGAAATAATTTACGTTGAGAAATATAACAAGGAAATATTAGAGCCAGTGGTTAGAGAGCCGGAAGTTACTGAATAATTATCCTGGAACAAGAGCTGGTTTAACAACTTCCCACAGGATCAATAATACGATTGCGATTTCAAGCAATATATTTAATTGCTCTGAAGACAACTCTCTTGCTGTGATATAGAGGTCTTGCAGCGAATCGATCTTATGCTGTACAACTTTCTCAAAGTCCCCAACTTTGAGAGTGTTCAGCATTTTCTGGTAGGTTGACTGGTAGTACCAGTCCTGTGTAACTTTCTGGGGATTCATGAGGTCTTCGATATCATCAAGAATAACAAGCCCTATCTCGCTTACTTTCAACAGGGATTTTTCAAGCTTTCTGGGAACCTGCGTAAGGAAATAATACCTTGAACTGCTAAGTTTTTTTATTGCATCAAAAGCGTTTGTGATCTCAGCATCGATCTTCTGGTCATAAAGCTGGAACAAAAGGAGAAGTGAGATGGCAAGTTCAAGCAGTTCGCGAAGATCCTTGATATAATCCTCGCATCCCAGTATAAATACGCCTTCAGTTGAAGCAAGGAAAAGGTCTTCATCGTAGTATGAGAGGTCATTAGAAAGCTTTTCAGCGATCTCTTTGCTGTGAAGCCTGCGGATGGATGTCTCTCCTGACAGGAAACGCGTTATTATCTCACCATATTGTTCTTTCAGGCCTTTCTGGTCAAGCTTTGGTGTAAAATCCTTAAGTCGAAGAAGAGTATATTTTTTAAAATGCGGGTAATATTCAATATTAATATCAGGATTCAGTTTTTTGCGCAATTCTTTTACTTTCTTGACCGCAAAAGACTGGAAATCAAGACCTTCTACGATTATCGTGTTTGAATGGAGAGCTACCAGAATATCATTTAACAATATCCTGTCCCTTATCTCTATTTCTGTACGAAGTATCGAGGCGCCTGCGATAAATGCATCGGAATATACATTCGTAGTGCATGTTATTTTCTCACTGCCTGCCACTATGACAGTAAGGCATTCGGATTGTTCCACCTCTATGGGTTTATTCCATTTTTCCGAAATAACTTCCGAACCAATGAATCTCCTTAACTGGGTTTTATCCAGTTCTCCCCCATGTCCGAAAGCCACAAGAATAGTGAGTTTACCATTCAGGATGGTCAAATCGCTGTTGGAATCCATATATATGAATAATATGTTTAAAAAGTATATATAGATTATATAAAGACGGTCAACGACCCTAATTTTTTTAGCTATAAGTCCCTATCCCACTAAAAGAGATTTTCCCGTCATCTCCCCGGGTTTTTCAATTCCCAGGACTTCAAGAAGCGTCGGGGCTATATCTGCAAGTATTCCGTCTTTTAGCCTGACCCCGGCGTCACAAAAAACAAATGGCACAGGGTCACATGTGTGGGCTGTGTGTATCCCGCCTGTTTCATCAAGCATCTGCTCGGCATTGCCATGGTCTGCTGTCAATATCAATAGTCCGCCTGCAACTCCTACTGCTTCGAACACCTTTCCAATGCATTTATCTACGGCCTCAGTGGCTTTAACAGCGGCATCAAATATTCCGGTGTGCCCGACCATGTCAAGATTTGCATAATTAAGGATGATCAGATCAAACTTGCCTGATAATACCGCTTTAACAACTTCATCGGTTACAGGATAAGCGCTCATTTCAGGTTGATGGTCATAGGTGGCTACTTTCGGGGAGGGCACCAGAATCCTTTCCTCTCCTTTTACAGGCGTTTCCCGTCCGCCATTGAAGAAAAATGTGACGTGTGCGTATTTTTCTGTTTCTGCTATCCGAAGCTGTTTTAAATTGTGACGGGACAATACATCTGCAAGGATATTTTTAAGAGACTCAGGAGGAAATGCAACTGGAACTTCGAAGGTCTCATCATACTGCGTCAGGCACACAAAATGTGTACGCGGGAAATTTTTTCGTTTAAAGTCATTGAAATCGTTATCGATAAAAGCCCGGGTTATTTCACGTGCGCGGTCTGAACGGAAATTAAAGAAAATCACTGAATCATCATTCGAAATTGCAGAAACCGGTTCATTGTTTTTCAAAATTATAGTTGGGGTGACAAACTCATCATTCTCCCCGCGCTCGTATGCTTTTTCAACGGCCTGGCGCGCTGACAGCGCGTTCTCGCCAATTGCTGATGTCATTGCTTCGTATGCTTTTTTTACCCTGTCCCATCTTTTGTCCCTGTCCATTGCAAAATACCTGCCGGATATTGTTGCAAATTCTCCTCCCAGTTCTTTCATCTTTATTTGCGCATCTGCAATATAAGTAAGGGCGCTCTTTGGCGGCACATCCCGGCCGTCAAGGAACGCATGGACAAAAACATTCCTGATGCCGTGTTTTTTTGCCATTTCAAGAAGAGCGTAAAGATGAGTGTTGTGGCTGTGTACTCCGCCATCTGAAAGCAATCCTGAAAGATGCAGCGATGAACCTTTTGTTTTGACATTTTCTATTGCATCAATGAGGATTGGATTGTTGAAAAAATCGCCATCCTTTATCGATTTTGTTATCCTTGTCAGGTCCTGGTAAACGATCCTTCCCGCCCCTATATTAAGATGCCCCACCTCGGAATTTCCCATCTGGCCTTCGGGAAGCCCGACAGACATGCCTGATGCCTCAAGGGTTGAATGAGGAAACGTTGAAAAAAGCCGGTCAATGTTAGGCGTTTTTGCGGCTGCAACTGCATTTCCCTCTTTTTTCTCGCTAAGGCCAAAGCCATCGAGGATCATCAGGAGGACTGGTCTTTTGTTAATGATAGTTGATGTTTCGTTTGCCATTTTGCTTGTTTTCTCCAGTTTTGAGTTTTTCAAGAAATATATTTCAATATCGTGTTGACAAACTGCTTGATATCGTTGATATCTTCGGACATTATGATGAAAATCCTTTTTGTATCTATTTTACCATATCTATGAACAAGCAAATTCCTGAATTTGGCCATTTCCTGAAGCTTCGAAGATAAAACCGGGGTTATGATTCTTTCTTCTTCGAGAACATTATAAATATCCTTATAATCTTCTGCCCTTCTGAAGCCTTTTTCAGCTATTATATGACTCCCTATATCAAGACATGCCTCTATGGATTCCTGCAATGAGTGCTTTGCAGCCTGAATGTCCCTGAAATTATTTGAGAATGATTCAAATCCCTGCATTTTGATTTCTTCGATAAGCGCAAGATTCTCTTCGATGAGATCTACCATGGCATTTATGACCTCATTACTGATCATACGCCAATCCTCGCTCGCCTGGCGGCATCGTACCTTTCAAGGTGGGGTTTGAAATCATAATATAGATCTAAAGAAGATGTTTCAAATTCAATTCTTTTTTTCTCATCTTTTGAGAACAGAAGCTTTCCAAATCTTAAAACCTGACTTCGAAACCTCAGGGTTGAACCATTGAGTATCCTGATGTCAACTGTTTTTTTTTCAGGGAGAGCTCTTTCAATTTTTATTGCAAGCCTTGAAGGATATAATGGATCTTTTTCAATCAGGCTCTCATCAATTAGATAAATAGCAATATCAATGTCACTGTGTTCATTTTGTATGCCTTTTGCATACGAGCCAAAAAGGAAAGAAAAGAGGACTTCAGGTTCTTTTTCGAGCACTTCAATGATTTTTTCCACGTAATATAAATGTGCAGAGGGTTTTATATACTCTTTGAATCTGCTATTTTAAGAATATCAAAATTTACTTCGGCATTGTCACCACTTTCCCGACCTGATGATCGAAATAAGTAGCCCCAATCCAAAAAATCCTGCAATCAGGAACCCGATTATGCCAAGAAGAGGCACACCGAACAGACTCGGTGACATCCTGGTCTGGATAATAAGTGAAGAACCCACGATCAATGCAGCAATTATCATGCTAAAGGACAACCTGTTGCTCATAATATCCATTTGCTCGACAAGATTATCAAGCCCCAGATGTTCAAGTTCAAGCTTGAGTGTTCCCTTTTCGGCTTTTGTAAGTAAATGGTTCAGCCTTCTTGGGAATTTTTTCATCAAATTGACAAAATCCAGTATTGTTTTTTCAGCACTCTTTAATATATTTGAGGGTTTTGTTCGATCTTCAAGCATTTTTTGGACATAGGGCCTTGTCATTTCTCCAAAATTATGATCGGGATCAAGCTTTCGGCTTATCTCATCCCTTATGACAAGTGTTTTTGATAAAAGCATTAAATTTGTTGGGATCTTTCCTCTGGTTCGTGAAAAAACATCTATGATGTCAAACAGGAACGCGCTCGGATCAACGAATTTACTGGAAAGGCTGTAATATTTGTTCAACAATTCCTCAAGTTTTGCCCGAAGCCCCAGGCTCTCGCTTCCTTCATCGCTGATAAGTCCCAGCTCAGATAAAGCTTCGATAAGAACATCAATATCATTCAATTGTATCGATATTATGAGATTTGTGAGATTTTCGCGAAGCAAGGGGTCAATATGTCCAGCCATTCCAAAATCCAGGAAGATGATTTTCCCCTCCTGCGAGACAAGAATATTGCCTGGATGAGGATCAGCATGATAAAAACCATCTTCGAATATCATTTTCAAATATGCGTTTGCAAGGTCGCTTGAAATTTTTTTCTTATCAAGGCCTGCCGCCTCGATTTTTTCAATGTCCGTAATTTTTATACCCTCTGAAAATTCCTGGCACAGGACATGTTTTGTGGAATATTCCCAGTACATTTTTGGGATCGTGACGGTCGAACTTCCTTCAAAATTGGAGTGGAACCTGTCCGCATTCTGGGCTTCATGGGTATAATCGATCTCTTGCCTCATGATCCGGGAAAATTCATCTACAAAACCCACGGGATTAAAAAATTTACTTTCTTTTATATGCCTTTCTGCAAATTTTGCCATGCTCAATAAAATTATGAGATCGGTCTCGATAATATCCTCAACCCCGGGTCTCATGACTTTAACCGCCACTCCTTCTCCCCCGAACAACGAAGCACGATATACCTGTCCTATTGAAGCCGAAGCGATTTGTTCCGGATTAAATGCAGGAAAAATATCTTCTAATTTTTTACCGAATTCCCTCTCAATCACTTTTTTCGCATCTAAAAATTCAAATGGCGGAACACTGTCCTGGAGCTTTTCGAGTTCCTTTATGAACTCCTCCGGGATAATGTCATGCCTTGTACTTAAAATCTGCCCGAATTTTATGAACGTTGGGCCGAGTTCTTCCAGCGCAAGCCGCAGTCTTTTTGCTTCAGAGCTTATGAGCATCTGTTCCTTGAGGGGTTTGGGGCCGAACAGTTTCTCCCGGAACGATCTGAAAGGGCGAAGCCCAAACCTGTCCACAAGGTATCCGAAACCGTGCTTGATCAATACATCGACGATTTTCCTGTATCGTCTCACATAAACGTATTGTCTATCAAGCAGGCTCACGATTTAATTCCTGAGATTTCTATTTTTGTTCTTTTTTTGACATTGCCTGGATAATCTTTTCAAGCTTCTCGATCTTTTTCTCAAGAGCGGTGACATCACTTTTCATCACTACGCCGCTTTTTTCAAACGTTTCCTTTACTTTCTCATTTATCTTTTCTTCAAATTCCTTCATCTGTTTTTCTTGTTCTGAAAGAACTTCCTTTACGAATTTTTTCCCTTCTTCCCTGCTGATCTCCCCTTTTTTTATCATTTCCTGTGAAAATTCCTCGATCTTTTCCTGTGTCAGGGATATTACACCTATACCGAACAATCCCATTTTCTTGAACATATCTGACATTTCAGTCATAGTACCTCCAGTTTATCTACGCAGGCGCAAGATTTATTATAACGCCCCAATATGAAATTGGTTTAACTGATAATATTTTGTTGACATAATAGTATCAATTATTGACACAATCTCGTATAGAATAAATATGGCATCTTTGCTATAAAAACTTTTATATGATTATCATCAAAAAACTCCTTCCGGGTCAAATATTCATTCCAGAGAAAGTTTTGAAATTTTTCTGTTCATTTCAAGTCTCTTTTTTATCTTCAGATGACACAATCTTTTTCTCAAGCTCTGCGATCTTCTTTTTAAGTTCTATCATCCTGAGTTCCCTTCCCACAAAGAGCTTGTTAAATTTTTCAAGTTCTTCATTCTTCTGATTCAATTGTGCAGTGCGTTCTTTGACCATTTCCTCAAGATGCTCGCGGTGTTTCTTCAGTTCTTCTTCTGCCAGTTTGCGCTGGCTGATATCCATAACAATACCCTGATAATGTGTAATATTGCCTTGTTGATCGCGCCGGATCCATGTGACGCCATCAGTCCAGCGGACATCTCCCGAATTAGTAATTATCCGGTATTGCTGTCTGAATTCGGAAACTCCCTGTTCACTGTACATGGCCACTTCATTTCCAACCCGTTCCAGATCGCCGGTGTGGATCAGGTTTGCATAATGAATACGCCCTTTCATGAACTCCTCAGGTGTGTATCCAAATTGCATGATGTTCCCTGATACATATTCAACAGGCCAGCCTGTCTCATTGCGCCAGAGAAAAACAATTACCTGGCTGTTATTAATAATAAACTCTAATTCCTCGCGTTTCTTTAAAGAAACCTGAAGCGCATCTTCTGCATTCTTTCGCTCAGTTATGTCCATCTGGATCCCATCCCACAATACCCTGCCGTCTTCCAGGCGGCGGGGTGATGCAGACAATTGCATCCATCGAAGCTGGCCATCAGGTCTGCGCAGGCGTGCAACCACATTAAATGTGCTCATGTTTCTCAGGGAAAACTCCTCTGCTTTCGCGATTTTGGGTCGGTCTTCTTCCAGGAACAGGTTATAAATCGTTGATGGATCACGCAGCCCTTCTTTTGCGGATATGCCATCGAGCTTCTCAATACCCGCGCTCAGGTATAGAAAGTGCATGCCTCCATAGGGTTCCCGCACGATCTGGTACACCATCCCGTTGGGGATATTGTCCCCCAGGGCGCGTATGCGGGACTGGTCCTCACGCGATGATCGTTCTGCTAATTTTGATTCAGAGTAACTGGCGGCAACAATATACCCGGTGACAGCAATACTTGACATAAACACCTGCAACAATAGCAGGCGGTCGTTCATGGTGTTCCCGCCAAGAGGAGATGGACCGGTTCCCATTGCCTCGCTTGTGATCGCTACCATTAAAAGAATAAAAAGCGCGACCGTTACACCGCGCTGGCCAAGACGTAAAGACGCATAGGCAAGCAAAGCCACAAGGATATACGGCTTCGCAGTGAAAGGATCACCAGACGCTTGCACATGGAATGAGAGCTTTGAAATCTCATACCATATTACCATGAATATTCCTCCCTCCAGCCCTAGCTTCCATTGATGGCGAATCGATATGTCCCGGAATGTACCCCATGTAACGAAGAGCGGCGCGATGATCAATATGCTAAGACCATCTGCGATCCACCAGAACTTCCAGAAACTCCAGAATGGGGAAATACCTGCAATCCACGCAGTGCCACCACCGATGAGGGCAGTACCCGCATTCACAAAAACCGCGCCAAAAATCAATGCCGATATTTCTTTCAAGGTGGTAAACCTGATATCTTCACCGCACCATCGCACGATAAGCCATGCGCATCCATAGGATTCAATAACATTTGCGATCATGAATCCCATGCTGTTGAAAAGCGGCCTGCCAATCATCAGGTTGGATATGTTCCCTGCCAAAAAAAACGCTGCAAGGATAATAAACCATAGGCGGCGCTGGCTGAGTAACAGTGCCGCAAGTCCGATCCCACCGGCCGGCCAGATGGCAACCAGTATCCTTTCGGCATCAGGAAACAGATATGCTATCTGGAAAGATATGAAATATGCAACTACAAAAAATGCTACCCTTATAATATCCCAAAAAGAACCAGGGAAAAAGTACACCCTCTTATTGTCTTTATTTGTGATCGATCTCAGCACTCCTGTACAATACTTTTACCGGATCGTTTTTATATATTATTAGATAGGCCTTTTATGATATATCTGTTATCATTATTTCAAGTCATTTTTTTTATCTTCAGATGACGCAATTTTTTTCTCAAGCTCTGATATCTGTTTCTTCAATTCTATCATCCTGATCTCCCGCCCCACAAAAAGCCTGTTAAATCTTTCAAGTTCGTCATTCTTCTGATTCAGTTCTGCTGTTCGCTCTTTGACCAGTTCTTCAAGATGAACGCGGTGTTTTCGTAACTCTTCTTCAGCCTTCTTGCGTTCGGTGATGTCCTGCACCATGCCTGCCGAGCGGATAATCGCGCCTGAATCATCTTTTACATGTTCACATCTTTCATGGACATGCCTGATCTCACCTGTGCGCCTGCGTACAATCCTGTGCTCGATATCATAGGTATCCCGGCCTTCCCGAATCGAGCCTGAATACGCTGCATCAACCATAATGCGATCATCGGGATGGACCAAATCGAGAAACATCTCGTAGCTGGGGTTGAATTCTGCCGGCTGCAAACCGAAGATGCGATAGGCTTCGTCTGACCAGGTCAGCCGGTTTGTTGAAACGTCCAGCGCCCAGGAGCCGACATGGGCTATCTCCTGGGATTTTTTTAAACGCGATTCGCTCTCCCTTAATTTCTCTTCCGCCTGCATGTGCTCTGTAATATCCTGAACAACAGCTATGTAGTAATCTGGTTTCTCACCTGGATTCCACATTGGAGATATCGTCAGGTTAACCCATATGATATCTCCATTTTTGCGGATATATCGCTTTTCCATGCTGAATTCGCGGATCTTTCCTGATTTCAGAAGTTCCATGTTTTCAAGACTGGTTATTAAGTCATCTGGATATGTGATGGACTGGAAGTCCTTATTTAACATTTCTTCTTTAGTATATCCTACAATATCACAATATTTTTTATTTACAATAAGAAACTTGCCGCTCATTATATCTACCTGCGCCACACCTGCAGCCGCTTGCTCAAATAACGCCCTGAATTGTTTTTCCCTTTGAGCAAGCTGCCTTGTTCTTATTTCTACAGTATTCTCAAGGTTCCTGTAAAGGAGAGAGTTCTTCAATATCAATGCAAAGACGCCTGATATTTTATCAACCATCTCCAGAATTGTCGAGGCTCCTTTGGATTCCATAAGATCAAGAAGTATTATCATACCCACTCTTTCAGGACCGACATTAAGGGGACTAACAAATGACTTGCCGATATCCAGTGTAGATAACGGTTTACCGTCAGGGTCTGTCACAGGATCGATCAGGCAGGCTTTTTCATAATTAGATACTCTTGAAACAAAATCCTGTATTTCCGGCTTGCCCCAGTATGGTTCTTTCCTGGGCGGGCAGATACCTATCAGTTTATGGCTTATTCCTGACTCATCAGTAACAAATTCTATGATCGCTACGATCCGAACTCCTATGATTTCCCTTATTTGTTTTGTCAAATAACCCGCACATGATCCGGGATTATCAGAAAACCTGAGGATATTTTCAACCATGTCAACAATAAGCCGGGAATCTGCAAGACCTTTCTGTGAATTATTGGACATTCTGACACCTATTATCGAGCTTAATCATTGCAGTATCCAGGGAAGTGCGGAGATTGTCAAGGGAAATATTCAATACCTCAACAGGCATACCAAAAAATTCCGATATCTCCTGAAGTGTTTTGTGAGGCACAGGGATAACGCCTGTGTCAACATAAACAAGCCGCTTCCTGAGATCCCGCATGAAACTACCCGCAACCTCCTGGTTTTCCAGATTTAATTCCCGGTGAAATATTTCCCGCCACCTCCGGGTCCATTCAGGCAGGAAAATAAATGCCTGTTCTTTTTGTAATTTGTTATATAATTCTTTACCAAGAAATATCTCACAGCAATTTACACCTTCCACCCGGGCAAAATTTTCCCGGTTTTGCATCTCATGCATATGGGGGTGACAATCCCCGTATAAGATCAGGATCTTGCTGTCTTTTTGGCCAGCAATCACTTTTTCCATCTCCTTCTCGAGTTTTTCAGGTTTCATATGGAACATGGATTCAAGGGTTATTATCCTGCAGCCAGGTTTACCCTCCCGCGCAAGTGACTCGATTTCCATCCTGAATACCCCGCAGCTAAGACATATTATTTTTTGGCCGGCATCTTTGCCCGTCTTAATATTTTTGGATAAGATCATAAATCCCCGTTATGGTTTCCATTGGCGTGTCCCAGGCAACATCTGCGCCTGTTGTCGCAAAAATAAAATGCCTGTCATCTAACCTGTCATCAAGTATCTTCTTCGCCATCAGGATGGCGCGTTCTGGTTTGATCTTACCAAGAGTGGGTCCATCAAGATTGCCAAGAAGAAGTATTTTTTCGCCCGCTGATTTTCGCGCCTCTCTAAAATCGTCCCTTGGATCAAGGACAAAACCCCCGATATTCGGGAGCTGCCTGTAAATATCCAGGTATCCTGCAATAGGATTTCCGCCATGGTGAAAAACAATAGGTCCCCTGACATTTGCGAATATTGCATCCAGTTCCGGAATTATGATTTCTTTGATGGTTTTTTCAATAACAAGCTTCGGATTACAGAACATCATCGGCAAGGCAAGAAAATCAATACCGTCCTCAAACATGCCATTTGCCATGCTGGTAAAGTGTCTGGAAATCACGGAAAGTATCTCTGATACTTTCTGCCGGTCAAAAAGCAGTATCTCAAGCCAGTTATCAACGCCCATTATGATGGCAGGAAGGTCTATTGGGGCAGTAAGCACTCCGCAAATGGGAACTTTTCCTTTGAAACGGTCAACGAGAAGTCTTGTTGAATTCCTTATGTATGAAAGGCTTTGATCGCTGTTCACGTCCGGTACTTTTATTTTTCCTATATCTTTGGGATTTCTTATGAATGGTTTTTTGACATTCGGGGGGGATTTTGGAAGATAGACTATCTCGCTTCCGAATGCCTGCGCTTCAAGCGCAAGCGCAAAAGGCGTGAAAATGATATCCGGCTTGCATTGTTCAACCACTGCTATTTGTCCTTTTGCATAAAGCTCCGGAACTGTATAGTATTCAGTAAGAGGACAATTTGTAAGTTTTGCGCCATATAAGCTCAGCGTCATTGTGAATGCACGCCTGTCGGGCATATTTCCCTGTAAGGCGGCGACGACTCTCTCCATGCTGTTCATGCTGGCACCTCCTTGAGAGACTTGTTCCATAGTTCTTCAAATAATTTAGGTGCTTCAGGAGCGTTGGATGCGGTTCCGTCTCCTCCTATTTCACGGACAAGTTCAGGCCTTATCCGAAAGACTGCGCCTCCAACAGCAAGCTTGATCTTACCTGTGAGTTTTCTTTTGTCGATCTCCTGCCGGACTTTTTTAATATTCTCGGCAGTTGTGAACATCATGGCTGAAACTCCAATAACACGGGCGCCGGTTTCCACGGCTTTATCAACAAAGTCCTTCGCTGTTACATCATTTCCGAGGTCAAATACCTGCCAGCCTGCTACTTCCAGGAAAGTGCAAACAAGTTTCCTTCCAAGGGAATGAAAATCATCTTCTATATTTCCCATGATGACAGGTCTTTTCTCTTTCAGTTTGTCATGCGCTTCTGAATCGCGGATATTGATGAGAAAATCCTCCGCCACTTTTCCTGCTATGTATCCCTGTGCAAGTGAAATTTTTTCTTTATTCCACATGTTCCCTATTTCTTCAAGAACAGGCTCGAGAATTTCTTCCATGGTTTTACGATAACTGCTCTTTGCAACTTGATCATCCAATAACTTGTTCGCATGTTCCCTTTCCCCCTGTAGTATTGCATCGATCAAAAAATCTCTTATTTGCTCAGTAGTCATAACTATCTCCCGATTAGAAATGCCTTACCCCGTTTTTGTTCTAATGCAGATGTCTATAACATATATAACACATATTATTTATGTGCTTCAGTTTGTATAATGTTTGTGGATTGAATGAGAATATTTAAAAGCTTTGTGATAATTATGGTGAAACGGCGTTCATTAAATGATAATCTTTTTGATTAAGGAAAAGAAATTAAAATGATTTTTAGCGGCATAGTCATTCCAATATCCACTATAGACTGGTACGGCAGGTCTGTATCTGTGATTTTCTTTAACGGCTGTAATTTTAAATGTTTATATTGTTCGAACAATAATTTCATAAAAGTTGCAAACCAGCGCATAGAGCCCCTGTATAAAGGAGGGAGCGTGATGGAAATTGAAGAAATAGAAAAAAATATCCTTTATGCAAAACCCTTTATAAGCGCCGTGGTTTTTTCAGGTGGAGAACCCACGACCCAGTATGACGCATTAGAACATCTTGCACGATTCGCAAAAGAACAGGGTTTGCTTGTTGGCATCGAAACGAACGGGTACTATCCTGAGCGGCTTTCAAAGCTGATCGAGAAAAAGCTTCTTGATAAAATATTTCTTGATATCAAAGCGCCCCTTGATGACACGCAAAAATACAGCTATATAACAGGGGGGAAAGATGATGCAGCCGGTCGCGCAAGAATGTCGCTTGACTTAAATGGTATTGAAATTGAAGTCAGGACAACAGTTTTTCGCCGGTTTTCGGATGTTTCTGGAATTGCAAGAGGACTTGTGGGGAGGGAGGGCACCTATGTGATCCAGCAGGGTATTCCTGAAAATGCCCCCCAGGGCGAGATAAGGAATGAGTTAGTGCTTACGAGGGATGAACTTGTTGCCCTGGCCCGGAGTGTGTTGTTTTTAAAGGATGTGAGGATCAGGACAAAAGAAAAAGGGGAGGAAAAGATAGTTTAATGTCTTTCAACGATACTTTACTGACTTTTTAGACCCAGAACAACCTTCTTTATCTCTTCCATACTCGCATCCGTCTTAAATGAAATCCCTGTAAAATGCGTCCGTGAAGCTTGAAAACCCCTCTCCTTTAAGGCAACAATAAGCTCCACCGTTGACATTGCGGTTATACCCAGTGATTTACAAATCTTATGAATGTCATAATGCATCGGGATATCAAGCTCGTCCCTGCATGCAGCGATCAGTTTTTGTGCCTCCTTAAATTCCCTCTTTTCAGTCTCGCCTGACAATTTCTCACAAAACTCCCGCTCATGAAGTTTCCCGAGCCATAGCGGCCCTGCAAGTGATGTGGTGTGCCCGCATACAGGGCATTTTTCATTAAGGTGGACAGCCAGCCCGAACTTCCACAATCTATCGCCGCAATTGAAACAATGCGAGAGAAATCCCATTTCTTTTAAGGATTCATCCGCTTCCTTGATGCCTTTTTTCACTGATACAAAGAGCCTCACGTAATGCGCCGAGGCGTAAGAGAGTAAAGGTGTCATGGCCTTATCATATTTGGCAAGCGTCCTTGCAACTGCGCCCATCAGGATCCTGACTCCCATCTCAGGATAGTATTCAGTTTTAAGGGGTACGGCTGAATAGTTCCTGATCCCTGCTTTCTTGTGTGCGCCGCAAAGGGGCGCGGTATCAGTGGCTGTGACGCAAAGCAGCCTCTTTGTTGAGTAACAGGCAGCATCCAGAAACGGTGCAGGGGTTCCGAAAGGGTCAAGATCAGTGATATCGAAACTGCCATCCATCATCACCACATTGGCGTTCCTCTTCATTGCAGTGCAATTAGTGAGGTTATTGAGTTCGATATTCTTTTTTATTAATTCAAAGGAAGTTCCTTCCCAGTCGCTCATTGTGGTATTAAGACCCACTTCACTGGCAATGCGAAGCCCGCGTATCCCTGATGCTGAAAGGGCGTCAAGATAAGTGTATCCAGGATCATCTTTTGAAAAACATGATATTGCCGCAACCGCGACGTCCCGGTTGGCTTTCATTGCAGGATTATAGAAGACTGCGACTGATGATGGCGGAAAACTTGAGTTCTCGTCAGGAACGGGAACTTCGACCTTTGTTGTGCCTTCTGTGATAATTTTTGTGAGCATGGGATTGGCCACATTTGGAATTGCTTATATAATGTATCATGTTTTAAAAAAGCCCCGGGAG
>CAVWCX010000019.1:37500-93491 GCA_963753595.1 Candidatus Methanoperedentaceae archaeon | reverse complement strand
AGAACTGCAAATAGTGTCGCCAACAAATTGCTCGATTCTTTCAGGAAACCAATATCCTTGATTATAATCGAATGCAAGGACAGGGTCACTAATCAAATCCCCATTTTGAAGATAATAGTGGCCCACAAGAACCTGGGAGCCTTCTTTCGATGACAAGGTCATCGTAGTGAGGCTTACTGAGTTTTAGAAAATAGCTCTCTGCTGATGGATCGATGTTATATTTTGCAAGTATTTTTTCTACTATATTTTGAATCTCAAGTTTTTTATTAGGTGTCAAGGTCTGACCTCCGGTCAATGAAAAAATTCAAAAAAAATTATTAGCTTAAGCCAGCAATTCCGCCAGCTTTGTTTTCACGGTTTCGAGATGGTTTAATCCTAGCGGCCTTTGATCAGCTTTATTGTACTGCTCCAGATCAAATGCTGCGAGCTTTTTGATGACGACTCTATCAGTTCTTCCTCTGGCAATCAAAGGCAAATTTCCAAGAATAAAAACACGATTTAGCGATATATCTAGGCCATAACTTTTTTCTGCATCGCTTCCATAGGATTTGAATTCAGATAGTTCTGCGATTCCCTGTTGGCCTGTTGACATTTTCATCAGGCTTGCCAGTCTGACTTCCGAATCTTGTGTATCGAAGAGCCATTTTTCTGCGGCTCCCAATTCTTTTTTACCGCCAGAAGTTCTTCCATTGCCTTCTGTATTTATGTCTATTATTTTCATCTTATTCATCTCCATTACGTAAAAATTACTATTGCTTTGGTATGTTCCTCAGATTTTTTGATCACAATTTTATCATTTTCATTACGAGCGGTTAATGGTAGATTTCCTTGAAGGAAAGTCCAGTTCAATGATCGAGCTATGCCGTATCTCATTTCTGATTCACTGGCATATTTTTTAAATTCTTCAAGCTCCACAATTGCCTGTTGACCTGCTCTCATTTTCAAAAAGGGTAAACAAGTTTACATTTCCATTTTGAATCTCGAAGAGCCATTTTTCAGTGGGTGCGAGTTCATTTATACTATCAGAAGCTTTTTCACTTGCTTCGATAGTTGTTTCAACTATTTTCATTATTACATCTCCGTTTTATTTTATATGCATTATAAATCCTTATTTTTAGATTTACAGCATTATACAGATTGATTTTAAAGTATAAATAGATTGGTCTGCCGCTAGCTATTTATAATACTTATTAAAAATTATAATATGGGAACGGTCGGAATTTTAAAATGGAGATTAAAGCCAATAAGTCGGATGGTCAAAAATCGACTGGAAAGCTTCGGCCAACTTTATAAAGAAATTTGTTATAAAGTTTGCTTTTTTTATACGTATATTCTATATAGTGACTTTATAACAAAATACTTTAGAATGTATAAAAATGCCACTGCATATTATATATAAAAAAATTAATTTAATATAGTATCAGAGCATATCTGAAAGCTCAGATTGAAACCAACATCGTCAATAGCTCGGATAATAATCGAAATTCAAAAATTGGGATTTATAAATAGCAAAACTTAGGAAAATATCGAGGCTCAAAAATTGGGATTTACGAAAGGCCAAACTTCGATCATAATATACTGACGGCGTGGGGGGTTGGGCGTGTGTCGGGGTTCGGGTTTAGAGAGAGAGAGAAGGTTAAAAGTATTGGGAGAGCGGGGCGAAAGTGAATTCTTATATCGCTAAAAAAATAACGATCCAAGCATTTCAGGGAACATCCTTACAAAACACACTCAGCAGGCACACACTTTCGGATACCCGGCGCCTGCGTCCGGCTTTCAGGGCAGCCCGCCGCTCCTGCCCGGCGCCGGAGATTTTAATACTTAGTATGCAATACAAATCACTGACGACATCTGCACCTGTTATGCTTCCATCTAAATATGCGTCACATAAGCGAAGAACATATATTATCAAAAACAAATTACAAAGTATATATGACACCCTACGAAAAAGAACTGACAGAATATTTCAGCAGCAAAGATAGCGTAATACTTGCTTATCTTTTCGGTTCAACAGTCAGGGGCGATGCAGGCAGGTTGAGCGATGTTGATATTGGGGTATTGGTAGATGAAAATTTATCCAAAAAAGACCGCTTCGACCTGGAATTAAAATTGATGGGTGAAATAGCCGTTTTAATTAATAAAAACAAAATTGATCTGATTGTTTTAAACGAAGCGCCTTTGCTTCTGGCATATAATATTATTAAAGATGGAATTATTTTAAAATCCAGTGAAACAGAGAGAGTAAGATTCGAAACAAAGATCCTTTCTATGTATCTGGATGAAAAATATTACATAAAAAGGCACACGGAAGAAACTTTGAAAATGATCGCTGAGGTTGGTTTTTCATGAATGATGAAATTGCATCTAAACTTGAACACCTAAGGGAATATGTGACCATATTAAAAGGCTATCAACATCATAAAATAGAGGACATGCAGACAGATCACACCCTTAAGGGAGCAATTGAGAGATATTTAGAGGTCGCATTAGAATGTACGATCGACATTGGTGAAATGATAATATCACGAGAAAAACTGAAACGACCCGAATCTTACCAGGAGGTATTTTTGATCCTTGGGGAGCAAGGAATTTTGCCAAAAAATTTTGCTATAAAATTTGCACCTTCCGCAGGATTCAGGAACAGGCTTGTTCACATGTACGCAAAAATAGATATCGGAAAGCTCCATTATTACCTGCAGAATAATATTGGAGATATTGAACAATTTGGTAAATATATAGCACAGTATTTGATTAAACGAGGATGATATACATCTGCTTTTCATCCGGTTTTAACTGATTTATTATTGCCGAATAAAGAAGAGCGGTTGCCCGCTCTTCCTCTTCTAAGAACCGTACATGAAAGTTTCCCTTCATACGGCTCAAGCCTCCAATAACCCTTTATTTGGGCAACAGTTATTTATCATGGTCGTAGTTTCAGGTTTGCAGATATTCTTAACTTCATCAAATACATTCTTTGCTATGCTTGTTAGTTTCCTAATTCCCAATTTCAATTTTCTTGAGAGAAAGTATTCTTTATCTAGGTGTGGGTTCATGTCTAATTTCAGTTTAATATGCCTAACTATCTTGGTGTTAAAAAGAAAGCATAATTGTTTTGTGCCATCCGAAAATACCCATTTTTTATTTCCAACTGGATGCCAGTATTTGTCAGCAATCCAATGTTTGGATTTCTCAGGGTGTCTTCTCTTAGCCCAGTGCCAGAGCATACCCCATATTCTTGAGTCGAGTTTATGGAATATTTTGCTGGAAGCAACAGGTTGGTGATAGTTCGCCCAACCTGTTATTATTGGGTTGAGGGTATCGATTAACACTTTTTGTCCCCATGCTTTTCCATCCTTGATAGTATCACTGATTTTTTCTATGAATTTATCAATGGATTTCTTAGATGGTTTGACAAGAAGCTTACCATTATATTTTCTAAAATTCCATCCAAGAAAGTCAAAGCCGTTGTCGATGTGGGTTATCAATGTTTTCTCATCTGATAGTTCCAAACCTCTATCTTTCAGGAAGTCTTTAATCAATTCTTTAACTTCTTTGGCTATTTCTTCAGTATTTGCAGTGACTATAAAGTCATCAGCGTATCGCACAAAATTAACTTTGTATTTTGCTGTTCGTTTTCCCTCTATTCGGTCATACTTGTTCTTTGGGAAATTTTCAGAGAGTAATTTTTCAATCCCATCCAAGGTCATGTTAGCCAGAATAGGCGAAATAATGCCTCCCTGAGGAGTTCCTGCATCTGTTGGGAATAGTTGGCGGTTAAAAATGTAACCGGCTTTAAGAAATTGTTTCAGAACTGATTTATCCATTGGGATGTTGTCTAATAACCATTGATGAGAGATGTTGTCAAAACAGCCTTTTATATCGCCTTCCAGTACCCATACAGGTGAATTCTTCTGTGCATAGATAGCGGAAGGCATATTCACAAGCGTCATGTGGGCTCCTGAATTTTCGGAATCCAAATGAGGTTCGGTCACCTTTTATTTCTGCAATTGGTTCTAATGCCTGAGCATATAGTGATTGCATAGACCTGTCATACATTGTAGGAATTCCTAAAGGTCGTTTCTTCTCTGTTCCAGGTTTTTCTATGAAAACCCTTTTTAACGGCTTAGCTACATACTTATTATCAGTTAGACAAAGAGCAGCTTTCATTTTGGATTGTGGTGATGACCATGTTTCACCATCTATCCCAGCCGTTCTTTTGCCACGGTTTTGATTTACTTTCCTTATTGCTAACAGTTTTGCGTAAAATGAGTGAGTTAGCAAATACTGCAACCTTTTTACTATGTACCATATACCATCTTTAACTGCTTTTGCAATTCTGGCTTGCAACCTGTTGACATGTTTCTCAACTTTCTTCCAGTTGATGTTATTCCACTGGTCTTTAAAGTGAATGTTCTCAAGCTTCTCACCTTGCGGTGTAATTGAAATTCTTGAGTTCACAAGTAATGCCTCCATTCATGCAATTGGACACCATTGAGTAAGTCAGCATCCTTTCGGATTAAGGTAGAACCTCTATACAGTTCATTGCAAACTGCCATTTGCTTTTTACTCTCTCCTCTGCCCTCCGCTCCATTGTCGCTCTTTGCAGAGTTTCTACCATTTTCCTGGAGAGCGTAGGGGTTACCAAGCTCCGCATCACAAATAATTCCAAATACTTTAGAAGCCACCTGTAAGCCGAAAATCGTATGTCCATTTACAATGATGTCGCACGAGCCACCATAGTCTGATTTTGTACCTTTTGGTCTAAGCGTAGTCAGTCTTGTTTCGCTTATTCGCAGTAACGACTCTTGACAGTGGTTTAACATATGTTTCTTCATGGTATTTTTATCCTAACAGATTGGTCGGGTAAGACTTCCGACATTTCCATATTGTCCTGTAAGCTCCAGACCCCGGCATTACTGCCGACGCATGTTACAGTAGGATTGCCCCAAATGGAGGGGGTAGCATATTCTGCAATTTGTGATGCGTCTTTCATGTCGCAACGTCGCGATCCGCGTCATCCGCTCGATCCGTGTTCCATCCGCCTGACCCCCGCGCACACAAACAGGCGCAGGCACAGAACATCCCGGCGCGCCAGCGCCAGACTTTCAGGAAATCCTGCCGTTTCTGCCCGGCGCCGGGGATTTTAATAAATAGCATACAATACAAACTCTGACTAAACCTGCTCGTTATGCTGCCTTTTCTTCTAATCTTGAAATATCGAGAGATTATCCAATATTGTGACTATTTGGCTTACTCTACATCGCCATAGCGGGTCTTACAACTTATTCGTTCGGGAAAAATTTATGTGTGGAAACTTGCGTATCAACATATTTTAAAGTCATTGTTACGCTTCTTTCGATAATAGCCTCAAAGTCCTTTTCTTCCTTATTGTTCATCACACTATCAAATATTTCTTTTTTGAGTTTTTGTATATGTTTATTCATTTTAACCTCTTTTCGATTCCTTATAAGACAACTTTTTATTGTAAAACACGATTATTATTCTGAGCTTCTCTTACTTTTGTTCTTTGGCTGCCTTAGAATATAGATTAGCTGTCCTGCTAATTGTCCTGACATAATAACCTCCGTGAAAATGTTATTTTTCGATCAAATCTATAAGGCATACCTAAGTAGTCCGGTAAAAATGCAACGCTTTTTACGAAAAACCCCGGATTTAATGTAATCTTTGAATGACATAAGTAATATATAAGCCATAGGTAAAATTTGAGGTCAGAAAAATGGGATGGATAGTTCCAACAATAAGTTCGCCTTGTACATTGCTTGCTAAATCATTTACTTTGCAACCGCTTTATCCCCTGTCACGTTTATCATAAGTGAACCGAAATGCCCCCCGGCTCTAATAAAAGTTCCCGAAATATCCCTCATTTCTGCTCTCTGGATAGGGTCATAATATTCCAACGACCATGTTTCATTGCCGTAAGATGCATTAACAGCCACCGAATGCGCCCTCCACTTGAACATTTTTAGCTGCGGAAGGTCATCCGCAAGATGAAGTGCATTATCAAGACCTTCTCCACTTGAAATAACATTCAGGCGCAGGAATGTAATATTATATTTTTGTTTCCCTTCTAAACTATTATATTCATATATTTCAATTTTAGTGCCCTCTTCTTTCTGTGCTAACCAGTCAAAGGGATTCATCGTAGGAAATGATCGTATCTTTCCATCATGAAAAAATTGCTCTGCATTGCTTTTTTCTGCAAACCGCAAAGCTCCCAATCCGCCTGAAATGAGAAGTAATATTATCAGGAATTTTGTGATCGTCCGGGTCTGGAATGGCTTCTTAATTAAATATATTACCATTATCAGGCTGACTATTGTCAGGTATATATCCGTATAAAAGAACAATTCGGCAGAATATCTTGCAGCATCAAAGGGGTATAACAGCGGTACCCCTCTTGTTGTTGAATAATCAAGAATCAGGTGGATGATAACTCCTGCGAAAGCATATAAAATGTTTTTGCTCGAGAACACAGGTTCAAAATCAATACGCTTTTGCACTATCTTCTTAATTCCGTCACGGGATGCAAGATATAATACAATAATACCGGTGAAAAACCCGAAGAAAATCGAATGTGTTATGCCCCGATGGGTGATCAGGAAAAAAGTAGGGTAAAGGTATTGTATCAATAAAAGAAAAATATCAATATCCGGAGCTATTCCCCCGATAACGAAAGCTGTGATCTTTTCTTTGTTTTTTTTGAAGTAATTCCCGAGCAAATAAGGAAATAACGCATGAGTGAAAAGGTCCATTACATCTGCCTCGAAGCCTTTCCATTATTGGCTATTAAAATAATCGCACCCGTTAACACTATCAGGCCGCCGAGTGTGTACATAACCTGGAAACCATAGTATTGCAGTACTAAACCCAGAAGGATAGAACCGGACCCTATTCCAAGATCAAAAGCTGCTGTAAACGTTCCCATGGCAGCGCCGCGGCCCCTGTCACTTACTTTGTCAACAAGAAGTGCCATAAGCGATGGATGCACAAGCCCAAAACCAAGACCGTAAAGAAGCGCTGCTGCAATAAAAGTCTCAAGGGCACTTGCTGTCGATAAAACCCCAAGACCCGCAGCAATAATGATCATCCCTGGTATTATTACAAATTTCCTGCCTTTTATATCTGAGAGTTTGCCTGCAAGCGCCCTGACAAGAATAAGGGTCACGGCAAATACCGAAAAAAATACTCCGGGGTTTGTTATTCCCTGTTTCTGGGCAAAAAGGGAAAGAAATGACACAATTGAACCATACGTTAATGAGACTGTGAACATAAGGGCTGAGGGAAATAATGCTTCTTTGCTAAATAGTGGTGTTTTCGGACGCACTACCACTGTTTCGGAAATAGGAAGTGCAAGAAGCAAAGCTACCAGTGCAATGCCTGCGCTTATTGAAAATAGAATGGAAAAATCATATTTTAGAAGGAGTATCATACTCAATGCAGGGCCTATTGCCATCGCAACATTGGATGCCATCCCGAATACGCCCATAGCCTCACCCCTTCTGTTAGGCGGCGCTATATCTGCTATCAGTGTGGTTGCTGCTGTGGTTGCAGCTCCCCAGCCTACCCCATGAAGCACCCTGAGGAGAAGCAAAGAAGTAACGCTCTTTGTATAATCATAAAGCAGCATGGATATCAGGAACACAAGGATTCCTAATATGAGGATGATTTTCCTGCCGCGTCTGTCAACCTCGTGTCCTATGAACGGGCGAAGTGCCACCGCCGAGATGGTAAAAACACCTATTATCAACCCGATTTCAGATTCTGTGCCGCCAATTTTCTGAATGTAAATCGGAAGCGTGATAAGGAGGAAATAGAAACTTGCGAACAGGGTAAACGTTGAAAGGCTTGTAAGGACAAAGTCCCTTGAGAAGAGTATTTCGTTTTTTGCCGTTTTTTCCATGTAATATTCTATAATGGAATTCATATATAAAAAATCATGCATTCCAAAACCTTTAATCAGGTTCTCCGACTGTTTTAATTAATATGTCTGACATCTCGTGATTTTTCAACCTTTGAATCCCAGAATAAGCTGTTTGCCCTTCTTTGCAAGGTCAATAACCTCGACCCCATGGAATCCCCCATCCTTTAGCCATTCTCGAAATTCCGCCTCAGACCAGGTATTTCCTTCTTCTGAATTCGCAAGCATATTTACAGCAAATAGCTCAGCGTGCGGGCTTCGTCCGCGAACGAAATCCTCAATTGCTATCATTCCTTGGTTATTCAGTAAATTATGAACCTGCTTTATAAGTTTCATGTTATTGTTTTCAGAATAAATATGGCAGATATTTCCCATGAAAACAACATCAAATTTTTCGTGGATATCAGTTTCAATGTTTTGTGTGAAATCACCTTTTACAAGGGTAAGATCCTTTATCCGATTCAGGTTGAAGGCGGTACTGACATAATCTATTACTTCACCTGTATCAAAAAGAACTGCTTTTAACCCCTTGTTAATAAAAGCTTTTGAGTATTTTCCAGGCCCACCGCCAAGGTCAAGCACATTTTTTGCATCCTTTTTCTTTTTCAGGATATCGCTCACTGCCTCCTCTGCTATCTTATCCGGTCGTGATGCCATTGCATGCATGAAAACAGGGATATCGCGGCGGACGGGTTCTCTTTCCGGCCTTTCCCCTTTTATGATATCAGGAAGCTCAAGCCATGATCCCAATATGTTCATCAGGTGCGGCAAATAACCGCCGACGTATTCTTCACCATGCAAAAGGAAAAGTGGACGGGCTTTATCTGCTATTACATACCTGTCATGCGATTTAACAACATATCCCAATGAACACAGCGCTTCAAGAATTATATAAAGCGCTCTTTCATCCGCTTTGAGTTCTTCCTTAAGTGTGATGATATCCTTTTCCGTATCAAGAGCCAGGAATATTCCTGCTTGCAGGGCAGAACCAAGCAGCACAAGCTTATTTGCATCATCCCCTGCTTTTTCGATATCAAGTTCTTCATTTGAATTCCACATTCAGAATACCTCATTTATAAATTATTTTCATGCGCCATATACAGACCTCATGCGGGTTTACTGTGACTTTTCATCTTTCCAGGAATATGACATCATTTAAGCCCCTGAAATGCGGGTCTCCAGTCAGTACCTTTGCATCTTCTCTTTTTGCCGTTGCATATATTATAGAATCACCAAGACCCCATTTCTTTTCATGCTTTATCTTTGCAGAATCAACAGCGATCTTTTCATCAACTTCACAAACATATGACCTTTGTTCCATGGCCTTCCTTGAAGCCTCTGCATAGCGATCGTTATCTGGATGAGAATAATCCCTCAGAAACGAATTGTATACTTCTGCAATATTTATCGTACTTACAATTATCTTATCCTGTGACTTTTCTAATAATTCTTTGACCTTCTCACCAGCACAAGTTCCTTTAAAGTACTCAATCCATGCCCAGGAATCAACCAAGACGGTCATCCTCTTCCTCATCCCTTTTGAATTCATGTAGCTCAGTGAACGTCCCAAAATATGATTTTTTAAGCATCTTCTCTGATCGCATAAGTGCCCTGATAACCTCTTCATATGATTTAAGGTTCAATTCCTTCTTCAAGGCGTTCAATTCCTTTATGATATCTTCATGCATCTGAATGGTGGTTACCATTTTTTCACCTATAGGACTATAGGTAAGGGATAGATATAAATCTTTTTGGTTGTTTCACAAAAAATACAATATCACAGGAAGCATTATAACTCCCATTGCGTTTATTTTCCTGATCTTTGCATAAGACGCTATCATTCCAACAGGCGTGGATATAAAAAATATGATAAAGCCGAACCAGCCTGTGAACATAAAGACCATAATTGATAGTCCTGCCAGCACAGTCGCACACAATTTAGAATAATTTATTCTTGAAAGGAATCCCGAAATCCTGTCACCAAGATAGATCGTAGTAAAATAGGAAATTGCAGAAACAAAGATTATGACGATCAACAGGAGAATAATGATCGAATAATCCCATTCGCTGACCTTCACCAGCTGGTCGATAGCTACCATTGCGCCGCTTCTTGCTTTTCCAATAATGAATAGGGCGATCAGGCTAAATATCGCATTGGCTGTATTAGCACTGCTTATTGAAACCATGAATTCCTTGGATGACATGCTATCTTTTTCTTCACGGACAAAGAGCCTGGCTAGAAGCGTGCCGACCGCTGAAGATACACCGGGAAGCCATGCCACGAAAGAACCTGCCGCGGTGCCTGTCACCATTCCCCTGATAATTCTCTTTTTTGGAAGCACGAACATACAGTTCTTTTTCTGCGGCGGCAATTCGGATTTTGTCATAAGACTGATTACGAGCATGGAAGCGCCGAACAATCCCGAAAGAAGGGGCAATAGAATAGAGGGCTCGCCAAATTTAAGGAGGGGCTGCATTAATACTGTGTTGTCAAATGCAAATATACCAAGGAACCCGGAAATAAAAAAGAGGAGAATTGCATAAAACTTGAATTTAAGATGCACAAGCGATCCCTGCCCCTCCACATATTCCCCGTTTTCAGTGGCTATCATCAAAATGACGATCAAAATCAGGATCCATCCGATGTAAATATTAATCATTCCATATATTTTCAAAAAGAAATAAGCCATAGGGATCGCCATTATCAAAGATACAATGACCGCCCCGGCGCTTCCGATAGCAGAAAGGCGTATTGCCTCAGCGCCTCTTCCTTCCATCAGAAGCACATGACCCGGAAGGACCGCGAGGGCAGTATCCGCTTCCGGAGCCCCAAGGAAAATTGAGGGAATGATGTCAAGGAATGTGTGCGCTATCGAATTTGAAAGAATTATTACAGCGATATAGAACGGCGCAAAACCCATGCTTGAAAGATATGGTGAGACCGCAACAAGTATGAGGGCGAAATTATTTACATGGATGCCCGGAGTAAGACCTGAAATGATGCCAAGCAGGAAGCCAAACATTATTGAGATGATTAGTATTGTCAGGGATATGTCCATGGATTTCTCCTGAAAGCATCTCATAAACAAAAGGGTTATGTTTACAAGTGTGATTTTAGCTTTGTGAAAATCGCAGTAACAAAACTTGAAGAAAAATCCGAAGGCGTTCATGAACTTTTCAGGCGCTATGGCCATGAAGCAGTAATAGTATCCACGATGCGTTCTGCTGACCCATCTGACCCGGAGCCGCTGTTAAGGTTATGCCAAATGATCTTAAAACAAAAGATAGATATTCTTATTTTCACAAGTTCACTTGGAGCTGAAAAACTTCTTGATAAGGTAAAGCCAGGAAAAAAAATAAGGATCGTGAGCGTGGGGCCAAAAACCGCAAAGAAAGTGGAAGAATATGGGTTGAAAAGTGAAGTCATTGAAAAATTCTCATCCGAGAATTTTGCGGATTATCTTGGTGATATTTCAGGAAAGACTATAGGCGTCGCACGTGCGCAAGTTCCTAATCCTGAATTGACCGGATCCTTAGGATCAAAAGGCGCATTGGTTATAGAAGCATCAGCTTATCGGTTAGAGCCATCCGGAAGCAGCATTCTCGAAGTAATAAATGATATTGATGCGGTGATCTTTACGAGTTCTAAATCCTTTGAGCTTTCAGGATTCAGGAAGGAAGATGCAAAAAAAATCAAGTCAATAGCTATCGGGCCAAAAACTGCTGATGCAATGAGGAAAAGCGGGATCCATCCGGATTTTGTGGGAAACGGGACGCTTGAAGATTGTCTTTCTTCATTTTAATTCAATCCTCAATTTTGAAGGCTCACCTGAGGGTAGTTGAAGTATCCTTGTTTCCAGAACAATTTCTATATATTCTCTAGCAATCGATTCAAGAAAGAGATATGTTTTTAACATTCGTAAGTTCTCGTTTCAGTTTTGCGATAGAATTTTCAAGATTTTCAAGAGTTATAAGATCTTCCCAGCCAGGATGTTCCGGAATAATTCCTTCATGAACTTTAGTTTCAAATTCACCTATTGAAGAAATATTATATCTGGAAAGTATCTCCAGCCTGTCCCTCATACATGCTTTAATCCTTTTCTTTATATACTCAACAATACCTTCCTGTATAAGTGCATCTTCATTCATTGGTCATCGGTTAAGCCCACCAGTCATCCCTGAACCGATGTCTACTGACATGGGGATCAAGTGCCTGACTTGAATAGACATTCATAACAGTCAGAATAGTTCTTTCAATCCCATAATACCGAAGTATCAGAGTAAGCTGTTTATCAGCATTTTCGGCAAAAATCGTACTCCATCGCAATTGTGTAAAACGAGAACCAATATCTTTTGGATTATACTTCCGAACTAACGAATATATTCTCCTGCTTACTAAAAGGGTAAGAATCGATATCCAGATAAAGGCTTCGATAATTTGTGTGTTCTTTGTATTCACAACATCAAGAGCGTATCTGCTTTTCAGTTCTTTAAAGATCAGTTCAATATCCCATCTTGCTCCATAGAGTTTCGCAACATCCTCAGCCTCCAAAACATCTTTTGCAATATTAGTAAGATAGACATGATACTTTTCTTCATCTTCATTAAAAACCGCTACCAATCGGAACTGTTCAGTATCCATTCTTGTCTTACTTTTCCCATTATAATTCGGTTTCTTGAATGAGACCTCAACTTCAACATCGAGTACTTGTCTTTTTAACTTGGGGAGAATTTCACTGATATATTTCCCTTTCACATCAATACTATTCCCCCGACACGTATTATGCACATCAACAATAAGAGGATCCGCACTTCCTTTCAATCTGGACACGAAGTAACCGCCATTCTCCTTGATTTTAGCAAAGAGTAGATGTTTGTAGAAACCAAGATCGATAAGAAGAATTCTATCTTTTATCCATGGACCTATTCGCAGAGTCTTCAATTCATTTGTACTTTCAGGATGAATAGTGATGCTTTTTGGGCTGTTTGCCACGGCACTTACCAACAAACTCACTTTAACGCCAGCTGCTACCGTTCTGGAACGTGCTGCCGGGAATTTTTTAGCAAGAGACTTATGCAATCTGATAATTGTGCTGTCCTGTATCATTACATCCTGGAATTTAGCTATTTTTTCATTGAGAACTTTGGTTTGTTCCTTAGCAAGCTGTTCAATTCCATGAGTTACACATAGCCTCAGGAATGCAACAAGTTCAGGTGTGAATCTTTCATACCAGCTGCTGTCGCTCAGTTTTTTATTGGAAAACTTTTCATAATTCCGTTTGACAAAGGCTAGATTTCTTGCAAGGCGAACACCATAACTATTGACAAGAACCCAAAACATTTCTACGGCTGTCACTTTTCTCTCTCTTTCTATGAGGCCGGTTTCTTTTGCTGCTTGTTTCAGCCATTCTGGAGGGAATAGTGTGTAGAGGTCTTTTTCAATTATATCGGGGTCATAAGATGGGATTTTTGTGTTTGGTTCTTTGGGCTTTTTCATGCTACTGATCCTCTTTCTAATTTTAATACAGTAAAATTAGAATTTTTAAGTAATATATGCATGCTAAGACGATAAATGCTTCGCTATATAACGATTATTTCAACTGGAAACCCAAAGCTATTGACTAAAAACGAGTAATTCTGCAATCTTTTTTGAGATAATTCATTGAGCAGAATTCCTTAACCGATGACCAATGCATCTTCATTAATTCCAAGATCTTTAGATACAATCTTTACAGCTTCATTGGCGCCAAACATGAGAACTCCTTTGTTAATTAATATTGTTTTGCCGGATATTTATATGCTGTGGAATATCCAATGAACTTTATATTCTTTTAGCTCATATCCTTAGAAAATCATGCCCATTACTAAAACCAGGGCGCTTTTGATCGCAGGGACTGCTAGCGGTGTGGGGAAAACCACGGTTGCTACTGGTCTTATGGCCGCCCTAAGCAGGAAATATAAAGTCCAGCCTTTCAAGGTTGGTCCTGATTTTATCGACCCGGGTCACCATACTCAGATTTGCGGCCGGCCATCCAGGAATCTTGACAGCTTCATTATGGGTGAAAAAGGAGTGCTGGAAACATTCGCACGAGCATCGGATGGCGCTGATTATTGCATAATTGAAGGTGTCATGGGCTTATTTGACGGTCTTGATTCAACCGAGGTCGCAAGTTCAGCCCATATCGCAAAGATCCTGAACATCCCTGTTCTGCTTGTTATGAATGCACATGGGGTATCGCGAAGTATAGCAGCTATTGTTAAAGGTTTTTCTGAATTTGACAGTGGTGTCAACATCCAGGGTATAACACTCAATAATACTGGAAGCGACAGGCACATTAAAATCATCAGGGATTCGTTGCATAGCGCAGGAATAAAAATACCTGTTGTCGGCGCACTTTCGAGAAACAAAGAATTGTCAATTCCATCACGGCATCTTGGTCTTCATATGGCCGGTGAAAATGATCCGAAAAATACAGAACTTGCCAATTTTATTGAACAGCATATCGATATGGATTCGGTGAAGAAAATTGCAGAGAATTTTAACCCGTTTGATCTCGATTTTGAGGTACATGAAGAGCAATTCAATGTGAAAATAGGCATTGCCAATGACAGCGCATTCTGTTTCTATTACCAGGATACTTTTGATGCCCTGAAAAGGTCAGGAGCAGAGCTTGTCTTTTTCAGTCCGATGAGTGATGCATTGCCAGAAGTCGATGGAATATATCTCGGAGGAGGATATCCGGAACTTTATGCGAAAGAACTTGAAGCCTCAAACACCAGGCATGAGATAAAAAAAGTAGCAGAAGATGGAATGCCCATATATGGCGAATGCGGCGCGCTTTTGTATCTTTGTAACAGCCTCAAAACCGATAAGACTTATAAAATGGCAGGAGTCCTTGGAGCAAGCGGAAGAATGACCGGAAAGCTCCAGGCGTTAGGTTATACCGAAGCTGAAGCTGTTATGGATTCTCCGATCGCGAAAAAAGGCAAATTAATAAGGGGACATGAGTTCCATTATTCAGTAACGGAATGCGACACAGATGCGCGTTTTGTATATAAATTAAGACGGGGAAAAGGGATTTTTGAAAGAAGTGATGGTTTAATGGAGCATAATACAATGGCAAGTTACATGCATACGCATCCTGCTTCGAATTCATTCGATGAGTTCCTGCGCCAATGCAATAAATATAAATCAAGATAGAGAGCTAATATCCAGCTATTCATCCCCGAAAGTTATCGCGGTCGCATTTTACAAATTAAGTGGTTCAGGCATTGTAGACGGCATAATTGGCATAAGTATCTAATTTTTTGGACGATCGTATTTTTTACAAAAAATAATGTCCTCATGCGGACAATTTCTTACCTCTAATGGATAAGCCTATATACTAATTTACTGGAACTATTAATTATGACAATAAGTGAATCCGCATGCTGTGGGCGCATTTCCGATCATCCTCCTGCTATTTCGATACCTGATCACCAGAAATACGATCTTGTATGCACAGGCTGCAATACTGCTTATTTTAACGACCGCCTGAAATGCGATTCTGACAATGGACTTTTGCGCGCAAATTACAGGAACAAAAAACTTGAATTAAAAGATGTTCCCGGAATAGGGAAATTCCATGACTGGCTGCCGGTTGATGAGCTTATTACAACCGATTCAGGCCCGGTCACATACAGGAGCACTGAACTTGGGCAATATCTGGGACTTAAGAACCTTTTTATCGGTTTTAATGGCTACTGGCCAGAAAGGGGAGCAAATATAAAAACATGCAGTTTCAAGGAGCTGGAGGCTTTTCCAACGCTTTCGAAATTCAAGAACTCGGGTAAATCCCTTGTTCTTGCTTCCGCCGGGAATACGGCGCGGGCATTTGCCCATGTGTCTGCGATGACCGGGGTGAATGTTTACATTGTTGTGCCTGGAAGTGGAATATCAAGGATGTGGCTGCCTGAAGAGCCAACAGATTCAATTCATTATATACAAATGGGTAATAACTGCGACTATACCGATTCTATTCATCTTGCTGAAAGGCTTTCTGCAGCGCCCGGCATGCAGGCTGAAGGCGGAGCAAGGAACGTTGCACGTAGGGATGGTATGGGAACGGTGATGCTTGATGCATCGGTTTTTATGAAAAGGATACCGGATCATTATTTCCAGGCAATAGGAAGCGGAACAGGAGGAATAGCAGCATGGGAAGCATCACTGCGGTTGCTTGAGGATGGACGATTTGGCAAGGCGCTTCCGGAACTTCACCTTTCACAGAACCTGCCTTTTGTACCAATGTACAATGCATGGGAAGCCGCAAGGCGCGATATCATCAAAGATATTGATATGCCTGAGCCAAAAAAACAAATTCATGAGATGTATGCCGATATCCTTTCCAACAGGGAACCCCCGTATTCAGTACCAGGGGGGGTCTATGATGCGTTGTGTGCAACGAATGGAAGCATGTATGCGATTTCCAACAACGACGCGAAGAAAGGTGTAACTTTATTTGAAGAGCTTGAAGGTATTGATATCTTCCCGCCGGCAGGAGTTGCTGTCGCCTCATTGGTCGAAGCGGTGGAGGCCGGAAAAGTGAAAAAAGATGAATATATCGTATTAAATATCACTGGCGGTGGAGTAAAACGCGTTGAGCAGGATTATGACCTGCGCAGGATAGAACCAACTGCACATGCCGAGAATGCGAATGTTCCCCTGGAAGATATAATCTAATATTTGATTGAAGTAAAAAACCGCAGAAAGCAAATGAATGAAGATACTCCGGAACACAAAATCATCGATATACTTAAACAAAACAGGATCGATATTGCAGCGACACTTCCCTGTGATAGGATAAAGGCGTTACTTCCTCTTATCGAAATGAACATAAAGACCATCCCACTCACCCGTGAGGAGAATGGCGTGGGGATATGCGCTGGTGTTTATCTTGGCGGGGGGCGTCCGGTTATGGTTATCCAGAGCACAGGCATTGGGAACATGATAAATGCGCTTCTTTCACTCAATCTTACCTACAACATCCCGCTTCCTATAATTGCAAGCTGGCGCGGTGTTTATAACGAATCTATAGAAGCGCAGTGGCAACTTGGAAGGAAGTTACCTGAGATAATGGCAGCCTCAGGAATTAAGTGTACGATCATAGAATCGTTAAAAGAAATAGGGCGATTAGATGAAGCGATCAAAGAATCCTTCAGTAACTTTCATCCTCATGTTATCTTGATTTCTCCTGCTGTATGGGAGGGTTCAACATGCGAAATTCCCGAACCGTCTGAGATATGCAGCAGGAACATTGATCTGTTGTTCAGTGGAACAATACAAAAACCGGTTTTAACAAGATACGAAGCTATCAAGACCATTGTGGAAACTATTAATGAAAATGACGATATAATCGTCTCCAACCTGGGTATCCCATCAAAGGAATTATTTGAGGTACGGGACAGGGAACTTAATTTTTACATGCTTGGTTCTATGGGTCTTGTTTCATCGATAGGCTTAGGTCTTTCGATCATTCAAAAAAAGCATGTTTATGTGATTGACGGTGATGGCAGCCTGCTTATGAATCCGAATGTGCTGATCAGTATTGGTGATTATGAACCAGCTAACCTCACGATCATTGGAATTGATAATGCAGCTTACGGTTCAACCGGGAACCAGGAGACATGTACGCAAAGCCTGATCGACCTTGAGCTGCTGGCAAAAGCAAGCGGGATAACTGAAACAGTAAAAGCACATTCCATTGATGAATTAAGAGAAGCACTGAGGCGCAAAATACAATTCATTCATTTAATTGTAAAACCAGTGAATGCGAAGTGTAAAGAAATCCCCTTTTCGGCTAATGAGATAAAGGAAAGGTTCATGAGAGCTCTTGGGGTATCAAGTATATTTTGAATTCGTCTTTCCTGCAAAATACCTGCAATCAGCATAAGAACATTGCTTATTCCTGTGGCTGTGCTCGCATTTGAGCCTCGAAACAGGGATGTGTTCAAGCTCTACTCCCAGGACTTCTTTGAAATACTGGAGCGCCGACTCGATCGATGCATAGGTGCTTCGTTTGCAGCACCTTACACCGCTGTTCACGGCTATGGCGGCAAGGGCGCGCGAGGTCATCATATTGGCTGTCCTGCGTTCGTAATCCGAAAGAGGTGTTGCTTTCAATATCGTTGAAAGAGCGATCCCTGTTGCTATTGCTGCCGCGTCTGCCCCGTAAAGGCCGCAATATCCGCCAGGAACAGTGGCGCCACGGCGTATAGCTTCCTTTATGTCTTCATCCGTCGCTTTTCCTGTCATGTTCTTATATGCTGTTACAAGTACTGCGGCTATCATGGCATGGTGTTCAGGCCCATGCATTGGCATGACAGGATGTCTCATTATGGTCTTTGCCATTTCCATAGGATTTTTTGAGTTTGAAGAAAGGCAGAATTGTGTGATTATTTTGATAGAATCGCTGGCATGGCATTCATTGCAAACATAATGTCCCGATGGGCAATGTATATTAGCGGATTCTTTTTTCCCGCAGTAAATGCATGACACTGGAACAGCGGCTGTCAAATATTCAAGTTCATCCCCGCATATCATGCAATTTTCAGTTTTCTTGAGTTCCATTTTATCCTTTTAATAACATATTATCGGATGGGATATATGAGTATTGCCTATTGCGATAATCTTATTATCTATTATGTTTATGTAGCGTTACTCCCCCTGCCAAGGTGGCGGAACGGCCACGCAATCGCCTGCAGAGCGATTCCAATCCGGTTCGACTCCGGACCTTGGCTTCTTTTTTCATTTATTGCGATCTGGTATGAAAAAAATTAACAACTAACTCGTACGAACTGTTACAAACTCACGCTACCGAAGTTCGTTTCAGTTCGTATTAGTCAATTTTATGCGTTACCGTGACATTCATGCACAAAATCGGTTATTTTTCCAATTACATAGCCGCAAGTTACTATAAATGGTTTGTCTTTTATCGTTATTGTTAGATTTGTTTTTCCATCCCATTCAAAATGTGCCTTAACGCCACTGCCTTCCATGTCGCCACTATTTCCGGGTGGAACATGAATTCCAGCGGCCTCAAGCTTTTTTTTCATACATGTAAATACATCTGGTGGAATGTTATTATACGTTACTGGATTACATCCTGACATTTTTTCACCTCCATTAATATAATGCAACACATGCTCATATACATACTCATGTATATATTTTTCTATTGTGTCTAACTGCAGAGGATACCATAACGTCCTGCTTGAGGCAACAGGGCTTCTTGGAACTCTCTACAGAAATTAGCGTGGAATAAATAGGTATTTTCAACTAATTCAGATTTGTCTGATTAATCAGAAAAGTATAAATATTCAGGAAACCCTCTTAAAATGAGGATGAAAATGACCCAAAAAGAAAAAAACGAATCATGCTGCGGATCTGAGGCCAGGTCAAGCTGCTGTAAAGTAGAATCCATGATAAGCGTGGATGAGCGCGGGCAAATGGTGCTTCCGAAAGAGATAAGGGAAAGGGCAAATATCCATGCGGGCGATAAACTGGCAGTTGTGAGCTGGGAAAAGGACGGCAAGATTTGCTGTATTACTTTGATCAAGGCAGAAGAACTTGCGGGAATAGTGAAAGACATGCTTGGGCCATTGATAAAAGATGTACTCTAAAATGAAACGGGAGAGATCAAAATGAAAGAAGAAGATATAAAAAAGAATGTGCGGGAAGGCTATGCGAAAATTGCCACGAAAGGGACATCATGCTGTTCACCTGTAACATCCTGCTGCGGGAGTAAAGGGCGAGTGGTAGAAATTAGCAAAAGTATAGGCTATGGTGAAGATGAAATTGAAGCGGTTCCTGAAGGCGCAAATCTTGGGCTTGGATGCGGGAATCCGGTAGCTATGGCTTCGCTAAAGAGCGGTGAAACTGTTCTTGACCTGGGTTCAGGCGCCGGGTTTGATTGCTTCCTTGCAGCAAAAAAGGTAGGATCCACTGGTAAAGTTATAGGTGTTGACATGACACATGAGATGTTAGAAAAAGCAAGGGAAAATGCCACGAAAGGGAATTACGATAATGTTGAATTCAGGCTCGGTGAGATCGAAAATCTGCCTGCTGCGGATAATTCGGTTGATGCTATCATATCAAATTGTGTCATCAATCTTTCACCAGATAAAAAGCGGGTTTTTAAAGAGGCCTACAGGATTTTAAGACCAGGCGGAAGACTAATGGTTTCTGATATTGTATTATTAAAAGAGCTTCCTGATGCAATAAAAAATTCAGTTGAATCGTATATAGGCTGTATTTCAGGTGCCATAAAAAAGGACGAATATTTAAAAGCAATAAAAGGTGCAGGATTCAAAGATGTCAGGATAATCGATGAGACAAAATATCCGATCGAATTTATGGTAAATGACCCGACAGCAAAGGCAATTATTGAGAATTTCAATATCCCCGAGGATGAGCTAAGAAGTATTGCTGATTCTATTGTTAGTATCAAGGTACAGGGGCTGAAATAACGAGTGCCTTAAATATATTGAATGGGTGCACTTCACAGAAACGTATTTTATAAAGAAATCCCATGTAGCACCCATGTCAAACTTTCCATCTGATAAACCTGTTCTTGTTACATGCGGTCTTCCTTATGCTAATGGTAAATGCCATATCGGGCACCTGCGTACTTATGTGCCGGGAGATATTTTTGTACGGTCACTCAGGAAACAGGGGCAAGAGGCAGTATTTGTTTGCGGTTCTGATGCCCACGGTACTCCGATCGTGGTAAATGCTGAGGAGCTAAAGACTACCCCAACAGAACTTGTTAATAAATACCACAAACATTTTGAGAGTATTTTCAAAGCGATGGAAGTGGAATTCAGTATCTTCGGTAATACTGACTCACCCACGAACCATGCAAGAACGAACAGCATTGTGGAAGCGCTGATCGACAGGGGATATGTCTATCCCCAGGTCATAAGACTAGCGTACTGTCCTCATGATGAGCGATTCCTTCCGGACAGGTATGTTGAGGGGATATGCCCTTATTGCGGAAAACCTGCACGCGGGGATGAGTGCGACCAGGGATGCGGAAAACATCTTGAACCCGGTGAGATCAAGAACGCAAAATGCCGCATATGCGGAAATCCCGCCGAGTATCGTGAGCAGGAGCATTTCTTTTTCAAGCTTTCGTCTTTCGGGGGCTTCCTTTCGGATTACCTTAAAACACTCGGGGGCACATCCAATGCCATCAACTATGCAAAAATATGGGCAAAGGAATTGAAGGACTGGTGCATCACGAGAAATCTCGAATGGGGCGTCCGGTTCCCTGGCCATGACGACCTTGTCGTTTATGTCTGGGTGGATGCGCCCATAGGTTACATATCGTTCACAGAAGAATGGGCTAAAAAAACAGGAGGCGACTGGGAGAAATACTGGCGGCGCGATTCCCGCATCATTCATTTCATAGGCGAGGATATCACATATCATCACTGCATCTTCTGGCCTGCCATGCTAAAAGGTGCAGGTTACACCCCGCCGTGGGCTGTTGTTGCGTCAGGGATGCTGAAAATCGATGATAAGAAGTTCTCAAAGAGCCGCGGGTATGTGGTATGGGTGGATGAGGATTATCTTGACCATGGTTTCCATCCCGATCTTTTGCGGTATTATATCGCGAATTACACTTCACATACAAAAGAATTGAATTTCTCCTGGAAAGTGTTCCAGGATAAGGTTAACAGTGAACTCGTGGGAGCGCTTGGAAATTTCCTGCACAGGACGCAGCATTTTACCCATAAGAATTTCAGCGCGGTCCCGGATGGCAAAATCGATAAAGAAATTCTTGAAAAAATACGAGCGACTATTGAAACCGTAATTCTGGCTTTTGATGAATATGAGTTCAAGAAGGCTACGGATGCAATGATGGAACTTGCTGCGTACGGTAATTCGTATTTCCAGTCCAAAGAGCCCTGGTCGCTCATAAAAACAGATAGAGATGCATGTGCCCGTGTTGTTAAGAACTGCCTCCAGATAGGAAAGGCGCTAATATTGTTGTTTGAGCCTATCCTTCCCGGAAATATGGAAAAGGCATGGAAACAGCTTGGACTTTCAGGGGATGTTCACAGCGCGCGGTTTGAGGATGCCCTCATTGAGATACCTGCCGGGGAATTAAAAATACCTGAGATATTATTCACAAAGATTGAGGATAAGAAGATCAAGGAAATGGAAGCCATCCTTGATAAAAGGGTAAAGATAGCAATGTCAAAAGAGAAAAAGCACGAGGAAGAAGCAAAGGAAGAGAAGACTGAGATAACATACGAAGAATTCCAGAAACTTGATATCAGGATCGGGAAAGTATTGTCGGCACAGGTCATCAAAGGTTCTGATAAACTCCTGAAACTGGAAGTGGATATTGGCGAGAAGCGCCAGATAGTTGCAGGGATAGCAAAATCCCATGATCCTTCCGAACTTGTGGGAAAGCTGGTCGTTGTTATGGCAAATATGAAGCCGGCAAAACTTTTTGGGGTTGAATCGCGCGGGATGGTGCTGGCGGCTGATGTTGAGGGTGCGGTGCTGCTGATGCCTGAGAAAGAGGTGAAGGAAGGGACGAGGGTAAGGTAAAAAATTTGGATTATAGTTTTCCGCTAAGAGGATCATCAACCAAAGAGTACGCAGAGAGTACAGAGCTTTGACGCTTTTCTCTGTGTACTCTGTGCTCTCTGTGGTTTTTCAAACCAGAAGATAATGAAAAGTTTTAAAACTCCAAAACAATAACATCGCAATGTCATAAAAAGTCAAATTTTATAACATCAGGATGTAATTAAATTTCCGGATAATGATGAACTGATAGCAATAGAGGTCAAGAAAACTGAAAAAGATATAAAGCAAATAAGAAAATTCAGGAAGAATTTCCTGTTGTCTGAATTAAAGGGGGCGTTGCGGAAACATCGGAGGGGATGGATGCGATGCCGCTGCCCCATTACTATTATAAATCTCTTTACTTATAAATATTTTCCATAATCATATCATCATAATCGAAATTGCGGCCTTACATTCCAAATTTCTTCATCATTTTCTGCATGTTGAACTTTCCGCCGCCGCCACTCATACCTTTCATGGTCTTTTGCATCATTTTATGGTATTTCAGGAGTTCCCGTACATCGTCGTATTTCGTTCCCGACCCGCGCGCTATCCGTGTGATCCTGGGGCTGTTGATATGTTTCGGGTCTTCAAGCTCATTATCGGTCATGGAATCCATAATGTACTTGTATTTTTTCATTTTTTCCTGGGTAACTGCGAACATATCATCCGAGACCTTCATTCCCAGTTTCCCGAGCGGTATCATGGACATGACCTGCTTAAGAGGCCCCATTTTGTTCACAGCTTCCATCTGTTTGTACATATCTTTAAGAGTAAATTTCCCGCTGAGCATTGATTCCACATCAAAATCTTCAACTTTGAAGGTCTCCTCGGCTTTTTCAAGCAGGGATTTAATATCCCCCATTCCAAGGAGGCGTGAAATGAACCTGTCAGCTTCGAATCTCTCAAGGTCATCAGGAGTTTCGCCAACCCCGATAAAAGCGATAGATGAATCTGTATCAGAAACAGCTGACAGGGCGCCTCCACCTTTTGCCGTCCCGTCAAGTTTTGTTATTATAACAGCAGTTATCCCGATAGATGAATTGAAAGCTTTTGCCTGGTCGCTTGCAAGTTGTCCCATAGCTGCGTCAAGAACAAGGAACTTGTGATCGGGTTTTGCAGCCTGGTGAATATTTTCCATTTCTATGATAAGATCTGTTTCAAGGGCATGCCTTCCGGCAGTATCTATTATTTTTACATCGAATTTTTCAATTGCCTTGAGGCCGCGCTGCACAATACCTACAGCATCTTTCACATCCTTTTCACCATAGAAAAAAACGCCGCTCCTTTCGCACAGGGTCTTTAACTGGTCATAAGCTCCGAGCCTGAAATTATCTGCACATATGACAGCCGTTTTCAGTCCTTTTCTCTGGAAATAGCGCGCAAGTTTAGCAGTCGTTGTGGTTTTTCCGCTTCCCTGCAGCCCCACCATCATTATGGTCTGGGATGCAAGCTTGATGTTCGCGCTTTTTCCCAGGATATTTATCAATTCCTGGTAAACAATTCGTATTACATGCTCTCTTGGATTCATGCCGCTTGGCGGTTCTTCCTTGAGTGAGCGCTGTTTTATTTTCTGCGACAGTGCCATCACATGCTTTACATTTACATCCGCCTGCAGCATAGCCCGCTGAATATCCCTTACTACATCGTCCACTAACTTTTCATCGATCCGGCCTGCGCCGACCAATTTCTTAAGGGCGTCCTGAAGCGAGCCGCCAAGTTTATCCAGTACCATGTTTCCTTTCCATTTTGAAGATTATCGTATTAAGCCTTTTATTTTAGTTAAAGTATTGCATGATTAATAGGATAGATATATAATAATTCCGATTGTTACAGATGGTGTATGAGTATAGAATACACAGGAATTAATAAAGAGACTGTAGCAGGAGAGATCAAGAATTATCTGGATTCATGTCCTGAGGATACGGTATTTAAGATGGTTATTAATTCAAAAAGGGGGTATCTCCGGTTAAAAATAAAGAATGCAAGCAAGAACCGGCTTAGAACATTGATCGGGAAATTAAGACGAAAAAAGTCCGTTCCTTAATATCAAAAATGGAGGATGTCAATTCCGATATCCCCCAATGCGTAGATTATCAGGGATATGAGAACTGCGATTATGAATAAATGTATCTGTCTATGATAATTATAAAACGCAGTTTCAATTATTGTAATCAAAATCATCAGCAATACGCCAAGTATCAGGCCAAGACCGAGGCGCAGTGCAATGTCATACAAGATCTGGATCATAACAGGTGCGAAAACGCTTGTATTTAATATAATCTTATTCTTAACAAAAACTATTCAAACATGGCAAAACAAGTATAGGATATGAAGAATGAGATTATTATAGGTATGAGTGGAGCCTCAGGTATCCAGTATGGAATACGGATACTCGAAGCCATAAAACAAATGAAAGGTTTTGAAACTGATCTTGTCATTTCCGAATCCGCAAAGCAACTTATAAAAATTGAGACTGATTATTCGGTCAAGGATGTGGAAGATCTGGGTGATAACGTTTATGATGATCACGATTTTACAGCGCCGATTGCAAGCGGCTCTCACAGGTCAAAGGGAATGATAATTGCGCCATGCAGCATGAAAACACTTGCATCGATCGCCTCGGGGATGTCTGATACATTGATTTCCAGGGCTTCTGACTGCTGCCTGAAAGAAAAGCGCCCCCTTGTTATGATGGCCAGGGAAACTCCCCTGAATCTAATCCATATCGAAAATATGAAAAAAGCAATGGAAGCCGGCGCATCCATCCTTCCTGCCTGCCCTGCTTTTTATCCCAGACCCAAAACCATTGACGATATTATTGATTTTATGGCAGGGAGAGCTCTTGATTTACTTGATATCGAACATAATTTATACAAGCGGTGGAGAGAATGAGTTTTCGGGGATTTATTGAACAATTAAGATCAGAGGGCAAACTCACTGAGATAAAAACACTCTTATCTCCGGTTTATGAGGTTTCTGCCACTGCCGGGAAAGAGCCTGCGCTTTATACAAATGTCAACGGGTCAAAACTTTTCATGAACCTCCTGTCATCAAGGGAACTTCTTGCCAGGGCTCTTGGCGTTAAGCCTGATAAAATCATAGAACATCTTTCATCCTGTCCGCCGGATGGTGAGGTAAAGCTTGTTAAAGATTCGCCAACAAGAGAAGTGATCGAAAAACCTGACCTGTACAGGCTGCCGATCCTTACACATTTTGAAGGTGACGGCGCCCCGTATATTACTGCGGGTGTTGTGGTTTCTGAATATGAAGGCTTGATGAACGCCTCTATCCACAGGCTAAGGGTCATAGGGAAAGACCGGCTGGCTGTGCGGCTTGTTGAGTTCCGGCACACTTACAACCTGTATAAAAAAGCCTCTGGAAAAGGAGAGCCACTACCGATTGCGATAGTCATCGGAATAGATCCCGTGGCGCTTTTTGCGATTTCGACCCGTGTGCCTGAGGGAAAGGAATACAATTATGCCGCGGCGCTTGCTGGCGAGCCTCTTGAGGTGTTTGAACTGGAAAACGGAATAAAGGTCCCGCATGCTGAAATCGTGCTTGAGGGATATATTCATCCCACAGAACTTGTTGATGAAGGCCCGTTCGTGGATATAAGCGGCACTTATGACATTGTGAGGAAGCAGCCTGTGATCTATATCACGAAAATATTGCACAGGCGCGACCCCATTTATCACGCCCTGATACCTGCCGGCAGCGAGCACAATATAATGATGGGGATACCCTATGAGCCCCTTATCTTCAATGAAGTCAGGAAAGTGGCGGATGTAAAAAATGTTGTTATGACTCCTGGCGGATGTTATTATTTCCATGCTGTTGTTCAGATCAATAAAACAAACGATGATGAGGCAAAGAAGGCCATTGATGCTACATTTGCAGCGCATAAGAGCTGCAAGCATGTGGTGATAGTGGATGATGATATCAATATTTTTGACCCGAACGATATCGAGTTCGCAATTGCCACGAGGGTGAAAGGTGATGAGGACATTTACATATACCCGAATGTGAGGGGCAGCACGCTTGATCCGCGCTCTGAGAATGGTATAGGAACGAAGGTGGGGATTGATGCGACGATGGATCTGAGCAAGAGATGGAAGTTTGAGAGGGCGAAGAGACCCAAATTAAAGAAAGATGATTAACTGGCGCCGTCCATCCCAGGTTTTGTGTGTATTTTCGAACTTCTAAATAATGCTATTTGCGCCAATAGATAATTCACCTGTTTTAAAATTTTAAATGAAAATCCTGATCCCATTACTATTCAATAATTATTATTATAACTATAATCATTTTTTTAATTGAATATATATATAAATCAAAGAGTTGTGATTGAATATTGCCCTTCAAGGGCAAAAAACAGGAGAGAATATAAATGAAAACCGAAAAAAAGATTAACCCAAAAAAAGATGAAGAACAAAAAGCAGCAGAAGAGATGTTTAAGAAAGCACGTTTGTGGATCTGGTAATTAGAAATTAATATGTACTGGAGTAAACCTGTTGCATTATTGAAGTTATGCAACACTCCAGCTACAATATATTCCCCCTTTCCTCTGTTTGCCATATCGCTTTTCTTAATATCGCACAAAGAGTTATCAATTTATGACTTTCCGGTTTTGTTTGCCGGAATTGTCGTTTCATGGCTTTTAGCCTTTCCTTCTAATTTATGGAACCATTGCAATGATTTAAAAGAAGATACAGCAGGCGGGAAAAAAACTATCTTAACCCAGGATATCTCGATGCAAAAGAAAGCTCTTTTTATCTCAGTACTGCTTTATGCTTGCTCCCTGCTCTTTGTTTATTATTTGTCTTATGAATTTAAACGGCCAATTTATCTGTATGCTTCAATCTGGGTTATTATTACATGGTGGTATTCAGACAATTTGATCCTTAAAAAAGTGATTGGTTTCAGATTGAAAGACCATTATCTGGGTGAGTTGGCTGCTTATAGTATCGCGATGCCCATGTACACTTTGAGCATCTGGCTTGTATATTCGGATTTAAATTTAAAAGGACTGTTAATTACTTTAGCAGTCTTTTTCTTCAGCGTATCAACGTTGCTATTAAAGGATTTAAAAGATATATCCGGAGATATGAAAGCTGGTCTGAAAACTTTCGGAGTTGTTTTCCTTCCATCTCAACTTGTTCAGTACTCCTGTTACTTTATGATGTTATATTATTTGGCTCTATTGAATCTAATTACTCTAAGCTCCTATGGTATTCTGGTTATTATGATCCCGTTTGTTTATTTTTTAAAAAATACATTTATTCCTATGTATAAAAAAGACTGGGCTTTAGGATCTGGAGATTTTCAAGCACTTAAACATATGGGTAATTCGATATATGCATCCTTTATTTTTTTGGGGCTTAGTGCCTTTATTTAAATTTCCAGGCAACTACTTGTCCCTGTGCCCATGAAAAAAGTATTATTGTGGGTTTCCGATAAGTAATTTCTTAACCTGAATTCAGGTGGAATATAAGCTGAAGAAGGCGCTGACATAATTCCAAAATAGTTATTACCTAATAATTTATTTACTTTATCTTTGTATTCGAAAGTTTTCTTCCCGAATGCTGCAGCAGCTCCAACATCCATTGAGAAATAAATAAATCTGCCATCATCATATTTCAAGTTATTCAAACATGAAATGAAAGCATCAAATTTATCATCAATATTTTCATATACAAGGGCAACATCTTCCGAATAATCTGAAATATCCATGAAAAAAGGAAACAATTCAAAAGGAAAATAAGATCCTATTCCAAGAAGAAACGCTCCATTTGTCTGTTTATTTATAAATAATAGCCCATAGGGCATTTGAACTTTAAAATCTCCTTTATCGAGATGTTCATGTAATTCTTTTTCTTTTTCACCTGAAATATATATTAAATTTTTTACAGCCTCTACAGGCGGCTTGCTGTCCAGGGAGATTAAGATGTTTTTTTCAAACTTTGCTTTAAATTTCTTGATAATTTTAAATTCGTTACTTACAATATTTTTAGTTTCTTCAAAATTTTTCCCTTTCTGGGGAAAAATATCATCATAAACAGCATTTATATTCTTTTTCTCTATAGTCAGTGCGGCAATACCGCCACCTAAATCCTCGAAGTTAGAAAAGATATTAGGAGAATTGAATCTAACCTGTGTATGCATTACATTCATACCTATAATTGGAACTTTATAATTGGTTTGCTTTGCGAACAGGTTCAAGATCGGGGCGGATTGGTAGAAAATATTTTCTTTATCGCAGTATTCAGAAAATTTACCTGCATATTCTTTCTGCATTTCTAAATTAGCTTTTCCAGATTTTTTACTATAATAAAATCCGTTTGCAAAAAACCTGGCGAACCTGATAGCACTTGGTACATGTATCATTGGAAAATGCAACATAATAGCCCCATGTTCACATTTTACCTTTTTTGCAAGTTTCTTTGCAGACTCAATTATGCCCTTTCCTTTAATTCCATCCACTTGTATCCTGGCACCAGCGTCTTCACATAGCACCAGCGCCGCACCATCAGCCCTCATGTCATCGGGGTAAATCATGCCATCCACGGAGGCGCCTATTTGCGGGATGTCGCCATATTCATCATTAAATATATCCAGCATCGACTGGTATTTGCCGTGATACTTTAAAGTTGCATAAAATAAAGCGAGATCGGGCTTAAAATCCAGCTTCTCATCCGCCTGTTCAATTATATCATATGCTGCCTGATCAGGGCTCTTTTTATTGCTGAATAGCGTGATGGATTTCGTTTTTTTCACCTGTTGATTGATCTTTATATCTGATTATATTTATAAGGATATAAATTTTTCTATATGATACGTATTATCATAATAATCATACTACACATATAACGGACAGGAGATCGAGCCCTGAGTGGATGCGATAGTTGGGAATTCGGGAATAAGTAGTTCATGCCGCAGATAGTTTTGCACAGATTATTTCAACAATAAGAATAATACTCAAGCTACACAACTCTCTTGAGTGATATTATGGGAAAGCACAACGCCAATAAACAGGAGGCCTGAATGTACCTCACCCCCGATGAAGAAAAGCTCTTTAACGGAGAAAGCGGCCCCACATACCAGAAAGCCATCGAGATACTCGCCGCCCTTGGCGACATATACGGCGCCGACCGGCTGATCCCTATAAAGAGCGCCCAGATCGCAGGGGTTTCGTATAAAACGATAGGAGATGCGGGTCTTGAGTGGATATCTGACCTGAAAGGAAAAGTGGTAGTGCCGTCGATCCTCAATCCCGCAGGCATGGACATGGAATGCTGGAGAGAAATGGGAATTAGCGAGGAATTTGCGTATAAGCAGCAGGAAATAATCAAAGCGTATGAGGCTCTCGGTGTCAAAACCGAATGCTCCTGCACCCCATATAATATCTATGATGACCTGGCAGGTTTCGGCGACCATGTGGCATGGAGTGAGTCATCAGCAATTTCTTACGCCAACTCTGTGATCGGCGCGCGAACTAACAGGGAAGGGGGGCCAAGCGCTCTTTCGGCTGCCCTTATCGGGAAAACGCCGAATTACGGCTTCCATCTGGATGAGAACAGGCGCCCGGTCATTCTCATTGAAGTAGAGCCAGAGCTTTATGATTCGGATTATGGTGCGCTTGGATACATCGTGGGTGAGATGATCGGTGATAAAGTCCCTGTTTTTGACCTGAATACCATCCCTACAAAAGATGAACTCAGATCTCTCGGGGCTGCAATGGCAGCTTCCGGTTCTGTGGCGATGTATCACGTTCGCGGGGTTACGATGGAATCAGGCAGATATGAATTACCATCTGAAAAAATAACCATTGAAGAGAAACAGATAAAAGAAGTTTATAAAGTTGGCGAACCTGACCTCATAGCTTTCGGATGCCCTCACAGCAGCGTTGATGAACTTGAAAAATTGGCACGACTCCTTGATGGGAAAAAAGTGAAAAAGGAAGTATGGATTTGCACCTCGCGCGCCTTGAAGAACAGGAATCCCGAATTGATAAAACGCATTGAGAAAAGCGGTGCAAAGGTTTTTTGTGATACATGCATGGTGGTGTCGCCTGCAAGTGAAAAGTTCAAATGCATGATGGTTAACTCAGGGAAAGCGCATAAATATGTACCCAACCTTTGCGGAGTAAAAAGTATACTGGCAAGGACGGAAGATTGTATCAGGGTAGCTGTGAGTGAATAAAATTATATACTTCAGTCGGGTATGAAATAAATTAACAACGAACTAAGACGAACACGTACGAACTCTGTCCGCGTGAGTTCGTATCAGTTCGTTCAGTTAGTTGTTTGTTTCCGAATAATTAAAAAAACTGATTGATTTCAGAATATTAAGGCAAATTCTATTATCATTCAAATTAATTAAACTTATAAACTATGCTTTACGCTATTGAAACCTCAGGAATAACAAAGCGCTTTGATGATGTGACTGCAGTAAATAAGATCAGTATCTCTGTAAAACCCGGGGAATTATTCGGGCTCCTCGGTCCGAACGGGGCCGGGAAAACCACATTGATAAGCATGCTTTCAACGATGATAGAACCATCCGGGGGAAGCGCTCTTGTCTGGGGTCATAATGTAATGAAAGATGCGGATTCTGTGCGGCAAAATATCGGGGTTGTTTTCCAGGATACTACACTTGATGACAGGCTTACAGGCCGGGAGAACCTTGACCTTCACGGCAGGCTCTATGGGCTTGATGGAAAGACGAGGAAAGAACGCATCAAAGAAGTGCTTTCTCTTGTCGAGCTTGCAGAAAGAGCTGATGCCATTGTCAAAACTTATTCAGGCGGCATGATGAGGCGCCTTGAGATCGCACGCGGCCTGATGCATCATCCTCATGTCCTGTTCCTTGATGAACCCACCCTTGGGCTTGATCCGCAGACGCGCATGCATATATGGGATTATATAAAGAAATTAAATAAAGAAGAAGGCGTAACCATATTGCTTACAACGCATTATATGGAAGAAGCTGATAAATTGTGCGACCGGATAGCAATAATCGACAATGGCCAGATCGTTGCTCTTGATACTCCGCAGGATCTTAAAAACATGCTTGGGGGGGATGTAATAACACTCGGGCTTGGAAATCCTGCTGATGTCGATAAGTTATGCAGTTCTTACCAGAAAGACGGATGTGCCAATATAGTTACAAAAAAACAAAGCGAGGTTTTTATTACAGTCAATAATGGTGAGCGCCAGATCCCTCATATACTATTGCTTGCTTCACAGGCAGGAATACCCATAACTTCAGTGAGTCTCAGGAAACCCACGCTTGACGATGTATTTATCCACTATACCGGCCAGGCAATAAGGGATAAGGAAGTAAGTGAAATTGAAAAAGTCGGGTATAAAATGAGATCAAGGAGGAAATGATGACCACTATTGATCGGGCGGCCCAGACAGTATATACAATGTGGCTGCGCGAGATGCTACGATTCTCCCGCTCAAAATCACGGATAATAGGGGCGCTTGCAACACCTCTTTTTTTCCTGGTAATACTTGGCGCAGGTTTCAGTTCAGCTTTCCAGGTCAGGGGTGGTGGAACATTTGATAAGAGCTATCTGGCTCCGGGTCTTATCGGGATGTCTGTACTTTTTGCTTCATTAATGGGAGGTGTGTCCATTATCTGGGATCGTGAATTCGGATTCCTGAAAGAAATATTGATCGCCCCTGTAAGCCGCTTTTATGTCTCATTAGGGAAAGCAATAGGTGGCGTCACGACAGCGATGATACAGGGCATTTTGATAATGATCATTGCCAGGCTGATCGGTGTCCATTATGTATCATTATGGGGAGTCCTGGCAGGTATTGCAGTTATGTTCATATCAGGCATAGGTTTCATAGGTCTGGGGATCGCGATCGCTTCAAAGATCGAAAGCCATGAAGGTTTCCAGATGGTGATGAGTTTCCTGACTATGCCTCTTGTTCTATTAAGCGGGGCTTTTTTCCCGATCTCAAACCTTCCTGCCTGGTTAAAAACGCTTGTTTACCTGAATCCCCTGACTTATGGAGTTGAAGCCCTGCGTTATTGCCTTCTTGGCAATTCCATAATTCCTATATGGCAAAGCATCGCGGTACTTGTAATATTTTCTCTCGCAATGATAGCTCTTGGCGGGAAATTGTTCGGGAAGATGAGGGCATGATATGATCGTCCTCTCTGGCGGAACAGGTACGCCAAAGCTTTTGTCTGGCCTCAGGAAGATCATTCCTGATGAGGAGATCACTGTAATTGTAAACACAGCGGAAGATATAATGGTTTCAGGCAGCTTTGTTTCACCTGATGTGGATACGATCCTGTATCTTTTTTCGGGATCACTTGATGTCTCAAAGTGGTGGGGCATCAGGAATGACACATTCCATACTAATAATGCATTAAAAAAATTGGGTATCAATGAAAAGCTCATGCTTGGGGATGCTGACCGTGCCACCTGTATTTATCGGGAGGTGCTTATGCAGAATGGGGCCAGTTTGACCGAAGCTACACGTTCCCTGTCTTTAGCGCTTGGAATAAAAGCAAAGATACTGCCCATGTGTAATGAAAAAGTGGATACGATGATAAAAACGCCGGAATGTGTCCTGCATTTCCAGGATTTCTGGGTCGGTTCCCGTGGAAATCCGGAGGTTCTTGATGTTGACATTACAGGGATCAAAAAAGCCAGGCTTACAAAAGAGGTATTGGATGCCCTGAAACTTGAGGAGAATATAATTATCGGACCCAGCAATCCCATAACAAGCATCGGACCAATACTTGCCATAAAAGGGATAAAGGAAGTCTTAAAGAAGAAAAAAGTTATTGCTGTAAGCCCTATAATCGGTGATTCACCTGTTAGTGGTCCTGCCGGGAAATTGATGGGTGCAAAAGGGTATCCCGTGTCATCAATTGGGGTTTCCCGATGTTATGGGGATATTCTTGATATTATGGTCATTGACGATAGGGATACTGCAAAGGATTCGGATATTGGGGTAAAAACAGTGCGGTTTGATACGATCATGACCTCAATTGAAAAAAGCGAATTCCTGGCAAAAAATATACTTAACTTATTCCGGGAAATTTCATAGCCCTCATTTCGGGATATTCGATAACAAAACAAGTCCCCTGTCATTCAACCTGTAATTATCTCCATCAACTGTGAGATAATTTCCTTTAATAAAGAAATCGATCTGGAAATTTAACATGGCATCATCCACGCCGACTTCTTTTTTCAATCCGGCCTTAGTTTTCCCGAATACTCCTATGGTTTTTATCATCTTTCGCCTGACAGGATGTTCAAGCACCTTTACCATGAGGGCATGGTCATCTACTTTTGCTTCACGCAATGTAGGCTGACGCTCAAGCATTGCTTCCAGATCGTCATCACTTATTTCTGGCATGATCACTCAAGGAACATCTCTACCCTGCAAAGGTAAGCAGCTATCTTATTATCCTCGATCTTTACATCAAAATCCTTGATAGTAGCCTTTGTGATCTTACCTTTTTGTTTGAATATCGGTAGTTTTGAGGCATCCTCAATTGCATTTTTTGCAGCCTGCTCCCAGCTTTCGGACGATGAGCCCACAGTATCAATTATTTTTACAAAAGGCATTCAAATCACCATTACTGTATTGTCTTGCAATAATAATAAAACCCTGCCTGCTCACAATGAGAACTACAATTCTTATGAACCACAATCCTTATATAACTTTACACTCATTGTAAAATCGGATAGACCTTGAAGAAATGTATATTCGTATTAATTATTCTCTTTGTCCTGCTTTCAGGATGTTTGAGCGCCAAATCGGGTGATAAGGCAGGTAATATTTCAAATGAAAAGATTCCTGGACCAAAACAGATAACGTTACAGGGATTGACCTTCAACACAGAAGTTGGACCAGCCCTTCTTTTAGCAAAAACACAGGGAAAGCCGTTATTTGTATACGCAAGGTCTGAGTATTGCGGAGCATGCAAACTATTCGAATCTGAGACCTTTACTAACGAGACTGTGATCGAAAAATTGAATAAGAATTTCATACTGGTCTCTATAGATGTGGACAATCAAAAAACTGAAACCAGGAATTTTAAAATACGGGCTACTCCAACTGAAATATTCCTCGATTCAAATGGGACTGAAATAAAAAGATTACTTGGATACAGGACAAATCAAACGTTCCTTGATGAAATAAATAAAATTATAAAATAAAGGAGGCATTAAAATGAAGCCTGAAAAAAAATTAGATGATGCAAAGAAAAGCAAAAAGATACCGAAAAAGAAAGGAAATAATAATATTGTAATAATTGCAGTCGCAGCAATTATTCTCATCGGAGTATTCTTCCTGCTGCCTGGTGATTCTCAGAAAACAGATACAAAACAGAAAATGACCCTTAAGGAAGTAAGGGCATTGATCGATAAAGAATATGGAAACAGAGGGGGTTCAGGGACAAACACGCCACCTGTTGTGGATAATTATTTACCGATACTTACACCAAGACCTGCAGGCAAACTTCCGGATTTTGCCGTTACAAACGCGATGACATTAAAAGCATATAAATATGCGACTGAGCACCCGGAGGTGCTGGAGCAGATACCATGTTACTGCGGTTGCGGAGACCATGGAAGTATAACATCCGGGGGAAAACCTCATATGTCTGTAAGAGATTGCTTCATTTCTAATGATGGGGTTTATGACGACCATGCTTCATTCTGTGATGTCTGTGTCGGGATAGCAACAAAAACCCAGAGTTACTTCCCAACAGGAATTCCTGTTACTGGATTATCTGCTGTCACGCCTGCTCCCTCAATTGACCTGTCAACGCTGTCACTGCCAGGCAATTTCAAATCCCTTGCCGATGGCTTGAAACTCACGCCTGCCGGTGTGAACCGCGCATATTTTGTAAATAGAAAGATGATAGCTGGAACCCAAATGCAAGCGCAGATATTAAAGCAGGTAGAGCCGGATGGTTTCTATGGTAAGAATGAAATAGGTTTGTACAGCGCTGATTTCAGCCCGAATTCATGGATAGAACTTCGTGACCTGGGTTATGACAGTACAAATGATGCTTCTATTAAAGCAAAGATCCAGCCGGAAATGAAAAATATTGTAATGACAAGACCGTTAATATACGGACATAGCCAGAATGTGGATAATGTTGCAAAATTGATAAATGATCCGAATAGTATGGCTACTTCATATTCGGATTATAAACCCCTGCTTGATGCAGTGGATTACCAGAATGCTGCGTATGCACTTGTAATCTCGGAAAAGACTGGTTTTTCAGATATGAATTATGAGAGTTTGACTTCTGCCGGAGGTAATGTAGAACTTGTCAGGGCATTTCGCATAACGGATACAAAGTCTGTTCCTGCAGGTCTTGCCAAATATAATCCCGAAACAAAAGGTAATATTCTCGTGATCAAAATGACAGGAGACATTTTTACGGTACAGGCCGAAAATGATAATATCGATGCGGTAGCTAAAACATAAAATGTCTGTAGCTCCCCCCATATTACTGGTATTCCTTGCCGGAATGGCAACAGTTGCAACGCCGTGCGTTCTTCCAATCCTTCCTGCGGTATTATCGGGTTCTGTGGGGAGCAGGCTTCGTCCGCTTGCAATAGTCACTGGAATGACATTGAGCTTCACACTGATGGGGCTTCTTGTTTTTACAGTGGCATCATTCAGCTTTTTTACAGATTACCTGCGCTGGTTCTCGATATTTGTAATTATCGGAATGGGTGCGGTGCTGTTTGATGATGATATAAATGAAATTTATACGAATTTTTCAAGTTCGATCTTGAATTATTTACGTGAGCATGTGACTTTTATTGGGAAAATAACCTCAAAAGCCAATCCTGAAGGACTTCTGGGCGGGCTATTCCTGGGAATGTCTCTTGGGATCCTGTGGATACCATGCGTGGGCCCAATACTTGGTTCGGTGTTCACTGTGGTCGCTGAAAGTTCAGCAGGCTCAGGAAATATTTCGTATGGCGTAATTCTTCTTCTTGCTTATTCCCTGGGTGTCAGCATCCCGATGCTTATAATAGCATATTCGGGAAAAAGTGTTTCAGGCCGTGTCAAATGGTTCTCAAAAAGAAGCCATTTCTTTAAAAAGCTTTCAGGCCTGGTCCTGATACTTGTGGGATTGATGATGCTTTTTGGCATCGACAAATATCTAAAGATCATTTTCCTTCCTTATTCGGTCAATATTGACACTCAAATTTCAAGCCTTTATGAACAATTCTTTGGTTAATTATGGTAAATAAAAAAGAGACTGGAAAAAACGAAAATCCAGACAATCACGGGAACACAGAAAAATATGACCTGCTTGATGTTTATTTTTTCAAAGATCTTGTGAAGAACAGGTTCTTTAAACCATTGGTCAACTTTTTCCTGTTTATTTTTCTTTTGATTATAATTTATTTTGGTCTTTCGAGTGAACCCGACCTGAGATTCCATGGGGGAATACCATTTGCAACTACAATGATATGGGATCTGTGGCATCCATTGCTTGCTTTTACCATATTAATTGTGGGAAGGCTGTGGTGCTTTGCATGTCCAATAGGGGCGATCGGAGAATGGACGCAGTCTGTTTTCAGCCTTAACAGGAAATATCCTGAAAAGTACCGGAATCTCTGGATAGCAGTAATACTTTTCCTTATTATTTTTGCAGCCGAGCGCCACCTGTTCCAGTTTACAAGAAATCCACCCAATACCGCATATCTTCTTCTTTTCTTTACGGGACTTGCCATAGTGATGGGAGCGGTGTATGAAAAACGAAGTTTCTGCCGTTACATCTGCCCGATCGGGCTTGTGCTTGGTTTATTCTCAATGCTTTCGGCAATTGAACTTCGATGCAAGTCCAAAAAAATATGCCATGATCATGACATCAAAGAATGCATAATCGGAAACAAGGCAGGAAAAGGATGCCCTGTAGGTGAGGTTCCCCCGACAATGGAGAGGAATAACCAGTGCATCATGTGCATGGAATGTGTGAAATCATGTTCAAAGGGCAATATCCGTATAAGCCCCAGGCTTCCGGGAGCGGATCTCATCCATTCAAAGAAACCTCATCTTGATGAAGCATTTCTTGTACATGGGATAATCATTATATTTTTATTTGTACTGGGTATGGAGCGACTGCAATTCAGGAATGTGATAATTAGTTTTGTCAAATCGACTCTTCCTGTTGATTCGATCGCTTTCCTTGACATGTACTGGAGAAATATGTGGGCTATCATTATATTTTTCCTTTTAACACTTGGCGCGGCAGGATTAATGTATCTTTCCTCAAGGGCGACTTTTGGAAAAAACGCAAAGCAAAAATTTATTGAATTATCCTATGCGTTCATCCCCCTGAGCTTGTCGGTATATCTTGCTGAAAACACATTCCGCCTTTTGAAAGGATTGTTTTTTATAGCGGCCAGTATTGGAAGTTTTTTCGGGAAAATATGGGAATTTTCACCAGATTTTGATACGATCAACAGGTTGCAGTTAGTCTTCCTGGTTTGCGGTTTTATATTTACATTGTGGGCCGGGTATCTCATCAGCAAAAGGGATTCACACGATGAAAACGAATTGCAGCAAAGTATGATAGCTGTAGGATTTACTGCTATCGTTTATTTGATAATTGGATTTAAGATTTTGACTTTACCAATAATATAACCAAGGGCAGCGGGAAATTTTTTCGGGACTCACAAGAAAAAAAACGGGATAAAATCAGAGTTTACACCCACTAAAAACATATATACTTATATTCGATTCAAAACAATAGGAAAGAACATATGAGAACCAAAAAACTCGTGTCGATAATTGTATTGGTATTACTTTTGTTATTTGCATATTTAACTTATACTACTGCGCTTAAAAATTTTACTTTCAGCGATGATAAGAATAGTTATCTTGGCGGCATAAAATTTCACCGCGCAGCTTCCGGGCTTGAAGAAGGTTTCCAGATCGCACAGCAGGAAAATAAACCTGTCATGGTGTATTTCTGGGCTATATGGTGCCAGTATTGCGCCGGATTCCAGATAAATACACTGGGAAATCCCCAGGTAAAGAAGATCCTTGAGGAAGACTATGTTCTTGTATCAATGGACCTTGATATCGACAGGGAGGTCGCCCGGCAATATGGGGTAAGCTATCCTCCCTATCTTATTTTCATGGACCCGAAGGGTAATATACTGCAGAGGGTACCGGGATCGGTTGATGCAAATTATTTACTTCCGATTGTTACGAAAATAAGGGATGACGTTAGGAGATAAAACATGATACCATTAGGTGACACATTACTTTATGCAAGTCTTGCAGTTAGCGTTATTGCACTTGTGGGATTAATATCCCGGGAAATAAAAAATATCGAATTGTTAAATAAGCTTATAACGCCCGCAATAATAGCGGGGGCAGGGCTTCTCACGTTTTCATACATTCTCCTTACATATTATTTTGTATACAGTGACTTCGCTTACGATTATGTGTGGCAATACTCAAGTGCCGATCTTCCTCTTATTTATAAAATATCCGGTACATGGGCTGGCCAGCAAGGCACATACCTCCTATGGGTCTGGGTAGTGTACCTGTCTGCTGCATGGCTCGCTGTGACAACAAACCATAAAACTGCCCTTGCACGAAGGACCCAGATAATTACTCTTCTTTCGGGAATGTATCTTATTATAATAACCCTTGTGCAATCACCTTTTAAGCTTATAATCGAGCGGCCTGAAGTAGTTGACATGATCGCAAAAGGGACTCTGCCACCTGATTTTGTTCCTGAAGTTGGCAATGGCCTTAATGCCCTCCTTGTAAATTTCTGGATGACGGTCCATCCACCTCTTATGTTCATCGGCTATGCGACTATGACAATACCATTTGCAGCAGCAATCGTTTACCTGTTCACAAAAGAAGACGGCTGGGAAGAACTTGGCAGGCAGTGGGCGCGGTTTACCTGGTTGTTCCTGGGAATGGGTATAGCTGTAGGGGGCGTCTGGGCATACCTTGTACTGGGCTGGGGCGGATTCTGGGCATGGGATCCTGTTGAGACTGCATCTTTTATCCCATGGTTAACGCTTACGGCTTTTATGCATGCTGCGGCTCTTCACAGGAAGAACAAGGCGACATTTTCAATAGCTGCGCCAATACTTGCGGTTGTTTCATTCATTCTTGTACTTTATGCCGCAATAGTTGTCAGGAGCGGTATTTTTAATTCGGTCCATGCTTTTGGTGACAGTTCAACAGGTACTTTGCTTTTGGTTTTTATAGGGATCACAACGCTTGTATCCATCATACTGGGTCTGCGGCGTTATTTTGAGGAACCGGACAAATTGGAGGAAGACCGCGGATTCTGGAACAAGACGAATATTTTCTATGTTACACTGTTGTTGTTCGTGGTTCTGGCATTTATCTCATTCTGGGGCATTTCCTTCCCCGCGTTCATACAGATCACGCAGGGGCTCAAAGTGGGAGTCGCCTCTGATACCAAGAATTTCTTCAATATCTGGAGCTATCCATTCACAATAATATTGATGCTTGCACTTGGCTTTTGCTTAAACTATAATGAGAAGGAGAAAGAAGAGCAGAAAAAAATACTTTTCATAGTAACTGGTTTGTCAATAATAACCATGTTCCTTAGAACAGAGAACTTTTATGTGCTTGATCATTATAGCCCTTTCTGGGCAAGAGAGCCTGCTCTTTATAAGATAATTGGTAATATTTCAGTAATATCTATTTTCCCATCCATGATATATGCGGCATGGTCAACCATCCGGCGCCTCAGGGAATATCTTCGGATCGAAAGCATAAGACCCAAAATCAAAGGTATTGGCATAGCGGTAGTGCATTTTGGGGTAGTATTTATTTTATTTGGCGCCATCATAAGCTCAAATTTTACCCAGACCATCGAAAATGCCAATATACCGCTGGCGTCAAAAGGACAATTAGCGGATATCGGAAATGGTTATGGTATAAAAATAATTGATTTTTCAACCCGAAGCCTGGTGCAAACCACGGATCTTCCGGCAGGAACAATAAGCATATCGAAAATATACGGGAGTCCCGACGAATATGCCAATAATAATGTAAAAATCAGCGGAAAATTGGTAAAAGTCGTATCCCCGCCTTCTATTAATTATAAGTATTTGCAGATAAATGACGGGACAGGAAGCCTATGGGCTGCTGCACAGGCAGATACGCCAATTGAATTCCAGGAAGGAATGGAACTTACAGTAGAAGGTTTCCTCATGAAAGATTTCTCAAGTAATTCTACAGGTTCACCCTGCACAACAGTAAATCCCTGCGCCCTCATTGTTTTCTCAAACCCGGAACAGATCACAGAGGGGACAGCTTCGGGCAATTATAATGTCCAGAGCGTCCAGCTTGAAGTTTACCAGGATAACAAGAAAATAGGGGGCGGAGTCGCTGAATACCTTGAATCACAGAGCGGAAGCGGGACATTCCCGCTCGTTGACAGCAGCATTACAGGGACCGACATATATGTAATATTCCAGGGTCTTGGCGGCGGAGTTGTTCCCCTCACTTTGAAAATAATTCCTGCTGTGAATTTTGCATGGATCGGCGTTGTACTTTTTGCAATAGGAATAATCCTGATAATGGCAGTGAGAACAAAGTCAAAGAACAACTAACCCGAACGAACTGATACGAACTCCCGCTATCGGAGTTTGTTCGTGTTGGTTTTATTTAGGTGATTTCACTGGAAACCAGAGTTGCAAGCCGTTACTTATTTATACTCAGATTATAATGATATGGTAACGGACTGATATCAAAAATGATTATAGTCAGTGAAGACGAAGATGATAGCGACTCTAATCCGTTTAATTTTTTAGGGCAACCAGTACACGACAGCGTACTTAATATCAACCATGACTACCGTTATTTGAGGATGGGTTATTATGTATCTGCACATGCTGAAACCTTTGGAGTAGAAGTCACACCGAATTGTACCGAAATAATGGATGCATACAGGAACCCGCTTTTGATCGAAAAAGCAAAAAGACATGGCCTTCGCACCAGCGATTACAGGCTTGTAACATCTGGGCGAAGCGAAATTGATGCTCCGGTCGTAATGTTTGCCGTAAATCCTTTTACCAATAACTCAATGAAAGTGGTGGATTCCAGCTCAAAACTTCCTGGAATGATAAAGAGAATGAGTATGGGTGCAAGATTTCCTGTCTCGTTACATCCTCTTACAGGAGAAGTGGTGGAAATAATACAAATGTTCGGGGAATCAACCAACGAAGAAACCTCAGAATTTGCTAAAAAATTCTTTGAAGTATTCAATATCCCCATTTGTAAATTGGTTGTTCAGATAGACGATGGCGGAGTCGTTCTGAACCATTGCGAACCTGCGACAAAAAAAGAAGTGAAGTGGGATATCGTTCATGATAAACTGCACGAGATAATAGGTGCAGGAACTATCAAGAGCCGATAAATACAGGTGCTAAAACATGAGAAAAAAATGAAAATAGCCTGTTTTGTCGAAGCCTATAACTTTAATCTTAAATCTGAACGCAGCGCCCTGAATAAATTCAAGTCCACCGCAGAATCGATGGGGCATGCGTTTGAATTTATCTATAAAGACGATATTTCGAAAATCCCGGATTATGATGCCCTTTTCATAAGAGCCACAACTGATCCGAGCAGCTCTGCATACATTGTTTCAAGACTTGCAGAACAATCAGGATTGAAAGTCATCGATGACCCTCACTCTATCAGGACATGCTCCAACAAGGCGATCCTGCATGACCTTTTCCAGAAAAATAATATTCCTTCGCCAAAGTCTATTTTATTTCATGGTGATTATTCAAGGGAAACTCTTGATAAAATATTCAAGACACTTGGATTGCCTGTGATAATTAAAACACCATATACTCGTTTTTCGTCCCATGTCGAAAAAGCCAGGGATGAAACAGAATTTGTTGAAGTATCAAAACATTTGCTGATGAAAGCTAAAGTCCTTGTACTTCAGGAATATATCCAATCAGACTTTGACTGGCGCGTTGGGATACTCAGGAATGAAGTCCTTTATTTATGCAAATATTGCATGCCAAAAGGTGGCTGGAAGGTAAAATCAAAGATCGACGGAAAAAACGTATGGGGAGATACTATTGCATTATCAAGGGATTCTATTTCACCGGAATTGAAAGAAATATCCATAACGCTGTCAAAATGCGTAGGCAACGGTCTTTATGGTCTTGATGTAAAAGAAACAAAGGATGGATATAAGGTCATCGAAATAAATGATAATCCAAGTATATATGACGGCTATGAGGATACTGTTGACAGGGATATTTATGGAAAGATCATAAAGGCACTTATTTCGTAATTTTCATGATCGTGATTTCTTGATCATGATTTTTTTATCCTGATATTTTTATACTATAATTTTCTTGTAAGATGCAGCGCATTATCGCCGTTAGTATAGTAATTAAATAATTTTTTATCAACAATAAAACCCCTTGACTGGTATAGATTCTGGGCGACCTTGTTGGTGATCCCTACCTCAAGTGTGATATTTTTATATCCTTTTTCCTTTAATATATCAAAGGCAGTTTCCATGAGCGAACTGGCTACCCCTCTGCGCCTGTGTTCCGGATGTACATTGAAAGAATATATCCTTGCATTTAAGATTTTTGTTCTTAACAGGATTATCATTGACCCGATAATATTGCGGTCAATTTCTGCGACCAATACTATCGATCTTGCTTTCTGCAACAGGTATTTTAGTTGCCTTCTATGAAATGTTTCTTCCTTGAAACATATATTTTCAAGACTCAAAAGGGCATCAATGTCCTCTTTTGTTGCCAAGCGGATCCGCTGCTTCAAGGAACAGTCACGCGCGCCCTCACGCATTCCTGTACCTGTTTTACCACTTCAGGATAATCGCCAAATATGAAACCAAGGTCTACCGTACCTACAACATCAACAACCCCGATGGCAGCAATGCCATAACCTTCCTGGTTTCTTATTGGTGTCACAATAACAGGAATTCCGGCGTATTTGCCGCTGGTGGGAATTGTTCGTGATGTCTTGTTTTCTTTCAGGACGGTTTCAAGAATGGGACCGGAATAATCATTATCAAGGATCTTTCCTTTTTCGATCCTGACCCCTTTTTTATTCAGGCTTCTCATAGTGACCGGAAGCCCCAGAAGTTCATGAATTGCCAGTGCAAAGGGGGCAATATCTTTTGCACTTGAATCTGCTGAGATCTGGATATTTGTATATTTCATGTTACTCCTTCAATTCATATGATTCATATAAATATGTCATCTTGCAACAAGGACGCTGCATTGTGCATTTCTTACCACGTTCTCGGCTACGCTTCCTAGGAATACTCTCTTAATTCCTTTTTTCCCTTCGGAGCCCATCACGATTGTATGGACGTTGAGGCTTTTTGCCACATTAAGGATAGTTTCAGCCGGGCTTCCAAGTTTTAATATTTTTTGGATTTCTATCCCCATCTTTTTTCCATCTTCGGCCACTTCGTCCAGGACTTTTTCACCGAATTTTATCAATTCAGCCTGTTCGGGTGTGGAAGGAACATTCACCACATAGAGAGCCGCCATTCGGATGTTATATGATTGTGTGATTTTTAAAGCTGCAATTTCTGCTTTTTTCGCGGATTCGGAACCATCTGTTGCAAGAAGAACTTCAACTTTTGTCATGTATTATTTTTAGACGTTAAACATATTAAAGCTTACAGTACCATAAGGTTTTAATTGCTTCATCGCCTTACTAACCACTCATTACCTTGGAGATTATTTATATGCTAAAAGAAGCCGGGCAATATGATGCTAAATCACTTGAACAGAAAATCCATAATTTATGGGATGAAATTGATGCCTATTCCAGGGTGAGAGAACAAAGGGCAAATGGGAAGAAATTCTTTTTCGTTGATGGTCCACCTTATACTACAGGACGTATACACCTTGGAACTGCCTGGAACAAAATTATAAAGGATTCGATCCTGCGTTATAAATCCATGAACGGTTTCCATGTACTTGACAGGGCAGGATGGGATATGCACGGCCTTCCCATAGAAGTAAAAGTCGAAGGGGTTCTTGGATTCAAATCAAAAAAAGACATTGAGAAATACGGTGTGGGGAATTTCGTGGCAAAATGCAAGGAATTTGCCCTTTCACATCGTGATGAAATGACTCTCCAGTTCCAGAATCTGGGTGTCTGGCTCAACTGGAAAGACCCATACATGACACTGCGCGATGAATATATTGAAGCTGCCTGGTGGACGCTAAAAAAAGCGAATGAAAAGAACCTTCTTGAAAGAGGCTTAAGGGTCGTAAACTGGTGTCCCAGATGTGAAACGGCCATAGCTGACTCCGAGGTTGAATATTCGGATGTTTCCGACCCTTCGGTCTATATCAAGTTCCCGGTCGTAAATGAAGAGAATACCTTTATCGTAATATGGACAACAACTCCCTGGACAATTCCCGCCAATATCGCTGTGGCGGTCCATCCTTCGTTTGAATACGTAAAAGTAAGAGTGTTCAAGAACGAAAAGGAAGAGATACTGATATTGGCAAAAGAGCTCCTGAAAAATGTCCTGAAACAGGGAAGATACCAGAAATCTGAGATCCTTGAGACGATTCTGGGTGAAGATCTTAAGATAGAATACAAAGCCCCTCTTGGCCACAAGGTGCCCAAACAGAATACGTTCCCTCATAATGTTTACCTTGCAGACTTTGTTACTGCTGAAAATACAGGCTGTGTTCACATTGCCCCCGGTCACGGTATTGACGATTTTGAACTGGGAATGAAACACAAACTTCCAATTTTCTGTCCTGTCGGGCCTGATGGAAAATACACCGAGGAAGCAGGTGAGTACAAAGGAATGCATGTCAGGGAAGCAAATAAAGTAGTGCTTGATGACCTTTCTGAAAAAGGTCTCCTGCTGGCAAGCGGGAAGATCTCCCACAGGTATGGAAATTGCTGGAGATGCAAGACCCCGATAATATATCTTGCCACAGAGCAGTGGTTCCTGAGGATCACGGACATTAAGGATAAAATGCTTGAGGAGATAAAGAAAGTGAAATGGTACCCTGAATGGGCGGGTTCTGCCCGTTTTGCCGACTGGGTAAAAGGATCTCGTGACTGGTGCATTTCCCGCCAGAGGTACTGGGGTATCCCGATCCCTGTATGGATATGCGATTTTTGCGGCGAAGTAGAAGTAATGGGAACAATGGAAGAATTGAAGAACAGGTCTGGTGTGAAAAATCTTACAGACCTTCACCGGCCCTATGTAGATAATATCCATATCAAATGCAGTAAATGCGAAAAGAGAATGAGCCGCGTTCCTGATGTGTTCGATGTCTGGTTTGACTCAGCAGTGGCATCATGGGCCACATTGAATTTCCCGCGCGATGCTCAAACGTATAAGGAATGGTGGCCTGCTGATTTTATCACTGAAGGCCATGACCAGACACGCGGCTGGTTCTATTCACAGATGGGAGCAAGCATGGTCTCTTTCGGGAAAGCGCCTTATAAGAGCGTCCTGATGCATGGTTTTACCCTGGACACTGAAGGAAAGAAGATGTCAAAGAGTCTTGGCAATGTGGTTTCTCCTGATGATGTTATTAACAAATATGGGGCAGAATCCCTTCGTTTATATGTGCTTTCGCAGAATGCGCCATGGGATGACCTGAAATTTATATGGGAAGAAGTCGGGACAATTAACAGGATGCTCAACATCCTCTGGAATGTGTATAGGTTCCCGCTGCCTTATATGATCCTTGATAATTTCAATCCGGTTGATACAAAAGAGCGTCTTGCCACACTGCCGCTTCGAGTTGAGGACAGGTGGATATTGTCAAGAGTGCAAAGCCTGATCAAGAAGGTTGAAATTGCAATGTCTGAGTACAATCTTCATAAAGCCACGCGTCCAATATCGGAATTTATTCTTGAAGATCTCTCCCGCTGGTATATACAGCTTATAAGACCAAGGACATGGACAGAGGCGAACGATCCTGACAAACTGGCAGCATATTATACTTTATATGAAGTTCTTGTCACATTGACAAAAGTGCTGGCGCCTTTTGCGCCCCATATTTCCGAGGAGATGTATGGGAACCTTGTGCGAAATATCCATCCGGCTGCGCCCGAAAGTGTTCACATGTGCGATTGGCAGGGGCCAAATGAGAAATTTATTGACCTTGAGCTTGAAAAGAGGATGGATATCATCAGGGAAATTGTTGAAGCCTCCTCAAATGCAAGGCAGAAACTCAAACGCAAATTGAGATGGCCGGTCAAGAAAATTGTTGTTGCGCCAAAAAATGAGATCGTAAATGAAGCGGTTTTGGACCTTGAAACTGTTTTGAAGGAACAGACAAATGCCAAAGAGATCGTATTATTAAATATTGGTGAAACTTTCAGTGAGCTTGGAGTTGAAGTCCTGCCCAATCATGCGGCTCTTGGTCCTGCTTTTAAGAAAGAAGCAGGAAAAGTCATTGCTGAATTGAAGACGGCAGACGGCAGAGCCATAAAAAAATCCATTCTGGAAACCGGAAGTTTCGAATTGAAAGCCGGGACGATCACCGCAGAAATGGTGACTTTTAAAGACCTGATTCCGCCTGCCATTGCCGCCGCGGGATTTTCAGCAGGCGATGTGTATGTTGATACAGAGCTCACGCGGGAAATTGAATCCGAAGGCTATTCACGCGAAGTCATACGCAGGATTCAGGATATGCGAAAGGAGTTAGACCTTGCCGTGGAAGAGGAGATAAGGGCAGCCGTGGAGATCAAAGATGAGAGGGTTGCTGTACTTGTTCTTGAAATGAAGGATTTCATTGCAAGTGAGGTGCGCGCGAAATCATTGGCGATAGGCCCTGAGGTTGAGGCAGAGGGTGAGCTTGTGAAGGATTGGGATGTAGAGGATGTTAAGATGAAGATGGGAATAGGGAGGAGGAAATAGCTATCAATATCTACTGGACCTTAATCTTTATTTCCTACGATGCGCATCAGGTCAGCCAAAAGCGCCCAGCGCCGCAGTAGCTTGGCGCTGATGCCAAGCTTTTTCGCAAGTGTTTCATGGAGCGTATCAGCTTTCAGAATCAGATGGGCAGGTCGGATGAATCCGATTATTCCTGGGGTGAATACTTTTTGATCAAATTAGCAAAATCTTTGTTATTAACCTCACGGACTCCTTCCAAAGAAGGATCGATCTTCGCCCATTGGATGATTTCGCCCCCTCCTTCGATAGCATATTCAAGGTTCTCTAATGCCTTTTTATAATCCTTGGGATCACTTGTCTTATCTCCAACAATCGAGTAGTAGCAGGCCAAATTATACCGGACCCGTGGGGCAAGTTTAGTGTACACAGTTTCAATGTTCTTTATTTTTGACTTTGCTTCTTCTATCTTGTTTTGATCTGTTTCTCCTTGATATGCCAAATCTATCAGGATTGACGCATGCATGATAATTGCATTCGGCTCAATCGACTCCAAGAACTTTTCCTTATTAATTGCTTTTAGCAAATTTTGACAATGTTCTTTTGCTTTTTCTATGCATTCATGTGCACAAACCGGTTTTTTTCGCAACAGATGGCCCTTGTAATGGTAGGCGGCCGCCAGCTGGTACATCGCCACAAACCACGCCCTCTCTCTAGGATAATTCTTAGATTTCTCCGCCATCTCTATCCCCTTCGATAATCGCTCTATAGCACGATTATAATTTTTATCTTCAATGTCCAAATATCCAAGGTTAATTAAAGCCCCATAATTATTCATGTCTTGATTCTGAGCCATCACATATTGCTGTCGCGCTTTATCCTTCTTGCCTTCAAGCTGCCAGCGGACGCCAGCTTGGAAGTGTGCATAACTCTTCCAGTCATCGGTGCCTAGAAGGGCAAATTTTTCTTCTTTTGCAGCCTTTCTCTGTTCATTCAACTGGAAAAATACCCATATTGCTGCCGGCTCTACAAGGTAATAATATGAAGACGCCAGATTTTTGTCCCCCGCTGTAGACTCTGCCGGCTTTATCTCTGTATCATAGTCTTTCTGCCATAACGTAATATTTCCCAGGATTTCCCCGGTCAGACTATTCACAGTGGACAATGTCAGTCCAACTCCGTCGATCCCTGGCTTCTCCAGATAACCTGATATCATTATAACTTTCGAAGGAAATATCCACTCAATCAAATTTGACGCCCACATTATATGCGGCGACCCAGCTTTAATATCGGCAGGAATTTTATTGAGATCTTGATACTCCTCAGATACTAAATGCAAATGCTCATGCCCTGATTCCTTTCCTATTTGCATAAAAGATCCTTCCACCATCGCCATCATTCCTTTGCCTATATCGAGGTCTGATGCCGTGTTGAATTCCTTGATATCCCATTTAAGTTTGAATAATCCCAACATCCAGGGCCCAATCCGGTATCTCAGGACATATAATCCAAGCAGGAAAATTACAATCTCTGCCAGAGGTTGTCCCCATATCTCTATCCAGTTTCGTATGTATCCCCATAAAAATATAGACCTTCCAGGGAGATATTCAAGGTCTTTGGGCACTTTAGCGCCCGGATTATCTTCTACGACTTTCTTGAGTCTGGCTGTGGCCTCAGTATAATAACCAAGATTTGCCAATGTTTGCACCGCAGCGAACTTATCATCGCTTACTTTTTCAAGAGCCTCTTGAGCAGGGATGTAGTTTGGGTACGTTTTCAGAGTCTCTATATACGCTATTCGAGCCTCATTAAATTGACTGGCATTTTCATAAGCTTGACCTATCTCATAGGATTTTATTGTCAAAAAACGCTGTGCATCCTGGATTCCTTTCTGCGCGCAGGAACTGTTTGGATTTTGATTCAGCAAATCAGTATAATTAGTCAGGGCATCATCATACAACTGTGCCTTAAGCAATGCATTGGGTACGTCGCATTCCTGCGCTACCGCACCACCTGTTAACAACAATGCTGAAATCAATGCAATGAGCATATATTTCGAAGATTGGAATCGTTTCATTTCTGTTCACCACTTCTGCATAATTGGAAATCCACCCGGATATTTCCAATTTTTTTTTTCGGTCAAGATTAATTTCCCAATTACATATTGCCATAGCACTCCCCAATTATAAAACTATAAGAAGTTTTATTTATATTTATTGTTCTACTGTGCTGTGAGACAGAATTAATTTATGTACAGTTTCATGAGATTATGTCATACCCTTGTGCAATTCAAATCTTTATCAATCCTATCATCCCTTTTTTGTCTCATCGTCCATTCAAACATTCTTTTATCTGCTGAAAATCCTGATTCAGAATTGTTTCTACTAAAATACTGTCCAATATATGAGAACTTATTATTTACAAAATCTTCCATCTTAATCTTCCATTTCCACGAACCTCTTACTGTATCATTTTTTCTTATAATGACATATACTTTCTCTTCTCCAAATTTATCTACATAAGAATAAAAACTATAATATTTATCAAACCTAATTCTATCTATTTATATATCAATCTTCTTTATCATTTCCATATCTCTATCTAAATCTTCTTTTTCACTCTTTAAACTCATTCCAAATTCTACATACATCTTTTATTTTATTTCTAGTAACTTTAAAAAATAAACAAAAACCTTATTTCCATAATACTCTTTTTCTTTATCCTTTCTTATTTTAGTCTCATAAACATAATTCTTTTTTATCTTCTATTTATAATCATTTCCATCTTCACATTCATCTATATTCTTAACTCCTTTTTCCCTTAAAATTATTATTTTAATATTATTATATAATCTTTTATTGTTATCGTTTACTTCACATCTTATTATAATCCTTATGATTTAAGAATATTTTAAGGTATTCTCATAAATCTAAAATTGAGCGAATGTTTAGTAGGTATTCTTTCTGCGATGGTGTTTATGTTTGATTTAATTCCTCAAATACCCTATTGTATCAAACTATGGGTATCGTTAATAATAGGTAGTTTTATTCTTGCTTTGCTTATTGCATCGTATGATTAGTTATACCTGCTCAAATAAGCTTGCCCGCATACGTTTGTTACCTTCAATTGCAGATATTAATTATACAGATGATACCGATAAATGTAATTTCTGTATTGATGAAAAATATCTAATTCTTTCTGATGATATTAAAAATAATAAAGCTTTAAATGAGAAAATTAAACTATATAATAGCCAAGCAGAAGCTCTTATAACTGAATTAAATTTAAAAATAGTAACATTCGTTGGAAATAAAATATCAACTAAATGGGACATAATGGAACCACCAGAACCATTGAGATATCAAACTAAATTCCTTTCTAATATTAGTCAACGTGTTAGATTCTATAATGAAAAACACTATGGTAAACTATAATACCCTCTCTGTTTACAGAAACCAAATTATAAAGATGGAATGAGTAGATGGAAATTGATTTTAGTGGATACACTAATTGCAAGTGATAACGAGAAAGAAATAGATGAAATTCAAAAAACAATTATGGAATTTTTTAATATAGTTGTTGAAAGTGTTAACTTTAAGAAATATGAATGAATTATTTGAAGAAATTAAAAAAGAGCATGAAATTAAAATAAAAAAAACAATTAGAGATTTAGAAAATAGTATTTGGTTAACAGAGTGAAGCTATGGCACTACATCAAGAAACAACTACAATTGAACGACCTATAACCTGTCGGGTTTGCGGTTCAAATAATGTCAGTAAAACGGATTTTATAAAGATACTCAATATTATCTTTGTAAATTCTGCAATAGTAAGTTTGCAGGTAATGATTGTTATCCTAAAATGAAGTATCCGAAAGAGCTTATCATTGAAACGCTAACGTTTTACTATAATGGAATGAGTTATAAAAACATCAATCAAACATTCAATGACTCTAAACAATATAAAATTATCTAAAATGACCTTATGGCGTTGGGTAGTTGCATTTTCAAAGATAGTAAATAACTATGTTCTAACCCTAAGACCTGAATTATCAGATGTCTGTGTAGCAGATGAGACTGTTATTGACCTATGGGGTAAACACTATTGGTTTTGGGATATTATTGACAGTGAAACAAGATTCCTGATAGCCTCTCATTTATCCAGTACGAGAACTGAGAAAGATGCAGAGAAACTATTTACTATGGCAAAATTGCGATCCAAGACAAGACCAAAGGTAATAATCACTGATAAGTTAGGACAGTATAATAAAGCTTTCAATAGTGTTTTTTACTCTAATCTCAAAGAGAATAGAGTAGTTCATCTTAAGAATCAGAAGGCTTTGAATCACCAATTAACACTAATCTCATTGAGAGATTTCATAGTACAGTTAAACAGAGAACAAAAGTAATGAGGGATTTAAAAGAAAAGAATAGCGCAAGAATCGTTATGGATGGATATATGACACACTATAATTTCTTTAAAGAGCATGACTACTTAGAAGGTATGACACCTGCCCAAGTAGGCGGTATAGATGAAGGAATAACTAATTGGGGCGATTTAATTGGCTTAGCGTTAAATGAAATTAAGCATACTCCAAGAGTTAGTATAGAATGGGAAAAAGTGTTCAAAGTCGAATAATGTTCAAAAATAAAATATATAATTTTTAAAATATTTTTTATTTTTTTTTTTTTTTTTTTTTTATTAAATAATTTTTTTTTTTTTTTTTTTCTTTCTTTTATATTTCTTTTTTTTTTTTTTTTTTTTTTTTATATATTTTTTTTTTTTTTTTTTCTTTTTTTTTATATCTTACTTTTTTTTTTATTTTTTTTTTTTTTTTTTATTTTTTTTTTTTTTTTTTTTTTTTTTTTTTTTTTTTTTTTTTTTTTTTTTTTTTTTTTTTTCTTATTTTTTTTTTTTTCTTTTTATTTTGTCTCTTATTTTCTTTATTTATTTTACTTTATACATTTGTTTATCTTTTATATTTTTTTTTTTTTTTTTTTTTTTTTTTTTTTTTTTTTTTTTTTTCTTTTTTTTTTTTTTTATATTATTTTTTTTTTTTTTTTTTTTTTTTTTTTTTTTTTTTTTTTTTTTTTTTTTTTTTTTTTTTTTTTTTTTTATTTTTTTTTTTTTTTTTTTTTTTTTTTACTGTTTTACTTGATTCATTGAATTAATCTAAATATCTAACATTTCTGTTTTTAATTTTCAAAACCCGATGACGTCTTCACCCCAAACTTTTTGACAGCCCCGTTTTACTAATCCAAATCAAAACCCTCGATCATATCGCATATTTCACAGCCTCTTCAATAGTCCTGACTTCCATCACCTCAATTCCGATCTCTCCCACTTCACTCTTCTGGCCCGGCGGCACAAGGAACAGCTTTGCGCCATACTCACGCGCAGCCATGCCTTTTTCCCTCAGGGCGCCGATCTTGCCTATGGAATGGTCTTCATTGATCGTTCCTGTCATCAGAACATCCTTTCGCGGCTGTATTCCCTTCATTGCGGCAATAGCTGCAATTGTGATAGCCCCGCCGGCGCTGCCGCCTGAAATAATCAACCTTCCCTCCTGTGCGGGCGCTTTGATATTGATCAGGACATCCTTATCAGTAAGGCTTGTCCGTGTCACTTGCCGGGCTACCTGTATTGCGGTCTGCGCAGAAGATTGCATTGATTCATCTACAAGAACATTTGCAACATTGAGAAATAAGTTGCTCGTTCCCTCTTTAAGGATCACTTCAAGAGGTATCACATGGCCGATATTATTTTCATCGACACCAAGTACTCCGTAGTCACTTTTGGTCACCGTCGTAAGATTTATGATCTCCTCTTCAAGCTTCTCTCGTGTTTGCGTTTCATTTTTCAGGAGCAATTTTGTCCTGGATAGATTTCCTTCCAGGTTTGATATGTTAGATCCAAGTTCTGAAATTTGTTGTTTTTGCGATGTTATTTCAACAGACAAAGCTGTGATGGATGCATCTTTTTGTTTTATTTCTTCAAGACTTACAAATAAAAATGCAGATGATCCTATCAATAATATTGAAAGGATAAAAATAATTATTTTGAATGTCCTGTTGCTTTCTGGCATAATGTAAGTCAATTAATATTTTTTATTTTTCAACTATTATTTTTCCATGAGGCATCGCCGGATGATTGGAACAATTATATTCAAAGACCCCGGTTTTATTGAACGTATGATACCATGAATCCCTGTAGTTAATAAGGGGGGATTGCACTCCATCCACATTCAAAATATAAGTAGCACTATCACCATTTGTCCATTTTACACTCGTTCCGTTCACAATTTTTAATTCAGGAGGATCGAACTGGCTGCCTTTGATCTTAACGTAAACAGTCTTTGGCTCAGTAACTCCAAACGCCGGGGTTGGAGTGGCTGTTGGTGTTGTTATTATTGTCTGGTTCGCGTTGGTAACGGGATTTTCATCAATACAACCCGATATAGCAAAGATCACTAATATCACGAATATAAGCATAAATCGTCGAGCTGGATGTAAAATCTGTTGGTGTTTGTTGGAATCAATAAAACCGCAGATAAACGCAAATGAACGCAGATACGCTATCACAAATCCGCGTTTATCGGCGTCCCGATTACCCTTCGGGAGCGGGAATCCACGTATGCCACGCAGGCATACGTGTCTGCGTCCTTCCGAGGCGCGACTCGGAATCTGCGGTTTCTTATTTTCAAATATTTCATGATAACCCCCCAAACCAAACTTTTTGACAATCTCTCGTTTATCCATTGATTTTACCTCTGGTTTAATCCTTAATCAAATTATCGAAAAATCGAAGCTTCGCTTCTCCAATGATTCCGCATTCCCTGGCATATTCAAAAAAGAGCGTGAGGCTTTCCACAGTTTCTTCATCAAAATCATAATTCAAAGTGTGAAGGTATTCCTTCATGAAATTACAATCAATGTTTTTCTGCCGTCCTATATTACCAGCGATCTCGTTAATGTTTTCATATGCAAAATCCTTGGATTTAAGGAGTATGTCGTGGACATATTTTACTTTACCGGGATATTTTCGTGCGAAATCCCCCCTCACAGCCCACAGCGCATAGACCATTTTCTTCCCTGTAAGCTTTTTCCATTCATTTCCAAGGTCAGCGATTATATGGTATTTTCCAATAGCATGAATGGCGCTATCCCCGATCAAAAGGGCAGCATCACCCTGTTTTAGCATCTTTTCGATATCCGTTCCATTGCATTGCCTGATATTGACATTCACCCCTTTTAACCACAAAATAATTTTAACAAGAGTTGCCGAACTGGCAGTAGTTTCGGGGATGCATAGTGTTTTTCCTTCAAAACCAGACATTTCGATTTCTCCATTTGAGCAGATCAGGACACTCTTTGTAAAGTCGTTTGAAGTAATGGAAAGTCCAGGTAATATGAGAAGGTCATCCTGTTTTGCATACATGATCGATGATATGGGGCTTATATCAAGTTCACCTGCCTGCAACCTTCGTGCAAGTTCAACCGGATGCGCTTCAATAATATCAATATCATCTGTTCTTATCTTTCCATGTTCCATTGCATAATAGGGAAAATCACAATTAGCAAAGGCAATTTTACCAAGATGAACCATATTTGTAATATACAGAATAGCGGTGTACGCTTATTATTTTATTGGGTGCTTTGAACCTTGTCACCTGCGCCGATTTTATGGCCATTGCCGTATAATAACTAATATTCGTTAATGATTCGTGATTGAACTCAAATTTTTACCGGCATTTAACCATTTTTTTTTTTTTTTTTTTTTTTTTTTTTTTTTTTTTTTTTTTTTTTTTTTTTTTTTTTTTTTTTTTTTTTTATTTTTTATATATAAAATATATTTAAATAAATAAGAAATATTAAAAAATTATTTAAAAAATAAATAGTTATTTTTTTTGTAGTTTATTTTTTTTATGGATTAATTTAAAGATAATATATTAGTAGAGTGTATAGTATTTTGTTTTTAGAATATATATAAATATAATAGAAAAGGTATGTTAGAGGTTTTTATGTTATTTGAGTTTGTTTTTGTTTTTGATTTTTATTTTTTTATATTTTTATGATTAAAAAAAATTATATAAATATATAAAATTTGAGTTATTTTGTTTTTTTAATAATTTTTATAAATATTATATAAAAATAAATAAATAAATATATAGATATATATATAGATAGATATGTATTTTTTATATTAAATTATATTTTTATTTATTAAAATTTATATTTTTTAAAAATATAATTTTGTTTAAATATAAATTTATTTTTTTGTCATATATTACAAACTAATAAAAAAAAAATAAAAATATAAAAAATATAAATATATTAATATAAAAAAAATTAATATAAATAAAAAAAATTAAAAAAAAAAATAGAAAAATAAATAATAAAATATATTAAAAACAAAAAAAAAAAAAAAAAAAAAAAAAAAAAAAAAAAAAAAAAAAAAAAAAAAAAAAAAAAAAATAAAAAAAAAAAAAAAAAAAAAAAAAAAAAAAAAAAAAAAAAAAAAAAAAAAAAAAAA
>CAVWCX010000019.1:0-35000 GCA_963753595.1 Candidatus Methanoperedentaceae archaeon | reverse complement strand
TCATTTATTTTTTTTTACTAACTAAAGAAATATTTTATATACCACTATATTAATTATATTATTTTTCTATACTAATTATATATATTATATATTACCATTCTTTTATTATTTTTCTTATTCATTTATAACATCTATTCAAGATTTATTCCACTATATATTCTCTACTATTATTATTAAATTAATAAGTTCCTATAACTTCATATAAAATACCTTATCTTCATTCTACCTTTTTAATCACATTCTTAACTTTCTATATCTTGTCTTTCTATTTTTATGATTTTCTCTGTACAAACTTATTTTTCACGCAAACTGATCTTTTATTGCTCGCGCAATACCAGCCTCCACTAATATTTTCATCTCTGCCTATTCATGTTTATTATAAAACCTTATATTCATTTATCATAATCTTACCAATTCCTTCTTTCTTTTCTTCCATTACCCTTTTTTCATAAAACATTACATTTTTTAATATACGGACTCTCGCTGTATACGATTCTTAATTTATTTCCACAAGACTATTTATAAATCAGCAACCTACTTTTTACAAGATTGAAATACCAAAACAACAAACTTAACAGAACCATTTAACCACAAAATATTTATACTAATAATTGAAATGATTATTATGATAATAAACATCATTATCATGCAAGGAGATGAAGAGAATGAGCGAATCAAACGAAGTAATTTTGTGGATGGAAAGTTGCGCACCTGAGCGGCTTGCATCAAATAAAGTAATGTTATGCACAAGGAATATGTTCCTCCTCGAAAATATGCGCGACCTGTTCATTGACGAATATGAGGCAATACTAAAAGGCAGCGGCAACGCAGGAATTATAAAATTATAATTTTTTATGAAAAAAATAAAACGTTGTCCGGACTGTACTCGCCCCGTATGCCAGAGAGTCCTGACATTACGTGGCTGTAAAGAAAAACCGATTGAAGAAATAACAGGGGTTCCTTTGAATCCTTATTCGATGCATGACCTATTTACAACAGGTTAAATCTTCAAATTCTTTTTTCAATTTCAAGGCATCTATTTCCAGATTGGGACTTTCGCATATTACCATTCCTTTAATATTGAATTCAAAAAAAGCCTGAGCTAATTCTTTATATCTAAAATCAGACGCTTCGAATTCAAGATGGTTTTTCTCACCTTTTGAAGTATATTCTATCCCTGAAACATGTATATGCATGTTGTTCAGGCCATCCCGCCCAAGTTTATTCTCAATGGAAGTGAGGATACCTGCAAATTCTTCCTTCGAATTATTTTTTCCATTCACGGCATGGAGATGTGAAAAATCAATACAGGGAAATACGCCTGCAACTTCTGTGATCGCAAGAACTTCATCAAGGCTACCGAATTGTGAAATCCGTCCCATTGTTTCAATACGAAGTGTAATGTTTATACTTTCATTATCCATTTGTTCCCTGATCTGGATAAGTTCATTTTTAATTTTTTCATATGCGTCATGGCGCGAATCTTTCTGTATAAAACCTGCATGAATAACCACGTTTTTTGCACCACATATGTGTCCGATCCGCGCAGAATTCAGTATTCGTTCCCTGCTTTTTATCCGGGTTTCACCTTCACCATTTAGATTTATGTAATAAGGGGCATGGACGCTTAATATTATATCTAGGTTCTTTGCCAGGACGCTTACCTTCCGGGCAGTCTCTTCGCCCATCTTTACTCCATGGACGAACTCAAGTTCCATACAGCCAAGACCAAGCTCATGAACACGCTTTATACCTGACAGACTATCAGTTCCATTCGAGCTTTTTGGAGTGCCGGCAGTACCAAAGAGTAACTTTTCCATTTAACCCTCAATTGTGGGAGGGGAATATCCATACCATGACCCGTCCTGTTCAAGGTAATACAATGCATCCTTGAGTGTTTTCTTATGCTCAGTTTCAAAAAGTACAAGTCTTGAGAAAAGGTCTTTGCTGGATTTATCATCGGTTTTTTCTACACTTTTTGAATATAGTTCAATTGACCTTTCTTCAGTCCTGATACCAAGCTTGAGTATATCTTTTGTTTCTTGTATGCCCAGGGGTTCAAGGGATTCCGGGAATATGCGCTTTGCTTTTTCTTTGTTTATGTCATCAACCGTACTGATATCAAAAGACTTGCCTGCGACCTTCATGAATTGTTTTTCAAGAAGTTGCCTGTGTTCCCCCTCATCCCTTGACAATCCCCTGAATAATGATTTTGCATTCTCATCTTCGACCAGCTCACTGAATATCGAATAATATTCCCTGCCATAGATTTCAATAGAAATCGCTTCTTTGAGTATATTTAGAATCTCCCGGTCTTGTTCATTCATATAATTCACCCCGTAAAGGTTGATTTCAATGGGTAATAAAGATTAGTATGTAAATTATTAGTATGTAAATTTATAAAAAGGAAGAAGCCATTTAACTAATAAATCCATGACAGACCACCCCAAAGTTAAAAACTACATGACAACGGAAGTAGATACGGTATCCCCTGAAAATACGGTCAAGGAAGTTATCGAACTTATAAGGAGAACAGGGCATGACGGATTTCCTGTGGTCGAAAATGGAAAGGTAACAGGATATGTATCAGCGTCTGGCCTCCTTGAAAAAGCGCTTGGTGAAAAGATCTCCGGTATAATGAGCCGGGATGTTCTTGTTGCAGATACGGAAATGGATATGGGGGACGTGGCGCGTGTCATATTCAGGTCTGGTAAATCAAAATTACCTGTTGTTGATACAAGCGGGCATCTTCGTGGCATTATTACAAATTCAGATGTTATTCGTTCGCATATTGAAAGGACAAGCCCTCAAAAGGTCTGGACACTCAAGAAGACCCTTGAGGCCATCCACAATATCCATGTCGATGTTATCCGTGAATCGGTAAATATCGATGAACTTGTCCCCACACAGCCCAAAGTATATGCAGATGAACTTGACGGAAGGATATACGAATTAAAAAAAGGGCTGGCAGAGCCAATAGTTGTAATAAAAAAGACGAATAAATTGATTCTTGTAGATGGTCATCACAGGGTAATTGCAGCTAAAAAACTCGGGATAAATAGCATGGATGCTTATGTCATCCCGGTAAGTGATGATATTCATCTTGGTATGGAAAAAACCGCTATGTCATCAGGTCTTCATACGCTGTCTGACATAAAAATACTTGATTATGCCAAACATCCTCTCATTGAGATCACAAAAAGGCTTAAAAAAGATGATGAAAATGGGATGTCACATGTCCATCAATGAACACCATCATTTACTTTTTGCATTTCCACCCGTAAATGATGCTGTTTCCTCTAATACAATGCAAGTTTGCTTAGTATGTCTGTTTTTGAGATAAGCCCTATAAGCTCCCCATTGACTTTAACCATCAGCCGCCCTACCTTTTCTTTGTTAAATACTTTAACAACCTCATACAGGGGCAGATCACCGTCAACGGAGATTATATCCTTTGTCATAATGTCTTTTATTTTCAGGCTTGTTTTTCCATCTGCAAGCGTTTTCCCGATATCTGTCAGGGTAACTATACCAACGATCCCGTCCTTGTCTTTCACCGGAGCGCCATGAATATTGTTCTTAACAAGTATCCGTGAGGCTTCCTGGATCGTTGCTGCGGGTGGAATTGTGATGGGATTTTCAATTATATAGTGCTTAACGGGTTTTTTGGGGAGAGATATCATTTCCTGTATGACAAATAATACCGTATTCTGGGTATCATCCCTGCCGATCACAGATCCTCGTATCACTAATTTATTTACTGGTGTCGGCCCTATTACAAGATTATCTCCAACTTCGAATTTTCTAATATCTCCTATAACATGTACTGTGGCATTGCACAGGTCGGGATGCCTTACGGTCGTGAAACTTATTTCAGCTGCAGTAGCATTCTCTACTAATTCATCATTCCGTCTTAAAGGAACATTCGTCTCTTTATCCATTTCTGATAAGCTGAGCGCCCGATACGTGTTCCCTGTAGCCTTATACCCTCCTTTGGGCCCGGGCACACCCTCAACTAATCCAAGTGCTTTCAATGACTGCATTTGATTCCTGACCGTACCCGGATTTCGTTGGATGACTTCTGCTATATCTTCCCCTTTTATTGCATGTTTTTTTGTCCTATATAAATTTATTAATGCTGTTAATATCTCTTTTTGTATTGGTGTAAGTTCCATAAATTGTAAACTCTCCCTAATCTTTATTTTCGTTTGATATATTTATATTTATTGATAATGACAATTAATATAAATATATTAATTTACCTTCTATCATTTCTTGAGTTATATTCGTTGAGTTATATTAGTATTCATTAATAATGAATGTTACTATTCAAATTTTGTTATTTCAATAAAGCTTATTAACTAAAAAGTCATCTGGAACTGAAATCGTGTGATATATTTTAATACGCACATTATAATTATTGGAGGATTATTCAATGGCAAGAAAACCAGGAAGAATGTACAAGAAAATAACCCAGCGCTCATATACGAGACGAGAATACATGGGCGGTGTTCCGGGTAGCAAATTAGTGACTTATGACATGGGCAATTTAACAGAGGATTTTCCGATCCAGCTGACACTTGTGACAAAAGAAGAATGCCAGATCAGGCACAATGCTCTCGAATCAGCTCGTATTGCAGCGAACAGGCTATTGCTTGATAGTTTAGGACAGCCTAATTATCATTTAAAGATCAGGGTATACCCGCATGAGGTACTCCGAGAGAATAAACAGGCCACAGGAGCAGGTGCAGACCGTGTATCGCAGGGAATGCGGCTGGCATTCGGAAAAGCTATCGGAACAGCGGCAAGAGTAAGAAGGGGCCAGGAGATCATGAGCGTATTTGTTACTCCCGCCAATTTCAAACTTGCAAAGAAATCATTGATCTCAGCTGGATATAAATTACCGACTCCGATAAGGCTGGTAGTGGAAAAAGGCCAGGAACTGGTCCTTACTTGATCCCAATGAATGATTATTTGTCAAATCTGGACAGGGCATTACAGCATTTGCCTGAAGTAAAAAGCTCAGGAGAACGTTTTGTTATCCCAGAGCCTAAACTTTTAACCGAAGGAAAGACAACAGTACTTGAAAATTTTGCTGTGATAGTGGATAAATTGAACCGTGAGTCTTCGCATATATTCAAATTCCTGTTGCGGGAACTTGGAACAGCCGGCAAGATCGATGGTTCAAGAGCTATATTCCAGAGAAGAATAACTTCAGGCATGATTTCAGAACTCATCAATGCATATGTAAAGGAATATGTAACCTGCTCAGAATGCGGACGTCCCGATACCCACCTCCTGAAAACAGAAAGGGTCCTTACATTACGTTGTGATGCCTGCGGCGCACATAGGCCGATAACGAAACGGCGTGCTACATTAATAGCCAAAGAAGAAGCGCTTGTTGAAGGCGAATCCTATGATGTCAGAATTGATGCCGTAGGAAGCAAAGGCGATGGCATTGCCAAAAAGGATAAGTATACGATTTATGTACCAGGTACTATCAAAGGGGATACTGTAAAAATAAAGATCAAGAAGATCACAGGTAATCTTGCTTTTGCAGAAATGTTAGAGAAAATAACATAGAGATAACAATATTTCTATTATTTTCTCCCGTATTATTTTATTAATATCATTATATTTTATTAATATTATTTTACTAATTCCCCGGGGGCGATCATTGCTTTACTTTCAACAACAGCGCCTACGTTTATCATGCTATTAATGCCGGTATGAACATCATCCCCCATGATAGTTCCAAGTTTTCTTCTTCCTGAATCTATAAGTTTTCCTTTTAATGTTACGCGAATTGTCCTGCCATCATGCCTTAAATTTGCGACCTTTGTCCCTGCGCCGAAATTGCATCTTTCCCCGATTATGCTGTCACCCACATAACTCAGATGCCCGATATGCGTCCCATTCATTACAATGCTATTCTTGATTTCAACAGCATTTCCGATACGAACTTTGTCTCCAATACTTGTGCCCGGGCGGATATAGCAATTTGGGCCAATATCGCAATTCTTACCGATAATGACAGGTCCAATGATGTATGAACCATTTCTTATGATCGTGCCCTCACCGACGGAAACACTGCCTTTTAATGTCGCGAACGGTTCTATCTTCCCGGAGACTTCTGGTTGTAAACCAGACAGGAAATATTCATTGGCATCAAGAAGTTCCCAAGGTCTTCCGATATCCATCCATTTATCGGAAAGTGTAAGAAAACCAACATCAGTTCCTTTATCGATGAGTATCTGGAGTGAATCCGTTATTTCATATTCCTTTCGGACTGAAAGTGGGGTAATACTTATGGAATCGAATATTGAAAATGGAAATACGTATATTCCTGCATTGGCAAGATTTGTTGGCGGATCCAGGGGCTTTTCAATGATCTGCAAAACCCTGGAACCCTGAACTTCAAGGACACCATACTCGGAGGGATTATCAACATGCCTTGCTGTCATTACCACATCATAACTGCATTCTATCAGTTTCTTTATATGTGCCGGATCTACTATTATATCCCCGTTCAATACCACAAAGCGCTCACCAACCATTCCCTTTGCCGAGCCAACAGCATCAGCAGTACCCATCTGTTTATCCTGGTGGACATATTCTATGCTGACATCAAAAAGAGACCCATCTTTGAAATAGTCTTTAATAAGTTGTTCGCCATACCCGACAACAAGTACAAATTCCCTGATCCCTGCATCATGCGCCGATTGGATCACATGTAAAAGGAGTGGTTTGTTCGCTATTGGCAACATTACTTTTGGGATATTCCGGGTGAGCGGCCCCATTCTTGTACCCTGGCCAGCCGCAAGAATTACAGCCTTCACAGCGACTCCTTTACCAGCCGTTCTGCTTTTGCAAACAATTCTTCCACACCCTTTCTCGCCTCTGCGGTTATTCTTATTTTGGGTTCAGTCCCGCTGGGGCGCACGAGTATCCACCCATTATCAGCATCAACCCTAATTCCATCGATATCTGTGACCTCTCCTATTTTCCTTAATGACTTCGCGATCTTTTTCATTGCTGCTCCTTTAGTTTCATTACTGCACAGGACAGATCCCCGCAGCATGGGATATGCCGGAAGTTCATCTATCAGGGCATCAAGCCTTCCCTCCCTCTGCACGATCTCAACAAGCTTTGCTGCCGCAAGGATACCATCCGGACACAAAGAGATCCCGGGGAATATCCAGCTGCCTGACGGCTCACCTCCGAATTCGGCATTTCTCTTTTTCAATTCTTCCGCAACATATACATCGCCAACCCGCGTTCGATAGACAATCCTGCCTTTGAGGACATCATCGACCATAATTGAGGTGTCAACAGGCAAAACAATACTGTGTTTAGTTTCACGGATGCCGAAAAACGCAAGAAGCTTATCCCCTTCTACGTACCTGCCTTTCCCGTCAACAGCCATCATCCGGTCAGCATCGCCATCGTGCGCAATGCCAAGATCAGCGCCAAATGCCAGGGTGGCCTTTTTCAACAATTCCAGGTTCTTCTCGATCGGTTCGGGATCCCTTGCGGGGAAAAATCCATCGGGCTGGGAATTAAGGGTTATAACGGTGCAGCCCATACGGCGCAGGACATAAGGTGTTATTACGGAAGCTGCGCCGCATCCGCAGTCAACGACCACTTTCAAGGAGGCACGTCCTGCTTTACTGAGTATCATCTTTGAATGGTCCTCAATTGCTTCAGCCTGGAAAACATTTCCGATATTTTGCCATTCTGCGGTCTTCCAGGTTTTATCTTTTATTATCGATTCAATCTCATCCTGCTGCCTGGAATCAAATGCGATACCATCCCTGTTCCAGAGTTTTATGCCGCAGTATTGCGAAGGATTATGCGATGCCGTTATCATGATGCCACAGCTAAAATTTCTTGCAGCATATGCAAGAGTGGGCGTGGGTACCATTCCGACTCGCGTCACACTGCATCCGGCAGACAGAAGCCCTGATATAACAGCATGCTCGATCATTTCTCCTGATGTCCTGGGGTCACGCGCTATTACAGCCGATCCATGAAGCGAACCCACAGCAAGCCCGACCGAAAGTGCAAGCTCAGGTGTGATCTCCTTATTCGCAAGACCTCTTATCCCTGATGAACCAAATAAAGACATGTCATTCCACCGTTACGCTTTTTGCAAGGTTCCTGGGTTTATCGATAGGGCAATTTAGTGCATCAGCGCTGTTATAAGCAAGAAGTTGTACTACGACAGATGAGAGGACAGGATAAAGCAGTTCATCCGCTACCGGGACCTTTATGACCACATCCACGTATTTTTCAATTTCCGTATCATCCATGCATGCTATTGCAATGACCTGTGCGCTTCGAGCTTTCACTTCTTTTATGTTGTTCACCATCTTATCATAAGTGGATGATCTTGTTGCAAGCGCTACTACCGGGGTCTCCTTTGAAATAAGAGCCAGAGGCCCATGTTTCAATTCGCCGGCCGCATACCCTTCCGCATGGATATAGGAAATCTCCTTGAGCTTAAGGGCGCCTTCAAGCGCTATCGGGAAATTCAGGGATCTTCCTAAAAAGAAATAATCCCTTGCTTTTGAGAACCGGATAGCCTGTTTCTGTATGAATTCCTTGTTATTCAGGATCTGCTGGATCATGCCCGGAAGTTGTTTCATTGAAACCAGAAGGCGTTTTGACCTGTCAACATCCATTTTTTTCCTCTTTCGCGCAAAATAGATGGAAAGTAAATACAGGGCAATGAGCTGGGATGTAAAAGTCTTGGTTGCCGCAACGCCTATTTCAGGACCAGCTCTTGTATAAACAATATTATCGACTTCGTGGGAAAGCGTTGTGCCTACCACGTTCGTTATTGCCAGGGTGTGGCATCCGTAGGTCTTTGCTTCTCTTGTTGCTGCTATTGTATCTGCAGTCTCACCTGACTGCGATATGGCTATTACAAGCGTGGATTCCGAAAGCACGGGATTTGCATACCTGAATTCCGAGCTTATTTCCACATCCGTATGTATTCCTGCTAATGATTCAAAAAGATATCTTCCAAGAAGCCCTGCATTATAAGATGTCCCGCAGGCAATGATCACGATCCTTCCGAGGTTCTTTATCTCATCAGTGGAAAGCGTGACCTCGCCGAGAATTACATCGCCGCTCAGTTCTGATATCCTGCCCAAAAGGGTATCATGAATTGATGTGACCTGTTCGTGTATCTCTTTTAACATGAAATGCGGGTATCCTGATTTCTCAGCTGCTTCAATGTTCCATTCTATGGTCTCACTTTTCTTTTTGACAGGATTTCCATTAAAATCAAAAAACTGCATCCCTTCCCCGGTCAACTGCACGACCTCAAAATCCTGCATATGGACCACATCTCTTGTATTCTTCAATAATGCAGTAACATCCGAAGCTATGAAATTTTCACCTTTTCCAAAACCTGCGACAAGAGGGCTTTCTTTTCTTGCCGCGACCACTGTCTTTGAATCGCTGCATAAGTACGCAGCTGCGTATGAGCCTTTTACTTTCTTCAGGCCTTCAATGACAGCATTGACAAGGTCTCCCTTATAATACTTATGGGCGAGGTGTGCAAGCACTTCAGTATCTGTTTCCGACACAAATTCATATCCTTCGGATTTCAACCAGTCATACAATTCCTGGTAGTTCTCAATAATTCCATTGTGGACTACCGCAATATTTCCTGAAACATGCGGATGCGCATTGATCGTGGTTGGCGCGCCCTGTGTTGCCCAGCGGGTGTGCCCGATACCGCATGTTCCTTTCATATCAGGAAGTTTTGTTTCAAGGTCAGCTATTTTTCCTTCTGTTTTACATACCGATATCCCGTTATCTGTTAATATTGCAAGGCCTGCAGAATCATATCCCCTGTACTCAAGCCTTTTTAACGCATCTATAAGTATGGGAGTTGCCTGTCTTGTCCCGACGTATCCTACTATCCCGCACATTTTTTTGCCTCACAGAACAGTCGAACCCGGAGGCAGGTCTTTTGTAACCCTGACTCCCGGATCAACAGCACAGCCTGTTGCGATCATTTTTCCAGCTTTTACAAGTACAGATGGTCCGATGATGTTATGGTCTCCAATAACAGTTCCCAGTTCATCTGCGCTATGAAGTATACCCTTCATTTCGATCTTCAGATCCTTTCTCACCTCAGCAACAAAATGGGGGCCGATAATATTATTGCCCCCAATAATGGAATTTGATACATATGAACCCGCGCCGATACGCACATCATTCATGATAATACTATTTTCAATTTCGGTGAATGAATTAATAGTACAATTATCACCCACGGCGGTTGAAGGTAAAATGGTGGTATTTGGACCTATATTACAATTCTTCCCGATAATTACCGGACCAACAATATAACTTCCAGACCTGATAACTGAATTATCCCCGATAGCTACATCACCGATTATTACTGCACCTTTCTCGATGGACCCTGCTTTTCTTTCTTCAATTTTTCCAAGGAATATTGAGTTTGCTTTCAACAGGTCCCATGAGTGTACAGCATCGATCCATGTACCTTTTGTGGTTATATTTGTGACATTAGCGCCATTGTCAATAATCCTCTGGATCGTATCTGTTATTGCATATTCCCCTGTCTCAGAGATAGGGGTTTTATCTATTTCACCAAATATCGAAGATGAGAACATGTATATCCCGGTATTAATAAGATGACTTACTTTATCACGGGGCTTTTCGATTATTCGTGAAACTTTTCCTTTGTCAAGTAAGATCACACCATATCCTGTTGTCTGTTCACGCATTGCGGTAAGAAGCGTTACATCCCCGGATGCCCCTTTTATCAGGTCGTGGATCGTTCCTGAATCTATAAGGTTATCCCCATTGAGAACGAGGAACTTTTCATTGACCATTGGCTCTGCAAGCTTTACTGCATGAGCTGTTCCGAGTTGAGCCTCCTGTTCAATATAACTGATGTTTACCCCGAAATCTTTACCATTTCTGAAATAATCCATTATACGCTCTTTTTTATATCCTACGACCAGGATTATTTCTTTCAGGTCGTTTTGCGAAAGTGCCCTGATAATATATTCAAGGATAGGCCTGTTTGCGACCGGAAGCATGACCTTTGATCGGGTCAAAGTGAGAGGGCGGCATCTTAATCCCTCTCCAGCTGCAAGAATTAAAGCTTTCATATAACTCTCTATATCTAAATCAATACATTTTAAAATTAACTATTTCAATATTTCAAAAATATCATTAATATCATTATAGTCAACAACCTGATTTATGTTACATATCATCCATACCAGTATTGATTTTATTCATAGCTAATAGAAAAATTTATATAGAACCGCAAACAATGAAAAACTCCTTACAAATCTGGATTTGTATCGTTATTGAATTCAATGGAGATTGCTGAATATGAAAATAAAACCAATAGGTAAAAGAGTTTTAATTAAACCTGTAAAGGAAGAAGAACGAACTAAAGGCGGGATATATATTCCCGAAAGCGCGAAGGAAAAGAAAAAGCAGGGGATAGTAGTTGAAGTGGGAACTGTCGAAGAAAAAGAATTCCCTGTAAAGAAGGGTGATGTAATATTATATACGGGCTACAGTTCCGAAGAACTGGAAATGGACGGGGAAAAATATCTCATACTTGAAACAAAGGATGTAGTCGCAAAGTTAGAGGCGTAAAACATGGCAAAACAATTGATCTTCAATGATGAAGCAAGGCATGCACTTTTAAGAGGCGTGGACCAGCTTGCTAATACGGTAAAAATAACACTCGGACCAAAGGGCAGGTATGTCGTTCTCTCAAAAAGCTATGGAAGCCCGGTCATTACCAATGACGGGGTAACTATCGCCAAAGAGATCGACCTTAAAGACCCTTATGAGGATATGGGAGCTAAACTTGTAAAAGAAGTTGCCACAAAAACACAGGATGTCGCAGGAGACGGGACAACAACCGCCACGCTTCTTGCCCAATCGATTCTTCATCACGGTATGAAGAACATCACAGTGGGGGCAAATCCGATCGAGATAAAGCGCGGCATTGACCGTGCTACTGAACTGGTAGTCAAAACCATAAAAGGCATGAGCGAAGAGGTCAAGACAAAAGAAAAGATCACGCAGGTGGGGATCATTTCAGCCAACAACGATGAAGAGATCGGGAACCTTATATCCGATGCTATGGAAAAAGTTGGAGCTAACGGCGTTATAACAGTTGAAGAGGCAAAATCCATGGAGACATCACTTGAAGTCGTTGAAGGGATGCAGCTTGATAAGGGTTATTTGTCGCCGTACATGGTAACTGATAAAGAAGGAATGGAAGCGCTTCTTGAAAACCCGATGATCCTCCTGTATGATAAGAAAATAAGCGCAATGAAGGAATTCCTCCCGATTCTTGAAGCAGTTGTGAAAGAGAATAAACCTTTATTGATCATTGCCGAAGATCTTGAAGGCGAAGCACTTGCTACTATTGTCCTTAATATCATCCGGGGGACACTGAGGATATGCGCGATAAAAGCTCCTGGTTTTGGCGATGAGCGAAAAGAAATGCTTGAGGATATTGCTGCGCTTACAGGTGGAAAGGTCATCAGCGAAGAGCTCGGGATGAAGCTTGAGAACACGAAACTTACTGATCTTGGAACTGCCAAGAAGATAAGAGTGACAAAGGAAAAGACGATCATAATAGAAGGCGAAGGAAAGAAAGTAGATATAGACAGGCGCATATCCATCATCGAAGGACGCATCAAGCTTGAGGATTCGGATTATAAGAAGAACGACCTCAAGAAGCGCCTTGGCAAGTTGTCAGGTGGCGTAGCCGTGATAAATGTCGGCGCAGCTACAGAGACTGAACTCAAGGAAAAGAAGATGCGCATAGATGATGCCCTGAATGCAACAAAAGCCGCTATCGAGGAAGGCGTTGTGGCAGGCGGCGGAATTGCGCTGTTAAGGGCCGCTGCGGCGCTTGACAGCCTTAATCTTGAAGGGGATCAGAAGATCGGTGTGGATATCATCAGGAAAGCAATTGAAGAGCCTTTAAAACAGATAGCTGCGAATGCAGGCCGTGAGGGCTCGGTTGTAATTGAGAAGCTAAAGGCCGAATCAAATCCCAATATGGGGTATGACGCAAAGACAGATGCCTATAAGGATATGATCGAAGCCGGTATCATCGACCCTGTAAAAGTCGTGCGGACCGCACTCCAGAATGCAGCAAGTATAGCAGGTTTGATGCTGACTACAGAAGCGCTTGTGGCCGAAATTCCGGAAAAGAAGAATGATATGCCGCAAATGCCGGGACCTGAAAGCTATATGATGTAATAACTTTACACAAAGTTGCTATTATCAATATGGCTTCCACATATTGAAGGAATCCATATTGATGTTTATTTTTGTTGAATAATCGTATTATCCACTAATGTTTATATATTAGTAATTCTATAATCTATATTGGGAGGTTATAAAATGGACCTATTAACAACAATAGTTGTGATTCTGCTGGTTCTATGGGCATTAGGAATTGCTATCGGTACAGTAGGCAGCTTAATTCATATATTGCTGGTCATTGCTGTTATAGTAGTGCTGGTCAGGATCATACAGGGACGAAGACCTGTCACTTGATCTCTATTTTTTTTTATCTTTTTTAAAATTTGTCATACTCTCAAGCGCCCCGCATCGCGGCCCTTCAAGCTTGATAACTTTTCCAGATATATTACCATTCTCAATGATCAGCTCAATTACACCCGGTTCAGATAATCTCGGCGCTGTGGGACTTCCAGGGCACAAAAGAAGCACATCGCTTTTATCGATCACTGGTTTATGGAGATGTCCGAATACAAGGACATCCACACCCATTTCTTTTGCCATGTAACGCGGCCCTGTAGTATCATGGATAGAGAGTGCAGCCTCATGTATTATTCCTATTTTGATGCCATCAACTTCTATGATTTTCCTATCCGGAAGCATTTTCTTTAAACTCATCTCATCCATGTTCCCATAAACAGCGCAAAGATTGCAGATGCCTGAAAGTTCCTCATAGGCCTTTTTGGTGACAAAATCCCCTGCATGAATTACCCTGTCTGCCTCTTTGATCAATTTAACAAGCCCTGCTGGAAGAGCTTCGGTGATAGATCCTGATTTTATATGTGTATCAGAAAGTACTATTATCTTCATGCGTATCCGTAATCCATATAGTTCAATTCTTTCTTGACTTCCCCGAGGAATTTCCTGTATGTATCAGTTGAAAAATCAAGCCATTCCTTAAAATCGGCGTTCAACTTCTTTCCAATTGTATCTTCTTTTTCAGTTGCGCTCTTTTCGCGAAAATCCTTTAAATCCTCAAGATTCTTTACAACATAATGGAAAAGCGCTGTTTCAGCAAATGGTTTCGGGATAAGGGGAGAATTTGAGGATATTTTCAGCATCAGTTCCTTTTCCATCATGATCTCATCAGGCGTGATCCCTGAGCTTTCAATCGCTTTATTCAATGTGTCATTGCTGATCTTTCGCTTCTCTTCAGGACTGAATTTACGGATACCATTCCTCATATTTTCCTCATAAATTTCTTTTTGCAAAAGTTCATGATTGATCGCATATTTTAATATAGTCTCACTAGCTTCCTCTATATATTTTGTATTAAGCGTAATTATTGAATACCATGAACCTTCGATATAATAACGCCTGTTCAGGGCGACAGCATAATCAAAAACGCCGGGAAACGGAGCAAAGATGCTCTGCGAGAAGACGATCGCATCCGTTGAAAGGAATAATATATTTTCAGGAGTTAACTTTTTAACCTGATCAAGGCCAATTGTACCAAAAACAGACTCCGGTTTTTCCAGGTACTGCTCATTGCGTGTAATTATTTTTTTAATATCTTTTGTTTTTAACCGCTTCAAAGAAAAGGCAATATCTTTAGCAGCAGAGCTTATCCAGGATGAATATTCCTCTTCAAATTTCTTTTTTGAAAGCTCTTGCATAGGTGGTAAATCACAATTTTCCAATAAATAGTTAGCGGGGGAGTTTCATTTTGTATCCTCATGCAGGCTTAATGCGAATATCTCGAATGAGCTTCCCTTGTAAGATGCTCTTTTCCAAGTTTTGAGCGAGTCTCTTCAAATAAGACCTTAATACGTGTTTCATCAGCCAGCGGGTCATCCTCTGCGCATTCCCCTGATTTCTTGCATTCATGCGCCAGGCGAAGTGCCCTTTCTTCAAGCTTTGGCAGTTGCTCGTTAAGAGTCTGTTCCAGCCATTTATCATCCTTTGAGAGAATACCGACGAACATTGAAGGGATCACATCCCGTTCTATGATCTGGAGCCTTTTCTTTGCACTTACAGTTCCCATTAGAAACTATTTTCATTTGTTATGATATAAAACTTGGGTCAATCGATAGGTTTAATAACAATCATCCACTAGTTGGGAAGAAACCGGGCTCGTGGTCTAGTTGGTTATGACGTCGCCTTGACATGGCGGAGATCCGGAGTTCGAATCTCCGCGGGCCCATATTAAATTATATTTTTTGGTTATTTCAGTAATTATATTCTCATTATTGTTATGAAATTCGTTTAAATCTTTGAAAAAGCATATATACTAAAATAACAATATAAATAGATAGCCATTCTTTCGAAGGAGGCTTTTACAATATGGTTACAGATCTAAAAGAGTTTGCAAAAACAGCAAAACCATCAGTTGCCGTCGTAGGCTTAGGTGGAGCGGGTTGTAATATAACAACATGGATAGCAGAAAAAGGTATTACGGGCGGCAGGATAATTGCAGCAAATACTGACGTGAATCATCTTTACGTCCAAAAAGCAGATAAAGTGATCTTACTCGGGCAAAAATTATGCAAGGGTCACGGCTGCGGCGGCTACCCGGAAATGGGTGCACAGGCTACCAGGGAGAATGTCGATGAATTAAAAGCCGAACTTGAAGGGACAAATCTTGTATTCCTGGTCGCAGGATTGGGCGGTGGAACCGGAACTGGAGCAATACCAGTTGTTGCGGAGCTGACACGTTCCATTAACGCACTTACAATCGGCTGCGTCACGATCCCATTTACGATTGAAATGTCAAGAAGGGAGAAAGCAAGAGAAGCAATAAAACTGCTTGCAGAATCCTGTGACTCTGTAGTAATTATTGATAACTCAAAATTAAGGGAAGTTGCAGGAAACCTGCCCTTAAAAGAGGCCCTTAATGTTGCCAATGCACTCGTTGGGGCATTTGTAAAGAACCTGACTGATACTATCACACAGCCAAGCCTTGTGAACCTTGACTACGCGGACCTTCGCGCTGTAATGGAACGCGGCGGCATCTCTTCGATCGGTATTGGTGAAGGAGACGGTGTAGACAGAGTTATTAAAGCTGTCTCGCAGGCTATCAGTACACCACTGCTTGATGTTACAAATATTTCTGATTGTTATGGTGTGCTTATCCACATCGTGGGTGGCGAAGACCTGACACTGGAAGAAGTTGCGGTCACAGGTGAATTGATAATGGATAAAGTGCCCAATACCAAGAGGATAATCTGGGGCGCAAAAGTAGATAACAGCCTGACAGGAAAAGTCCGCGTCATGGCAGTATTGACTGGTGTTGAAAGCCCGTTCATATCAGGTTCCTCGGAAAAAGTCAAAGAGCCTGAACCTGAACCGGCGCCGGAACCGGAGCCAAAGCCGGAACCACCAAAACCAAAACCTGTGAGGATCGAGACGCCAAGACCACAACCAAAGGTTGAGGAAGAAAAGGGCAACAGTAATTATGTCTGGTATGCAATAATACTTTTAATAATACTGATCCTTATCTGGTATTTTTTCTTCCAATAAACCATTTCCGGTTACAGGCCGGAAATTATTTTTTATTTTTATATTATATCTAAAATCCAAACCTTTTTTTCCCCACTTTCATTAAAATTAACGGACTCGCCGCGATTCGAACGCGGGTCTGCGGGTTCGAAGCCCGCCAGGATATCCTGGCTACCCCACGAGTCCATAGGAATGACAACGGGTTTTATAGTTTAGCAGGTATTAAATAATAAATTTTTAATACTTTTCATTCAATTTATTAATTTTTCTGTCTTTAACTATTTAGCGGTCAAACGGGCATGATACTATAAAAAGGTTATATTACATGATTGAAATTATAGGAGATCATGCGGCTATTGAATATGTTATCGGGATTTGCCCTCTTTAACGTTTTAGTTTTTGTTGGTGGTGGCATCTTAGCAGGGTATACAGGAGATTTACTTTTAAATGGTGAGGTTCTTCCAGGAGAAACTTTTGAAAGTGAATTTTTGGTCAATGATATTAAAGACATGACTTTTATTTTCAGTGCTACAAAATCCCTAACATCTCTGACAGAACAACTGAATATTAATATCATAGAGCCAAATGGTAATTCATCTTATTGGATGACGTCGTTTTATATTCCGCAGGAAAATGAGGATGAACCAAGCACTGAATCTACAACAATTATAAAAAAGACAAGAACAACTGGAAAATATCACATTAAAATAACCGGGGCAAAAACAAGTACTTATATCAAGATAAAGACAGGAATGATAAATGTTGAGCCATTATCTGCAATTGCCTGGCTCGTTTTTTGGATTATTGTAATGGTTTTTAGTTCTAAGTATTTAGGAGGTATCGTTATTCTATCTAATGAAGAGTCTATAATTTCGTTATTTTTAAGTTTGGTCATAAATTATTATGCAATTTATTATTTCGCTGTATGAATAGAGAATAGCTTAATTCAAAAGTAATGATTCTTCAGCTTGCCAAATATCTATCGCTTCACGAAATAAAAATTCGTCACCTGCTGCCCGCCCTCAATTGCGGTGCGCCCAACTTGAAGGTTTGCCCTGCGGGAATGTTTGGTCGGGCGGAAATAATATATTTCTGCGAGGGCGCAGAGAAGCAAACCATCAAGAGGCGGTTTCCCAACAGTTTTCAAAAATTTCAACATCTACAATATTCCATAGAAAACGAAACAAAAATATAGTTAAACAGGTATTAAATATTCCTGTATGGTAATAACCCTGCTTTCAGATTTCGGGGATGTATATCCGGCATCCATGAAAGGTGTAATTCTCGGAATTGATCCTGTTGCAAACATTGTGGACATCACACATTCAATACCTCGTCATGATATACGGGCTGGTGCGTTCATATTAATGACTTGTGCGAAATACTTCCCTTCAGGTACTGTACATATCGCAGTTGTTGACCCTGGTGTCGGGACAAAAAGGCGTGCAATTGCGATCAAGGCAGTATCCCAGGACGGTGAGATCCATTATTTTATCGGGCCGGACAATGGTCTTCTTATTCCGGCCGCAAAGAGCATTGGAATTATCGAAGTCTATGAGATTTCAAACACAAATCTATTTCTAAAAAACATATCCTGCACTTTTCATGGCAGGGACATTTTTGCCCCGGTGGGGGCGCATATTTCAAAAGGATCAAGGATCGAAAATGTAGGTGGACGTATACTTGAATATAAGGACCTTGATTTCGGGGAGGGGAAAAAATGAATGGTTCCATTCATGGCAAAGTCATATATATAGACTCATTTGGGAATATTATCACGAATATTTCCAGGGAATCGGCGGATTTTCTATCCGGGGATGAATTAAGGATAGGGAAAAGAAGGGTAATATTTAGTAGTTCATATGGTTTCTGCAAAGAAGGCGATCCTCTGGTATTGGTCGGAAGCCATGGGTTTCTTGAAGTAGCAGTGAACATGGGAAATGCGGCAAAAATGTTTTGTAAGAAGCAGGGAGAGGAAATTATAATCTCGATTTAAAATCACATAGATAGGGAAATTTAGGGATAAGTTATAAATACTATTAGATTATTATAATCATTATCATAAGAATCATAAGGCAATATCAAGGTTTTACGCCTTATGAACACGAAAACAATCCAATATAAAAAGGTGGAAATATGCTAAGAAAAAATGTCTCTATAAGCGACACACATTTGAAGATGCTTGACCCATTGCTTAAGAAACACCAGGGTAATTTATCTGCGGCAATGCGAGATATTATCGATTTCACGGGCTTTGTTACCGAAAATATGGGAAGCCTTGAAACTGCAAAAGATCTTTTTAAAGAAAAAAATCATGCAATGGAACAGACACGGAACCGTATTTATGGTGTAACAATTCCCCTGACAATGTTCAGGTGGTTATTAAGTAATAGAAAAAGCAGTTTACCCCCCATAAACGAAGCAATTCAACTATTCTCACAACAAAATATCAATAGTTATGATATCAATACCCTGAACAAGGTAATAAATGAAGAGATCTCATTCCTGAACTGGCCTATTACCGTGAATATCGGAAGCGAAAATGGTCATATATCAGTCCAGATTACTGGTATAGATCCTGAAATAAATAGTTTCTATGCAAAATTAATAACAATGTATCTCTCTAATAATAAGAATCCTCAGAAAATAAGTAAACTATTGAGTTACCCGGCATCCATATTCATGTTATTCACAAGTGCTTCGACCCAGGAAGAGGCATTAAAATCAATGTATGAAACCTTTGGGGAAAATAACATGGATAAAATACCCGGGGAAAACGATATGTTTTTGATCCAGGCATTATCATAGCTCCTGTTCTATTCGAAAGCCTATTTTCGAAACTTTTTGGTTGTTGTTTTAGGGAAATTCCTGTTCTGGTAATCACTAATTTTGTATAGCATGTTTTAACTCATATTTCGCAGGAAATGCAGGTTTTAATTTTGGAAAGTCGAATACGATTATAATTGATCGAAAATATACACCCTTAAAGCCGGTTATGGCAAAAGGTGGAAAAATTGCCATACTTTGGCTCTCTTTAATGAATGTTTCATACTGATATAATGGTGAGTGAGATAAAACGGACACCCCATCACACTATCATCAGTGTGGAAATTAATCTCACTAAATCTTATATGGTGTGAAATTATCCAATTTTATCGGAATATGTATGTAATATAATGAAAATCAGCCCTCACAGGAGTATTAAAATATGGTTAATATTTGTGATGAAAACAATCAATAATTATATAAAAGGAATTACCTGCGCCTTAAAATCTCATCGAGTAACGTTTTGAAACTCTTTAGAAAATATCTCACTCAATTTTAATGTTTGTGAAGAATAATCATACTCAACCTTATATTAATGTGTCTTCCAAGTAAATTCATATGACTAAAAAAAAGCAGACATACATACTTATCGTAAACGGTGAACCGGATATAGCTGACTTGTTTGCCGAAATGCTTCTTATGGTTGATAGTACTTATATTGTTAACACAACATTTACTGCAAAAGGGTGCATGGCCGCAATTAAGAAAAATAATCCTGACCTGATCTTGATGGATATAGAACTTCCTGATATGGGTGGGTGGGATTTAATAGAAAAGATAAAAAAGAATAATTCGGATCTGCCTATTGTGGTAAATACATCAAAAATTCCCGGGATCAGCGATATGTTCAGGCTTTCCATGGTCTCGGATTACCTTATAATACCTGTAACCCTGGATTCTCTCCATATGGCCGTAAGAGATGCTATTGAAATTCCCCCCCTTCTTGAACAATGCGTTAAAACGATCAAAAATCACAAAGAAAAGGAGGATGTATTATATTTATTATTCTTATTGTTGAAACAAAACATCGTTGACAGGAAACGATTCATCTTAATGCGGCAGCTTTATCCTGACCATAAACTTCAAAATGACCCGGAAAGCAGGAAGCTTCTTGAAAATTTGAAAGAAAAGATCAATTCAGCACAAACCGAAATAAAAGATTTCAAAAATAACAGGTTCTTATTAGCCTGATATTCTTTTAATCTTTTTTCCCATACCGCCTCTGGTGCAGGGAGGTTCACCAGCACATTTTTCCTGTGTTTTCACACCTTTTTCACACCTTTTTCACAACACCGTTTATATGTATGCATCATGATAATGATAATTAGAAGAAAGGTTTGGCGTAATGACGCCACCTAACTCTATTAAAAAAATACAAAAATAAACGGAGGCGTTATGAAAGCTAAAGGAACAAAAATATTACTAAATGAAGACGCCGATGTCGGTATTGGCACGCTGATCATATTTATCGCCATGGTACTTGTCGCGGCGGTAGCAGCAGCAGTGTTGATCCAGACCTCGGGCATGCTGCAGCAGAAAGCTCAGCAGACAGGAAAAGAAGCGACAGCGGAAGTATCTTCCAACTTGAAAATTATATCGGTTGTTGGCACAAATAGCACCGGTGGAATTACTAATTTGACTATATTGGCTGAAGTGTCAGCAGGTGGAAATCCTATTGATACAAATGCAATGAAATATAAATATATTGATTCATCTTCAGCGGGTTTCGTCAATGCAACTTATACTGAAGAACGGGTAATAACTGCGGATGACGTTCTGTCGCCAGGAGAACTTGGCACATTTACAATTCCCATTCCTCCTCTGGCCCCCAGGGGAACTGGAACCGTCCAGTTCATACCTGAAACAGGTACTATGGTACAAAAAGATGTAGTAGCCCCGTCAACATTCGGAGGGTTGACAGAGATTCAGTTATTCCCATGAACGGAATATTTTATGAAGGTGATAATATGATTAAAACAAAAAATAATTTCCAGAAAGACAGCACGGGTGATGTCGGTATTGGCACGCTGATAATCTTCATCGCCATGGTACTTGTCGCAGCTGTTGCAGCAGCCGTGTTGATCCAGACTTCAGGTATCCTGCAGCAAAAAGCCCAGCAGACAGGTAAAGAAGCGACAGCTGAAGTAGCTTCCAATTTGAAGGTATCATCGATAATCGGTGAAAATGACTCCGGTTCACTTACAAACTTTAATATAACAGCCCAACTCGCTCCAGGCGGGTCAGATATAGATTTTACCAGGGTTATTATTAAGTATATCAATTCCAGTAAAACACTTTCGATGGTTTACAGTGCCACTGTATCGACGAACTCTACCTTTACAATTAAGGATAGTTCCGGAGCTGATAATAACGTATTGTCGGCAGGTGAACTTGGAATAATTCAAATTACCCCTGAACGGATATACCTTGATCCCCAGGGAAAAAGCCACAATCCAGATTATTCCTGAGACCGGCGCAATGGTTGTCAAGGAAATAGTAGCTCCTTCAACCTTTAAGGGCTCATATGTCCAGTTATTCCCCTGAAGAAGGGGAATTTTTTCCTTTATAAGAAGGAGTAAAATATGAAAGCAAACCAAAAATTCCTGATAGACAATGAAAGAGGTGATATCGGAGTCGGCACTTTGATCATATTCATCGCCATGGTACTTGTCGCCGCAGTAGCAGCCACAGTACTAATATACACAACAGGGGCGCTTCAGCAGAAAGCTACAAAGACAAGCAAAGACGCAACACAGCAGATCTCATCAAATATTGTCGTAGAGCAGGTTCTTGGTGATAGGGGTGAACCTATCAATGGAACTATGAACCAATCAATAAATGATCTCTTAATAAGGCTTAAACCGGATGTAGGTACTACTTCCATAGACTTGAGGCAGGTTATTGTAACGGTGATGGATTCTACCCAACGTTTCGATCTAAATTATTCAAGTATAGCTATCAATATTACTGCTATGAATAACACTACCCAATATAATGCTATAGCAGTGCGGGATGAAGATCAATCATTTACTAACTATACACCAGTACTTAACAGCGGGGATTTGATAGAGATCCAGATATCTTCCAATGCTATACAGGGTATAATCTTAGCCCCGAGAAAAACCTTCTGGCTATCTTTGAATCAGGAACTTGGACAGGCTGTAAATCTTGAAATAGCAACTCCCAACTCGTTCGGAGTAAACAGGTACGTACGGCTATATCCATAACAGCGGAGAGATCCTATGGGATTTTCAACCTCTGTTGTTGTGGTCATTTTCATTGCGTCCTTTATGTATATGGCGTCAATATTCTATCCGCTGGCTGATATGTCCATTCAAACGGTTCAAGAAGCAAAAAAAAATTCAAATGAATTATGGAATGAAAAATTGAATACCAGAATAGTGATTACTAACTGGGATCCGGGAAACAACAACCTTACAGTATTTAATGATGGTTCTATGACCCTTAATTCCAGTAAGATCAATGTAATATTAAATGGGGAATTCAGCTCTATATATACTGTAAATCCCCAGGGTGTCTGGCCGCCTGAGACATCCATCAATGTAACAATCGTAGCTGGAGGCGGCAGAGTGAAGATAATAACCGAAAACGGCGCAGCTGATTATTATTCGCTGACCTAGGAGATAAAAATGGGCGCAGGAGCATCAGCAACTCAGATGGTCTTTTTCATTACATCTGTTATAATTGCATTAAGTGTGGCAGGAGCGATGTTCATGAATCTCGAATCGATCTCCTCAGCAGCAATGGTCGGAAGTAGGACATTAACAGAGCAGTTAAGGACCGATATTACGATCATAAATGATGCTGAATCTATACCTTATTCAGGCGGCAATTATACATTTTATGTAAAAAACACGGGACAAGAGGGGCTCGATATACAATATATTACAGTCATCATAGACGGAACTATTATTGCTGAAAACAACCTTAGCAAGACAATTTTAGCGTCCGATACGTTGTGGCTTTCAGGAGATGTCCTGCAAATAGATGCGCAAGTAACCATTCAAGGCGCCAGCGGGAGCAGTCACAATCTCAGGGTCATAACAGGAAATGGAATTGAAGATACATTTTCATTCAGGAAAACATAACTATGGTAGCAGGATATAATTTTTTGCTTGACAGGGACGAATTGAACCAGATGCTGGGGGGCGGGTTCCCCAAAGGTTCCCTGATAATGATTGACGGTCCCAGCGGGAGCGGAAAAAGCGCATTATGCCAGAGATTTGCTTATGGTCTTCTTGACAACAAAAATACGGTTACCTATATTTCAACTCAATTAACCACAAAAAATTTTATCAGGCAGATGAAATCACTTGATTATCCTATAGGCATCAGGTTGCTAAAAGGCGAGCTATTGTATATTCCGGTTTTTCCATTGATAAAAGAATCAAAGCCCAGGATTGATTTTCTCCAGCGCCTCATGGGGGCGGAAGGACTGTATGAAAAAAATGTAATTATTATAGATACTCTTTCGGCACTTATCAGATATGGGACAGATGCACAGAAAAGCCTTGAGCTTATTTCATTTTTCAAGAAAATAACAGGTATGCAGAAAACGATTATTATTACAATGGACTGCACGGAGATGCCTCCTCATGTAGTTTCCGAATTCAAGGATGCGGCCGAGATCATGATAACAATAAAAATGCGACAGATGGGGACTGAAATGCTTCGTACTATGATCATCAATAAGTATTCGAATCCTGAAATACAGGTTGGGGCAATGATAGGATTCAAGGTAGAAGCAAAAAGCGGCGTCATGATCAACATTTCCGGAGTTTCATAAATGAGTGGTCATCATGGATGATAAATTCGAAGAAGCCCTGAAAAGAAACCCGCATCTTGCAGAATATGTAGATAAATACAAGAAAGAAAGCGGGATAACGCCTGACTTCATGCCGAAATTATCCCGTGATATTGTAGATATTCCGGTACCATCCATAATTTATCCTGTGGGCGACCCGATATTTATCCATCTTAAAGGTGACAAAGTCACAAAGCAAATTTTTTATATCGCGATCGAGCCGGCCTTATCTCCGGATGAGATGAATAAATATAAGGCTATAATGGATACCATTCTTGAAAAAGCTGCAGATGAGATAGTTCCTGAAAATGAGGAACAATTGAGAAAGTTAATGATGAAACTTTTTAATGAATCGGTTCATATTGCGGGGAAATTGGCACCAATTGGAATATTTGATAAATTCCTTGGAGTAAAATCCGTATCTTTAACCCAGGATGAATATGATAAGATCTCTTATTTCCTTGACCGGGATGTCATCGGCCAGGGACCGATAGAGCCCGTAATAAGAGACCCCTACCTTGAAGATATACATAGTATTGGAGTAAACGGTATTTATATTGTTCATAAGATCATGAACATGCTGACAACCAACCTGACCTTTGGCTCCCAGGAAAACCTGAGTCACTGGCTCCATACCGTGGGTGAACGCATCGGCAGGCCAGTAAGCGATGCGCGCCCCATAATCGATGGTTCTCTTAATGATGGTACAAGGATTGCCGCTATTTATAGTACTGACATTAGCCGGAAAGGCTCCAGTTTCACCATGAGAAAATTCATGGAAGTGCCTGCGAGTATTCCCCAGCTTATCAAGTGGGGAAGTGTGGACGCTAACCTTTCCGCATATCTGTGGCTTTTACTTGAGAACCAGATGAGTATATTTTTCAGCGGTGAAACAGCAAGTGGCAAGACAACAATGCTTAACGCTGCATTGCCATTCATTAGCAGCAAATCAAAGATGTATACAGTTGAAGATACTGCTGAAGTACTTCCACCACAGCCGGCATGGCAGCAATTGATCACACGCAATGATGGCCCGGTTGAATCCCAGGTAGATACATTTACTCTCTTAAAGGTTGCCCTGCGGTCAAGACCAAACTATATCATTGTGGGTGAGATCAGGGGAGCAGAGGGCGCTGTAGCATTCCAGGCAATGCAGACAGGACATGCCGTTCTTGCAACGTTCCATGCTTCGTCGGTCAAAAAACTTCTCCAGAGGTTGAGTGGTGAACCGATAAATATCCCGCCAACATTTGCGGATAACCTCAATTGTGCTTTGATCCTCCAGGCAATATACCGAAAAGGAAAATATTTGCGAAGATGCACTTCGGTTGACGAGATAGAAGGATATCTTGAAGAGGCGGGCGGTGTAATAACCCGGGGTGTTTTTGAGTGGGATTTTACAAATGACAGGCATCGTTTCAGGGGTATGAATAATAGTTTTCTCCTTGACAAGATAGCTACCAAACAGGGTTATGACGATAAGCGCCTGATATATGATGACCTTGCATTACGTGCCAAAATACTTAACAGGATGGTTGAAGAAAATATCCTGGATTATTATAAAGTAAGGGATATAATCTGGGCATACCAGGCAAGAGGTCTTGAAGGTATTCCATTTGAGGTATGAAATATGAACACAAAAGTCATATTCCACTGCCTTGGGATATCACAAAAAAACTATTTTAAGAATTTCGTTATCCCGATAACTATTTTAGCGATTTTATTCCCGATTATAATCCTGGTTCTTATTCCTTCAGTCATGGAAGGAGTTCTGTTCCTGGGTATAATGCTTGTTCCATTGGCACTTTTTTCTATCGTGATAATATATCCCATATCAAGCCTGGAAGGAAAAAAAAAGGAAATAGACAATAATATACATTATTATATTACACATATGGGGGTTCTTGCGACATCCCAGATGACAAGAGTTGATCTGTTACTGAAACTGTCACATACGGAAGCTTATGGTTATCTGGCAAAAGAGACAGGAAGGATACATGCTCTTATTTTCTACTGGCATGTAAGTTTTCCTGTGGCATGCAGGTTCATAGCACAAAGGACGCCATCTGTTCTTTTTTCGGACTTTCTTGATCGTATGGCGCATTCTGTCCAGGCAGGACAGGATTTCGGAGAGTTCGTAATATCCGAGCAAACCGTGGTAATGAATGACTTTATGACCATGTACCAGGACTCTTTGAATTCTATAGATATGATAAAAGAAATGTTCATTTCAATGTGCATGTCCCTTATATTCATAGTAGCATTCGCGATTATTATGCCAATAATAACAGGCATGGATTCCATAGTACTGCTTGGCGGCGCAATAATCTTATTCATAGGTACGGAATTTGTGATTTTGTTATATGCAAGGTCAAAAGTGCCCGCCGACAGGATATGGCATACACTTGAAATAGAAACCTCGGCTGACCGCAGAATCAAGTGGTCTTTGCCAGTTTCTTTGTTCTTCTGTATAATTTTTACAGGAATTGTTGTTGCATTTTCTAAATTACCAACAACAATAATGTTTGCCGTTTCATTGACCCCATTATTACTTACCGGCCTGATAGCGCGGACTGAGGAAAATAAGATAAAAAGATATGATAATAATTTTGGAGCTTTCATCCGTTCTCTTGGCGGAGCCGCAGGGTCAAGAAGCGGACTTATCCTTGAATCACTAAAAGAATTGACTTCTCATGATTTCGGCCCGCTTTCAGAAAATGTAAATAACCTGTATAAGAGACTCAGAACAAGGCTCAGTACTCCGCGTTCATGGGAGCATTTCGCTGCAGGAACAGGGAGTAATCTGATAGAACGCTTTGCAACTATGTTCGTGGAAGGAACAAATGTTGGCGGGAAACCTGCTATAATCGGGGATATCATAAGTGCAAATTTCATGAGTATTCTTTCAATGAGAAAATTGAGATATAGCAGCGCTTCAAGCCTTATAGGTGTGCTCTATGGCATGACTGCAGGAATTGCCGGGACTATGTTTCTTTCAGTGTCGATAATTGCAATGCTGGCAAAAATGTTTTCAAATGTTTCGATCCCTGATATCGACATAGGGATTTCAATTGCTACTATCTCGGCCACTAATATTCCACTGATGACAACGATGCTTATGATTATGATGGTAAGCCATTCTCTTATGTCTGCAATGCTGATAAGAATTGTTGATGGTGGTCATCATTTTAATACATATACTCATTTCGTGGGACTGGTCTGGATTTCTGCGCTGACTGCTGAATTGACAATTCAAGGGATGGGGCCGCTATTGGGGATGTAATCATGCAATACACACAAATATCACACTTTTGTATATACCCATGTGGAAGAGATTAACGATTATATATTAAAGGAATCAACTTTAAAAATAGAAATCAAATAAATAATCTTGGAGGAATAATGGCTGGAAAAATATTACTGGTCGATGATGCGGCATTCATGCGAATGATGCTTAAAAAGATCATTGCGCCAACAGGACACGAATTGATAGAAGCAGTCGATGGTTCAGATGGTGTTGCAAAATACAAGGAACATAAACCGAATCTTGTATTCTGCGATATTGTCATGCCAAACCTTGATGGTATTGAATGCCTGAAGCAAATAATGGCTTTAGACGGTAGTGCCAAAGTCGTTATGTGCAGTTCAATCGGACAGCAGACTGTAGTAAATGATGCGATCAAGATCGGGGCAAGGGATTTTATTATAAAACCATTTGATGCTGCAAAAGTTCTGGAAGCTGTTTCTAAAAACATGTGATCAAACCTATGTCCGGAATAAAAGTACTTGTTGTTGATGACTCTGCGTTCATGCGTAAGATCATTATTAATATTCTGGCATCATCTCCTGATATAGAAATTATAGGTAAGGCAAGGAACGGGCAGGAAGCAATTGAGAAGATAACTGAGCTTCGGCCTGATGTAGTCACTATGGACGTTGAAATGCCCGTCCTTGATGGATTACAGGCGCTTGGTTATATAATGAGTGAGTGTCCCACGCCCGTTATCATGTTGAGTGGTACAGAATCAAAACAAGCCGAACTTACCATGACAGCGTTCCAATATGGTGCAGTTGATTTCATCCAGAAACCTTCAGGGAACATAAGCCTTGATATGGCTAAGATAAAAGATGAATTGATAAAAAAAGTTAAAGCAGCTGCAAATGTGGCGGTCCATAAACTTGGATTCATAGAAGAACCAAAAGTGAACGTTCGCAAGAAAGAAAAGACTGAATCCGTACAAAGGATCAGGACCAAAAAAATAATAATAATCGGTTCTTCCACAGGCGGACCCAGGGCTTTACAGCAAGTCATTCCCTTTTTAACTTCCAATATTCATGCGCCTGTCCTTGTGGTACAGCACATGCCTTCCGGATTTACCAAATCCCTCGCAGACCGTTTGAATTCCCAATCCATGCTAAAAGTAAGAGAAGCTATGGATGGGGATATTCTGGAGATTGGAACTGTTTATATTGCTCCCGGGGATTTTCATATGATAGTTAAACAGCAAAATATCAATGGCCAGATCAAAGAAGTAATAGCGCTCACAAAAACTGAAAAAATACAGGGTGTACGGCCTTCTATTGATGTTCTTCTTAATTCTGTTGCACCGATATTTAGACAAAATGCACTTGGTGTAATACTTACCGGAATGGGTTCTGATGGAACAGATGGTATCAGGAAACTAAAATCAGCAGGCGGCAGGGTGATAGCTGAGGATGAATCTACATGCGTGGTTTATGGTATGCCAAGGTCTGTGATCGAAAAAAAACTTGCGGATTACATTTTACCAATTAACAAAATAGCCCAGAGCATAATGGAAAATACATAGAGGAATAATTTATGAATGACATGGATGAATATAAAGAAATGTTCGCAGTTGAATCAGCGGAACACCTCCAATCAATGAATGAGGCGCTTCTTAGTCTTGAAAAAGATCCGGCGAACAGTGAAACAATAAATGTAATGTTCAGGGCAGCTCACACTCTCAAAGGCATGTCCGCAACAATGGGTTATACAAATATTAAAGAACTCACCCATAACATGGAAAACCTTATGGACCGGGTCCGGAAAAATGAAATAAAGCTTGATTCTTCAGCAATAGATGTCCTTTTCGAATGTCTTGATACACTTGAAAAAATGGTGGAAACACCGGAAAAATCCTCTGAAATTGATATTTCTTCTCTCATTTGTAAATTATCAAAAAATGATCCTGCACCTGTTCCATTAAAGGAAGATCAAATTGTAACAAGTGAAAATGCAGCGCAACAGACCATTCCGGAAAGTATTCCCAACAAAGATAGTACTACATCTGATAATTCCCCGGATAAACCTGAAAACGGCTGCAATGTTTACGAAATAATTGTCACACTTCATGAATCATGCATGCTTAAATCTGCCAGGTCAACAGTAGTAATGAGAAATCTATCTGAGCTTGGAGAGATCATTGAAACAGTTCCTCCGGTAAAGGATCTGGAGGATGAAAAATTTGACCGGGAATTTAAGGTCGTAGTTTCGACAATAGAAGATGCCAAAAAATTAGAAGATGCAGCAAAAAAAGTATCTGAGATTTCAAAAGTGGAAGTTAAACCCCACACAGGTCCTAAATCCAGGGCAAAAACTGAAGAAAAAACGGCTGCTACCGAAGGAAGTAAGACATCTATAAAAAGCGTACAGAGTGTACGGGTAAGCATAGAACGCCTGGATTCGTTGATGAACCTCGTAGGAGAATTGATAATTAACAAGATCCGATTAATGCAGCTTGCAAGTGTGCATAAATTGGATGATCTTGAAGAGACTCTTGCCAGTCTTAACCGCCTTACCAATGACCTGCAGGAAGAGATCATGGCAGCGAGGATGGTGCCTATCGAGCAGATCTTTAACCGGTTCCCGAGAATGATCAGGGATCTTGCGAAAAATGAGGGGAAAGAAATCGATTTGATCTTAGAAGGCGGGGATATTGAACTTGACCGGACAGTACTTGATGAAATTGGAGACCCGCTTGTACATATCCTGAGAAATTGCGTGGATCATGGTATTGAATCCCCCCAGGTAAGAAAACAGAATGGCAAGGGCCCGAAAGGAACGATCAAATTGACTGCAAGGCGGGAAAAAAATCATGTTGTTATAGAAGCAGTTGATGACGGCAAAGGGATGGACCCGCAAAAGATGCGGGAAACCGCTGTAAAGAAAGGATTGATGACACGTGAAGAAGCAGCAAAGATTTCCGATACTGAGGCGATAAACCTGTCATTCATGCCAGGATTCAGTACTGCCGATAAGGTCACAGAAATCTCCGGAAGAGGAGTAGGGATGGATGTTGTGCGGACAAAGATCGGAGGAATGGGCGGGTCTATTAAACTTGAATCTGTCTTAGGGAAGGGAACAACGATGATACTCAAGCTTCCTTTGACTGTTGCGATCATTCATTCATTGATGGTAAAGGTTGGGGCGGATATCTATGCCATACCTATCACCAATGTTATAAGGGACCTGTCAATTAAGAAAGAAGAAATAAAGACGATCAAGGGTGAAGAAGTAGTTTTGATACGGGGAGAGGTCCTGCCTTTAGTTCGATTACATGAACTCTTCGATATTAAAAGGAATGGTTCTGATGAACTTCTTGTGGTCGTGGTTGAACGTATGGGCAGTAATGTCGGGCTGGTAGTAGACCAGGTTATAGGCCAGCAGGAAGTAATAATCAAGAATCTTGATAATAATATTTTAAAAGGAGTCAAAGGATTTGCCGGAGCCACGATCCTGGGCGATGGCAATGTTGCTTTGATCCTTGATGTGGGGACATTATTATGATGAATTTACCACCCCCATCAGGCACTGTGCATGAAGATGAAAGGGAATTTTCAGAGTTGAAGTCGATCATAAAAAAGAAAATCGGATTTAACTGTGAGGACTATAAACAGCCTCACCTGAAAAGAAGGCTTGCTGTAAGGCTTCGTGCGACTGCGTCAAAATCTTATAAGGATTATGCACACATGCTGTGTAAAAAATGAAGACGAGGTAAAACAGCTCAAAGAGACATTAACAGTAAACGTCACGGAATTATTCAGGAACCCGGAAACATTTGACTCTGTCCGGGACAATGTTCTTCCGGAATTGATTAAACAAAAGGGAATTATAAAGTCCATCAAAGTATGGAGCGCAGGATGCTCAAACGGTGAAGAACCTTATTCAATCGCAATTCTGTTGAATGAATTCCTTGGAAGTTCTACCAAAAGATATAATATTTCGATCCAGGCTACGGATATCGATGATGACTCAATTGCAAAAGCAGAAATGGCAATATACCAACCAAAACAACTTGAAAAAATTGGCCAGGAAAGGATCAATCGGTTTTTCGTAAAGAAAGATAATAATTACCAGGTCATTGATGAAGTAAAAAAGCTTGTGAAGGTGAAACGCCATGATCTGATATCAGGACCGAAATTTTCAGGTTTTGACATAATATTTTGCAGGAACGTTACAATTTATTTTGAACAAAATTTGCAGGAGATATTGTATATGAATTTTTATAATGCTCTCAATGAAGGAGGATTTTTTGTGATGGGAAAGACTGAGACACTGGTCGGGCCTTCGACCCAGCTGTTTAAACGTTTTGATTTGAAAGAACGAATATATCAAAAGAAGGAAAAAATATGACTGATGTAAAAACACTCACGGATTTCCAGAGCGATGCCCTGAAGGAAGTTGGAAACATCGGGATCGGGCATGCGACAACTTCGCTTTCCCAGATGGTAAATAAACAAGTTGGGATATCGCTTCCGGAACTTAGATTGATACCTTTGCTTACGGTGCCAACACTTGTAAAAAATGAAGAGGCTGTTGTCGGGATAATACTTGAACTCAAAGGGGATGCAAAAGGCTTTTTACTCCTATTATTATCAAAACCAACTGCAAAGTTTTTAGTACGACTTGTAATTGGCGAAGCAGATCTGACAAAAGAATTCGATGAGATGGAAATATCCGTTTTGAAGGAATTGGGCAATATTATGGGGGGTACATACATTACTGCTCTTTCAAATTTCCTGTCAATATCGATAGGTTTGTCCCCGCCTTCAGAGATATACGATATGTCTGATGCAATAATCAACCAGGTTGTATGCCTGTTGAGCCCGGATGTTGAAGACGTTTTGTTCCTCAAGACTCAATTTGATATTAATTCTGAAAAAATTGACGGGAAAATATTGATCTTTACTGATTCCAACTCTCTTACAAAGATGCTGGAAGCTATCAACAAGCTGGTTGGGAAATAGGAATTTTTTTATCCGGATTGATCGAATTAAGATTTCGGGTAAAATAGCTCGCCGCATGGGTCCTGAAAACCAGCGTTTGTATGAATATAATGTAGATTAACATTATAATAATGAGCATAATTATGTGGCTTAGTTATATCTGAATATAGACGAATAATATAAATTATGGATTCAAAACCGGAAAAGATAGTTATTGGAATTGCAGACCTTATTGTGGTTCATAATCCTGCGGTACTTGTTACCATCGGTCTTGGGTCCTGTGTGGCGATATCAATTCGCGACCCGATAGCCCGATTCGGGGGACTTTCACATATACTTCTTCCGAGTATATCTGAGTCAAATAATAAGAGTAATCCCATGAAATTTGCAGATTCAGCTATCCAAATGGTAGTTGACCAGCTGCTCAATAAAGGCTGTCTGAAAAACAGGTTAGAAGCAAAGATAGCCGGGGGCGCCAGCATGTTCAATTTCGGTGGCAGTAACATCAATATCGGGGAAAGAAATGTTGAAGCAGTTAAGAAAAAACTCAAAGAATTGAATATCCCGCTTCTTGCCAGTGATACTGGTGAGAATTACGGGAGAACTGTTGAATTTAATATTGCTTCAGGCATAATGTATGTAAAAAGCGCTTTTCGCGGAATTAAGGAAATTTAATAAAATTTCAATGCCCTCTTTGGTGGATTATTTCTGCCGGAACACATTCAGCACATTCGAATTGAAGCGTGGTATGGATTATCTGGAATCTTTCTTTTACCCTTCTGTTTATTTCACTTATTAATATCGCTGTCTGCTGTACATGGATCCTGTCCACAAGCACATGCGCGCTCATGGCGTGGATATTAGAACAAATACTCCAGATGTGGATATCATGTATTCCTTTTACGCCTTCTATTTCCATCATTACCTTTGAAAGAGTATCCGTATCTACGTGCTTTGGTGCAAATTCAAGAAGGATATGGATAGAACTGAAAACGAGTTTTATCGCCCCATAAAGCAGCATCAGGCCTATAATAATACTTAAGATCGGGTCAACAACATTATTACCGGTGAAAATAATAACTACTGCGCCTGCTATTACGGCTATTGAAGCAAGAGCGTCACCGATCACATGAAGGTAGGCGCCTTTGATATTGAGGTCATGATGCCCGTGCAGTTTTAAAGCCACCCAGGCATTGACCAGAAGTCCGACAGTTGCGATAATGAGCACTTCAAAGCCTTTTACGGCCGGAGGATTTAGAATCCTTTCATATGCTTCATAAAAAATGAAAACCGATATCCCTATTATTGTTAATCCATTGATGAGGGCGGCAAATATCTCAAACCTGTGATAACCGAAGGTTACATTCCTGTTGGACGGGCGCGCTGAGATCCTGATCGCCCCATAGGTAAGTAATAAGGCGACAACATCCATGAAAACATGAGCTGAATCGGAGAGCAGGGCCAGACTGTTTGATATTATCCCCCCTGCAAATTCAAGAAAAAAGATGAACGTTGTAAGGAGAATTGCGATTTTCAGGTTTTTATTTATATGTTCCATTTGTAATTCTTTAATGGGGTTATCAGAGTAAATAATATTTTGTTTGTCTTGCTGTATATCAGATAAAGAATCAAAGCAGCAAATAGACCACTTTTTCAGTTTGCTGGTGCAGAAAGCGTTTAATGGGAACTCGAAGCATGAAGACAAAGCGCTATTACCCCTACAATATGTATAATAACACAAAATTTAATAAACATGTAGGGGTAATATAAGAATATGGCTACAATTAGAAAAAAAACAGTGAAAAATCATACATATTTTTATATCGAGCACAGCTTTCGTGAAGGAGACAGAGTGCACAAGAAAGAGAAGATCATTGGAAAAGCCCTACCCTCAAATATCGAAGAGTTGAAACAGGAATACATGGCAGAGTTCATGGCTGAAATTTATCAAGAAAAATGGCTGGATAGATTCGATGAAATAAAAACAGCATTCTTAGAACAGGAAAAAATCACCCCAAAATCCGCGAGGGAAAAAGAAATCGAGACTTTCGCCATCAGGTTCACCTATGACACAAACCGGATCGAAGGCTCAACCCTTACGCTCAGGGATACGGCAGACCTGCTTGAAAAGGGAATAACTCCAGGCAAAAGACCCATAAATGATGTAAAAGAGGCGCAGGCGCACAAAAACGCATTCTACGAAATGCTGAATTATAAAAAAGACCTCTCTCTGAACACTATATTATATTTCCATAAAAAGTTGTTCGAAAGCACAAAAGCCGACATAGCTGGAATTATCAGGGCGCATCAGGTAGCTATCGCAGGAAGCAAA
>CAVWCX010000018.1:0-126261 GCA_963753595.1 Candidatus Methanoperedentaceae archaeon | reverse complement strand
TCCAAAATCTCGCTAATAATTCCCATGAAAATTATTTAATGCAAAGATTTAAGTCCTTGAACATATAACTTTAATATTTATGGGACTAATCGGACTTCCTGAAATGATTTTGATATTGGTAGTAGCCATATTTTTTTTTGGGCCGGATAAAATTCCGGAATTAGCCAGATCCCTGGGAAAAGCAACGGGTGAATTCAAGAAAGCCCAGATAGAAACTGAACGAGAGATCAAAAAAGTTGGCGAACCAATGGATGAGAAAGATACAAAGATCCACAATTTAGCCATTGAATTGGGTCTGGATGTACAAAACAAGACCAGCGAGCAGCTTGTTGAAGAAATACGCTCGAAGATCAGATCAAAGGAAACAAAAACCGTAACAAATATCGCAGGATAATCATGGCATTAAGTCCAATTGAAATAGCATTGATCGTTTTGGTTATAATCGTACTTTTTGGGGCGAACAAGATCCCTGAGCTTGCCAGGTCACTGGGCAAAGCTACTGGTGAATTCAAAAAAGGAAAGCAGGAGATCGAGAGTGAATTAAGTGATAGCGGAAAACCCGGTAAAGAAATTAAATCCCGCTGAAAATTCATCATCTAAAATAAAAACCATGGCAAAAGATCTTGGAATTGCGACGGAAGGCAAAAGTGATGAGCAATTACTTGATGAAATACAGAAAAAGATGATAAAAATAGAAAAAAAGGTTTAAAGATATTTTATTTCTTTTTACCTTTCTCTTTTAACAGGAATTTTAGAAGGTCTTTGCTGAGGCGTGTTTCTCTTCCAAGCCTGTCAAGTACCGCAGATTCTGACAATCCTTCGGATTTAAGCTCCTCCATTCTTTCAAATACTGCCGGTTTGACTTCCGAATATTCATTGATGTCTTTCCTGTGCCCCCATACATCCCCTTCAAGAAGGGAAATGCCCTGCATTTCCAGGAACATCCGGGTTGAACCTGAAATAGTTTTGATGTACGAACTTGGTACATGAATTGCTTTAACGTTCGGGCATGTTTGCACCAATGCAAAAATATCTTTATTTGATGGCCTGAAAGCAAGATGAATGATTTTTTCCCCAGCCCCTAGTGTATCTATTTCTTCTTTTGAACTTACAACTCTAATCCTCATATTATTTTACCTCTATGCTATTGGATATACAATCGATTAATCATATTGTATTAAATTATTCCATCACACAATATCTATATTGCAATTTCACCCTATAAATAATCTTCGTTATTTAAATGATATTTAGAATAAGTTATATAAATGAATCGTTATTTCGATTGTAAAATTTTTTAGTGTTAGCGTTATATAGCTTCATTGAATTTATCTGCATGTTTATAGCTTCTGGTTTGGATTTTCGTTGATTCTTTTAAGAAACTATTAAGTAACATACCCGCACATTTTAAATCAAAATATGGTTCATAAATTTGATATAAAAAAGGCCGGTATTCTTGACGATCCTGAAAGAATGCGATTCTTAAATCCGGAAATTATTTTTGATAAGCTGGAACTGACAGGAGAAATGGTTCTCGCAGACCTTGGCTGCGGTACAGGATATTTTTCCATACCCGCATCAAAGCGTGTAAAAAAAGTATTCGCACTCGATATCCAGCAGGAAATGCTTGACCTCGTTCTCGAAAAAACAAAAAAAGAAAAAATCACCAACATTGAAATCCTGCTATCAGAAGAATCTTCCATCCCGCTTCCTGGTAATTATGTAGATATCCTTTTAATTGTCAATGTTTTTCATGAGCTTCAGGATAAGTTGTCCATATTAAAAGAAGTAAAACGTGTTCTTACCAAAAAAGGCCGACTAATTATCATAGACTGGAAAAAAATTGAAATGGATGCTGGCCCTCCCCTTGAAGAACGATTGGATGAAAAAGATGTAATTGGCATATGCCGTGAAACCGGATTCAATATCCTTGAACAATCGTACGCCGGACCATATAACTATTTTCTGGTCTTTGGAAAATCAGGCGATAAAAACAATTAATAACCGATCATTTTTCATCTTTTTTCATCCGTTTCTTTATTTCAGCCAGGGCCGTGTCAGTGTCTTTTCTTTCCCATGCATGCCTCACCTGTATGTTTCCAAGAATAGATGACATCTTTTTAATCCTTTCATCCACACGTTTCCTTAACACTGGATCAATAACCGGCTTTACTATTGCCGGTTCAGCCCTCTTTTCTTCCTTATCCACATGCATCGAGCGCGATACATCAGGACGCCCTCTTTCTTCCGACGTAAGGCTCGCAATCGCTTTTTTCCAGTCCTGTGCCCATGCCGTATCGGCTACAGGAGTATATTTTGCCAATTTTCGCTTTACTCCGATCGCTTTAACATGACACGCCTTCTCACAGGCTCCGCAATAGGTGCAAAAATCCTTCACTACATCTATTTTCTTGTCCTTCGGAATGATCCATGCCTTCGAGGGGCAGACATTAAAACAACCGTGGCAGCCAACAGGGTCGCAGCCTTTGAGTTTTTCATCCAGCAGCTCAATTTCTCCCTCAAATGGCTTCGAAACCTGCGCCGCGTCATACGGGCATACAGCCTCACACCAGCCGCATCGGGTGCATTTGTCATTATCTACTTTGATAGTTCCTGTGATCTTTGGAGCGATTTTTTGGATATCTTCGTCGTTGAAATCTCCCTTTACTTTTATTGCCTCCTCAGGACAGAAGGGCACACATATGCCGCAGTAGTCGCATTTTTTCTTATCAACAACAAGATCTTCAAAAGGCATGAGGTCATCTGCGTTTGCTTTTTTCTCAACAAGAATAAAAGCAGGGCACAGCACCGCACATGCACCACATAAGGTGCATTTTTCCATGTCCACTGTGATCTCTCCTGTTTTTCCCTCTTTGAATGGAGCAAGTTCCTCTTTTTTCGCAAATGAGAGATCAACATGGATAGCTTCTTCAGGGCATGATTTTTCACATATCAGGCAGGGGAGGCACTTATCATTGAATACGACTTTTGAATCAAGATGTGGAAACTCTGGAAGCTCAAGAATATCTTTATCATTCACGGTCATCCTGATCGACCTGACAGGACAGAATGCGGCGCACATGCCGCAAAAAGAACATCTGGTATGGTCAATGATAACAGGCGGCGCGTCCAATCCTGTGGCTATTTCTATAAGCGGCCCTGGCTCGATTGCTTTTTTGGGGCATACCTGGATGCATATACCACAGCCATTGCAGCGTTTATAATCATAATCAAGGAGTTTCTTTGATTTCCCGGTTTTCTGGGTAAAGAGGAAATGCGAATCCCTGGCATCGCTTTCTACTGTAACATTGAGTTCTTCTTCGCTCATGCTATTCCTGTTTAAGCTCGCTGCCTATTGGACCTATTTCTTTTAACTGCTTTACGAAGTCCTTCACTATACCGGCAAACTTCTCACCTTCACTTGCAGCTATCCATGCCACGCGAAAACGCTTCTGGTCAAAACCACTGTCAACCAGTAACTTTCCAAGAACATTCATCCTCTGGACCGCACAAATGTTCCCAATAGTGTAATGGCATTCTCCCAGCCTGCATCCGGCCACAAGCACGCCGTCAGCTCCCTGGCGCAGGGCTTCAAATACAAAAGATGGATTTATCCTGCCGGCGCACAATACCCGGATATTTCGGATATTGGTGGGATACTGGATGCGCAGACTCCCAGCAAGGTCAGCTGCCGCATAACTGCACCAGTGGCACAGGAACCCGATTATCAACGGGAATTCGCTTATCTCTTTTGTTGCTGCCCTTATTTGCGCCATGATCTGTTCATCAGTATAATTCCTCACCTGGATAGCGCCATTGGGACAGGCTGCAGTACACGCTCCGCATCCCCGGCATGCTACTTCATCGACTATTGCTTTTTTGTCTTTTACCTTGATACGTCCGAAATCACATACTTTTTCACAAATACCGCACCCTTCACAAAGGTCGGGCGTTACATATGCACTCGTTGGTTCTATATCAATTTCTCCTTTATGAAGAAGACTTGATGCTTTCGCAGCAGCCGCAGTGCCCTGTTCGATCGATACCTGGATTTCTTTAGGGCCGCTTGCGCATCCTGCAATGAAAATACCTTTCGTGTGCGTTTCCACAGGGCGCATTTTTGGATGGGCGCTCTGGAAGAACCGGTCAGGACGCGTAGATAAGTTCAGCATCTTCCCTATTTGCCTGGAATCCTTATCAGCTTCCATACCTATGGCAAGCACAACAAGGTCTGTGGTGTCGCTGCATTTCTCACCGGAAAGAGTATCTTCATAATGAATTATTGTTTTTCCATCAGATTCTTCAACTTCTGCGACCCGTCCGCGAATGAACGAAACGCCCAGTTCCTGCGCCCGTTTGTAATATTCCTCATACATCTCTCCGCCCGCGCGTATGTCGATGTAATGTATCGATATCCTTGCATCGGGATATTTTTCAGCAAGTTTCATGGCATTTTTTATCGAAGCCATACAGCATACCTTGGAGCAGTAAGGATTTCCCACCTGTTCATCACGCGAGCCCACACAAAGGATAAAAGAGGCACTTTTTATATCTGCGCCTGTTGATGGCGACACAACTCTTCCATGTGTGGGGCCTGCGGCGCTTAGCATTCGTTCAATTTCAAGGTTGGTTACAACATTTTTATATCGCCCATATCCGTATTCTTCCTTTCTTCCTGCATCAAACGGCTGGTATCCCGTAGCAACTATAATGGCTCCAACTTCGAACTTGAATTCTTTGACTTTCTGGTTAAAATCCACAGCCTCAGCAGGACATGCAAGCCTGCACAGGTCGCAGCCCACACAGTTCTCATCAATGCATGCTACCAGAGGAACAGCCTGGGCAAAGGGAATGTATATGGATTTTCGTGCTCCTATTCCGTAATCGAACTGGTTGGGAACATCGATCGGGCAGACCTTTGCGCAGATATCTATGCAGCCTTTGCATTTTTTGGCGTCAACATATCGCGGTTTTGTCTCACCTGTTATTCTGTAATTTCCTGCCCTTCCTCTAACTCCTGTTATTTCAGAATTTGTATAAAGCGTAATATTTGTGTGGTTCTGGACATCCGACATCTTGGGGGCAAGAACGCACAGGGAACAGTCATTATTGGGAAAAACCTCATTCATAAGGGCCATTTTCCCTCCGATCGTTGGTTCTCTCTCAACGAGGTGGACTTTGACCCCCATATTTGCAAGGGTCAATGCAGCCTCGATCCCTGCTACTCCTGCGCCTATCACAAGTACTTCCTTATTTGCAGGTACTGTTCTTTTTTCAAGGGGGGAAAGAAGTGCAACTTTTGCTACCCCCATTGCCACCACTTCTTTTGCCTTCTGCGTTGCCAGTGCATTGTTGTTTGAGTGAACCCATGAGCCCTGCTCCCTGATATTTACCATTTCAAGCAGATGCTTATTGAGGCCGGATTGTTCCAGCACGCGCCTGAATGTAACCTCATGGAGGCGTGGGGAGCATGCGGCAATAACTATACGGTCAAGCTTTTGTTCAAGTATGTCTTTTTTTACCTGCTCCTGGCCGGAATCCCCGCATGCGAATTGTATATCACGGGCTACAACTACGTCTTTTAGCGTCGAGGCATGTTTCCTGACCTCTTCAACATCTATAGTCCCTGCTATATTTGACCCGCAGTGACAGATGTAAACACCTATTCGCATTCAGTTCTCCAGATTCTTAATGGTTATTCGTGATATATAATCTTTGGCCAAGTTAAACACATTATGATGTTATTATTATTCATTCTTTCGTATGATGTGTTATTGCCGATTTAATAAGTAAACTTAATTTATAATTTGTTAGAATATTGTAATTATTCAGTTAATGTTATGCGACTGTTTTGTTATGCTTCATATTTGTCGCATATAAGTTTTTCGGTGGTTGGGATTTAGTGGAATTAATGCCTGAAAATTTTGAACTTATCTTGGCGACCTTTGCGTCCTCTGCGGTGCCCTTATCTTACTGCCAGTCATATTATTATGTAAAGAGATATTCTAATTTATGTTCCGATCGAAACATCCGAGAGATATTTTCAATGAGATAAAATGGAGATTCGATCTTTCAAAATGCAAAATTTATTATATCCACAGAGGCGCTCCTGGAGATATAAAATTCATAGACGGCAGCATGATCAAAAGTATTGAACGGTCATTTCTTGTTCTCTATGGGACCTTGGAAGATTCGTATATACCATACCACAGGATAACCAGGATAGAGTTTGAAGAAAAAACTGTCTTTGATAGAAAGACCTTAAAAAAACCTGACCCAAATATAATTATAAGAGATATAAACCAAAACATTTAAAACTATATAATACCCTAATTAGCGTGGTGATTATTTAATGAGTGATAAAGATTCGAAGGCTCCTATTTTTATTGCGATCGTGGTGGCCGTCATCCTGATCGCAGCCGGTGGTTATTATGTCCTGGGTGGTAAAATTACTCCTGGAAAAACCGGAGGAGAAAACCAAAAAACTCCTGCGCCAACAGTAAAAGAGACAACAGTTGCTGTATCAGCGACACCAGGAAAAACAACAACCCCGGTCGAAACTACTGTCGTAGTAGCGGCTCCGGCAAAAGCTGAAACGATAAAATGCGAATTATGTCATACGAACCCGCAGGATATAACAGCCCACGTAAATGGAGGAAAGCTCTGTGTAACATGTCACGGGAGCCAGGTGCATAATATCCATATAGGGCCCGGCACAGTTGGTCTGGAATGTAATACCTGTCACGGTTCTCCACCAAAGATACCTGTCGTTGATAAATCTGCAGATGGACCAGGTCATTTTTCAGTATGTGAAAATTGCCACGGCGCACCGCCCGATTCACTTAAACCAAGCTTCGGCAATCTCATAACAGTCCACCTTTCAAGATCGAAGTATTGTACCAACTGTCATGGAACTGACATCGGTGTCATTCATGCAGCAAAATTGGCAAACGCGACTTCAAAATAAATGAAAGGGACAACACCCTTTTATTTTTTTATTATTTTTAATTTTATGTTGTTTTTTTAATATGACTTTTTTTGAAGATTTTGCAAAAGTATGCAGCGCGATAGAACATATTTCGGGTTCTCTTGAAATTACTACAAATGTTTCGAATTTCTTTAAAGAAGTAAGTGATGAGGAGCTCCCAATTGTTACGCGTTTCATTATGGGGCATGTGTTCCCTGTATGGAGCAATAAAGAACTTGGCCTTGGCCCTAATCTTCTATACTCTGCAATATCCAGGACATCATCATTGCCAGTAAAACGAATTGAAGAATTTATCAAAGAAACGGGGGACGTAGGATTGGCTTTAGAAAAAGCGATCCTGTCCGGCAAAACCCATCTCAGTTTATTTTCCGAAGGCGAGCGGCTTTCCATCAAGGAAGTTTATTTACGGTTTGAAAAGATATCGGAATTGAGTGGAAAAGGTTCACAGGATGCCAAAATAAAAAACCTCCAGTATCTATTCAGCCAGGCTCAACCCACAGAAATCGTTTATCTCTCACGTTTATCGATCGAGGAGCTTCGTATCGGCGTGGGTGAGGGTATCGTTCGAAATGCAATAGCAGAGGCATTTGATGTACCGTCTGAACTTGTCGAGCGTGGAATTTTGCTGACAAATGATCCAGGTCTTGTCGCAATTACAGCAAAAAAAGAAGGTAAAGAGGGGCTTCTAAAGCTTGGAGTTATGATTAACCGCCCGCTGAGGATGATGCTTGCTCAAATTGGTCCTGGTATCAATGAAACTGTAAAAGAAATGGGGCATGTTGCAGTGGAATGGAAATTTGATGGCGCCCGGGTCCAGATACATAAGAACGAAAATGACATTACGATATATTCACGTAAGCTTGAGGACGTGACTTCTTCGCTGCCCGATCTTGTAAAATCCATAAGTACAAATATTTCGGCAAAAAGTGTTATTCTTGATGGTGAAGCCGTAGCTATCGGAAAAGATAAAAGGCCAATGGCTTTCCAGGAAATACTCAGGCGCTTTCGCAGGAAATATGATGTCTCAACCACGGCAGAACAAATCCCTCTTTACCTTAATCTTTTTGATATTCTTTATCTAAACGGTGAAAGTCTTATCGATATTCCTTTGATCAAGAGGCGGGAAAAGCTTGAGGAAGTTTGTGATAAGAGCATTGTTGCAAAACAGACTATAACTGATGATCCGGCAATTATTGAAAATATATATAATGAAGCGCTTGCTGCGGGGCATGAAGGTGTAATGTTTAAAAATCCCGGGTCATCATATTCTCCGGGAAAACGAGGAAAGAACTGGCTTAAATTAAAACCCATCATGGAGACACTTGATCTTGTGGTTATCGGCGGGGAATGGGGTGAAGGAAGACGAACTAAATTCATCGGTTCGTATTTACTTGCCTGCCGTGACCCTGACACTGAAAGATTCCTTCCCATTGGACGGGTGGCGACAGGTATTACAGATGAGCAACTGGAAGACCTCACAAAATTATTCAAGGATCTAATAATTTCAGAAAAAGGGATCCATCTGGATTTTGAGCCGAAAATCGTTTTTGAAGTTGCTTTTGAGGAGATCCAGAAGAGCCCGAATTATGGATCAGGATATGCACTTCGCTTTCCAAGGCTTGTCAATGTGAGAAGCGATAAATCAATCGATGATGCTGATTCAATAGAAAGGATCGAACAACTTTATATCGGGCAAAAGGGGAGATGAATTAGTTTATTATATAAATTACAGGTTTTTGATCAGCTTCAATGGATTTGCAGCCGTTGCTTTTTTTGCACCTTTTTCATCAAGACCGGCTCCCATTGCGATCTTAAATGCTGTTTCATCATTTATCAGATCATGCGGTGAATGTGAGTCCGTATCTACAATAAGGCCTGCGCCAGTTTCCTGTGCGATCCTTGCTACATGACCGTTCGTCCTGTTGTGGCCGTTTCGTGATGTGATCTCAAGACATATTCCGTTTTCCTTTGCGGTCAGAGCGTCTTCAGGAGTAATAAAACCCGGATGCGCAAGAATATCAATATCAAGCGACACTGCTGCATGATTTGTTCCCTGGGGAACAGGCTCAACTGATGTCTCACCATGAACGACTATGACCTCAGCGCCCAGTTTTCTTGCCATCTTGACAAGCCCTGGCATTTTTGCAGGAGGGACATGGGTTATTTCAACTCCTGAAAAAATCCTGATATTATAATCGTCTTCAAGGCTCTTCACGTTGTGCACGCAAGAGAGGATATGTTCTATGTTCGTATAATCAACATGGTCTGTTATTGCTATTGCCGTATATCCCAGCACAAAGGCGCGGCGCACAAGTTCGCTTGGTATGAGCTCCCCATCGCTAAAAGATGAATGTGTGTGGAGGTCAATCATTTCGGCCCCCGTGTCTTGCTTATATGCTGCGCGATCTGTTTTGTAATTACTGATTTTGGTCCTTTCTTATCAACAAGCACCCTTCCGCTTTTAACCCACCATGATTGCGGGTGGGCTTTATCGGATTCCACAACAGGAGCAAGACCCAGTTCAAGAGCCGCTTTCTCGATCTCTCTTACTACAGGTGATTTTATAGAATCTTTCATGGAAAGAAGGCGTCCTTCTCCCCTTGATTTTGTTGCATCAAGGTATATAGGCCAGATGACAAGCTTGGTTTTATCTTTTAACATTATATTCCTTTTATCTTTTTAAAAAGTAATAAGACTTTTCTCAAAATCGTACTCAACATCAAAATCGGAATATGGCTTTCATTACAGAAAAAGTCATTCCTGAAATTATAGCAGTTGCAGGAATTGTTAATATCCAGGCACCAATGATCTTTCGCGCGATACCCCACCTTACCGCAGAAAGTTTATCCGTAGCTCCTACGCCCATTATAGATGAAGATATTACATGTGTTGTGCTTACAGGTATTCCCATGGCGGCCATGCTGGCAAGCACAATGCCGCCTGAGGTCTCAGCACAGAAACCCTGATAAGGTCTCAGTTTTGTGATTTTTTGGGCCATGGTTTTTACAATTCTCCATCCTCCTAAGAAAGTACCAAGTGAAATGGATATATGGGCTGCCAGTATTACCCATATCGGCACATTGAATGTTGTAAGAGAACCATACGCCACAAGCAGCACAGTGATGATTCCCATTGTTTTTTGAGCATCGTTCGTACCATGTGTGACAGAATAAAAAAAAGCTGAAAATAGTTGCAAGCGCTTAAAATATATGTTGATCCTGGAAGGAGAGACACGATAAAATGCCCTGATTACCAATGTTGTTAGTATGAACGCTGCGATCAGCCCGATGATCGGTGATATTACCATGAAGGCAATGACTTTTTCAACACCGACAGGATTTATGGAACTGCTGCCTATTGAGACCAGTCCTGCACCTACAAGACCACCAACAAGTGCATGGCTGCTTGATGTGGGAAGCCCGTAATACCATGTGATCAGGTCCCATACAATAGCTCCGACCAGCGCTGAAAATATTATGAATACGAGTATTTCTTTATCCTGAACAAGTTCAATTTTTATTATTCCTTTCCCTATGGTAGCAGCTATTGCGGTTGAAAAGAAAAGAGGCCCTATGAGATTTCCCACAGCAGCCATTCCAACCGCACGAATCGGTGATAATACCTTGGTGGCGACTACTGTAGAGATCGCATTGGCTGAGTCATGAAATCCATTTATGAAATCAAAGATCAAAGCCAAGACTATTGTAAAGATGATAAATTCCTGTATGAATAGCAAAATATCACCTTTTAACTATTCTTTACTACGATGTCACTTATTACGTTCGCAGCATCCTCGCATTTGTCAGTAGCGAACTCAAGCCTTTCATATATCTCTTTTAATTTCATTATCTCGATAGCATCTTTTTGCTTGAAAAGCAGGGCTACCGAAGATTTATAAATATCATCTGCTACATTTTCAAGCCTGTTTACTTCAATACATCTTTGCTCTATATCTTTCGGATTCTTTATGTTTCGCAGCCCGCAAATTGCATGGTTTAATTCAGTGGCCTGTTTTAAGATCACTTCAGCTAATTTTATCATATTCTCTTCTGGTTTTTTGATCTCGTAAAGGACAAAGCGTGTTGCTGTGCCATCAATATAATCAAGCACATCATCAAAAGCCGAGGCAAGTGCTGAAATATCCTCATGGTCGATAGGAGTAATGAATGTTTTATTCAATTCCTCAAAGATCTCATGAACAAAATCATCTCCCTGGTGCTCTATATCCTTTATTTTTTGCTGCTTTTCCCGGATATTTTCATAATTATTAAGCATTTCAAGAAATGCCTTCGAACCATCCAGAACATTACCTGATTCGTTCTCCAGCATATTAAAAAAGTGTTTATCCTGCGGAATAAGCCATTCTTTCAGTCCCATATTTCAATCTCCATTTTTACATTTATTTGTAATAATTCTTTATCTTAATGTTTTCTATTTTGTTCGAGTAGTCTCTTGATATAATATAGGTTTTCCCAATAATATATAGATACTATAGAAAATCAGTATTTTTCAATGAAATTAAGATAATAAATAAAAAATGGATTTTAATTATAATCAAAACATCGGATGATTTAAAAAATCAAAAAAATGCTTTTAAAGTATTAAATCCCATTTGAAGGGCCCCAATGAGTGTATCAAGCGGGTTTGTTATACCAAGATAATGTATCATAATAGGTATTGCCACAAATGTTCCTATCATACTGCCAAGATTTGCCAATCCTGCAACTAGAAAAACACGAAATAACTTATTCCGCATTAATTCTTTCATGGTTTCAGCTTTCATTATCGTCTTAACATCATCTGTCGTGAATGGACGAAAATGCGCCTCCACAAGACCGGCCAGCCAGCCAACTGCTAATAAAGGGTGCAGGAAACCAAACCATGCCAGGCCAAAAGCCGTCAATGCTGAGAGCGGATGTCCCCCGGCAACAAGAACACCAACGGCTGAAAGTATTCCCTGGGCTAAGAAAAGGTATAGCATTGCCGTAAGAAGCTTCTCAAGGGGATATCCTCCTAAGACCAGAAGAGCAAGCATTCCCGACGACCATTATTACAACTGCAATAAAAATGGCATTCAGCCAGTTAAAACCCTTTTTCGGGATCGCTATGAGTTCTTCTATTGGAGGTAAGGTTTCAGGATTGTCAAGATATTTCTGTAATCCCTCCCTGTGACCCGCACCTACTACGGCTACTACTTTTCCCTGATTGGAAAGGTCAATCAGGTTCCTTGCCATGAAGGCATCTCTTTCATCGATCAGGACTATTGCTGCGCTGGGGGCAAGTTTTCTCAATTCGCCCACAAGCTGGGTCACAACATCCTCATTTGTAACCGTTTCCATATCAATTTCCTGCGTTCCGAAACCAAGTGATGCTCCGATGAGGGAAACAAAAAGCTTCAATTTCTCAAAAAAGGACATCTTGTTCCAGAAACGTGTCAGTGTAAGCTGGATGTCCCTGTCAATGAGCGCGATCTTTGCTCCCGACTTTTCAGCCTGCTCAATTGCAGCCATCATTTCAGCGCCAGGCTTAACCCCTGTATCGGCTCCAATTTTTTTCTGGACATACGCAAGAAGCCAGTGAAGCATGAAATAATAGACTTTTCCTTCACTTAAAAGGTCTTTTACATTGATTTCCTTTACTGCCTGTTCTTCACCCTTGATAGCCTTGAACCTTGCACTGTCAAGTTCAACAGCCACAATGTCGGGTTTTTCACGTTCGATCACTTCATTGACTTCTGCAATGCTTTTTTCAGAAACATGAGCCGTCCCCACAATAATTATCTTTCCCCTGGGGGAAGCCGGATTCTGTATATTAAAATTGCAGCTTACTTTATAAATACCGTTATTCATGTCATTCCAGTAATTGTACGGACCTCAGGAGGTCTGTTCTTGAAACAATACCTATCATATTCGTATCCTGTATTATAATTATCCGTCCTATATTATTTGTGGTCATAACTTTTAATGCTTTTACTGCCTCATCATCTTCCTTAAGGCTGATAATCTCTTTGGTCATTATTTTTGAAACATTAATGATTTTCCGATCTTCCTTAGGAACATTTTGAACATCTGTAAAAGTTACTATGCCTTTTATTTCTGTCCCATCAACGACAGGATATCCCATGTGTTTGTGCTTGAACATGAAATCCACCAGTTCATCGACAGACATACCTGAGGAAACGGTTGTTACATCCCTTGACATTATATCCTTGATTTTCATACCTTCAAGTGTAACACTGACCTGTGTGGATTTTTCCTCTTCCGTAGCACCGATGTATATAAAAAATGCGATGAGCATAAACCAGAAACCTCCAGTAGAAACGGTCAAAAATCCAAAAATGCCCATGAATATTGCAAACATCTTGCCCACATATGCAGCATCGTGGGTTGCTTTCAGGTACGACATCTTTCCAGCAAGCACTGCTCTTAACACCCTTCCGCCGTCCATTGGAAATGCCGGAAGGAGATTGAAAATGCAAAGAACGACGTTAATATATCCTATCATCCAGACCATTCTCAGGTATGGGTTACTCAGATGTAAATCCCCATTGAGGATTTTGTAAAAAATGATAAGTATTGAGCCGATCAAAAGGCTGATCGCGGGTCCTGCCAATGCCATTTTGAACTCCATCTTTGGATTTCTGGGGATATCTTCAAGTGAAGATACGCCGCCAAAAAGGAACAGTGTAATTCCCTGGATATTGGAGCCGTGTTTCTTAGCTATATAGGAATGACCCAGTTCATGCAAAAGAACGCATGTGAAAAGAAGGATCGCAAAAGATAAACCCAGTGCATACCGTAGCAATAATGGCTCAACATCACTAAAACCAAAATCTGATGGATAATTTGCAAAAACGTACCCGAATACCGGTAGTATGAGTAAGAATGTTATATGCAATTTTATCGGGATACCCATTATTTTCCCTATCTGGATCGATGAATTCATGAAGTCCTCTGGTTTATTGAATAAAGCTTTATTTTAATAAGGTTTAATATAAGTTAATCATTGATTTCTTATATATTTTTTCATAGTTTATTAAATATGGCTTATTTTCAATCAATATTGATTTACTGCTTTTTATCTTTATTGGGTTCAAAGGAACAAAATATAAAAAAAGATTTCACGCCGGAGGGCTGACCCTCTAATGCAACAGATGAAAGCTGAACTGGCGCGACTCAGGCAGGAAGTGGACGAAAAAGAGATCATTGAACGAGAGCGGGCTGAGGAAGATTTAAAATAAGCTATTCAGGCCAATTTTCCTTTATAATTTCTATACCGTCCTGTAAAATAACATAAGCTCCTTGATTCTCATATTCATGATACCAAGCATATCTCGGATAACCTTTGACCTTGTCAGAAACATTAAATTCTCTGGGGTCTTTACGATTTTCTATTATTTTTATAATATATATTATCCAATATATACATGAATCCTTGGAATATTTTTTCGTTTCCTCTAAAAGTTCTGTGAAATAATCCAAATAGGAATTTTTATTATCAATAACCATTATTGTGCTTAAGATGACAAATTTAAGGTCCGGAAATTTTTCTGTCATTTCATCATATATTTTCAATGTTTCTAATTTTTCCAGATATTTATTCTCATCATCATTGATATTGTTTTCAATTTCAGCAATGCCTTTTATTTCAAAAAAATTATCCAAGGATTTCTCGAGAAACATTATATCTGCACGTCTTTTACCTTCGCACGAAATAGCTTCATCGAATACGCCCCTTTCAGCATTCTCACTTGTATCTTCAATCCACCAACGTGCCCATTGACTTATTATTGCATTGTGATTGTAAGGGGGATTTAGAATGTGTTTTCTTAAATAAGGGACACGATTCTTTTGGAACAGTTGAATCATTTCAGATATGTTCCAATCATTCATTGATTTGCTTTGAATTTTGGATGTAGTCATATTCCCATCATGAAAAACCTATTTATTTCAACATACAAATACATACTATATCCAGAAAACCTTCATCAAGATTAAGGACGTACATTATTTTTTAAATGAGACTGTCGGAAAAGTCCTGGTTTTAGAATTTTAGAAATAACAGTCTAAATCGATGTGTCGATGCATATCGGTTTACTTATATCATTATCTTAGGGTGTTCCAATTTTGGCACTTTTCCGACAGTATCTAAATACTCTGGGGTAAATCTTTTTGAACATGTCCCAATCATTTTCTGGCACTTCGACTATAGAACGTTTTCTTCCGTTGTTATTTCCTAAGAATTCTTCTATAAAACCAAATCCCTTTTTGCGAAGGTCACTAAATTTCTTAGGATCTACATATTTCTTAAAACCAGATATACAAATCCCATTTTTAAATCCAGTATTATGATGATCATTATTATATTTGCCTGTGCATTTACATTCACCTACAATTGCTGTTTTAGGTGCAGCATCGTAACACAATATTATATCACCTTTCTCTATTCGTTCTATCTTCTCAATATCTTCATTACCATCTGGTATTCCCCACGCCGTATGACCCTCATATTTCTCCCATAAAGAATTTTCTATATTTTCCCATACTTCTTTGTTTGACTTAGGACTTGCAATAATAAACCATACTTTAACCATATATCTTCCTCGATTTATTAGGAATAAAGTATAACTATATAAAAGTTCTCGATAGTTAAATTATCAACGAAATGAGATGTAAGCGAAAAATACCAATAATTTGATCAATAACATCAATTTTTCCGATGAATAATAAGCCACCCGTTTGGGCTATGCTTTTATAGTTTCCTATGCGTTAAAAATGCTATTTTCGCAGGGACACAACCTGATCCCCACAGGCGTTGATATTTCTGCTCACGGTTTTAGTTCTTCCATGGAAGAAAAGTTAGAAAACCCGCTCTATTCCTTTGATCTTATCAAAATCACTATCAAATGAAATGATCTTCTTTACATCATGTTTTTTCATTATTTCAATAGAGGCTGAGTCTGCCAAAGATATAGTCCCATTATATTTTAGAAATGTGTCCATTGATTTTTCCATCATCTCTTCATCCAGATATTCTATTCTGCAATTGTCCAGAAAAAATTCGTATAATATTTTTCCAGCCTTCCCCCCATTAAAAGCGCCGACCATTGTTATACTCTCACTCATGATAAGCTCGGAAATAAGAAGCGGGTCAGTAATTTTGAGATTCAGGGCTTCGTTGTGCCATCTGTCGTCTGTTTTTATTCGGGCAATAAAATAAGAGGAATCCACAAAAATCATATTTTTTCTCCCCTTTGCAGTTTCCTTTTAAGTTCGACCGCATTGGGTAAACCTTTTGTGGTTACCAGTCCTGTAATATCGAGCAGGGTTCTTTTTTTGCGTGGCTGTACAACTATCCCCTTTTCCGTATCTTTCCATTCAAGAACATCGCCCGGCGTTATATTATGTGCTTTCCTTATTTTTGCAGGCACTACGGTTTGATATCCATTTGAAACCAGTGTTTCACTAAGCATTTGATAATCACAAAAGTATATGTGTTCTCAAAGGATATAACCTTTCGGCATTAGTTTTTCCCTCTGAGGCACACAAAAAGTCCTATGTCAGTCTCTATGTCTGGCATTCCCGCGCTCTGGAAGGGAAAACAGGGATAAAACGCAAAGCTATCTACTTACTCACCCACCCCAAGATCGCCCCTCATATCGCATTGGTGAACCGCAACAGCGTAAAAAAGGGTGTAAAGGTATTGTGCTTTTCCGGCTGCTGCATCTGTTCCCTCCCCTCCGGGAACTTTCAGAGGATCGACTTTTCCGAATTATTTGATAAACTTTGAATCGTTAACTATATCCATATAAAATCATCTTAAAATAGTATATGGCTAAAAAATATTTGAATTTAAGCTCAAAAAATAAGATAAACACTATGATTAATATAAGTTAAATCGTATAGACTTTTTGGATGTTGCGGCGAAAAAGATTTAAAGGCATATTCTAATTATCATCATTTCCCTAAATACGATAATCTTTAAGGCTAATAAACTAATTACTTATATATCAGGTAAAATATGGAAAATACTGAAAACGAAGAAAAGAACCATGAACTTCTTGGCGGGTTAGAAATAACATCCACTAAAGATATTGAGGTTCCCAAAAAATTGATCGAACAGGTCATTGGCCAGGAACATGCCGTGGAAGTAGTACGAAAAGCGGCAAACCAGCGAAGACATGTAATGATGCTTGGAACACCAGGCACCGGAAAATCAATGCTTGCAAAAGCAATGGCTGAACTGCTTCCAAAAGAGGAATTGCAGGATGTACTTGTATATAACAATCCTGATGATTCCAATAATCCAAAGATACGCATAGTACCTGCCGGAAAAGGTAAAGAGATCACAGATGCCCACAAAGTTGAAGCGCAAAAAAGAACAACAGCGCGTAATATGTTCATTATGCTGCTGGTCCTTGGCATCGTAGGATATTCATTTTTCGTGGGGGAATATCTAATGGGAATCATAGCTGCCGTATTAATAGCTATGATGATGCGCCAGTTCATGCCAAAAGAAACTGCTTTGATCCCCAAACTTCTCGTGTCAAACAAGAGCAAGGAGATCGCCCCTTATATTGATGGCACTGGCGCGCATGCAGGCGCGCTTCTTGGCGATGTGCGCCATGACCCGTTCCAGTCAGGCGGACTTGAAACACCAGCTCATGACAGGGTCGAGAGCGGTGCTATCCATAAAGCCCATAAAGGTGTATTGTTCATTGACGAAATAAATACGCTAAGGATCGAATCCCAGCAGAGTCTTTTGACCGCACTCCAGGAAAAAGAATTTGCAATTACAGGACAATCTGAACGTTCAAGCGGCGCAATGGTCAAGACCGACCCAGTACCCTGTGATTTCATAATGGTGGCAGCAGGGAATCTTGACGCTATCAAGGGAATGCATCCCGCCCTTCGCTCACGTATAAAAGGGTATGGATACGAAGTATATATGAGCGATACCATAGAGGATACGCCTGATAACAGGCAAAAGCTTGTCAGGTTCGTTGCCCAGGAAGTCGCAAGAGATGGCAAGATACCGCATTTTGACAGTGGGGCTGTTGAAGAGATAATCCGCGAAGCACGCCGCCGCGCAGGAAGAAAAGGGCATCTGACACTTAAACTCAGGGATCTTGGAGGTCTTGTCCGTGTTGCAGGGGATATTGCTCACGGGGAAAATGCACCGCTCACCACTGCTGCACATGTATTAAAAGCAAAGAGCATTGCCCGTTCAGTTGAACAGCAGCTTGCATACCAGTATCTTGAGCGGAGAAAAGATTATAAGCTCTATATAAAGGAAGGCGCACAGGTTGGAAGGGTAAATGGTCTTGCTGTCATGGGTGAGGATTCGGGTATAGTCCTTCCGATAATAGCTGAGGTCACACCAACGCAATCCACATCCGAAGGCCACATAATAGCCACAGGAATGCTGAAAAATATAGCACGTGAGGCTGTGCAGAATGTTTCTGCGCTTATCAAGAAGACCACAGGCAAGGATATATCCAAAATGGATGTCCATATCCAGTTCGTGGGAACATATGAGGGCGTAGAAGGTGATTCAGCAAGCATTTCCATAGCCACGGCAGTACTTTCTGCTATCCAGGGAATACCTGTTGACCAGACAGTAGCAATGACCGGTTCACTCTCGGTCAGGGGCGATGTATTGCCAGTCGGAGGCGTTACATACAAGATAGAAGCAGCGGCACTGGCCGGAATAAAAACAGTCCTTATTCCAAAATCAAATATGGGAGATGTGCTCATAGAAGATGAATACAAGGATCTGATAAGAATAATCCCTGTATCAAATATTGAAGAGGTATTGGAACACAGCCTTGTTGGTGTGGAAAAGGATGGTCTTATCGCTACTCTTAAAAAATTCGCTTCACGAACAAAATTCGCTATCCCAATCCCTGAAACAAAGCAAATAAGCATAGTGTGAGAAATCCATGGATTTTTATGATACACGTATTATAAAGAGTGTAAGCACTTCTATCGTTCTTGATAATGGAGAGATACGAGAGATATCTAATAATTTCTCAAGTGGAGGAGCTGTAAGAGTCCTGAATGGCGGTTCATGGGGATTTGTTTCCCTGGATGGCGTTTGTGAAGATCTTAAAGCTGCGATCTCATCTGCAGGAAGGCTTGCTGAGTCTGCAAAAAATAGAAGCCCCAGAAGCCCGATCCAGCTTGCCCCTGTAAATAAACCTGATATTGCGGACCTTCCTGAAATAAAGGAAAAACCCCAGGATATTCCCATTGAAGATAAAGTCAAATTACTTCTGGAAATTGAAAAAAGTGCAAAAAAAGACGGGATACAAAGTACAAATGCCGTGTATTCCGAATCTCTGGTAAATGTCAAATATTCGAGTTCCGAAGGACTTGATTGCGAATATACGTTAACTCGCATTGGTTTTGCAATAAGCTCAATTGCGCAGTCAGAAGGTGTTTACCAGATCGGAAGGGAATCCAGGTTTGGGGTAATGGGGTTTGAGATATTTAAGAAATATGACGCTTTTGAACTTGCCCGGAAAGCAGCTACTACTGCAATAGAGCTTCTATCTGCAAAAACGCCAAAAGCAGGAACCTACCCTGTGATCCTTGACCAGGAACTTGCCGGTGTTTTTATCCATGAGGCAGTTGGTCATGCAGTAGAAGCAGACCATGTTCTTGAAGGAAATTCTATCCTTTCGGGAAAAATTGGCGAACAAATAGCATCTCCTCTTGTTACAGTTTATGATGACCCGTCCCTTCATGAATATGGATACTATCCTTTTGATGATGAGGGCGCAAAATCAAAGAGAACTACATTGATACAGAACGGTGTCCTGAAATCCTTTATCCATTCAAGGGAAACAGCAGGAAAACTTGGCGGTGAATCCAGGAATTCACGCGCCCAGGGGTATGCAAGACCCGTGATAAGAATGAGCAACACCTTCATAGCCCCGGACGGAATGAAATTTGATGAAATGCTCTCGGAATTAAAAGACGGTATTTATCTAAAAGGCTCACGTGGGGGCCAGGTGAATCCAGGCGAAGGAGTTTTCCAGTTCAATGCAGAGCGAGGATTCATAGTAAAGAACGGGGAATTGACAACATCACTAAGGGATGTCTCCCTTTCAGGGAATACTCTTGAAATACTAAATAATGTATCTGCAGTTGGAAATGACCTGGAGATGAATTCAGGACGATGCGGTAAAGCAGGCCAGCTTGTGCCTGTCAGCGACGGGGCGCCGCATGTGCTTGTTAATAGGGCGATGGTTGGGGGAAGCGGATAAGAATCATCTAAGGATATTGAATCCACTGCCCAATTTACTTTCCCTTTCCAGGCGGAACATGTGGCATATATGGGGTGGGAATGAACTCGACAGAAGGCCGGCGCATGCCCGATTGCTGGTATAGTTCCATAAGTTCATAGACTTCCCTGGGCATCTTGTCATTAACTGGTAAACCCATTTCCTTTGCCTGCTCAAAATCAATCGGATAATCATGTGTCCACCGCCCTTCGCTGAGCATTCTTGCAAGTTCTGCTGCTTTTTCAGGAGTATTGTGCTTAAGCAGCAGGGAATATACGGCTTCATATACCTGGTCAATAGCCTTTTTTGCCACATCGCCAAGAATAAGGGTCTGGTCATCCCGATTAGGGTTTGGCTGCTCCAGCGCCTTAAGTATGGAAACCGCGGGATAGTACCCCTGGGGCCCGCCAAGCTGCGGATCGACCGGGCCAAGGACTGCATTTGGGTCCATAACGATCTGGTCAGCCGCCATGGCTATCAGTGAACCGCCGGACATTGCATAATGAGGGATGAAAACAGTTACTTTTCCCTTGTGGCGTTTAAGGGCGCAGGCAATTTGTTCCGCGGCAAGTACAAGTCCGCCTGGCGTATGAAGCACAAGGTCGATTTGCATATCATGCGGTGTCATTCGTATTGCCCGAAGAACAGCCTCAGAATCCTCAATATCTATGTATCTGGCAAGCGGGAACCCGAAGAGACTCATGACTTCCTGCCTGTGTATCATACTGATCACGCGGCTATTGCGCTTTGTCTCAATAGAACGCATGATCATTTGACGCTTCAACAACAGCATCCGCTTTTGTATCACAGGTATAAAGAATGAAATAAATACGAATACCCAGAGGATGTCCGTGATATTGAGATTATCCAGAATCGCCATATAGTCACCTGTTTATCTTTTTTATATTTGATGCAAGTATTCCATTTATTTATAATCTTACATTCAAGGGTTTATAATTTGTCCCGGTTTTCCCACCGTCCCCTTTATAAATCGCCTATAAGCTTCCCCCATATTTTTGGGCTAATTCTTTATTCATCATAATAAATCATTTCATTCGTACTTATACGAACCAAAATCTTTATTATAACTGATCTCATTTACATCAATTGTAAATATGACAAGACATAGCAAAAGAAAAACAACTGACAGGCTGCATTGCACGTTCAGTGCAATTATTGACATATTTGAGATGGAAAACAACAGGGAACCCACAAGCTATGAAGTTAATAATGTTATATTATACTATGGCGACAGGGGTTCGAAGGTAAAGTAACATGATTAATAGTTATGTTCCATTATTAATAATGACGTAATATTGATAATAATGCATCTACGCTTCGCTAAAAAACGAAAGATTTAAAAGCAATTAATCCTACTACACATTAAAAAAACGTTACAAACTAATTAAATATGATGGGTACAAAATGAGTAACGTACAATCGTGTTATCAGTGCGGCAAATGCACATCCATATGCCCTATGCGGCGAGTATCAAAGACCTCTCCCCGAAGCTCCATTTATAATGCTAATGTATATGGGCTTGAAACTCAGGATATCTGGACCTGCCTGACATGCGGGTTATGTCCAATTGAATGTCCCCAGCAGGTGGATTTCCTGAGCTTTATCCGGGAAGAAAGGCAGGGGAAAGAACCTCTGGCTGTTGCGCATCTTGGTGTATTCACTGAGCTTGCGCAATTGAGTTCTAAACTGGATGGGAATATAGCTGGGAACATGGTTACTAAGTCCGGCGATTCAAAAATCGGTTTCTTCCCCGGATGCGTGGACTCACTTGACTTATTCCTGCATGATGTAAAAACAAATTTTGGGGAAATAACGACTTCATCTGTCAAGCTTCTTGATAAACTGGGTATGAAACCACAGGTATTAAATATGAAATGCTGCGGCCATGATGTCCTCTGGCAGGGAAAAAAGGATGCTTTCGATGGCCTTAAGGCCTATAATAAAAAATACATATTGGAAAGCGGTATCGATACCCTTGTCACAAGCTGTGCCGAATGTTATCGTACTTTTTCAAAGGATTATGACCTTGGTATTAAAGTTGTTCATATTTCACAGCTGCTGGACAAACTTGGATTAAAAATCAATGCTGATGTTACATATCATGACCCATGCAGGCTGGGAAGGCACATGGGAGAATATGATGCTCCCCGAAGAGCGCTCGCCGCAAACGGTGTTACTGTTAAAGAGATGGAACACTCAAAAGAAAACGCCCTTTGCTGTGGGGTGAGTAATTTCATGAACTGCAATGAGCAGACAAAAGCGCTTCGTATAGCCAGGATGAATGAAGCCGAAGCAACAGGCACAAAGACCCTTATTACCACATGTTCAAAATGTCTTGCTCATTTTAATTGCCTGAAGACTGAAAAAGATGCAGTAAAGAAGTATGATTTTGATGTTGTTGACCTTAGCGTATTCCTGGCAAGACAAATGGAGGCGGGAAAATGATTAAATCAAGCGATCTTGATCCGAATTTTAAATATGAGATATCAAATGAACCCGGCGGTGAAAATATAAAGAAATGCTTTAACTGTACCGGTTGTACGGTTGGCTGCCCGGTGACGGAAATTGATAAATCCTATAATCCCAGGATGATACTTCGTAAAGCCCTCCTCGGTATGAGAAAAGAAGTCCTGACCGATGATTCATTGTGGCTTTGTGCATCCTGTTATATCTGCTATGAACGCTGCCCGCAGGACGTTAAAATAACAGAAGTGATAGGAGCGATCCGGGCGATCGCCCAGAGAGAGGCAAAAGCCGGGAATATTAAGATCTCTAATAACAAACCCCAGTTCGATCATCTTTTCATTGAGTCGGTAAAAAGTAATGGCAAATGGTATGAAGCAGGCGTCAGCGGCACATTCATGCTCAAGACAAAAGGTATCGGGGGAGCTATCGGCTATGCTCCGATGGGTCTTGGATTGTTCCTGAAAGGAAAGTTGAGTATCATGCCTCATAAGATCAAAGGTACAAATGAAATAAAGCGTATTTTTGAGGAAGTGGAGAAAAAATGAAGCTTGCTTATTATCCGGGATGTACTCTTCACGGCACGGCGCGGGAATACGATGCTTCCACAAAAGCAGTTTGTAAGGCAGCAGGTGTTGAGCTGGTCGAGATCGATGACTGGAACTGCTGCGGTGCCCTTGAAGCTATTTTTGATAAGGAACTTTCAATGGGTTTGTCAGCACGCAACAACTTTAAAGCACAGAAAACAGGTCTTGACCTTGTTATCCCGTGCAGCATATGCTCGCATAATCTTTCAAGAGCAGATACAGCAATGAAAAATGATGCCGGTTTCAGGACAAAGATCGAAAGGGCCCTTGGTGAAAAATACAATGGCGTAAAGATAAAACATCTTCTGGATTTCATGGTAAATGATATCGGGACTGATGCATTATCAAAAAAATTCATAAAATCATTAAAAGGCATAAAAGCGGTTGCTTATTATGGTTGCCTTCTTGTTCGTCCCTCTGAAGTTTCAAAATTTGATAATCCTGAAAATCCCATGTCTCTTGATAACCTGATAAAATCAACAGGCGCAGATTGTCTTCCTTTTAACGCAGAAGACAAAATGCTGCGGCGGGAATCTTCTTATGAGCAAACAGGATTATGCATTCCTCCTCACGAAGAAGCTGTTCGATGAAGCAAAAGCAACTGGTGCAAATTGCGTGGTTGTAGCCTGTCCTATGTGCCACATGCTGCTTGACGGCCAGCAGACAATGATCGAGAAAGCGCATAATACTGTTATAGATATGCCTGTCCTTTATTTTACCCAGCTTATCGGGCTTGCCATGGGAATAAGTGAAAAAGAACTTGAGCTTGATAAGAATATGGTGTCAACATCAAAACTTGTAGATTCTATTGGCAGGGGAGAAAGAAAAGTGGAAGTAAAAGGCGCAACTACAGAAGGGACTAAAGCAGAGGAAGCGGAGGCGTCAGAATGAAAGGCTCAGTAGCGGTAGTGGGTGGGGGCATCGCCGGGATCCAGGCAGCTCTTGATCTTGCTGACAGCGGTTTTAAGACTTATCTTATAGAATCAAGACCCAGCATTGGCGGGGTAATGTCACAACTTGACAAGACGTTCCCGACAAACGATTGTGCCATGTGCATCTTATCTCCAAAACTTGTGGAAACTGCAAGGCACCCGAATATTGAATTGATCTCATACAGCGATGTTAAATCCATAAGCGGTAAAGCAGGCGATTTCAAAGTCAAAGTTGTAAAGAAAGCACGCTTCGTTGATGAGACAAAATGCACAGGCTGCGGATCATGCACTGAAAAATGTCCCTCAAAAGTCCCGGATGAATATAATGCCGGAATGAGTAAACGCAAATCCATCTATATCCCGTTTGCACAGGCTATACCAAGGATCGCTACAATTGATGCCGCACATTGCTTATTTCTGACAAAAGGCAAATGTGGCGTATGCAAGAAAGTTTGCGGGCCAAAAGCTGTGGACTATGAACAAAAGGATAAAGAAATTGAATTAAATGTGGGTTCAGTTGTTCTCGCAACAGGTTTTAAGCCATTTGACCCGTCCATTCTCAAGAATTACCGTTTTGATCATCCCGATGTCATAACCTCGCTCCAGTTCGAGCGCCTGCTCAGCGCCAGCGGCCCAACGCAGGGGCATGTCACGAAACAATCTGACGGCAAAGTCCCGAAAAACATTGCTTTTATCCAGTGCGTAGGCTCGCGAAATCCGCGCATAGATAGAAAACACTGCTCTAGCGTGTGCTGTATGTATGCAACAAAAGAATCAATAATAGCAAAAGAACATGACACTGGACTTGATATTACTATTTTCCATATCGATATAAGGGCGTATGGCAAGAATTTCGAGGAATTCTACAACAGGGCGCAAAGAGAATATGGGATCAAATACATCAACTCACGCCCGCCTGAAGTTGTCGTGGGCGCAAATAATGCCCTCTCCCTGAAATATGAAGATTTCAACACAGGCGACCTCAAGTCGCAGGATTTTGATCTTGTCGTTCTCTCGATCGGGCTTGATCCTGCTGATTCAACCCGCGAACTTGCGCAATCGTCGGGTATTGCGCTTGATGATTTCGGTAATATTGCCACAAGCATAGAGAATCCTGTTGAGTCAAGCGTTGCAGGCATATATGTATGCGGCGTGGCGCAGGGACCAAAAGATATCCCTGATACCGTAGCGCAGGCAAGTGCAGCTGCATCAAAGGCCGCAGCATTATTATCGGGTGAGCGCGGAACGCTTATTAAAGAGAGAAAATTCCCTGATGAAAAACAGCTCTCGCCTCTGCCGCGCATAGGTGTATTCGTGTGCCATTGCGGAATAAATATCGGAAGCGTGGTCAATGTCCCCAATGTTGTGGAATATGCGAAAACACTGCCAGGTGTAGCCCATGCCCGGGAGATGCTGTATGCATGCTCTTCTGATTCCCAGGTCACGATCAAAGATGCGATCGCGAACCATGATCTAAACCGCGTGGTTGTTGCCTCATGCACGCCGCGCACACATGAGCCTTTATTCCAGAATACCTGCCGCGAGGCAGGACTTAATCCATATTTGTTCGAACTTGCCAATATCCGTGAGCATTGCTCCTGGGTTCATATGAAGGAGAAGGAAAAAGCCACCGAGAAAGCAAAAGGTATCGTACAGATGGCAGTCGCAAAATCCGCTCTATTCCAGCCGCTTTATAAACAGCAGGTGTCGCTTATCAATAAGGCATTAGTACTTGGCGGCGGTGTGGCTGGCATGACTGCTGCGCTTGATATTGCAAATAATGGTTATCATGTGACGATCATCGAAAAAGAAAAAGAACTTGGCGGAATGCTTCGTGAAATGACGGAGTTGTATGATGGCAAGAAGCCCGCTGATGTATTAAAAGAACTCACGGGCAAAGTAAATGGAAATAAAAATATCAAAGTAATAAATGAGGCAAAACTCATCAAGGTCGAAGGTTACCTTGGCAACTTCAAAGGAGTAGTCCTTGCAGCCGGAAAGGAGCTGACGATCGATTTTGGAGCAGCGGTCATTGCTACCGGAGCACGGAATCTTGAGCCTTCGGGATTATTCAATTACGGCAAAGATAGCCGTGTAGTTACACAGGCACAATTTGAAAAAATGCTCGGGAAAGGTATCAGCGCAAATAACATTACGATGATCCAGTGTGTCGGAGCCCGTAATAAGGAAAGGGAATACTGCGGCCGCACATGCTGTGTGGATGCGGTCAAGAACGCGATAAGAGTAAAGAAAGCAAATAGCAAAGCAAATGTCTTTGTCCTGTATCGGGATATGAGAACATATGGCGTGATGGAAAAACTCTATGAAAATGCAAGAGACCTTGGCGTAATATTTATTAAATACGAGGCCGAGAATCCACCGAAAGTACAGGGCGGGTCAGTTATAGTACATGATTCAATGCTCAACCAGGATATTGAACTGGCATCAGACCATGTTGTCCTGAGCACGCCTCTCGTGGCAGGAGAAAATGAAGAAATAAACCAGCTTTTTAAGATACCACTTGATAAGAACAAATTCTTCCTTGAAGCTCATCCCAAACTACGGCCAGTGGATTTTGCAACTGATGGTGTATTCCTTTGCGGAAGCGCCCAGGCGCCAAAACTCATAGATGAAGCAATATCGCAGGCAAGCGCTGCAGCATCGCGCGCATGCACAATACTATCCAGGAAATTCATTGAAACAGAGGGCGCTGTTTCAGTTGTGAACGAAGCTAAATGCATTGGCTGCGGCACATGTGTTACAGTGTGTCCCTATAATGCGCCTTCATTGTATGATGTGACCGTGAAAGTGGAAGAGGTCACTTACACAACAAAGAAATCAAAAATAAACGCTGCATCCTGCAAGGGTTGCGGTTCATGCGCAGCCGCCTGTCCTGCCGGAGCTATCACAGCGCAGCATTTCTCATCAAAAGAGATAGGTGAGGCGATTGATGCTTTCGATAAGGGTGTAAAGAGCATTTCAATTGAAAAAGGCATCGTGGAGGTGACGGTATGAGCACGGAAGTGGCAGGAGGAATACCAAAATCAGAGGGTTGGGAACCAAATATACTCGCATTTTGCTGTAACTGGTGTTCATACGCAGGCGCAGATCTTGCGGGTGTGAGCAGGTTCCAATACCCGCCAACGGTTAAAGTCCTGCGTGTTATGTGTTCCAGCAGGGTGGAACCTGCATTCATTTTAAAAGCATTGAAAGACGGAGCCGACGGCGTTCTTGTGGCCGGGTGCCACATCGGGGACTGCCATTACATTGATGGAAATAAGAATGCAGAAGTCAGGATAAATAATACCAAAAAAGCGCTGGAAAAACTTGGATTCGGTAAGAGGCTCAGGCTTGAGTGGATATCTGCCAGCGAAGGATTACGATTCTCAGAAGTTATTCGGGATTTTACGGAAGAGATTAAGAAATTGGGTGAAAATCCAGTGAGAAAACGCAGATAATAGCCGATGAACGCAGATTGAATGCATCGGCTCATCCAGTTTCATCTGTAACTAATGTTCAAGGAAGTGAAGTTAAATGAGTGATAATAAGGGCGATGAGGAACCTGTTGAATCAAAGGTTGATCAGGAAGAAAAACGGGTAGGAGTGTTTGTATGCGAATGCGGAGTGAATATCGGAGGTGTTGTAAATACAAAAGCTGTGGCCGAATACATCGGAACACTGCCTGGTGTAAAAGTAACATCCGTTAACAAGTTCACATGTTCTGACTCAGGCCAGGCTGATATCCAGGCAAAGATAAAAGAACACAACTTAAACCGCGTCGTTGTTGCTGCGTGCTCTCCAAAAACACATGAGCCGACATTTCGTGCCTGTATCGAAGAGATGGGGTTGAACCAGTACTTCCTTGAATTTGTAAATATCAGAGACCACTGCTCATGGATACACATGTGGGAAAAAGAGAAAGCCACTGAGAAGGCAAAAGACCTTATCAGAATGGGGGTTGAGCGGTCAAAACTGCTTGAGCCATTGCAGGCAAGCGAAGTTCCGGTCAATGATACAGCTCTTGTCATCGGCGCGGGTGTTGCCGGAATGCAATCTGCTCTTGACCTTGCAGACATGGGTTTCCATGTTTATCTTGTTGAAAAGGAACCTTCAATAGGTGGAAGGATGGCGCGGTTTGACAAAGTGTTCCCCACGAATGACTGTTCAATATGTATCCTTGGTCCCAAGATGGTGGAAGTTGCGCGTAATAAGAATATCAAGATAATGAGCTATTCTGAAGTGAAAGCAGTGGATGGTTATGTTGGCAATTTCAACGTGAAGATAGAACACAAACCCAGATACCTTGATGTCGCGAAATGCACAGGATGTGCTAAATGCAGCGAGGTCTGTCCGGTTGAAGTGCCTTATGACTTTAACGAAGGCTTCGGCACCCGAAAAGCGATATATGTCCCATTCCCGCAGGCTGTTCCTCTACGCGCTCTTATCGACAAGGAAAACTGCATCAACTGCAAGGCATGTGCAAAAGCATGCGCCAGCGGTGCAATAAACTATGATATGGAGCCTTCATATACTGACCTTAATGTTGGTGTAATTATAGGCGCAGTTGGTTTTAATACATATGACCCTATGCCAAGGCACGATTTCGGATATGGGTTATATGATAATATTATTACTGCTATGGAATTTGAGCGGCTTCTTAATGCTGCAGGGCCGACCGGTGGTCACGTTGTGCGCCCATCGGACTGCAAAGAACCAATACGCGTTGGATTTGTGAACTGCGTGGGTTCGCGTGATAAGGCTACTAATATTTACTGTTCAGGCGTGTGCTGTATGTACACGATAAAGAACGCGCAGCTCCTTAAAGAGAAGCGGCCTGAAACAGACCATACTGTAATGTATATCGATATCAGGACACCCTTCAGGGCATATGAGGAATCATACAACAGGTCGCGCAATCTTGGTGTAAAATTCCTGCGCGGAAGACCTGTGGAAGTGAAAGAAGACCCAGTTACTAAGAATATCAAAGTGCGGGTCGAGGATACACTCGCCGGTGAAATGAGGAATCTTGAATTCGATCTTCTTGTACTTGCAACGGGTATCGTTCCCAATGAAGGCATAGGCAAGATACAGCAGTTGTTAAAATTATCAAAAGCAGCAGATGGCCTGCTTATGGAAGCACATCCAAAATTAAAACCAGTTGATACCACTATAGACGGCGTTTTCCTCGCTGGCTGCGCTTCAGGCCCAAAGGATATTCCCTATGCTGTTTCCCAGGGCAGCGCATGCGCAGGCCGTGCCACTATTTTATTGAAGAACAAGAAAGCGATAACAGAAGGTATCACAGCAGTCGTAAATCCTGATGTTTGTGTGGGATGCGAAGTATGCATCACAATGTGCCCATTCCAGGCTATCAAGTTTGATGAAAAAGCTGGAAAAGCAAGTGTTCTCAAAGCGCTTTGTAAAGGATGCGGAACATGCGTAGCGGCATGCCCGACGGGTGCGCTTGAGCAGAGCCACTTCAAGAATAACCAGATACTGGCACAGGTTAAGAATGTGTTCAAGTTCCAGGAGGTGGCGGCATGAGCGCAGAAGCTGCAGCAGCCCCAGTGGCTGCAAAGAATGATGGCTGGGAACCCAAGATCGTAGCGTTTTGCTGCAACTGGTGTTCATACGGAGGCGCTGACAGCGCGGGGATGGGACGATTCCAGCAGCCGGCGTCCGCGAGGATCATACGTGTCATGTGTTCGGGAAGGATAGACCCGCTGCATGTGTTCAATGCTTTCCTTGAAGGCGCTGATGCTGTGCTTGTGACAGGATGCCATATCGGCGACTGCCATTACGTTAGTGGAAATGATAAGACAAAGGTCAAATATAAGTATCTTGAAAACGTTGTGCGTGAGCTTGGCATCGAAAAAGAAAGGCTCCAGCTTAACTGGATATCGGCAAGCGAAGGCGAAAAGTTCGCGAATTTCATACGCGAGGTCACAGCCCAGATAAAGAAACTCGGTCCAAGTCCATTGAAACCTGAGGGGGTGGTTTAATGCAAAAAGGTGAGATGTATGTTGGGTGGTCAACAAAAGAAGAAGTAAGAAAACACGGAGGCTCAGGAGGTCTTGTAACCTCAATGCTGGCAGCAGCGCTTGAAAAGAAGATTGTCGATGCAGTTGTTGTTTTGAAGAAGATAAATGAGTTCGAAGCAGTTCCGGTTATTACATCTGATGTTAATGAAGTATTGAACTCTGCGGGTTCACTGCACTCTGTCCCCAGCAACTTTGCAAAACTGATCGCTAACAAGAACCTGAAAGTCGCACTTCCCGCAAAAGGATGCGATGTGCGCGGGATAATTGAACAGGGAAAGCGCAACGCGATAAATCTGGATAATACTTTCATAGTTGGTCTTAACTGCGGCGGGTCAATGCACCCCGTTGTTACAAGAGAGATGCTTGAAGTGATGTACAAGATAAAGCCTGAAGATGTGCACGGTGAGGAGATCGAGAAGGGAAAACTAATTTTTGAGACAAAAGACGGGAAAGAGCATGCCATAACTATTGATGAGCTTGAAGAAAAAGGATATGGAAGGCGTGAAAGCTGCCGATACTGCACAATAAAGATACCAAATAATTCTGATATTGCATGCGGCAACTGGGGTGTTACCGGGGACCTTGTGGGAAAAGCCACATTCGTTGAGATCAATTCGGAAAAAGGCGCTGCGCTCCTGCAAAATGCAATTGATGCAGGATATGTGCAGGTGCAGAAGCCTGATGAGAAAGGAGTTGCAATGCGCGCCAAGATAAAAGGCGTTATGGAAGACCTTGGAAAGAAATGGAAGGGAAAGGTCTTTGTTCCGATCGAGAATGGAAGACTTGAATATTTCAGGAAAGAGCTTGAACATTGCATCGACTGCGGCGCATGTAAGACGATTTGCCCTACATGTTCCTGTGGTGATGTCTCAAAGTGTACTGAATACCATTCCAGAGGAGACGCTTATAAGATGTCGATGTATCACCTCGTTCGCTTTTTGCACCTTGCAGATGCATGTATCGGATGCGGTCAGTGCAGTGATGTGTGTCCTGTTGATATTCCGCTTACGAGATTATACAGGAGGTTTGCAAATCCTGTGCAGGAGGAGTTAAAGTATGAGCCGGGAATGGATATGCGTAAGCCCCCCTATTTCGAGGTGAAATTAAATGAATGAATATAATCAATTTATTGAATACAGACCACAGATGAGGAAAGATAAATGTGGGGGCGGGCTGGATTCATGTTCCGGAGAAGGAATGTTGAATATAGAGGCTATAAAAAATGCTCCGGGATTAACTCCTTTGAGATTTGTTAATGAAATTTTAGTTAATGAAATCCAGGATGGGAACATTAAGAGTGATTTTGCTGATAAAGGAATTCCAGCAGGAGAGGAAAACAAGGAACAAGAAAGCTTTTCAGAAATCTCTGTACCTCTTTCTGGCAAGACATTGAAAAATTCATCAGGATTAACCACTCTGCATCCCTTTGATGAAATTCATGATATGGATCTGGATCGTGATTTTGCGGGCAGAAAATTTCCATTTACAGAAATGCCCTGGAGAACTTCTTCAGGATTGGCTCCATTGCGTCCTGGAAGCAAGATCAATAAAATACGGGTGATCGAATGAGCGACAATGTTTATTCAACAATTTGTCCGGGCTGCAATTTCGGCTGTGGATTATATATCCGTGAGAATGACGCCAAAGGAATTGATTTCAGGAAATCATCACCTGCCAATGCCGGAAAACTGTGCAGGTTCGGGATGAGCCTCCCACGGTTCTATGACCCGGTAAAGTCAATTGTGGATGGCAGGGAAACAACGCTTGATGAGGCTGCAAAGGAAGGAGCAAAGCGAATTGCTCAGGGTTCCGTGGCTTTTCTCTCACCAGGCAATACCACAAGTGAAGAGCTTCTTGCATTCCAGAAGATCGCTGAATCATATTTATGCACGGGAGTAAATTTTGAGGCGCTCCCGAAAGATGTATATCAGACGATCAGTGTAGGAATTCCTTACAGCGATATAGAGGCTGCAAAGCATATCGTGCTTTTCATTGACCCGTATGAACAGTATCCCCTGATAGTGCGGCGCATACTTTCTGCAAAGAACAAAGGTGCAAAAATCACAGCCGTGTGGTGGAAAGACCTGCCGCTGGCAAATGAAAACATCAGGCCAAATGATGTCTCAAAATTGCAGCTTACAAAAGATTCGGTGATCATTGCTGATTTCCATCCTCTCTCTGATATTGAGCAGGTCAAAAGCGTCCTGGCACTGGCAAAGAACGCAGAAGCAAAAGTAACATTCCTCAAGCCTTTTGCGAATTCATCAGGCGCGTATATCCTGTCAAAGGATGCAAAGGCCAAATCTCTTGCACAGCTTATTGATGATATCAACAAAGGAACAATAAAGACGCTTTTTGCTCTTGAGTCCGACCCATCAGTGTTGATACCGCCAGAGACTCTTTCAAAACTCACGAACCTGATAATCCAGACAGGACAGGCAATATCTGCAAAAGCGAACATCATTATTGCGCATGAACCGCTTTACAAGAAAAAAGGCACGCTCATAAACAATGAGGGAAGGGCGCAGGCACTGGGCGGCGCCGGAACGAGCGGGCTTGATGCGCTCGGGATCATTGCAGGCGCCAAATTTGATTTTAATGCGCTCCATGAATCAGTAAAGAAAGCGATCGGCATCACGGCTGTCGATGAATTTACTATCCCGAAATATGACAGGCCCGCATACGGCGTGATACAGGCAGCGCCAGGACCAATAGAAGCAAAACCAACACTTATTGATGTGTATAATCCTTTCATGTGGTTCAACCTTGCTGATGACAATGACTTCGTTGAGCTTAATTTGAACACTGTGAGGGCGCTAAAGCTCTTTAAAGGCGCAACGATAAAGATAAAATCAAATGGCAACACTTTAGAAAAGAAGTTCAAAGTGGCGCCGGTGCAGGATAATGTCCTGCTCACAGGGAAAAGTTTCGGAATAGAGAAGGGAATTATTACGCCAGTTGAGATTTCGAGGTGATGGAAATGGCAGAAGCAGTAAAGAAAGATGTTAAAGCACAGAAGCCAAAGATCGATGATAAGGCAGCAAAAGATGCGGCAAAGGCAACCTTGCTTGCGCTTTCACAGACCGATGCTCAAAAAGCAGCAGCAGTCAAGGCGCCATCAGCAGTCCAGAATGTGCAAAAACCTGAGGAAAAGGCTGTCAAAACAATCCCAAAGATTGAAACTGGTAAGGCAGAACCTGTAAAAGCCACTGCATCCGCACCAAAACCTGCGGCGCCTAAAGCTGAAGCTGTAAAGGCCGAACCTGTCTCTGAAATAAAAACAGAAGCATCAAAAGCAGAAGTAAAGAAGGAAGCTGACCCGAACAAGGAATTCGTAGATGGCATTATGACAGAGATGGGCTTGAAGGGCGGATCAAAGAAGAGGCTCGTGAAGATGCTGGGTGAGCAGTTCAATTTCGATAAGCAGAGGGTTATTTTCAAGCTGAAGCGGGCGCTGATCACGGAGAGGTACGCGGCGCTGCACGCAGAGGCGGGGCATTAATTTTTCGTACGTTCTCCATTTTTCCATTCAAGGCTATTCCAACATACCTTTCAACTCAGCAATGTTCGCTTTTATCTGATCCTCTAATCCTTCTATTTTCCCTATGATTACCTCGGGTTTTTCATAGGCAACTTCTTCATATTCAATCTCCTTGTACTTTGATATCGAAAGGTCATATCCATTTTCTATAATTTCCCCAACAGGAACAAAGAAGCACTTGCCTTTCCTGTCTAATGGGTTAGCTTCATACCGTTTCCTGAAATTACGAATGATATCGGTTATGTCTCCCTTTCCATCTATAAAATTCCGTTTATCATCAAGTGAATAGCCATCCGCTTCCATATCATAGAACCAGACCTTATCGGTTTTATCCCCTTTTATGAAAATAAGAACCGCAGTGGAAACGCCTGCATATGGCTTGAAAACCCCGGAAGGCATGGAAATGACCGCTTCAAGCTGGCATTTTTCAAGCAGGAGCTGCCGCAGCTTTTTATGCGCGTTTGAAGTCCCGAACAGCACACCATCAGGCACTATTACGCCGCATTTTCCTCCTATCTGGAGCAGGTTCATCATTCTTTCAACAAAAAGGAGTTCGGTCTTGGTCGTGCCCACTGTCAGATGGTCGTTGATATCGCCTTTATCAATACTTCCTTTAAATGGTGGATTTGCAAGCACCACTGTATATTTGTTCTCTTCCGTGAATTGCTTGGATAAAGTATCAACCAGCTCAATTTTGGGTGTCGCAATCCCGTGAAGCACCATGTTCATAAGGGATATTCTTACCATCGTGGGCTCAAAGTCATAGCCGTAGAAAGAACTCCATAACAATGTCCAGGCGTTCTTATCTGATATTTTGTCGCCATACAGCCCGTAATATTTCCCTTCATCGTCTTCCGTTACCATTTCAGGGCTGGTGTGTTTCCTGATTATGTATTCATAGGCGTTGATCAGGAAACCTGCTGTTCCGCATGCCGGGTCGCAAATCCTGTCCCCGATATCAGGATCAACAAGCTCCACGATCATCCCGATTATATGCCTTGGCGTCCTGAACTGGCCGTTCTTGCCTGCGGATTTAAGCTCAGAAAGCAGGTATTCATAGATATCCCCTTGCGTGTCCCTGTTCTGCGCTGTGATATTCAATTCATCAAGGATTGCGACAGCTTCCTGCAGGAGCGAGGGTTTGGGGATGATGAAAACCGCATCCTTCATGTGCTGTGAGAAGAGCGTTTTTTCCCCGTCGTGTATGTTTTTGATAAAAGGGAACACAATGTCCCTTACATGAGTGAGCATCTTTTCAGCAGGATAATGCTTCCAGCTTGACCACCTGCAATCCTCCTGTCCCTCAAAAACGGATTTGTAGGGCTGCTTTTTCGCATGCGCTTTCTTTTGCTCAGCCACGTCCATGTCCTCAAGGCGCTTCATGAAAATCAGGTATGACATCTGCTCGATGGATGAGAGGGGGTTGGATAAGCCGCCGCTCCAGAATTTATCCCAGAGTGCGTCTATTTTGGATTTGAGTTCGGGGGCGAGTCGCATGGTGTTAGTTCTCCTTCGATGGTTTTTTTGACAGGATAACAGGATTAACGGGATACGATATAATGTTTTATCCTGTCCATCCTGTCTGAAAATATTTATATGCCATAGTTACAGATATTCAGATTGAAAAATAGGATAACATAGATTTGAAATTGATCAAGATAACATGAAAAAAAGACAAAAAGGATGGTTCTTTCCTCCTGAAAAACCTCCCAAGCCACAAGTGCCAGAAAATGTAAAGATAGAGGTAGAAACAAAAGCGTCAGAACTTATTGAATCGTTCCTAAAGCCAGAATATATCAAGCCTCTGCGTGAAGATAAACCTTACAACTACATAGCAGAGATTTATGCAAAGTGGTATCGCAACTACTTTCACTTCTGCGCCAGGTACAACTCCCCCGGCCCTCGTGCAATATCGCCATTTTTTGAAACAAAGTTTGCACATCTTGAATATGCTGGTAATGGTCTTTTTAATCTCTCGTACATGAGACACACAGAGCAATGGCTTGAAATTTATACTGGCTTGTCTGTGGATGAATGTTTGGCGGCTATCAAAGATGATCCGCATTTCCTGCCATAAATTAAAACTAACTCATTCGCAGCGATGCTTATTTTGTTATATGGTGTATACACTTTTATACTATTGACCCGTAATAATCCTCAATGAGAAAAGGCAACTACATATTCAGGCGCCCCCGCTGCTGCGGCTCTATGATGGTCTCAGCTTATATCAGGCATGGAAGATCGGCGCCGGGTATAGAAAAGGTAGGACTGTACTGCACCCGATGCAAACGGTTTGAGATAGAAAGACCGATGCACTCAGCATTTACTGAATTTGTCAGGAAATTTCCAATTTTAAAGCATGTAGAAACCGCTTTGAAACCTTACATGGATACAGTCAGGGGACTATATTTTCACGGAAGCAGGGCAAGAGGAGACCACAGGGAGGACTCCGATTACGACCTTGTGCTCATTACCCGTAAAAAAATAGATGATAAATTAAAGACCGAGCTGAAGGAACATAATATCCAGGTGGAAGTTTTTACTTTGAGTCAGTTAAAAAAGCAGCTTGATCTGACCCCATCGTATCTGCTGACAGTTCTCAAGGAAAGCGTGCCATTGATGGGCACCGAATTGAGGGAAAAACTGTTAAGAAAGAAGATGAATGATATCGCCCTTCAGGTTGAACTCAAGGGCTGCATAAGGCAGCTTGAATACCTCAAAATAATGCTGAAGAATGAACCTGATGATTTTATTAAAGCCCGTGTTATTCATTCTGCCATCCTGCGCCTGAGACAGGCATATTCGATCAAGCGATTGTATTATAGCGATGTGCCTGAGATTTCCATGGACTTCAGGGAGTATTTTAATGATAATTTTGAGGAGCTCTATGATTTATACAGGATCGTCCGGGACATGGTTCATGGCGATGGATTGAATGAAGAAGAATTACCTGAAAAAGTGAGAACTCAGACAAAAAGCAGGCTTAATAAACTTGTCAATTCAGTGGACTCTTATGCAAATAAAGTTCTTGACAGGATAACAAGATGCGAAGAAATTATTCCATTAAATCCCGAAAAGCGCTAAGTATAGAGATTAGTAAACTTCTTTAAATCCTCATTTTAGCAATAATCTTCTTTGTTCCTGGCTGAATTCCATATAATCATATTTATTTAATGAAAACATTATGTTTTTAATATCGTCCACGCTAATTAATTCTATTTCCTTGCAAAGAAGTAAAAACGAAACAACGTCCAGAACTTTTATTCCCAAATCTTGCGCGAACTCACCCGCTTTTTTATCGTTTGTAAGAAGAACTGAATTCGTTTCTAAAGCATATGAAATCGATTCGAGTTCTCCTTTTCCCAATTTTGCTGATTGAACATTTTTATGCAGCTTATCTATTCTAATGAGCTCAATTTTTTCCATAAGTTCCACTAAACGATCGAAAAACGGAGCTTTTGTGAGTTCTTCAAAAACAGCTTGCGTAACGCATAATTTATCCGTTTCCAATGCTTCGTAAATAAGTCCCACTCGATTGATCTTGAAAAATGCACTTAAAAAGTCGGTATCAACGACGGTTTGCATTAATTGCCCCGAAGTATTTTGAGCACAGCCTTCGCACGACTTTTGGTCTTTGGAATAGATGCACCAACCTTACGTTTTATCCCGTGATCAGATAGGATTTTTTTCATCTCTTCAATACTTGTACCAACGATCTCTGCGGCTTTTCCGAGTGAGATCTCTTCTTTTTCATATAGTTTGCAGGCTATTGCAATTCGCAAATTCCTGTTAGCAGAGAGCATTGTATTTATCGCGTCAAGTATGAAGTCTTTCTTGTCTTTGTACAATCCAAGTTCATGGATTACATCTAATTCCTTCGCGATATTTGGCGGTGGTGTAAAACGTATGGCTTCTGACATGTTTTAAATATAAAATATGATTACTTGTTTATTAAGTATTTGGAGCATCTAAAATAATAACCTCCCAATGTCTTATATTTCCCCCCTGAACGCCTTCTGCATCAGGGTGCTGAACAAGTTCTCTATCTGCTGCTTTGATTGGTTCTGCGATTGGCGCATGGATTCGATTATCTCTACGATGCGGGCGAATTTTTGCTGGAGGGGGAGGGGAGGGAGCAATATCGGAAGAGATGTTACATCCCCCTGATTGATACTCGCTTGATTAACTGCTTTTTTAGCTCTGCTAAGAATTTGTTTTTTAATGTATTTTGTACATAAAAACGCCGTCAGGTAAGTGGAATTGAGTATATCTTTTCTTGGTCTTATGCGCATCATATTGGATTCATAAACTGTATCTTCAAAAAGATTCTGAACAAGACCACATTTTCCAAGATATTCAAGACTATTAACTCTATTTACCAATATATCGCTAACCTGAAGCTTGAATTTATCAATTTCTTCTTGAGTACATTTAAGACGCTTAAGCTTCTCAATATTGGTTATCCTGCCATTATAAAAAGAATCTATTCTCAGGATTGGTGTTCCTCCCCCGTAGTCTGTTGATGGTTTATATAGTCCATTTTGTGGATTTTCGGAGAGAACTTCCCCTAATTTTTCTCCCTCCCACCCCTTCGTATTCCTCGCCGAGTCCCCGAACATTTCCAGAAACACGCTTTGCAGCAGCCTGTCCGTAAGCTCATCCGCCTGCGCCCTGAGCTTCTTTGTCTCATCGGCTTTTTCGAGGATTGACACGATGCGGCGCTGGGTTGGGAGAGGGGGGAGGGGGATTTCTAAATTCTTCACATCCTTTGGATATAAATGAATACCTTTTACAATGCCCTTTATATTTATTTTTATTAGATTCGATATCAATAAAAAATGTTTAAATCTGTTATCAAATAATTCGGAGTTACTTCTAATAATAAGCCATTCTCCGGTAGGAATAACATTGTTCTGGAAGCTAGAGATATAGCAACTTTTTGAGCCAACATATTCGCTATTATGTGCCGCGTTTAAAATTAATGTGTCCCCCTCTTTAATGCATTTAAACTTGTTATCCTCAAAGAAATTATCATCGACAAAAGAATCAAAAATGCCGATAAAGCAACCATTTTCTTTAATATCTTTTATTTTCAATATTGGATGCCCTTTTTCCCTCTGTTCATTCTTACTTGGAGTTTTACCATTGAAAACATTGCTAAACTCTCCTAACTTAACAATTTTCCACCCTTCTGGAAGCGCGCGCCGCTCATGAGCCTCCATTTATTGCTCCTGACCCTGCGTTCTTCGCGCTCTTTGCGGTGCATATTTTAATCTCATCGCAGAGGGCGCAAAGACTGGTTTTAGGGCGCAGATGAATGATGATATTAAATTTTTAAATCTGTGTTCATTTGCTTTTATCTGCGGTTTCATTTTTCAAAATCCTATTAAGGCTCAACAACTTTCTTTGTTCTTTCCCGTTTTGTATCTTCAATCATCTCTGCAATAAAGATTTTCAGCTCTGGCAGGTCTTTTTCAACTGTATTCCAGACAACTTCCAGTTTTACACCGAAATACTCATGAATTAGCTTATCCCGTATTCCAGCCATTTCCTGCCAGGGGACATCCGTGTAACGGTCCCTCACTTCAACAGGGATTTTTTTTGCTGCTTCTCCTATTATCTCAAGGGCTCGTACAACTGCGAACACGGTTTTCTCATCTTCAACAAACTCCTCAAGATCCATGCCTTGCGTGAACAGTTCAACCTTCTCGATTGCGCTGAAAATATCATTGAGATAATCTATGAACTCCCGCTTCACGGTCAAACCTCCACAACTTCCTTGAGAATATGTTTTCCAATGGCAGGTTTTAAAGCATCTTTCATAACCAGGTCCACTTTCACGCCCAGCAATTTACTAAGGTAGCTCTCAAAGCGGATATACTGGAAAAGGCTTGGAGTCTCATAAAACTCCACGAGTAAGTCAAGATCACTTGTGCGCTTTTGTTCATCTCTGATATAAGACCCGAAAACTCCCAGATACTTGACCTTATACCGTTCTGCCAGAACCGGCAAGTGCTGCTTCAATACCCTTACAAAAAGTGAAACCTCACCGGGCAACTTTTTTTTCATCCTTCAAGCCTCCGCATATATTTCCTTCTCTAATACACCGCAGATGCTAATAAAATCATTCAATTCACTCTCAGTGAACATGGGCATGGGCGCATTAATACCAAAATTCGTGAACGGCGCATCGTATAGCTCTGAATATTCTATGTGTTTCTTCTTCGAAAAGACCGTCTGCACAGTCCTGATAAAATTAAGCTGGTCAGCGTTGTAGCGCCTGCTATTCTCGATTATATAGGTATCGAAGGCATCCTTGATCCTCACAGCCGGGTCAGGGAATTTGTATAATCCCAGGATATTCTTGACGAACTGAACAAGCGTGCCCTTATTTTGAGTATAAACTTTCTGCAAAACATCCTCAGTAATATACAATTCAGGATTGTTGAGCGTCAATTCAAGGTCGCGAAGGTCAGATTCGGTCAACATCTCATTATTCTTGATCTTTAATATTGCAGGATGCTCATCAGCCAGCCTCTTTATCCTGTCCTCGACTTTCTCCTTATAGACCTTCACATACTCCTGCTTCGCATCGGGTCCGAACTCGATAAGTTTCCTTTGCTGTATCATATCATCCATGTCAAGAACAATAGTCTTTCGAGGCTCTGACGCCATGTATTTCATCAGTTTTGCAAGTTCCGATATCAGCATCTGAGAATCCTCAAAAGAAACATTCTCCCAGAACCTGTTTGAAAGCACTTTTTCTTTAAATGCGAGCTTTGGTTTGATAATATTCAGCTCTTCAGGCAGGCAGTCCACCATCTCCCCTATCTTTGGTTTTAACCGTTCCACCTCTTCCCTGTTCCCATGCAGGATTGCCACACCCAGTTTTTCGCATTTAAGGATAAAAGAAGCCTCATTCAGGTTCACATCCTGCTTGAATCTCATAAGCGGAGTGATTTTCTTCTTCAGGAATTCAACCGGGTCAAGTCCCACATTATCCCAGAGTTTCGGGGAAAGTGCTTTCTCTACATCCATCAGGCTCTCCCGAACGCTCACCGAATCCTTTGGCAGCGATGCAATATCTTCAAGGAGTTTCTTTTTAATACCTTCCGCTTTCTCCACATCGCCAACATTCAGGCAATGCCCAAGCTGCCTGAGCCTGATAAGGAATATCCTGTTCGTAATCGCTTCCCCGGATTCTTTCTGGTCGCCCTCAGGATGCATATCCCAGTACTCGAAATTATCCCAGAAATCAAATACCTTGAAGTAAACTTTTTTCCCATCCGGCAGCCACTCCTTATGCCTGCAGGCATCATCAGAACGCGTCCCTCTTCCAAGCATCTGCCAGAACTTGATCCTTGAAAAAACAGGCTTGGCAAAAACAAGATTGCAGACCTCCGGGACATCAATGCCGGTGTCCAGCATATCTACTGATATCGCTATCCTTGGCAGAGATTCTTCCTTGAACTCTTTGATCGAAGCCTGAGCCCGTGGGTCTTCTGAGACAATCACACGCACAAGACGTCCCTTATATTCAGGATATAATCTCTCAAAAGCTTCCCACAATCTCTTCGCATGCATTTTTGAGATAGCAAATATAATTGTTTTTGCAGGAAGATTTCCCGATTGCTCAACAAGGCAATTATCCATGAATTCCCTGGCTATAGCTTCACTTGTTCCTTTTACAGCCACCTTTTTCTCAAGATCAGTTCCTTCAAAATTGATCTCATAAGGATCAATACCCTCTCCGGATAACCTGTTTATCTCGCCAACGGGCAGATCAGGTGTTTTTATACCTTCTATCTGGAAATGAGTCCTGGCGCCCGATATGTTCTTTCTGAAATCACAAAGCACGCCATCCCTTACAGCTTCCTCATAATCATAAAGCGCTGTCGCAACTTTATTTTCACAGCCAAAGAACCTGAAGGTATCCCTTTCGATAAAATCAGCAGGAGTTGCTGTAAGACCGATTTGTATCCCGTCAAGATACGTGAATACATCTTTCCATTTGTTGTATATGGAACGGTGAGCTTCATCAGAGATAATAACATCAAATTCCCCGGGCGATATCATATATTTCCCTGAACTATCCTTTTGATTGTAAATCTCCATGAATGTCTGGATCGTTGATACGTAAAGCCTTGAATTCCTGTTAAAAACACCGGAATGAATCATAGATTTTGACTCTTCAGGGAAAAATCGCTTAAATCCATCATCGCACGCCTGTTTTCGAAGCGCCCTTCTGTCAGCAAGGAAAAGTATCTTCTGCGCCCAGTTCGCTTTTAAAAGTACATCGATTATCGCCATAGCAACTCTTGTTTTTCCTGTCCCGGTTGCCATCACGATGAGAGCTTTGCGATTTCCTTTATGGATATGCTCCAGAACTCTTTTTGCGGATTCAGTACTTTTTGAGCGGTCAACAATTCTTCTATCTATAGCAAAATCAGTCAATTTTTTTCTTGCCAGACCCTGGAATTTCAACCTCTCAAGATCGCTATGTGAAAAAAATCCTTTTACCTGTCTTGGGCCATAATGTTCCCGGTCCCAGAACCATATCTCGTATCCATTTGATAAGAATATAAAAACATCCCTTCCCGTCTGCGCTTTAATATCATTCGCATACTCCTGTGCCTGTTTTTGCGCTGCAAGAATAGGGTCACGAGATGTCCGTTTTGCTTCAATGATAGCTATGGGCGCACCGAACCTGTCAAGAAGCAGATAATCTACATATTTACTCTCCATGTCGTTTTTCAAGGTCTGTGAGACTGTTTTATAGTTCTGTGCGCGAAAGTCCGATTGTTTTGTATCGACCTCTACAATTATTTTCTCCCTTTCTCCTATGACCCACCCCTGCTCCTTGAGCATGACATCGATCCTTTGTTTTCGGGTTAAAAATTCATTAAGATCTTTGCTCAAATTCTCCTCAACATTACTTTTTAATAGACTTATAAGTATTCAGTCATACTTATATTTTTTTAGAGTGTCTGGATAATTCTTATGAGTTCGGAATCTGAAAGAACTTCCAGAGTTGATTTCATAGATTCGTATTCATCACTGGAAATAGTAACCCAGTGTGCTTTATGCTCTGCAAAAGCTTCAATTTCCCTGCTCATTTAATAATATAATAGCCGTATCATATTTAAGCATTATTGGCATGTTTTTGCAGCATCTCTTTATATATGCCATGAAAAAAGAATCAGTTAGTTTATTAAATAAAGCATTTATACAGGTCTAAGATGTCCGTCTTGTCAACCAGAGGATAACAACTTCATTTACAGTACTGCTATTTTTGATACTTGGAATTGTTTTTATTCTCATAAGCGTCGACCTCATTGGTTTAGCTTTCAGAAAACTTGGTTTCCCTCCCCTGTATTCAGTTCTTCTCTTATTCTTGTCCGTTGATAGGCAGCCATGTTAATATCCCTGTCAAGGAGATTATATCACACGAACCAGTCGTATCAGGCAGGGTCATAGATCTCTATTGGATCAGGTATGTGATTCCGCCTGTTGAAGTAGAGCATCGAACAATCATAGCGGTAAACCTGGGGGGAGCTGTAATTCCAGTACTGGTATCCGGTTTCCTAATAACTATGGTTAACCCGTTTGAAGTACTGATCGGGGTATTTATTATGACTGTTTTTATCCATATGATAGCAAGACCTGTGAAAGGATTGGGAATAGCTGTTCCCGCATTACTTCCCCCTATCGCAGCTGCCGGTCTTGCTCTATTGATCTCTCCTCAAAATGCACCCATCCTCGCATATATTTCAGGGACGCTTGGCTGCCTTATTGGAGCTGACCTGTTAAATTTGAAAAAGATCCCGGGCCTTGGGACGCAAATGGCTTCAATTGGCGGGGCAGGGACATTTGATGGGATATTCCTGACAGGAATAATCTCTGTGTTAATTGCATAGCGCAGTACTGAGTGGTATGTTGCCAGTCAGGGCTTCTTATTGTACCAATCGATTCCATTGTACAGCATGCAACAAGTAGTTTTATGCGCGGGAGCCATAACATAATTTACAAATATAGGGAACTATCGTGTGCTTTGTCGTATAAGGTTATACTCCCAATTAATTAAAAATCACTGATTTTTATGGTTCTAACTTTATCTTTATTTACAACTACGAAATTTCCTACAAATGAGAGTTTTTTCTCTAATAAAAGCCATTTTAATACTTGCAATATATACGCAGGCGATTTAGGGATCACTCGCAAGAGAATAATTCCGGCTGGTTTATCAGATTTCTCCTTATATATCAGCTCTCCAAAATCTTTATCGAATGTGATTATCACCCACTTATTTCTTGAAGATATTTCCAGTATCTTCTCATCACTCGATCCTGCGAACTCCTCCACAACCGATATTATCTTAAATCCTTCATTCCGGAGTTGTTTAACTACATAGAAGGGGATGTTCTCGTCAGCCAAAAAGGTGAGTAAATTGTTCAAGCAGTAGCCTTTTCGGGAATTATATAAATATGTTCTTCTTTCAGGAGCAAGAGTGAATACTCTAAAGCTGCAAGGATATCCTCTTTTTTGATATGGGGATAGTTCTCCATTATCTCTTCATGGGTCCAGTTATTTGCCAGCAGTTCCAGCAGTAGCTCTACAGATATGCGAGTTCCTTTAATAACTGGTTTTCCTCCGAGAATATTGGGGTCGTATACGATGCGCTTGAAAATTTCTTTTTGCATGATAATTCAATATATAATTAACCATGCGCTTATATAAATGTCTTGTTTAGGATATGTATGGGCATGTAGTTATTCTATTGCACTTTAGACTACCAGCACGATTTGAAACGATATCCAATAATCACCAACTATTTATATCAAGTAAACTTTAGTGAAAACAAATTTACTTGATTAAGGAGCTGACATGCATATCTCAGACGGGATTCTGGAGCCAAAATGGATTTTTTTCTGGTATGCGATATCTGTCTTATTTATTGCGCTGGGCCTTCGGATAATCAATAAGCGCATTAAAGTTGATCCTGTATATCTCCCGCGGTTGTCCCTGATAGGCGCTGTGGTTTTTGTAATTTCTGTCTGGCATATCCCTGTTCCGGTTACGGGTTCTTCATCCCATCCCGTAGGAACGCCACTTGCTTCCATCATCATTGGCCCTCTGGCAACTGTGGTAATAAGCGCAATAGCGCTGTTCTTCCAGGCCTTTATTGCTCATGGCGGGCTTACCACCATCGGTGCAAATACTTTTTCAATGGGGATAGCGGGGGCTTTTGGAGGCTATTTTGTTTACAGGCTTCTCAAAAACATCTCTCCATTATGGTTTTCTGCAGGAATGGCAGGCTTTGCCGGAAGTATCCTTACTTATATGACAACGGCTTTGCAGCTTGCCCTTTCCCTGAATCCGGGGGATGTCATGTATTACTGGAAATTATATTCACTTGGATTTATTCCCACACAACTCCCTCTGGCATTTGCTGAATTCGCATTCACCGCTTATGTTATAAAATACATATCAGAAACAAAAGGCTTAGAAAATATCTCATCAAGCTGCCCGTCAGGCCGATTCACAAGAACCGCCCTGTTGCTTATGGTTTCAATTACTTCAATTATTGTGGTCGGTGCGTATATCGGATATCTAGGCGGTGCAAATATGGCAGGAATTGATAGTACTGTTGAAGGAATGGCCGCACCCGCTGCATCACCAGGCGGGATCGGTGTTAGATTAATGTCTATCCTTGGAGAACCACTGGGTTTTGCCCTGGTGGGTATAACAGGCGGCCTCTTTACAGGATATTTCTGGAGTGAATTGAGGAGGAAAACCTGATGCTTGAATGGCTTACCACTGACCCGTTAAACGGGATAATAATAACGATCACTTTTTTCATATCGGTAATTATTGGCAGGCATCTAAGGAAAAAAAGAGCTGCATCCTGCACTAAAGGAAAGTTAATAGATCCCAGGATAAAAATCCTCTTTTTGTTCATCCTGATAATTTCAATTACACTGATGAAACACTGGTATTTTCCAATAGGAATTACAGTCATCTGTACTCTTTTTGCGTTAAAATCAAGAATATTTCAAAATTTTGGCCGTAAAATGATCTTCCCCGTCATCCTGGCTTTTTTTATTGTCGTGATCCAGGCTTTGACCTATGGAACAAATAAGATATATTATGGAATTATTCCATTATACGCCGAAGGGTTAGATTCCGGATCCCTCATATTTGCAAGAGTGATAGCGGCGGCTTCCCTGTCAATCCTTCTTTTGTCAAACACTTCTGAAAATGAGATCATAGAAACAATGCGCTGGTACAGGGTTCCGGGTACCATGCTTGATATTTCTTCACTGATGAGCAGGTACATTAAAGCATTTTCAACTGAAGCAAAAAAAATGAAATGGGCACAGGAATCACGATGCGGTTTTTCAAAACGCTCAGGATTCAGTAGTAAAATGCATGATGTTGCCTCAATAACAGGAGCGCTAATTACAAGGGCGCTAGTCCGGGCAGAACTGGTCTATAGGGCCATGTTATCACGGGGTTGGAAACATGATCGGAGTTTTGTAAGTCATCAGCCATTGGATCAGAAGGATCTGCTCATGGGATTTGTTTTTGCATCCGGGATCATGATACTTCTTGGAATAGACAGGATGTTGTGAGATAATATGATAGCTATCCAGACGATCGGACTTGAGTATATTTATGCGGATGGGACACCGGCCCTGTCGGGTGTGAATTTTGAGGCAAAAGCCGGGGAGAAAGTAGCGGTTCTTGGCCCGAATGGCAGCGGGAAAACCACCTTATTCTATCATTTTAATGGCCTGATAAAGCCGGCAAAAGGCGAAGTCAGGATATTCGGTGAGGATATAAATAAAACCGATATAGATGAGGTAAGAAGAAGGGTAGGTCTTGTTTTCCAGGAGTCCGATAACCAGTTATTTGCGCCTTCCGTGTTTGAAGATATTGCATTTGGTCCCCGGAACTTAAGATTATCCCCGGATGAGGTCAAAGAACGTGTTTCTTATGTGTTGCATAGATTTGATATCGAGGCACTATCCAAAAAAAATCCAGCCAACCTGAGCGCCGGACAGAAGAAAAGGGTAGCGATTGCAGGAGTTGTTGCAATGGAACCGGATGTCCTTGTTCTTGATGAACCGACATCTGGCATGGATGCGGGAGGGATCAACGATACTCTGGGAATACTTGATGAGCTGAACAATGAAGGAAAAACTATTATTATTTCCACTCATGAAACTGATCTTGCAGCTTCCTGGGCAGACCGCATTTACATACTTAACAAAGGAAAAGTTTTCAGGTCAGGCATCCCAAAGCATATTTTTTCAGAAGAAAAACTCATCTCAGAAGCCGGGTTAAGGCAGCCTGTGATAGTCCAGACCTATCGTGAATTCAGGGCAAGAGGAATTTCAAAAGGAGAAGTTCCGCTTTCTGTTCTTGACTTTATGGAATCTATGGAAAGTGTAAAGGTATTGAATATCAGGTGTGCGATCGCAGGATGTGACCTTAAGGCAGGAGATAAAGTATCACTTGAGATCAGGGATGGGATGCTTGTCGCAGACAAAGGTTCAAATGGTGTGACGGGAATTGCGATGTTTGATGGGGATATGGGTGAAGATATTGCAGTAAAGGATGTTGTGGGGAATTTGCAGCATCATGACGGAATAATCACAGTGATCAGGGTTCCGGCTATCATTGAAGGTGGATCAAGAGCAGCAGATATAGAAAAAGTCCATGTTTTTCTTGATAAGAATAAGAAACAAAAGATAGGGGCAATGGGTACATCAGCAAAAGCGCTGATGAATAAGATGGAACTGAAATGCGATTTTGAGTTCGATGTGATACAATCAGCAATGCTGGCAGCACTTCGCGGCCTGGATGTAATGGTTTTTGCAACAGGTGGAATGGCAGACAGGGTAACAGAAAAAGTCAAAGAGAGAAAACTCAATTGCCAGGGTTTTAATATTTAGGATATTTTAAAATAATCTGTCGCATGCACTATGGATTAGTATTCCATCAAACTAACCATTTTTTACAAATTTAGAATATTTTTTATATATGTCTAAGTAAATTTCCTGTAATTTTTATCACTAAATTGAAAAAACAATAAATTTATATACCATATTTTTAAATTAGATGGTGTACAGCTAAAAAAATCTGTACAAAAAAAATGAGTGGTAAAGTTGGCAGGTTGGGGAGACAAAAACTCTAACAACTGGATTTTATAACCCAGGTTGCCCGAAGTATAAAGGTGATTCCCAATGAAAAAAGTAAAAATAGAAGATTTTAGAATTAATAACAGGGGATTGATAGTCGGTCTATTAATTTTCTTTTTCGTGATAGCTTTATCTGTTTTAAGTGTTAGGTTTCCTATTATTATGCTAATATTGGGGGTTTTTTTCGGAGGAGGATTAATATTAAGTGGAGTTTATTTTTATATACACAGTACAGAAGCTAACAGACGTTGTATAGCTATTATTATTTTTGCCTTTGGATTGTTAGTCGTATTTTTCTTTATTACAATGTTGTTTGGCACTGTAGCCTATATAACAACAACTTCATCCATTGAGCCTTATCCAGGAAAAACACCCTAATATTTATAAAATTATTTTTATTCAATCTTGGGATGGTAAAGCATTATGATTAATAAAAAAGTAAATTATATAAATATTGTTTTTTTGATATTTATACTATTTTATATGGGAATATATTTATTCGTTCTGGATAGCACCTTATCGATTGTACAAGGGAGTGAAGGTATTGAATCTGCAAAAGCAGGCATTATCGGATATGAAATCATTAGTGAACATAATAACCATTATACTGGCATTGTCTCACCTGTTGTCATAATGGGATTAATTTTATGTATTGAGATTTTATTTTTTAAAAAATCAAGGCAAAATAAACTGGCAATTTTTAATATATTAGCCCTTATTTTATCGATTATATTATATAGTATATTTATATCAAATTTATTTTATAATATAGAACTATCTGTGGCTCATGAAAATTTTGTCTTTAAGAATGCCAACCTATATAGTTACGAATTCATTGATATAATAGAAAAAGATGGAATGGGAAGAATTGTTAATTCTTCTTTGGAGAAAGAGTTAAATTTGTCTTTAATATCTATAGTTATATTATTAATTGTTAATGTCTTGCATTTACTCGGAGCGAAATATCCCTTACAGAAGCCTTCAAATTAGCACCATAGCCCGAAGGCATTCTAAGGCATGATTTGCAGCCATTTGAAGTTTGCCGCCTTCGGAAAGAAGAGACAAATTAAGGACGAAATAAATATGAAAAGAGAAAGTTGGAAAAAACAATAACAATAGTTTAAAATATGATGCTGTTTATATTATAATATTAAGGGAGATCAATCAAATCCGCCATGATTTGACGTTCGGGGAGTGAAAGATAGATGGCTACACAAATAGTTGAAAAGTTGTCACAATTGATAATATTTTATAAAACTATTATTCTTTCCATTACGATTATAATTGCGGGTGCATTAATTATCATATTTGTTTCGCCGGATAAAGACCTGACCTCCATTATAATGGAGGAAGTTCTTAAAGAAATCGGGATCGCATATATCATAATTGGTTTAGCTATCCTGTTTTATGAATACTTCTTACGCAACAACATGATGGACCTTATAGCACAGTTTGTAAAGTCAAATTTCATGGCTATGATAAATGATCATTGTGAGAAAGTGAAATCGATGAATGAGTCAATAACAAAATCAGGGCTGGTAAATATTTATCCGAGGGGAGGAAGTTCTGAAATGCTTAATTTGACCAAAAAAAATGTCAAAATGCTGGGAATAACCCTGAGCTATTATTTTTTTCCTGATAGTGAAGAGTGGACACAACTTATATCCCTTGTTGAAAAAGGCTGCACGCTACAAATATTGATATTGAATCCCGATTCTACTCATGTAAATTTCAGGGAAATAGACGAAAACAACACTGATCTTAAAGGTCAAATAATACAGTTGATCCATCATGAAAAACTTTTCATTAACAATCTTGAGGAAGAGTACAGGTCAAATGTTGAAATACGATTATATGATACCTATCCTTCCTTATCGATGACGATCATTGATGAAAATATTCTCAGGGTGACGCCTTATTTATTCAACAAAAAAGGGAGAGTTTCCCCGACATTGGAAATTGTCCGGAAAGAGAAAGGAGTATTTGATGCATATTTAAACCATTTTAATGATATGTGGAATAAAAGTGAACCTTATTATCCTTGATCTTCAGGGCTTTTGTTTTCTTGATGAGATGACCTTATTCAGGTCAGCCACAAGCGCATCCACATTGATCCCATGCGAATTTGCGCCATCTTCGATGCTTTCAAACGCTGATACATGGCACCCCACGCAATGCAGGCCATGCTTCATAAATACCATCATGGTTTCCGGATACTGTGTTACTACTTCTTCAATTTTGATATCTTTTGTTATGGTCATAATATACTCCTTATTCATTCGTATGGTTACGAACTATAATAAAGCTTTCTGGACCCCAATTTATATCAGGAGTTTTTCCATGATATAAGTTGTGTTGCGAAAGTTCAGTGATGTGTGCCTTCTATGATCTTTACACCCTTATTGGATATCATCTGCTTTATTTCCTCAATATGAGGGCACTTTGCATAGCTTTTCTCAAGAAGCATGCATGAACTCAGGTGAATTACATCAATATCATGTTTCATGAGGCTGTCCACAAGCCTGAAAATTCTTCTGCCAGGACATCCACCGCATGTGAAAAATCCTATGATCTCGGTGTCTTTCCCGTATTGCTCAAAATGCACTTTTCGTTTGTTGAATGCCTTAAAACATGCAACTCCCGGGCAGGTCTCACTAACAATATCGCACCTAACGACGGCAATTCTGGTTGTTTTTGACCCTGTATCTTCCTTTCCCATTATGGCCCTGAATTGCTTAGCCGCTTCATTTACATCCTCGATCGATACTATGTTTTTCCCCTTCTTTCCGACAGCTGTTTCTATGCCCATTTTAGCCATGCTTCGGACATGTTCAGGTACTTTTTCAAGTTCTTTTAATGCATCCGGCTTCCATTCCATTGTAGTTACCTCATTTCCAAAAAATCTTATTTTGACGAACCTGTGCTACCCATCGATTTCCAGATATTGAATACGAACATGAAAACTGAAATAGCCTCTATCAAGCCAAATATCATAACTGCTGTTGCAGCATCAGAAGCATCCTTTTCTTTGAGCATATACATTCTCATAAATGGGTACGAAAGCGAAAGGCCGATCAATCCGATATTGGCAAGCCAGAATTGTATCATTCCGAGTTTTCTGCTATAAAGGGCCCTGCTGGTATAGCGAGGGATGCTCTCATATGCCAGCCCGAAAAGCATGAACGATACCCATCCAATAAGCGCAAAATGCGAATGCATGAAACTGTATCCGGGTCCAATGGTGATAAGCACACCCAGGATGGTGCCGAGGACAAGATACACCAGGCTTGTTTTTATGAAAAGTCTTGCTAATTTGTTCATGATCGTATTTAGTATTTGAAAACCTTAATATTATTTAAATCCGTAAGTTACAACTTCCATGTCTGCATCCATCAGATAATCAAAATCGATCAATTTATCCCATCCTGCTTTTTCGAAAACCCCGCCAATACACATACCCAGTATCTGGCGGTCAGGATGGCCTTTTGTGATCTCATCTATCATCGAATTTAAGCCATTGACCTCCACTTCCATTTTTGGCATGGCAAGCCCTCCGAGAAGCACAACAGTATCCGAAGAAGGATCTGCTTTTTCACCAAGCTGCATCCCGTAATCGGTCATTTTGACCTTTGCCGCCAGGTCTTTCCTCAGGTTCGGGATAAATACCATTTCTTTTCCAGCATCCCGTAAAACATAGCCAAGAAGTTCTGCAAATGGGTTGCACCAGCCCGGGCAGCCGATAAATGTTATTTTTTTCCTTCCCCTGGCAAGTTTCCTGAATGCTGTAAGCATTCCACCGATACCGGATGCTTTTTCTATTGGTTTCATGGGATCACGGAGTCAGGATTGTTAAAGAAGGATATAAGGATTTATTAATCAGTCAATTTTAAATAATCCTGAGTCAAATTGGGTACCTTATGTCTGAGATTATTCCTGATGATACACTTGATGTGCGGGGTGAATGCTGCCCATATCCACTCATACTTACAAAAAAACGTGTCGAGCAGTTAAAAAGCGGAGAGATCCTGCTCATAACAGCAGATGATCCGGTTGCGCCACAGAATATTGATTCATGGGCAAAAAAATCCGGAAATAAGATCCTTGCCGTCAAGCAGGATGGGAAGATCTTTAACGTATATGTACAGAGGATTTAAATTATTGCCGAAAGTGTTAATAGAACGCTTATCTGCGGTTTCTTATTTCTAAGTATTTCATAATGACCCCCAAGATCAAACTTTTTGACAACCTCTAAATAAGTTTTAGTTTGTTGCAAGCATGGTTTCTTCGATAGTAAAAGCATCTCTTCCGCAACCCACACACGACACCATTGCGATTCCTTTGATGAAATCAGCGTTATTTAGCGGTATTAGATGTTTACAATTGGGACATTTATATTGAGTTTCATGTTGAATTAATGTATTCATCTTCATCACCCATTCTTAATGATTATTAGTGGTATATATGTCTTGTGCTGTTTTTCATGATTATCGATGACAAATATTTTTTCTATCCAATTGTCAAATTGTTCAGGTCATCGAATAGAAAAAAAAATGATCATTGAGTCACGCCTGGCCTTTTGATTCGCCAAGCACAACTCCTGTCGCTATAATGTGTGCAACACGAAGCGGCTCCGGGATATTACTGTGCGTTGAAGTTATTCGGATTATTTTTATTGCGCTTTCCAAATCAAGACCGCACAACTGGATATAAACAGGATTTTCCTCCCCTATTTTATGTATCGTGCCTGCGCGCTGTATTATCTCCCATCTTTTTTCAGGGTCAGGAAGATGCCGCAGAGCAAGCTTAATTTTCTCAAAATCAGGGCACGATCGCATGAAAACAATTACAGGCAGACCAGTTTCTTTAGAGAGGCAGGTTATATCCACGGGATTAAATCCTGCATAAGTGATGCCATCAAGCATTATAACCCTTGTCTGGGAAAAATATTTTGATTCCTTGATCATTCTGGTCAAAACATCAATAGCATCCATCCCGTCTTTTGTGATATAGGCTCTCAATATCCCGTCAAGCTGCTCACCGCCACGGAAAAAAGCTCCAATGATCATTACTTTTTCATTTATCAAAGGGGAGTCATCAATACCAAGTATCCGTATTTGCGGTTTTATATGCATTGTATTTTGTTGGTTATGTCATTTATTAAAGATTTCTATTCGATAATTTTAATAATGCCCCCGGCTATAATGGTGATCATGAAGTTTGCTGAAAAATGTCCGAAATGCCATGGGTTTGTCCAGACAAAAAGTGTGAAGAAATCCATCGGGCTTGGATTTGTTGAGATCCCGGTTGCGCAGTTCTGCCTGAATCCCGTATGCGACTGGTACCAGGATTTTGCGGAGACAAAAAAACCCGAAGATATCAAGGAAGGTTTCCAGTTAAATATCCCTTCCGTTAATAATAAGCCCGTATTTAAAATACCGGAAATCTCTAAAAACCAGATGATCGCGCTTGGAACAATAATTGGATTAATTGTCATTTATTCAATTTTTACATATATCGTTCCTGCATCTGATTTTTTTAACGATGCAAAGTCCATGAAATCACAGTCCCAAAATTCAGGATTAGAAAATAATTCAGGATTACAAAATAACACTATTACAGTATCATCAATAACCCCAAATATTCCCGCTGTTGTTCCTGCTACGACCCCTGCTATGGCTACTCCACCTTCGATAATTGAACCAGGGAGTTATAATATAAAAATTGATATTGGTCATGGTTTTATTCCGGGAACCATAACAATCAACAAATCAGATACTATAACCTGGAATAACGAGGAAAACCTGCGTCCCAGGGTTGTACTGGTAAGCAAAGATAGTTTATTCGAGAAACAGCTCATGCAATATCCAGGCAGATATCAATATCAATTCAAGCAGGAGGGAAAATATACTTTTGTCCTGGCTGAATATCCATCGTACAAAGAATATCAAAATGCGACAGGCACTGTGATCGTTAGATGAAAATATAATGTTTATTCGTTTAGATAATATTATATTCCCAAAACCTAATTGTAGGTCATGGGTGAAAATTAATGGCCATAGGTTTTGTATTGATCAATGTTACGCCTGGTGCGGAAAAAAAAATATTCGACACCATGATTAAATGGGAAGAGATCCAGGAATTATATCCTCTGTTTGGTGATTATGACCTGATCGCGAAAATCCAGGCCAGCGATTATGAGGGATTAAGCGAGATCGTGGTCAATAAAATAAGGGCTTTAAAGGGAGTTACTGAGACAAAAACCCTGACAGGCGCGAAATTCTGATCTAAAAAAACCTGGACGCAAGTGTTGATTTTACATCGCATATCCCGACAAAACCGCAATATTCGCATGGAGCATCTTTTGGTCTTTCGGGCATAAAACCATTCTGGATTTTCTTTATCTTATCCATCATCTGCAGGACTTTTCTGCGCTCATGCCGTTTGACAACGACCGGTCTTATAATACCAAAGCGTGCATATTCGACAAATCCCTTTTCAACAATTGAATTGTATTTTTCTTCTACGAGAATTGAATAGGCTGTCAACTGGAGCCTGTCGCCGTTCCAGACGCCATTTTCAGGCATATTACCGGTTTTTATTATCGAAGGGACAGGGCTTTCATTTATTTTTATCAACCTGTCAGAGCTGCCCGAAAGTCCGAATTTATCTGAGCGTAAAATGGGTTCATCCTGAATGAACTCGCCTGAATAGAAGTCGCGATTATGGGAAAGATTTAAAGAAATTGTTTCGATCAGGGGGCGTATATCATTTATGGATTTTGCGATTGCTTTATCATCAACTTTGCCCATTTCACTGCGGTAGATCACACGGATCTCATTTGAGATCCTTTCAAGTTCATTATTCAGGAAAGTTTGCATATCAGCACAATTACATGCAGATCCATATGTCAGGGCCAGTTCTTTCAGGATCAGTCTTTCCAGATATCCTGGTGAGACTTCGCCCACCAGGTCGTGCCCCTTATTTGTAAAATAGCACATCCGTGGACATTTAAGATAAGTGGTAATTTCTGAGACTTTTATCATTGGATGTGTAAATATCCCGCTTATTTAAAAATATTGCCCATTGGAATATGTTGGAATTGTTATGTTTCAAAGATATTTATATCTTTTTTATAGAATGATATTAGGAAACTTCTTAAATCTTCTTTTACGAAAAAACCACAGAGAGGACTCAGAGAAAGATTAACTCTGTGATCTCTGCGTCCTCTGTGGTTGATTCGTATTTCAAACCCCTGAAAATTTGTAAGAAGAAGGATGTTTGTTGTTATGGCTCTTCTACTTGGGAGAATTATGTATGAGGCGCCCCAGGGGGTAAGTCTGGAAGGGGTGCGGCGCAAGCTGCCATAATTGCACCAACGTGTAATGGCGGTCACTCTAAACCAAAAATGTTATATATTAAAAAAAAATAATGCTACTAAATACAAACTTTTTGGGGGGCTAATAAATGACGAGAGAAGAACAGGGGTTGAAATTATTAAAATAAATTGCCCAGCATTAATATCAAGTTTGATAGCATATATATTAGCGTTCTTGTTAACGTATTATATTTTCATACAAGAGTTTAGACCTTATACTGAAGCAGAAAGAGCAACTGAATATCTTGAACCTCTTCCTGAAATGTCAATATATTCAGCTCTTCAATTAATTGCAATTATTGCAATCATATATTATTTTTATATAATAATTATTATAGATAGATTACAAATAATGAGAAAAGGTTTAATTAATTCAGAACCAGTTTTGAGCGCTTTAATAATTGGGTCACTAATTGCGTTAGTTTCCTATATCTCAATATTATTTATTCCTCTTGTGGTATTTTCATTACTTTGCTATGGTTTTATTGGTTTTTATTTTGGAAGAAAGTGGCATAAACTTTCATGGAGATGGGGAATATGGCTTACTCTTCCGTTGTTTGTTATTACTGTTTTGATTGGTGGTGGCGAGACTCATGGTGATGCCTTTATCCTTTTAGGTTTATTTAAATTTCTTGGGCAAATCTATCTATTTGCGGCTTGTATTGGAGCATTTATTGGATCTGCTAAATCTAAAAAAGAAGCGAATAATATTAAAGAGAATGAAAAAGCAAATGGAACTGCTATTCCAGAACCTTAATATTTGCTTTCAAATAGTGTAGCACAATAGCACACACGAATGGAAACGACAATTTCCCATCATATTTAAATACAAATAAGCTTTATCAAAATGATCCATTATTTGCTTGGTATGGTGGTATCATAAAAAGAGGAATGATTATGGGATTCAAGGGAATACACATTTTTTTTATATTTCTGATATTGTTTTCTGTTATGTCGCTATTAGGGAGGCAAAAACTGCTGACGAATAGTACAATGATAGTGTCGATTCGTATCAATCTGGAAGATATGAAGAAGCAATCAGAGCCTCTGATGAAGCATTGAAGATTAATCCACAGCTTGCTAAAGCATGGGTTATCAAAGGAATTTTACTTTCCGTTATGAAAAGATACGATGATGCAATCAAGGCATCCGATGAAGCATTAAAGATTAATCAACAATTAGCTGAAGAATTGAATAACAAAGAAATTGTATTAAAATCGCAAAAAACACCAGGATTTGAAATAATTTTTGCGATCGTAGGTCTGGTATTGATAGGGCATTTATTGAAGAAGAAGTGATGAGGAAGCGCGATGCTAAAAGGTCTTTAATGTAGCTTAGTATAATTATTTTTGATTGTGTGGTTTCATCAAAAAAATAAGGCGCTGTCGATATGTTGTAAAGCGCAAAACGCTGTTCAGGGCTTAATTCTAATCAGAAAAATTTATATTCCAAGCAGTCCAATGTATTGCACATGGGGCAATTACCAACATAAATTGAAACAAATTTTATATTGTAAATTAGGATGATATGATGTAATGTCTGAGATTTTTATCATGGGAAAATATCCCTCTTATTAAAAAATATTACCCAAAATTGGAATTATTTCCCAAGGACTTCTTCGAAAACCCATTCATACTCATGAGGTTTTGTGAGGAATTCGAGTGTTTTTAAATCCCGTACGAGCCCATACATCTCTTTGCTTTTCTGCAATCCTATTTCTTTAAGATTTGCGGGTTTTCCAGGCTTAATTCCAGGCACCTGTTCATATCTCGGATTTCTTACCATTCCTTTATCAAGAAGGAAATATGCTCCTCCGCCCTTCTCTTTTATTGGCTGGTATATGGACTCAAAGTCGCGCGCCACCCAGTTAGCCATTTTCAATACTTTATTTGACTCATTTATGGTAAGATGCCCGTAGCCTGGCGGAATAATTACCTTGTCACCTTCCCCTGCTTTTATCAGGATCACATCATCTATTCCTTCGCCATCCGGTTTTTGCAGGATATAACTTGCTTTGCCGCCCAGTACTTCATATATTTCAGGAAATGTTATCCGGGTTCCAGGAACCAGCGGGTGGTAATGACCTGCTGTTTTTACAAATTCGCATCCCAGCATCTTTGGCGGGATGACAGTGATATCGTATCTCAGGCCATGTTCTTTCATGGCAATAGCATCTTTTTTGCTCAGTGAAAGGTCACGGTACATATAATATAATTCCGAATTTTGGGCATTTGAAAGCCATTCGCGGTCGTAAATGACATCTTTCATATCAAAAAGCCTGCGTATACCCGGCTTAACACCCTTAGATATGATATCTGATATCGTCTCCATTTGCACACTAATTGGTATTTTATTATAAATAATCTAGGATTATGTTTTACGAAATCTTTTTATTTTATTCCTCCTATCAGCACGAATTATGATAAAAAAATTTGTAATTATATTATTCACAACATTATTATATTTTTCAATATCATTCACCGCATCAGGTGTTTCTGAGATCACTTTGAATGAAGTGAAAAGACCGCAAAGCGCTATTCTTTTCATAGTTGATGGCTTTGGCTCTTCATACTATTATCCTGAAACTTCACCTTTAGCATTAGACGGCTCTTTGCTTTTAAAAGCAAGGACAAACAACCTGTCATTCGGAACAAGGATCGTGGATATAAGGACAAAAAATCCAATAACGGGAATTGCGCATTCAGTGATCGTCACAGGTTTTTCTGATGCAAATGAGGAGATTGTGGGTTATCCAAGCGCAACAATATTTGATATCACAAGAGAACACGGCTTTGTAAATCTTGCTATAATGGAAAGAGGGGATTTTATGAATATGAGAAGCGAGCAGGATATAATTCTATTTGCGGAAAATAATTCTATTGATGAGCCCCTGATGTCAATACAAACAAAGAATGCGCCTGATGGTGTTTATGATCTGATGTATGAGTGGAAGATGAAACTTCCAAATTATCTGGATCGTAAAAAAGGCGTGGATAAATACTTTGCTTATAACAAATGGGGCATTGATGCCGCAAATGCCGCAGCTTTAGGCATGATAAAAAAACATCCTTCCCGGAGATTCCTCATGACCGTGAATATCGGGGCAATTGACAGTGGAGGCCATAATATGGGGGATGATGATTACATGAAATTGATCGAGAGCCTTGATTCTGATATTTATCCACTTTATAAAACAGCACTTGACAATAATATTGCATTTTTCCTGACAGCAGATCATGGAATGTCTTTTGCAACAATGAACGCACGACGCGGAGGACACAGCTCGGATAAATATTCAACAAGGATCGAAAGTCTCAGAATACCTCTTGTAATACTCTCCCCAAATACTGTAGCGGGAAGTATCGGGGGAGTATATGAAGAGGAAGATATCGCACCTACGCTCCTGAGTGTTCTTGACCTTCCCGATCATCTACAGTATGCTGATGGAAATCCCATCAATATAAAAAAATATGCCAGTATCTTTGTAAAAGCTGATTCGAAATATCAGGTCTCATTATGGAATAATGGCCAAAAAGTATCTGAGCGCTCGGATTCTGAACTTATTTTCACCGGCCTTCCCTTGAATTCAAGTTATACGCTAAAAGCAACAGGAGCTGATGGTATATTTGAAGAAATAGTGTCGCTTGACTCGGATAAGCAGTTCAATTTCAAAAAACCGGAGAGTGCATTTAATATCAGCAGGAGGGGATGGATCGCAATAATCCTGATATTGATAGTCAATATTGCGGGATTGATCATCATAAGCCGGATCAAGGATTGAAAAACGCTTTCGAACACCGATGACACGGATATGACGGGTTTTCACTGATCTGTTGGGAATATAGAATTCTCACAGCAAAGTCGGCCATTAACTGTGGTACATAAATGAACATGAAAAAAACAACTAACTGAACGAACTGATACGAACTCACGTGACCAGAGTTCGTACGTGTTCGTCTTAGTTCGTTGTTGATTTATTCATACCAGAACGAAAAGGGCGCAAAGATGATTTTGCTGCTATTCTTTGCGTCCTTTGCGGTGAATGAGCCAAACAGGTTCATAGATGATGATATCGCTGGACACTAATATTAATGGTAAAAATGCCTCATACCCGTAAACACAAGCGACACACCAAGCCTGTTGGCCGTAGCAATAACTTCCTTATCCCTTATCGAGCCTCCCGGGGACACGATGTACCTTATATGATTCTCGGCTGAATGAATTATGCTGTCATCGAAAGGGAAAAACGCATCCGATGCCATGACGCACTCACTCATAATGTTCTTAACGAATTCATCCTCACTAACATCCGGTTTCTCCCTTTCGTAAAGTATCCTGAGGTTCTCTCTTGCTTTTGTGGCAGCCAGTTTCTTTATCGAATCCACCCTGTTTGGCTGTCCTGCTCCTATTGCAAGTATCTGATAGCATCCCGTTTCATATTCCCTTGCGATCACCACAGCATTTGATTTTGTATATTTGCAGGCATTTAATGCAAATTCAGAAAGTCCTTTCTTTTGTTCCGGGAAAGGATGCTGTGTCACTATCTCCCATTTATCGTATAATCCCCTGTTCCTTGACTGGACAAGCATTCCTCCCACAATATAGCGGTATGTATTTTCAAGTGGTTTTCCTTCATCCATAGCTAATTCAAGGATACGCAAGTCTTTACTCTTATTTTTGAGGTACAAAAGCCCTTCCTCATCATATCCAGGGGCGATTATAAGTTCCACGAACCTGCCTTTTAAAAATTCAAGCGCAAGAAGGTCTGGTTTGCAGGTCATGCAGATAATACTGCCAAAAGATGAAACCGGGTCCCCGTCCCATGCTCTTGACAATACTTCTTTCAGGTTATTCCCTGTTGCAAATCCACATGGATTACTATGTTTTACGATAGAGACCGCTATTTTCTTTTTACATCCGAGAACTACATTCAGGGCGCTTTCCGCATCCACATAATTGTTGTAAGAAAGCGCTTTTCCATGCAGCTGTTTTGCATTTGCGATCGTGGGTTCGGTTACGCCGGGCTCTTTATAAAATTTGGCGCTCTGGTGCCAGTTCTCTCCGTACCTCAGGGTCGTGCCTTCAACGAATTTCATGCGAAGGATATCTTCATTAAGAAAGGATCGGCTTAAATATGTGTCAATCGCGCAATCATAATCTGCAATTCTTCGAAACGCTTTGACTGCCAGCTTTTTCTTAGTTTCAAGGCTTACAGATCCATTTTTAAGTTCTTCCAGGATCAAAGGATAATCAGATGGGTCGGTTATTACAGCTACATGAGTGTAATTTTTTGCTGCCGCCCTTACAAGAGCAGGTCCTCCGATATCTATATTTTCAATAGCATCTTCAAGACTCGCCCCCACGGCCACTGTTTTTTCAAACGGGTAAAGGTTTACAGCCACAATATCAATAAATTCAATGCCATTTTCCATGGCATCTTTTATGTGTGACGGTTTATCCTGTAATGCGAGAATGGCGCCATGTATCTTCGGGTGAAGTGTTTTCACTCTACCGTCCATCATCTCTGGGAATCCCGTAATATCGGAAACATCTCTTACTTTTATTCCGGCTTTATTTAAGGCCGAGTAAGTCCCGCCTGTCGAAATAATCTCAAATCCGAATCCAGCGAGCCCAGAGGCAAAATCAATTATACCATTTTTATCAGAAACGCTAATTAAAGCTTTCTTAGGCAGAAAATATCACCTTATCTTAATGGAAAATAGAAGTTATAAGTTTTTCTGACGATCAAACCTTAAATTTCATTTGTCCCCCAAATCCCCCTGATATACCTTTAATATGCTTCAAGCATTTCTCCCCTGTATGAAAGATTTTATGATCATCGGACATAAAGCTGTCACCGGAACATTTTCACTCAATGACCTTCCGGGGGCTGCCGGGCGCATGGATATCCTTTGCAGGTGCGTTAACGCCTCACTATTCCTTTCTCACGACCTGAGACGGGATGTTCGTGTTTTTCTTATAATGAAAGGTGAACCATCCCCCCCAAAACTGATACGTTTTGATGGCAGCACGATCAGGTACCTGAGCCCTGATGAACGAAGCGCCGCATCATTAATAAAAAAAGCGCTTGAAAAGAATGCGCAGGATTTCTGGACTGAGTCAACACCGGGGGTCAGCGTGAGGAAAGGAGATTTAGAGGACCTGTTAAAAGAGCTTGATAAAAAAATCATCTATTTACGGGAAGATGGTGAAGATATCCGCAAAAAGATTTTCGGTGAAGCTTTTGACACTTTATTTGTGCTTGGAGACCATCTGGGTTTGACCGAAGATGAGGAGAGAATAGTTGCGGGATATGATACTGAAATAATAAGCATGGGGCCGCTTTCTTTGCATGCTGACCACTGCATCGTATTATTACATAACGAGATGGATAGGACATGTTTTTGAATTTATCACTGATCCATGGAAACATATTTAGAACACTTCGCATAATGAGAGGCAGATGACAATCCTCGATACAGCCCGTAAGATCATTCATGAAGGTCCGATATGCGACCACTGTTTAGGCCGGCAGTTCGCAAAACTTTCCACGGGACTTTCCAATGACATGCGCGGGGCCGCTCTGAAACTTGTTCTTGACATGGATGCAGGAGCAGAAAAAAACAAAGAACTGCAGGATGAACTTGCCAGAAGCAGGGGTGAAATAAAATGCTGGGTATGCAATAACCTGTTTTTGAAAATAGATCCGTGGGTAACAAAGTCTGTTGAGGCGCTTTCTGATTACGAATATAATAATTTCCTTGTTGGAACAAAGGTTACAGGACTTCTTGCTGAGAATGAAGAGATCCTGTGGGCAGAAAGCGGGGCCACGTTTGCCGAGCCTTTGAAGACAGAATTGAACCGCGAGGTGGGGAAAAGGATAGAAAAGCTTACCGCAAAGAAGGCAAACCTCAAAAAACCACAGGTTGTGGCGCTTCTTGACCTTGAAAATGATACTGTCGAAGTAGAAATAAATTCACTTTATATCTATGGAAGGTATCGGAAACTTATCCGCGGGATACCCCAGACAAGATGGCCATGCCGGGAATGCGGCGGGAGAGGATGCGAACGATGCGACAATACCGGGAAGATGTACCAGGAATCAGTCGATGAATTGATAAAGCCGCATCTAATGTCAGCAGCGCGGGCCGAAGATACTGCTTTTCATGGCGCAGGGCGAGAGGATATTGATGCCCTTATGCTTGGCGATGGGCGGCCATTTGTTGTTGAGGCAAAAAGACCCCATACCAGGAGTCTTGACCTGGAGGCCCTGGAATCAGGAATTAACCAGGGCGCACAGGGTAAGATCGAAGTACTTGGATTAAAATTCGTTGAGAGTGAAACTGTTGAACAGCTAAAATCCATGAAAGTGGATAAAGTATATCGTCTCAAGATTACCCACAATACAACAGAGGAAAAACTTAAATCATCCATTAACGTATTAAGACAAACTCTCATCAAACAGAAAACACCCACCAGAGTGCTTCACAGGCGCGCGGACCTTGAACGGGTACGAAAAGTACACTCGGTCGAACTTGAATCGTATAATGAAAATACTGCAGTCCTCGTAATTAATTGTGAAGGCGGACTCTATGTCAAGGAACTGGTTTCTGGCGATGGCGGGCGTACGATACCCAGTGTAGCTTCACTGACAGGAAGTGAGGCAAAAGTTATTGAACTTGAAGTAATTAAAGTAGGATAAATAATAATCATAGTTCGGAGAAATATTATGGCAAAAACCCACGGAACAAGAAGAAAATCACGATATAAGTTAAAGAAAACAGTCAGGGAAAAAGGATTATCTCCCATCAGCAGGGCGATCCAGGAGTTCCATGAGGGAGACATTGTAAACATCGATCTTGACTCAAGCATCCAGAATGGAATGCCTCATCCCAAATTCCAGGGAAGGACCGGAAAAGTAACGAGCCAGCGTGGCAGGGCCTATATTGTTGCAGTCAGGGATGGCGGACTGATGAAAGAAGTTATCATTCTTCCAGAGCATTTAACTCCCCAAAAATAACCGGTGAAATAATGTTAGTGAAGCAGATAATCAGTGAAGATATTTTGACTCTTGGAGAGGTAAAGAACCTGCTTGACGAAGTCAGAGAAGAGAGGGCAAAAGAAGACAAAGAACTCGGATATGAGTTGCGTAAGGCGATCTCTCATGCTGAAATGTTTGCAAGGCTGGAACCAGGGAAATCCCGGGAATTAATGAACGAGCTATCAAAACTTGAAAAAATGAAACCGGAGATTGCTGTAAGGATAGTCGATATTCTTCCACTGACCAATGATGAGGTCAGGTCGATCTACGCAAAAGAAAGATATACTCTCAGTGAAAAAGAATTGAAAGATATTCTTGAGCTAGTGATGAAATATACCTGAAATAGATAATAAAACAATATAATTATCTATTTTGAATATTTACCGTTTGAGTAAGAATAATTCCAAAGTGAGTGGTATTTGATGATAACCCTAGGGAAAAGGCAAGAAAAAGAAGACACAGCTTATATTCTGGATTATCTACATTATGGGCGTTCTGATGATTCCCGTCCGATGTATCAAAAAAAGCCCCTTATTCATGCAATTGGGGAAAAACATTTTGTTTTGATGGAGCTTATACCTAAAGAAAATGTAGTCCCAAATGTCTATGATAAGGTTTATATCGGGGATGGAGACCGTCCTGTTATCGATCATGTCAAGAGACGTATTGCCTATATTGAGCTTACACATGGCGCACAGCTGGAGCTTCCTTCTGTCATTGAAAAAATAGTCCTTGCAAATGAAGCCCTCTTTTTGGCTTTCTTTAATGATGCATATCCGATAACAACGCGTCTTCATATGCTTGAGCTTTTACCAGGAATTGGAAAAAAGCTCATGTGGGGAATAATTGAAGAGAAAAAGAAGGGTAAATTTGAGAGTTTCAAGAATCTTGTTGAAAGGGTAAAAGGTCTTCATGCTCCTGAAAAACTAATAGCTCACAGGGTTATGGATGAATTGAAGGACGATAATATAAAATATCGTGTTTTTACAACCCCCATGACGCCCAGAAGATGAAATTATATAAAAAGGACCAGCATTTCTTAATTGATGAACAGGTCCTTGGCAGGATTATCGAGTACGGACAATTAAATAGTTCGGATACTGTTCTTGAAATAGGCGCAGGCTTCGGTAACCTGACAGAAAAACTTGCACGCAAGGCAGGAAAAGTCATCGCTATTGAAGTGGACCCGGAACTCGCTTCTTCCCTGAACAGGTTTGATAACGTTGAAGTTGTCATAGGAGATGCCCTGGAACAGGATTTTCCCCATTTTAATAAAGTGATCTCTAATTTGCCTTATTCTATCTCATCGCCTGTAACCTTCAAACTGCTGGAGTATGAATTCGATATGGGTATTCTTATGTACCAGCATGAATATGCAAAAAGAATGGTTGCAGCATCAGGAAGTAAGGATTATGGTCGTCTTTCGATAGCAGTCCAGTATCGAGCTAATGTTGAGATCATAGAAGTCGTACCCAGGCTTGCTTTCAGCGCTCCTCCGCAAGTTAATTCAGCGATAGTCAGGCTTGTACCGCGACCTCCCCCTTATAAAGTAAAAGATGTGGATTTTTTCATGAAATTCATAACAGCAGCTTTTTCACAAAGAAGAAAAAAAATCAGGAACGCCATATTAAATAATGCAGCATTTCTTGGGATCAAACATGACGCGCTGGAAAAACTGCCTCCTGATATGATAGATAAGAGGGCGGAAACCATTTCTCCGGAGGAATTGGCAAAACTATCTGATATTCTTTTCGAGGCGAGAATATAAATACCATAAATAATAATTATATTATGGGGGTATCTGTATAATAACTCCTTTTACACAAAGGGGAAATCGCCTATCCTATCCCAAAGATACAGATACCCTATTTTCCTGGAAAAGATAAATATTCAATAAAAACGTGTTTATGGTATGAAAATTGCTGTCGTCTTTGATAGTGCAGGAACATTGCTTCGCATGTACCGCGTGGCAAAGAACATAAATACTGGCGCTATTCTAAATGAAGTAGTTTCAACAGACCTTGTCGGGAAAAAACCACATTGTGCGCTTCTTGTAATGCAGATTGATTCTAACAGGCTCACAAAATGTCCCCCAGACATGCTGATTTCCGATTTTATAGATAAATACAACATAGGCATCGATGTTGGCTGTTCCAGGGCCCAGGTGGATAACGAAACAGCGTTATCAGTTGTGAAACATGATATGAGAGCAACAATGTCTGACCTCCAGGATGTAATGGCTGCTGTTAAACAAAAGTGTAAGAATATTTTTTATATGGGTGCGGGGCTCATAATTGATGTGGAAGAAAAAAGTATTCCTTATGTTGTCTGCACAGGCGGCAAAATATATTCCAATAGCTGTAATGTAATACAGGCGCTTACTGAGAAAGGCATAAGCGTATATATCGCATCGGGTGACAGTATGCGAAACCTCCAGCCGCTTGCGAAGAACGTCTGCGTTCCACTTGAATGTGTATATGAGATATCAACGCCAAAGAAAAAAGAAGAGATCGTAAAGAGATTAAAAGACCAATATGATAAAGTAGTAATGGTTGGGGATGGAATCAATGATATACTTGCATTTCGCGCTGCTGATCTAAGCGTACTCTCTATACAGCAGACAGGAAAATGTCCTCCTCTTCTTTGCGAGGAAGCTGATATTGTGATAAATGATATTAAGGAGATAATCGGAATCGTGGAAAAAATGTAGGGCTTTTATGAATTGTCCCGACCAAGTAGCCATTTCCATAATGGCGTATACATTATTTTTTTCCCATCGATCATTTCCTCACAATCAAGGTCATCAGTAATTATTTGTGCTTTTTCGTGATCGAATTCGATCATAGCTTCAATCAAAGAGTTCACTTCTGCTTTCTTTCTAACTTTATCATCAAGATTCCAGCATACCTGAATAAGATCCTTTGTCTGCTGACCTTCTCGTATCAGGAAATCCACTTCACCCTTTCCTTTCCAGTAATAGATTTCCATCCCCCTTCTTTTAAGTTCAAGGAATACTATATTCTCTACAATCCTGCCAATGTCATTAGAGAATTGGAATGCCACTGTATTTCTCAATCCCGAATCTATGCAATAAACTTTTTTTGGGGATGACGACTGGACACCTTTTGAATATGAGAATTGGTTTAAAAAGAACAGTAAAAAACTGGTTTCAAGATATTCCATAAAATTTTTTGCAGTATTAACACTTCCAAGACCGAATAGATTTTTCAATCGCGTGTAGCTGGTTATATTTGAAATGTTAGACATGAGGTAGTTTGAAATTTCCTGAAAAGCCTTTACTTCCCTGATGCCATATCTTACAATAATATCCCTGAATATTATATCGCTGTAAAGCCTATGAAGTATGTCTTTTTCTTTATATTTTAAATATTCAGGAAAGCCCCCATTTTCTATATATTCAGAAAGGAAATTCTTGATCTTTGCCCGTTCTTCCACCAGGTATTCTGTATTCTTTTCCATTGCAAGCCCCTTGAATTCAAGAAATTCCCTGAAAGAAAAAGGGTAAATCTCTGTAGTCATGTGTCTTCCCGTAAGGTGTGTTGCGAGTTCCCTGCTCAGCAATCTTGCATTTGAACCAGTAATGAAGAATTTGAATCCTGCATCAGACATCCTTCGAACGAATCTTTCCCAATTTTCAATATTCTGGATCTCATCAAAAAAGAAGGTTTTATGTTTACCATAAAGTTCAAGAAACGCCTGGTAAAGAGAGTCAAAATCCTCTGCTGCTGAGAATTGTATCAGGCGCTCGTCCTCAAAGTTAAGGTAATAGTAATCATCCCGGAAGTGTTTGGAAATTACCTGGGTTAAAATAGTCGATTTTCCGCTGCGCCGGACACCTGTGATAACGACTGCATGGGGTAGTTTGAGGTATTTTTCGATCTCCTTCAGGGAATTTCTTTCAAGTCCTCTTTCTTTTTTATCCAGCTCTGTTTTTTGCTGGACTATTATCTCTTTGAGTGCCCGGGTGTTCATTATGATCAAATGGTTTTTATAGCATATAAATATTTCATTGGTAATGAATTTTTTATATTAATTATTTCATTACTAATGAAAATATCTCTCTTCCAGGAAGTCAATTTCTTCTTCCCGGTCAATGAATAGGAACATAATCCTAATGTTTGTGTTCCTAAAGATTTATGGGTTTCGATGAATTAAAAATATAGATGCAATGAACATAGTCAGGTTCATACTTGCTTGGAATTATAAATAAAGAAAAATATGAAGTAAGAAAAAAAGATTATTTCAGCACCCTTTCCATCACCTTCAGCGCCCTCCTCAGATTCTCCTCAGAGGTCGCATATGATATCCTTATATGCCCCTTCCCATTCTCCCCGAAAGCCGAACCAGGGACAACTATAACGCCGTTTTTCAGCAATTTCTGCGGAGCCTCTTCATCCTCAACTTCAGGGAAAGCATAGAACGCACCTTCGGGCTTTACGCACTTAATGCCCATCGAATTAAAACCTTCCATAACAATATCCCTGCGCTTCATGAAACTCTCACGCATCTGGCCAACACAATCCTGCGGCCCCTCAATGGCCGCCTGCGCAGCTTTTTGGGCGATCGAATTTGCGCATGCCTGGATGTACTGGTGGATTTTAAGCATCTGCTCTATATATTCTTTCCGGGCGGCCGCATAACCGATGCGCCAGCCGGTCATGGCGTATGTTTTTGAAACCGCGTTTATTGTTATTACATTATCAGTGAATTGCGCAGGGCTTATGTGCTCGCCTTCATAGATGAAATGCTCATAGACTTCATCTGAAATTATTGTAATATTATTATCATCCGCGATCTCTGCAAGCCCCTTGATCTCCTTTCTGGTCTGCACCGTGCCTGTTGGATTTGAGGGTGAATTAACAATAAGCGCGCGAGTCCCTGGTGTAATTAATTCATTTACCACTTCGGGGTTCATGGTCAATTTTTCGCCAAGCGGGACTCCTACGACTTTTCCTCCTGCCATTTTTGTCAGGGTAAAATATGATAAAAATCCCGGATCCGGAATCAGGACTTTATCTCCTTTATCTACCAGTGCCTGTAAAGCAAGATGCAGCGCCTCAGAAGCTCCTGATGTGACCAATACTTCATCAGGTGATACTGTAAAATGATTCTCAGATTCGAACTTACGGCATAGGGCTGACCGCAATTCAGGAAAGCCAAGATTCATTGTGTAGCCTGTCAGGCCTTTTTTAATAGCTTCGATAGCGGCATCTTTGATGTGCTGCGGTGTATCAAAATCCGGCTGGCCAAGACCCAGGTTTATCGAATTCGGGCCTGCACCTTCAAACATCTTGCGGATGCCAGAGATGTCAATGCTCTTTACGCGTTCGGAGAACATGATCTCACTCAAAGACCGTATGTCTCTTCTTTAATTCTGCTTCACTTGCCCCCGTCCTGACCATAAGCTCTGAGATCACAGCATCAAGGAAAACAAGAGCGGATATCTCAAAAATAGTTCCAAGGGGCGCTAACTGGGGATAACCTATCATTCTTCGTTCGTGATAATCCTCATAAACAACATCTTCCTTGGGTCGTCCAGGAACAATGACAACAATATCTGAAATGCCACCAAGTGTGGAATCCTTGTTTGATGTAATAACAGCAAGTGTTGATCCAATTTTCTTAGATATCATTCCAAGGCTTGCGATAGAAGGTGTCCCACCTGAACCTGATACTGCAATAACAAGATCCTCCGGCTGCACGGCAGGAGTTGTTGTCTCACCTACGAAGTAAACATTAAATCCAAGATGCATAAGCCTCATTGCAAAAGCTCTTGCTGCAAGCCCGGATCTTCCAGCCCCCATCAGGAATACTCTTTTAGAATCCATTATACCATTTACAAGTGATGTCACAGAGCCCGTATCAAGTTTCGATGCAACCTTTTTTATATGGTCGGCAATAAGGTTCATAGATACAATAGTTGCCTCACATTCTTTCTTTTCTGATCTCATTATAACACTGATTCCTCTTTGTCTTTATATTCGATGCTTTTTATCTTCCATCCATCAAGGTTTTTCAATTTATTGTAGATAAAGATGATCTTCTCAGGACTTCCATCCCATTGAAGTGTTTTCCTTATGTCCTTTTCACAGAGCTGGTCAACGATCAACCTGACGAAATGGGCTAAAGCTATCTTTTTGGAGAAAGGTATATTAAATATAACCCTATAACCTCCTTTAGTTTTTGCGTATGATGTCAAAACATATCCCATATTCTCATATTTACCAATAGTCTTAAAATCACATATTATTTCCTGTTCAAGAGCAACGGATGAGTCAATACTGGATATTCCAAATATAACATCACGTATTAAGGCCTCACTCGCCTGCCTGCCAAACCAAAATATGATCTTGCCTGTTGTAAGGGAAATAGTAATATCATCGCGCCCAAGTTCAACTATATTTACTTCCTGCCCGTTTTTAAAAAATATTGACCTATCCAGGGCTTCCTTTTTCGAACTCATTTACCTATCCTATCACATTTATATATCTTATCAAAATATTATAAATAGTATACTTACTATAGTACTATAAGTATAAATAGTTATGAATATTTACCGATCAGATCATTCAATTTGCGTTTTGTTTCAACCGGTATCTTGTCCGGGGCGGTGACGATCGCTCCTGCTAATGCATTTGAGCATACACAATTTCTCTCAAGAGAAATTTTTGGAATAACTTCTTTAATAATTTTCCTGACTGCTTCCTCATTCTTTATTGCATTGGAAATTACAGTTTCAATACTGACATCAGTTTCATGCCACACATCATAATCAGTAACAGTTGCGATCATGCTGTAACAGATCTCTGCTTCCCGTGCAAGTTTTGCTTCAGGAAGTGCAGTCATCCCGATAATGTCAAATCCCAGGCTTTGATAAACCTTTGATTCAGAACGTGTTGAAAATTGCGGCCCTTCCATGCAGACATATGTTCCTTTTTCATGTATTGAATACCCGAGATCCCGCGTGATGCCGGCAATCATAGAAGACATCTGGGGACAAAAAGGATCAGCAAAACCGATATGCGCAACTATTCCATCTTCAAAGAAAGTACTGTCTCTCAAACGTGTCCTGTCAAATATCTGGTCAGGTATCACGATATCAAGCGGCTTATGTTCAAGCTTCAGGCTTCCTACTGCTGATGCTGAGATTATTCTCTGTACGCCAAGTTTCTTAAGTGCGAGGATATTTGCCCTGGAATTCAATTTACTTGGTGAGATCCTGTGCCCTTTCCCGTGCCTGGGAAGAAATGCCACATTAATTTCACCAAAAGACCCGATTGTAATAGCATCAGATGGTTTCCCGAAAGGAGTATCGATTTCAACTTCCCGTACATTATCCAGCATTGCCGTATCATAAACGCCGGTTCCTCCAATTACTGCAATATCTGCCTGCATTTATTTTACGCTCCTTCATAAGTCCATGATTTTTTTCCTGGAATGTTTTTCGTCTTTATTAGTCCTCTTCTTGCCATTTCATCGAGTATCTCTTCCATCCTGTCGGGCTGCGCTATCTCAAAGCTTATGGGATCGATATTGTGATATTTCAAGAGTCCTTTCCTTATTTCTTCAACATCCCATTCGTTTTGTTTTTCCTTGGCCATGAGGCGGGAGATGATATCTATCATGTCTTCAATAAAATTCCAGGGATATACTATCCAGCCCCATTCCTGTATGACTTCACCGCAATAATCGGGTTTGATCTCCGATGTGTACAGGTACTGGAGTACTGCTGTCCTTACCTCTTTTGGATTTTGTTTACTTACATAATCTTTTGAGTGGGCGATACTTTTACCTGTGTCGGTAATATCATCTACTATCAGGACTCTTTTCCCGGCCACAGCGTTATCTGCAAGCGGATACTTAATACGGGGTCCCTCTCCAGCGTTTGCAGTACCCACATAATGCTCGATCTTAAGGCTTGTCAGGTCATTGAGCCCGAGAAAATCACAAAGCACTCTTCCTGCGAACCATCCGCCGCGGGCAAGCGCTATTATCGTATCGGGTTTATACCCGGATTTTTTCACATCATTTGCAACATGCCTGCACAGGTCGTAAATATAGTCCCAGTTCGTTATTACACATTTGAATTTATCGGGAAGTACCATTGGGTCACCACCGTTACGGAAAGGGTATTACAGGGCTATATATTTTTTGGAAGACCTAGATTGATTTATTTAAAAAAGTTGTTTTTTACCAGCATGGTCCATTTCTCGCATCAGGACATATCGTGGATTTAGAGGTTCTCGCAAATCCATGACTGGCACCTTCCATCCGGGCTCCTGTCATGTTTGCGCCGTCAAGATTTGCGAAATTCATATTGGCGCCATCAAGAACCGAATTGGAAAGATCTGCATATTTCAGGTTCACAAAATTAAGATTTGCTCCTTTTAAACCTGCATTATTAAATTTTGCATATTTCAGGTCTGCAAAATTCAAATTTGCACCATTCAGACTTGAATTACTAAAATTAGCATTTTCCATGCTTGCAAAATTCATATTGGCGCCATTTAAAATTGAATTATTAAAGTCTGCATTATCAAGATCGGCAAAATCAAAATTATGCCATCAGGATGGCTGTTATTAAATATGTACCACTTCAGGTTCTTTTCCCTTGTATCCGGTGCAGGATATCCATTCCAGGCTAAAAAAACAGTTGCGATGATCAACAAAATACAAAGAATCACAGCCAATATATACATAATACTGGATTCGGAATGCCTGGCAAGTATTTGTATGCCAGACAATATCAGTATTACAGGCCAGTAGTGCCATAAGCTGCCCCAGATATCCCAGGGAAGTGATCCCAGGTTATTGAACAGCAGGACAAAGCCAATGGCCAGAAGAAGAAGCGGCCCCACATATCCCGGTTTCATATTATTAACTCCATCGCTTTATCAGCAGCCACGCTCCAACTAGAATAATAATAATTGGCCAGAGAATGTCTTTATCGACCCACGGTATCAAATGGAGGTTTTCAAGAAGGAAAAAGATACCCAGCAAAATAAGGATAATACCGAACCATCCTGCACGCTTTGAATGTTTTTCATTTTTCGTTTTTGAAAATGCTTGCCCCAATCCTTCTCCTGCTTCTTTTACCCGTTCACTTATTTCCTGTACATTCTCTTGGATCGTTTCTTTTGGCGGTTGTCCTGCCTGTTCAGCTCCTGGCATTATTATGACTAATATTATGTATAGCAGCAAACCTAAGCCGCTAAAAAATACAAGCACGACGAAGACCAACCTGACAATGACCGGATCAATCCCGAAATACTCGGCAAGACCGCCGCATACACCGTCAATGACCTTGTCAGTTTTGCTTTTTGTAATTCGTTCCCCATGCATTAATGATACCTCCTTAGCCTGATATGATTTATTCATCTACAACTATCTTTTTCATCAACCATGCCATATTTTCTCCAAGATTCTTCATGGTCCGGATTCCTTCTTCATCTGTTTTTACGTCCCCGGCCTCTCTTCCAAGACCCATGTTCCAGTAACTTGCACCCGGAACTATCATCTGGTTGATATGGAAGAAATGATTGATCGAGTCAAATCCATGGATCGCACCGCCTCTTCTTACAGCTATCACAGCGGCCCCAACCTTGCGCTTGAACATGGAACCATTTGCTAATGCCGTCATTCCTGACCGTTCTATCAGGGCTTTCATTTCCGCGGTTATATCGGCAAAATAAATTGGTGAACCTAATATTATCCCGTCAGATTCTGTCATCTTATCGATGCAATCATTTACAATATCGCCCTTAACAGCGCAATGCCCGTCTTTTTTGTCAAAACACTTATAGCAGGCCGTGCATCCCTGTATTTTTTTTCCTGCAAGCTCTATTAATTCTGTTTCTATCCCGACTTTCTCCAATTCACTCAACACATGCTTTATGAGAATTGCAGTGTTCCCTTGTTTTCTGGCGCTTCCATTAATTGCCGCTACTTTCATTTTATCATTTCCATTAAGTCTGGCAAGCCATTAATTGGAGCAGATTTCCCGGATCAGGCTTGCCACAAAACTCTTATTCCCTTTTTCTAAACCTGTATGCTGCAACAGTACAAAGCATTCCCACTGCTATTTCAAAACCTAGTGTTTTTGGCGTTGATGTCGCCATTCCTGTTACCGTTGTTGTCACAACAGGTGTCGGTGTAACCTCATCCTCGACCACTATATCCACCTGGCGCTCTGAGAAATTTGAAATATACATCATCGCTTGCATGCGGTTTCCTCCCATCATCGTTAGCCAGAAGGAGGATTCGGAAACATTATATAAATCCTGTTCGTTCATGACCTGATTCATTGGTTTATTGTCAAGATATAAGCGCAGCTTCTGCCTTTCATTCCACATCAGGGAACTGTTGTCAATATTCATTATTACGAATTTGCCGGCATGGTCAGAAGAATTGATCAACATTCTTACGCGATCCTTTTCCATCGACCTTATCATGACATTCATATCCGAATAGTTGACGATCGAGGATCTATCAAAATCTCCTATGGAAATCTCTGCTCCTGCCCGGTTCTTCATGATTTCTCCCATGAATCCCCGGTGCATTCCTTCCATGGGCATATTAACAGGTGAAGCCCGAAATATCGTTAACCCCTTATCGGTATCCATGATAACCTTACCTTGCGCAATATTTGCGGCAGTTGTATTTCCTGAAGCGATATAGGCTGTGAAGTTACCTGACTCGATCTTTACAATATTTTCTTCTTTTGTTGCATTTATACCCTCTGCAAGATCAAAGACAACTTGCGCTTTTCCTGTTGCCATGATATTAATGACAGCAGCCGGATTATCGTGCAACTGGATAACGATCGAACCATCTTTATTAGTAATCCTTGTCAGGGCTCCCATTGTTTTTATGTCCTTAAGATCGAAGCTCGTAACTTTTATCGAATCAAATACAGTCAGACCCAGAACACCGTAATTCATCACATCTCCTGTCGTATTATTGACGGAAAATGTTACATAGCGGCCAAAGTTATTCCCTTCACGGTGCATGAATCCCATTCCCATGATACCTTCCTTTTCGCGGAGGTCACTGCCATTTTCATGCATTTCTTTTGCTTTCCCCTGCATCATTTCATCGCTTATTGTACCCCTGTCACCGTTATCACTACCCATCATACCGGCGCCCATCTTGCCCAGGACGGGTAAAATAAGCATTGACAGCACAAGCACTATCGATATTAGTTTTAATATTTTATTCATATATTATCCCATACCTCCAGTATAAATAGGACTTAAAAGCAATAACCTTTTCGGAAATTATTCAAATAACCTTGCAATCAACCACTGCGGCTCGAATTTAACCAGGTCCTTATAGGTCTGTCCTATTCCAAGGAAAAGTATTGGCTTCCCGGTAGTGTATGATATTGATATTGCTGCGCCGCCTTTTGAATCTGCATCTGCTTTTGTCAAAATGCTCCCGCTAAATGGCACCGCGCTGTTGAATAGCTTTGCCCGCTCAACAGCATCGTTTCCGGCAATTGCCTCATCCACGAAAATAATAAGGTCGGGATTATTGACCCTGCATACTTTTTTTAACTGGTCCATAAGATTGATATTGATATGCATCCTTCCGGCGGTATCTGCAAGCACGATGTCCTTGTGCTTTGCTTTTGCGAACTGTATAGCATCATATATTATTGCCGCGGGGTCAGAGCCTTCCTGGTGCTTGATGATCTTTATCCCGAGAGCTTCAGCATGCTTGTCTATCTGCTCAATTGCGCCGGCGCGGAATGTATCGCCTGCAGCGATAACCACAGAATAATTCTGCGATTTAAAGCGTTCTGCCATTTTTGCTACAGTTGTGGTCTTTCCTGTTCCATTTACACCAACAAAAACAATGCTTACAGGTTTATTGGCTTTCTTGATGAACTCATCAAAATCAAAATAATCTACTGAAATTACTTTAAGGATCGCCTTTTTAAGAGCGTCTTCGACTATCTTACCTGCATCAGAGCCGATCTTTCTCCGTGTTCCAACAAGCTCAACTTTTATTGATTCAACTATATTTTCAGCAACAGGAAGCGCTACATCACTCTCAAGAAGCGCCATTTCAAGCTCCCAGAGAATGTCTTTTACGCTGCTTTCTTCTATTATGAATTCCTGTTCAAAAACAGCTGCTTTGATCTTATCGAATATACCGAATTTTTCAGGAGCTTTCGGCGCAGGTTCAGGAGTTTTCTTCTTCTCCCATATTTCCGAACTTGTAACCTGGGTCTTAATGTCGGTTTTAATATCAGGTTTGATCCCGGCCTTAACGGTATCAACTTTTGCTGGTTCTGTTTTTACAGGTTCGACCTTTGGAGGTTCTGTTTTTATGGCTTCTTTTTCTTTGTTTTCTAAAACTCCACCGAGCGCTTTCTTAAAACCGCCAAGTTTCTCTTTGAGTTTTTCAAACATGTGAAATTATTCAGCGCGCATGGGCTGCTGCTGGGATTGCTGGTGCTTTTGGACGATTTTCTCGATATTTTGAAGTTCCTGGCCAAGCTTTGTTATTGTTGCGTTCAGTTGCTCAAAATATTTTGTAAGTTCATCTTTTCTTTTTTCAAGGAATGACTTAGCATCGTCTATTTTTTTCTCAATGCTCACTCCCGCCCCAATTCCAACAACAATAGTATCCGTATTTACCAGGTTCGCCTTGACGAATGAACCAAAACCGATTGGCACAAGTGTTTCTATCCCGGATGGTTCACCTTTTAAAGATGCGATTGTGGCCAATGCGGTTTCTACATCTTTAATGGTCAATTTGACCATATTTATCTGCTGTGCAATAGATTCCGCCTGATACTGGTAGACCTGGTGCCTTTCGGATAATTCTGCTAGTTGTTGCTGGTTCAATACACCACTCATTCTTTAGCCTCGTCTACTGAATTTATCTTAATTAAACTGCGTTTTAACCGGTGCTCGCTTCCAAGAAGGGAAAATGTCTTTTCTAATGCGAGGTTCTTGTTCAATGTTGTTATCTTTTTTGTAAATTGTTCCCATTTTTGTCCTGCTTTGAAATTTCCTTTTACGATAAAATTCATAATATCACCTGAACTGGGGTTTGAGTACTACTCAAAGAGATATATATCTACTGTTATCCTGAAATATTAAAAAGACAGTTCGATCGCAAGCACTATACTTGCTCCCAGAAGTGCAATAGGAGTAACGAATAAACCGATCTTGAGAAGATCGGTCATTGTGGTATCCCATCCGTATCGGCGCGCGCTTTCAAGCCAGAGTATCCCGGCAAGCGCCCCGAATGTGGTAAAATTGGCGCCAAGATTTGAACCAATAACAAGCGAATAACCCATTGCCGTATTCATTGATGGGGATAGATTTGCCTGCTGGATTATTGAAAGCATCATTGCTGTCATGGGAATATTATTTACAAGATTGCACATTAAAGCAGATAAAAGCGACATGGAATAAGTTGCAATGAAAATATTATCGCTGAATCCCGAGAAAACAATTTCGCCTATTTTGCTATTTACTCCGCTTACTTCCAGGCTCTTTACCACGATGAAAAGCCCGATAACAAAGATCACAACATTCCAGGATATTCTCTTTAGCCGATGTGCGATCCTTCTTTCGGAAATCAATATAATTAAAGCCCCGCTTAATGTAACAAACGATATTGGAACTTTATAATAATTCGCGATACCTCCAAAAATGATGACTCCAAGCAATACTGCAAGCCCAAGGGTTACAATAGGTTTATTTTTTATTACAACTTCGAAATCATCTCTGGAATCGTCTTTGTGACCAAAACTTTGCGGTATCTGTTTCCTGAATATATATTTTAATAAATGATAATTTACTGAGGCAGCTGCGATCGTGGGAAGGAACATATATTTAGTAAATCCGAAATAATCAAGCCCTAAACTATCCCCTATCAGGATATTTGTAAGGTTTCCGATATAAAGAGGTATTGAAAATGTATTTGCAGCAAAAAAAGATGCATACATATATGGTTTAGGATTTATTCCTGCATTTTTACAGAAAATAAGGATAATGGGGGTTGTGGTCAGGATGACAACGTCATTCCCGGCAAAAAGCGCTATTGATGAAACCGCAAGATAGGTATATAAAAATAGCCTGTTCCCGCTGTTCCCTGCAGCATGTATGGCTCTTCTTGCGCAATACTTGAAGAACCCGTAATCGTCAAGCAGACTTGAAATTATCATCAAAGTTATAAGAATTATGACAACATTCCATGTGGTAACAAGAGGCACCGGCATTTCCTGTGTCGAGATACCAAGAGCTTCAAGTACCTGATGCGGTTTGAGCAGGAATATTACTGCAAGGATGGCGCCAATTAAAGCCGCATGGGCTTCATTGATCTTTTTTGGCTTCAGGGCTATCAGTGCATACGTAAATAAAAAAACACCAATAGCCAGAAGCTGATTCAATTGTGCCTAAACACGTTCTTCATTGAATTCTTTGCATCCAAGATTTGTCTCATACACATTTTTTTTCATCCTGGTGCAGGAACCATCGTATTGTTCCCTATTGCTTCCTTTTACTTTTGTTGAGAAGTATCTGCAGTCAACACAATACTTCAAGATTCATCCTCCGCTTTTTTATTAAAAATTATCATAAATATTTTGGTCTCTTTTAGTAAATATTATTAAAAATAGATTATACAAAATTCAAGTGGCATGTTTTTGAAGAAAATTATTTCTCGAACCAAATACTTCACTGCATTCTATTATGAAAAAACTCATTAATAAATCTTACTCTCTGATTTAATAATTTCATGATGAGAAAATTATAATATATGATTCCAATTTTGTAAAAGATCGTAAGATTTTTGTAAAAGGCATTATGTCCATGAAGGTTAATAGGGGTTTAAAATCGGGACACAAAGAATTTACAACATATATGATCGATCATTCGGGAATTATTTTAAAGAATTTTTATAAGATAGAGGGATACCGCATCTTTTTTCCCCGCAATAATCCCACATTCAATAATCCCGCATTTGAGAATGCCACGCTTCGGGTATTGATCGTTCGGCTTTCTCCTCTCCAGAATATCCGGGAATCAATAACCCATAATTTTCTTTTCCAGGAAATACGAAGAGCGCTGCCTCTGGCATATATTGATTATGCATTTTTTCCGGAACCAAAGAATATCCGGTTTTTCAATGAGAACAAAATACCATTTTTTCTGGGCATCCAATCTCTCCATCAAATAAATGATTTTGACCTTGTTCTAATATCCAACTCTTTCACTCTGGAATTATTCAATTTGCCATATCTCTTTTCAAATACCGGGATTCCCGGTTTGAAATCGCAACGACGAACGCTTCGCCCCATAGTAATTATGGGCGGCTCAAATGTTCTTATGGCCCAATGTGCTATATCGCCGGACGGTGATTCTTATATTGATGCGTTGTTTTTCGGGGAAGGTGAAGGAGCTGTAGGGAAAATCGCTGCTATCGTGAATGACAACTTAGAAAAACCAAAGTCGCAGGTCCTGCATATTCTTGAAAATGAAGTAAAAGGTTTCTTTGATATCAGGCTTCCAATACCGGATAGTATAAGCGCTGCTTCCCCAAAAATTCCGCAGGCTTCGTATATCATCACAGAATACCCGATATTGAATACCGATATCGAGAGCACGGTAAAACTCCAGATAACGCAGGGGTGCCCATGCTTTTGCTCATTCTGTTTTGAAGGGCACACAAGAAAACCATTCCGGGAATATGACCCGGAGGATATTCTTTCAAAAGCGCTTGAAGCAAAAATTAAACATGCTCCGACGGAATTTGATACCTTGAGTTTTAATTTCAATCTTCATACAGGCATCGCAAAGGTGATCGCTGATCTTAATGAAATTACAAAATTTGTGAATTTCAAGAGCCAGCGGGCAGATATCATCGCGATGCGCCCTGACCTTCTTGATCTTGAGATACTTTCCGGGAAAAGGACTTTCACATTGGGGGTGGAAGGGATAAATGACAGGATGAGACGGTTTTTGCATAAGAGCTTATCTGAAAAGGAGCTTCTTGCATCTCTTGAACACATCTATTCAAGAAAACCAAGACAAATAAAATTATTTTTCATAATTACAGGTCTTGAAAATGAAAATGACTGCCGGGAATTCAAATCTTTCATAATGAAGCTTAAAAATTTAAAAATGAAATTATCACCAGGCTGCAGGACAATTATGAGTTTCGGGCTTCTTTCAAACCTTCCTTTTACACCCCTGCAATTCAGCCAGACCATAAAAGACCCGGAGACCATAAAAAAGGTAAAAGGGGATTTAAAGAGGGATTGTGAGACCAATAATTTTGAATTCAGGATGGCACAGGATATCGAAGAATTCCTGATATCGCAGCATATTGTTCTTGCCGGTTTTGAATGTTTTGGTGTCATTTCCGGATTTGCAGAAAAAGGCGGATACTTTGACGGTGAGCATATTATCGGTGATAAGCCAACTCTCCTATCTGAATTAAGGTCAACATCCGGTGACAGGATATCCGAACCTAAAGACATGTTTTATGTTTTTCCTTTTGAAAGCGTAAAAGGCACTCCTGCCAAGTCATTTCTTTACAGGATGTATAACGAAGCCAGGAATTTTATTGACAATAGTTATTGCCTGGAAGGGAAAGGTGGCTGCATCGGATGTGGTGGATGCGAAGAACGAAAACTTTTGTTAATTCCTGAAGTTTTGCGGGAAGATCTTGAAAGACTCAAAAACACTGTTGAGAAAAAGAAAAGGCCAAAGATCGTTCAGGCAGCAGTTACATTAAAAGAACCCGGGCGCTACCTGACCCCGGAAGCAAAATGCGCATTTATCGGGAAAACTGTTCTTGAACAAATACCTGCCCTGGTTAAAGACTATCTTTTATGCAGGCAGGTGCAGAATATGCAAGCTTCCAAAGGATATGGTTTCCTTTTCGGCCGATTCCTGTACGATTTTGAATTTTCAGGAAGCCAGGAAATATTCCTTTCACATCTTAAGGAAAAAAGTATAGACTCATCACTATTGAGTATCACATTTTTCGACGGGAAAGAAATCGGAAATAATTTCAGGATAGTATCCCAATGGAATGACCCGTCAAAATACAGTTTCCAGAATCGTTTGCAGGAATACCTGATTTCAAACGGGCTTGGTTTTGATATAAAGAAACATGAAGCAAAGGTTTATTTTGAGGTAGCAGCGAAGGACAGGAAAAAAAAGCTCCTGAATTCTGTTCAATTTAGCCATGAAGATAATTTAGTGACTATCGAGGTAGAAACCGGTTCAAACTTCTTGATAATCGATATGCTCAAGTACATTTTTGTTGACCGGTGGATGGATGCGAAGGTTGAATCTATATGATAACACTAGATAACATCATGAATTAAGAAACGGATAATTTTTATATTCCAAACCCACTTAGAGACTTCCTACAGAGATGAAAAAATGCCATTTAAGATCTTAACTAAACAGGAACTTGTTCCTACGATCCATTTGATGGATATAAGCGCTCCCCGTATTGCCAGGAAAGCACAGCCCGGACAGTTCGTCATCCTGAGGATTGATGACACAGGCGAAAGGATACCTCTCACGATCGCTGATTTTGACCGGAAAAAAGGAACTATTACGATGATCTTCCAGGCAATGGGAAAAACAACCACACAATTGTCAACTCTTAAAGAAGGGGATTATCTCCTGGATTTCATAGGGCCGCTTGGAAATCCAGCCCATATTGAAAACGAAGGAACGGTAATTCTTGTAGGCGGGGGGGTAGGTGTAGCGCCTGTTTTCCCGCAGGCCAGGGCTTTTAAGGAAGCCGGAAATAAAGTCATTTCCATCATCGGCGCGCGAAGCGCAAATCTCCTGTTATGGGAAGATAAAATGAGAGAATTCAGCGATGAACTGTATATTACAACTGATGACGGTTCAAAAGGCCACCATGGTTTTGTGACCGATATTGTTAAAAAAATACTTGAAAGCGCAACTATAGTGGACAGAGTGATCGCTATTGGCCCCCCGGTAATGATGCGGGCGGTAGCAGGAGTTACAAAGCCATTTAATGTAAAGACCATAGTAAGCCTTAATTCGATAATGGTTGATGGGACCGGTATGTGCGGCGCCTGCAGGGTGCTTGTGGGAAACGAGACAAAATTCGCATGCGTGGATGGGCCGGAATTTGATGCGCATCTTGTGGATTTTACGCTGCTGATGAACAGGCTTGCTATTTACCAGCCAGAGGAAAAGCTTGCATTTGAGAAATATAAATGTCAGAGGGAGGGATGCAAATGTTAGGTCGCCAGAAAATGCCAGAGCAGGACCCTAAGGTCCGTCGGGCAAATTTCAATGAAGTTGCACTTGGTTTCACTGGCGAACAGGCAATAGAAGAGGCAAAAAGATGCATCCAGTGCAAGAAACCAAAGTGTGTCGAAGGCTGTCCTGTTGAAGTAAGGATTCCTGGTTTTATCAAATATGTGTCAATTGGTGATTTTGACAGCGCGATAAAGGAGATAAAAACTGATAATGCACTTCCTGCCGTTTGCGGACGCGTTTGCCCCCAGGAGACACAGTGCGAAGCGTCGTGTATCCTTGGCAAGAAGGGAGAACCTGTATCTATAGGCAGGCTTGAGCGCTTTGTTTCAGATCAGGAACGTAAGAAAAAAGTGGAAATCCCTGAAAAGCCGAAACCTTCAGGGAAAAAAGTCGCAGTTGTAGGTTCAGGGCCTGCCGGATTAACAGCTGGAGCAGACCTTGCAAGAATGGGCCACTCAGTAACGATCTTCGAGGCACTCCATGCGGCAGGTGGCGTTCTTACGTATGGTATCCCGGAATTCCGTCTTCCAAAGGATATAGTTCGTGCCGAGGTGGAGTATGTCAAAAAACTCGGAGTTACGCTTCTTCTTGATTCGGTGATCGGGAAAATTGATACTGTCGATGAATTACTCTCTGATTTCGATGCCGTATTCCTTGGAACTGGTGCAGGATTGCCCATGTTCCTTAATATTGATGGAGAGAACCTTAATGGGGTTTATTCAGCCAATGAATTCCTGACGCGTGTAAATCTCATGAAATCCTACAAATTCCCGGATTATGATACACCTATCAAGAAAGGAAAACATGTGGTCGTCGTGGGCGGCGGCAATGTGGCAATGGACTCAGCCAGGTGCGCCCTGCGGCTTGGGGCGCAGGAGGTCACGATCGTTTACAGGCGTGGAGAAGAAGAAATGCCGGCGCGGGCTGAGGAAATAGGGCATGCAAAAGAAGAAGGCATCAAGTTCAGGCTTCTTACAAATCCTGTAAGGCTCAATGGCGATGCCAAGAACTGGGTAACTGATATTGAATGCATTAATATGTACCTGTGCGAGCCTGATGAGTCTGGAAGATGCAAACCCATGCCTCTTGCTGGAACTGAACATAAAATAGAAGCAGATGTCGTGATAATCGCTATCGGTACATCGCCGAATCCACTTGTGCCGCGAACGACGATCGGGCTTGGGATATCAAAGCACGGGACGATCATCGCAAAAGAAAACGGCGCGACCACAAAAGAAGGAGTTTTCGCAGGAGGCGACGCAGTTACAGGTGCAGCAACCGTGATAAGCGCTATGGGCGCGGGAAAGATTGCGGCAAGGGCGATTGATGAGTACCTGAAGCCGGAAAAATTATAAATATTAACAGCCATCATAACATAATTATGTGGGATATGATCCGAAGCTTTATTTTATTTATTCTGGTATTGGGTTTAATCGCGGGTCCGGCACAATCTGAACCCTTAAAAAACCTGACAGAAGTTGGCATTTTCACAACCTCCGAACCTCACGATGCCGAATTCTATAAGGATTATATGTTCATTGCTGATGGAAATTCATTGCTCATATACAATGTAAGCAACCCTGAAAAGCCCGGGCTGCTCAATAAAGTTACAGATTTTGATGGTAAGGTTTATGGGATATCTATTCTGGAAGAGCGTCTGTATATAGCATCAGGTCCGGGTTGGATAAATGTGCTCAATATCAGTGATCCTGAAAATCCCACAAAATTACAACAGATGACCTATCTGGACAATGCAAATGATGTTGCAGTGACTGAAAAATATATGTATGTAGCTGATACGAACACTGGATTTCTTATTTTTAATTTAACCAACCGGAAAAATCCTGAACTTGCCGGGATGTTCTATGTCTTTAAATCCAATATTAGTGGGACTCTTCAAGGATGGGCAGGGATATCAATTGAAGTTTCCGGGGATTATGTTTTCTTAAGTGCAGAAAAAAGAAACGGATTTTATATTGTTGATGTATCCGATCCGGAAAGTCCAGAGCAGGTCTTTCACTCTCTTGGGAAAAGTGTATATGATATATCGATACATGGAAATGATGTTTATCTTGCCAGGGCAGACGGGACATCTGAATATAACGTGCTGAATGTCAGCAATCCGTATGCACCAAATAATACTGGCACATTTTTTATAAACGAAATAAAAGATAGAACAGCTATTGCGATCCATCCATCAGGTGATTATATCTATGCGGCATCAGGTGACACATGGCATATCTTCAAAGTCCCCGATACCATTCCTCCACAGATAATAATTGAAAAACCGGTGCAGGAGGAAATATTTTCAAAACAGGAAATTAGCATCTCAGGTACTGCTTCTGATAAGAATGGAATTAAAGAAGTTCTGGTAAATGGAAATTTTTCCGGAACTGAAGTTTGGGATCAAATAGTCAGGCTTCAGGAAGGGACTAATAATATCACCATAAATGCATGGGATACGAATGGGAATAATATTACTGAAAATATTCAGGTGATATACCATCCACCGGCACAACCGGAAATATTTACCCCCGCACAAACAATTACTTCCAGCCCATCACCAAAGCAGACCGCTGAAATCGCAAAAGATACTGTGAAAAAACCTGTGTCTTTTAATATTATATTAATTGCAATGCTATTTTTTATAACAATAGCATTTATTTATTGGATAGCCAGACTGAAAAAATAGTAACATCTGTTGAGCTACAAAATTTTATTATTTATGTTACTATTTATGTTACTTTAATTTCACCATCTAATGTTTCCTAATTCTTTCAACCGCTCAATCTTTGTTTTAGCCTCATCAAATGCTTTCGATTGCTGTTCTTCAAACTGGGCGATTATGCCATTAAAGCCAACTTTAAGCGAATAAATCTTATTCGGTCTTCCTCTGCCTGTCTTCTTATCTTCACATTCATATATCCAGCCCCATTCCTTTAATTGTTTCATGGCTATGCTGACTTCAGGCTGGCGTAGCCTAGCTGACCGTTCCAGGTCAATGGATGTGGCTGAATTCGAATTTTTAAGATAGCTAAGAGCTGCAGCAGCATTCCTGCTAATTCCCAGGGACATAAGTATGTTTGTGATTTCTTCTGTGTCATCAATATTGATTATATCAGGTTTATTCATATTAACTCCTTTTAAATTCATTGTTTCATGCAGTAAAGGGAAATTGACTATTTTGATGTTATTTTGTTCAATATAAAGCCTCTCAATTTCTTTTCCAGAGAAGCCAGCTTTTAATAATTTTGTTCTTTGTTCGGGAGTTTCCAACATCTATCCTCAAGATATACTAATTGTTTTTAATCCAACAATATTAAAAAAGATATTAAAGTTTAAATATTCATCCATTTAAAAAATTAATATAATAGTTATCATAATCATCCTCTATTGCCTTTTGTTTTGTCCTAAATAAATTCCTGCCATACAGCCCGCTCCCTTCCAATCCAACCTTTTATTACACTTGGAAGACAAATTAAGAGGATGGAGTTGGAAGATATGATCGATTACACAAAAGAATCAAAACTTAGTGTAAAATCCGCAGTAGAAAAGCTTACAGAAGACCTCAAAACTAACAAATGGGGCGTATTGAGCGTCATTGATGTGCAAAAGATCCTTGCAGAAAAATTAGGAATTGAATATGATGATTACATTATTCTGGATGTATGCAATCCAGGTCTTGCACATCAGGGACTTTCCATAAACAAGCTGGCGGGTCTGATCATTCCCTGCAAGATAGCAGTTTATTCCGACAAAGGAAAAACTAAAGTCTCACTCTATAAACCAACTGTTGCATTAAGCACTGCAAACTCCTTATCAGGTTATGATAAAATAAGCAAATTCGCAATAGAAGCAGAAGAAGGCTTGAAGAAAGTTATTGACCTTCAATAGGTCCTTTCAAAATTACAGGCAAAAGATTAAATAAACTCTGAACAAAGATATACTATGGGAGAAAAATATGGAACCTAAGAAAGTAATAGATAGCATAGAAGGTAAAATGGGATTTACTCCCGAAATAATGAACATGATGGGTGAAATAAATCCCGAAATGTTTGAACATTATAAGAAATGCGATGAACACATCCAGGAGGATGGGGCCCTTTCTGCAAAGGTGAAAGTATTGATGTCGCTTGCTGTCATGGCAGCGCAAAGATGTGAACCATGCTGCGAATCACAGATGAGGAGTGCACTCAACCATGGTGCGACCAGGGAAGAAATATTGGAAACAATGAATGTGGTTTTCATTACCTCAGGCGCCCCAGGTGTAGCCACATGCAAGAGAGCTTTGAAAATTATGGAAGGCAAAGAAGAAGAACATGGACATGGCCACGGCTGCATGGGCGGAAGAAGAAGACACTAAATAAAATATTAGCTAAATTTATAGTCATTGATATATCAATGAGATTTCAGTTAAACAGGAGGATAAAATGAGCCAGAAAATAATTGATGCATTGAACAAGGACAGGGAAGGAGAATTGAGTGCGATCATACAATATATGAAACATCATTACGAGGGAGAGGGAATGGAAAGCCCGGCTATACTTGAGATATTCAAATCAACTGCAAAGGATGAAATGGGACATGCAGAGAAGCTCGGTGAGCGAATCGTCTATCTTGGCGGGACCCCGACAAAGAAGCCAGAGCCAATTGTAGAGGGCGGGGACCTGAAGAAAATGATAACGGATGATCTTGCTAAGGAAAATTCCGCGATAAAGCAATATAAAGAGCACATCAAACTTGCTATCGAAGAAAATGACCCGGTAACAAGGCTCATGCTTGAGGAGATCCTTTCAGACGAAGAAGGTCATGCAGATACCTGGGAAACAACACTTTCAATAAAAAAATAATATGTTCGGAAGAGAAACACAATTAGTAGATTGCAGGGAAACAATGGGCCTTGGGCGGGGCGGCGGTCTTGCCCAGAGAGGCACCCTGTCTGAAGCCGCAAGGCCGGATGTAGTAGCTATTGCCATGTCTCCTGGCCGCAGGCATATCACAAAACCGGTATGTGAAATAACTCAGGGACTCAGGAGAGAAAGCATACAGGTTAGCGTTCTTGTGCTTGAGTCAGGTGCAGGTGTTCCCATGGATGAAACCGGATCTTCAAATGTTTCAAAAGGATATGGGGCAAATTTCGGTTTGACCGCTAAAGAGATCGAACAGATAGCAAGGCACAAGATCGTATTGCTCAATATGGGAAATGTGAATTCCCATATAATCTCAAAGACAAAGAAAATCCTGAAATATATAAATATCCCGGCGGTAATTGCCTGTGAATATCCGATAGATTTTGAGGATTTCGCAAAAGCAGGTATTAAAACAAAACTTGTAAAACCCAAAATTCCGGAAACAGAAGGCACTGTGGTCACGATCGTCAGCGGGATAACGCGAGGTGAGACCTGTTCACGAATAAAGCTCAATGAACTGGCAAAAGAGATCCGGCAGATACTGGGCAAAAAAATAGAATCAACCCACTCGGTAAGGAGCGATCTGTTGATAAAAGAAGGACTGATGGCAGGTGAAGGAGAGTGAACTTGTATGAAATGTTATGTTTGCGCCAAAATGGGAAAAGATACTGACGCAGTTGCAGTCTGTATCGTATGCGGGATGGGTGTTTGCATGGATCATGCGATCTATGAACAAACGCCTGTCTGGAAAGGTGACTATCCGGTAAGGCTTGAAAAAGATGTAGAGAACATGAAACGAATAATGTGCCCGCCCTGTCATGAAGCACTTAAGGAGAACTGGTGATCTTTATGTTGAGATGTTATCAATGCGCAGAAAGTGGAACTGTGGAAGAATCCGTATCTATCTGCATAATGTGCGGCAAAGGGCTATGTATGGGGCATGCACACAGGATTGACCTTCCGATCTGGGAAGGGGGATATCCGGCGCCTGTGAAAATGCTGAAAAAAGGTCTTCCGAGATTCGTATGCAGTGATTGTGGGAATATACTTCTGCCAGGCTCGTGTGAATAAAAGGCATGTACGAAGTCAGGTTTCATGGGCGTGGCGGGCAGGGAGCGGTCATGGCTGCCCAGACCCTTGCCGAGGCTGCGGTAACTGAAGGAAATTATGCCGTAGCTTTTCCTTTTTTTGGGGCTGAACGGCGTGGCGCTCCGGTTCTTGCTTTTACGCGGATAGATTCCAAAAAAATTTATAGCAAAACCCAGGTGTATAATCCTGACTGCGTGGTCGTGCTTGATGATTCGCTGCTTGACACAATAGATGTTGTATCGGGTTTAAAACCGGAAGGTATTGCGGTTATTAACTCAAAGGAAAAACCGGAAGACATAGACCTGGGCAAGATCATCAACACGGCGACTGTCAATGCAACCTCCATAGCGCTTGAAATCCTGAAAGCCCCGATCACCAATACGGCTATTCTTGGGGCATTTGCGAAGGCTACAGGAATTATTAAGATCGAATCCCTGGAAGAATCCATCAAGAGAAAATTCGGTGAAAAACTTGGGGAAAAGGTGGGTGAGAGAAATGCGCTTGCTGCAAGGACTTCATATGAACAGACATTGATGGGAAAAAGCAGGGGTGTAAAAAAGCTTGAAGCAAAGAAACAATGGCTTCCAGAATACCAGGATTATCCCATAGGTGGAGCTCTTATTGAAGGTAAAACGGAAGCCGGTCTTATCGGTCCGGGAAGTTTTATCGAGAATAAAGTCTCTGGCTGGGCTACATACCGGCCTTTAAGGGATAAGGAAAAATGCACAATGTGCCTTTTATGCTGGTTTTATTGCCCTGAAGGCACGATCCACCGGATCTCTGACAGGGGAGACCTGATGACTAATTATGATTATTGCAAAGGATGCGGCGTATGCGCCAATGAATGCCCGGTGGATGCCATAAAAATGGTGAGGGCACGGGTATGAAGAAAGTAATAACAGGCGATCATGCAGTTGCAGTAGGTGCAAAACTTTGCCGCGTGGAGGTGGTACCGGCTTTCCCGATAACGCCGCAAACCCTTATTATAGAGCATATCGCAGATTTTGTAAATGACGGGGAACTTGATGCAAAGTTCCTTACAATGGAATCCGAGCACAGTGTGATGAGCGCAGCAGCGGCTGCATCTGCTGCGGGTGCAAGGGTTTTTACCGCGACATCTTCACAGGGGCTTGCTTTCATGCATGAGATGCTCTATGCAACAGCGCCGCTTCGCCTTCCGGTCGTGATGGCAAACGCAAGCAGGACCCTTGGAGGCCCTCCGGGGATATGGTGCGAGTATAATGATTCCATGGGCGCGCGGGATTCAGGATGGCTGCAGCTTTATGTTGAAGATAACCAGGAAGCTCTTGACATGGTAATACAATCTTTCAGGATCGCCGAGGATAAACGCGTTCTTCTTCCCGTGATGCCCTGTCTTGATGGTTTTGTGCTTACGCATACTGTTGAACCTGTCGATGTCCCGCAGCAGGAAGAAATTGATTCATTCCTTCCCCCGTATGAACCCGATATTATTCTTGACCCGGATAGACCCGCGATGATCGGGACTTTCATGCCTGCTGAATATATTATGGAATTACGAAGACAAACAGCGGGAGCAGTTGAATCCGCAAAAGAAGTCATCCAGGAAATAAACAGCGAATTCGCAAAAAAATTCGGACGGGATTATGGAGGCATGGTTGATACTTATCGGATGGATGATGCCGATATCGCTTTGATCACTATGGGAACTGTCACAAGTACATCTCGTGAGGTTGTCGATGAACTGAGAGAAAAAGGTGAAAAAGCGGGTATTATTAAATTGCGGTTTTTCAGGCCATTCCCGGCCGATGAATTAAAAAAAGCGGTATCAAACATAAGTGCTCTTGGTGTTTTTGACCGCTCAATATCATATCATGGCGGAGGGCCTGTGTATAATGAAGTTCGATCGGCCCTGTATGGGATGAACATTCCTGTCATTGACCACCTTGCAGGCCTTGGGGGTCGTGATGTGACAAAAGAGCAGATAATGAAGATGTTCGAGTTAACGCGAAAAGCTGCAAAAGGAGTAAAAGTGAATGATGTCAACTGGCATAATACGCGGGGTGAAACTGTATGATCACAATAAAGGATCTCCCGGATGTTAATCTTTTCACAGCAGGGCATACTGCCTGCCCTGGATGCGGTGTTGCCATGTCTATACGAAATGCGATACGTGTGCTTGGAAAAGACACCGTTGTTTATGTTCCTGCAAGCTGCGCCGTGGTGTTTGGTACAACATTTCCTTATGGCGCATGGAAAGTGCCGTTCTTCCATACGGCTTTTGAGAATACCGGAGCCTGCCTGGCTGGAATGCAGGCTGCTTTTGAAAAGAAAGGAAAAAAAGTCACTGTTGTTGGTTTTGCCGGGGATGGCGGGACTTATGACATCGGTTTGCAAAGCATGTCGGGCGCGGCTGAACGTAACGATGATGTTCTTTATATCTGCCTTGATAATGAGGCTTACATGAATACAGGAATACAACGCAGCGGCGGGACACCATTTGGCGCCTGGACTACCACAACGCCGGTTGGAAAGGAGATCCAGGGAAACAGGCGGTTTAAGAAAAATCTCGGGGAGATCGTTGCAGCCCATGAAATTCCATATTATGCCACACTTTCTATCGGGCATCCTCTTGATTTCATAAGGAAAGTCGAGAAGGCAAAAAATATCAAGGGATTCCGTTTCCTTCATATGTTCACTCCATGCATCCCGGGCTGGAAGATGGATCCTGCCAGGACCGTAGAGGTCACAAAAAGGGCTGTTGAAAGCGGGATGTGGACACTTTATGAAGTAGTGGCGGGTGAGAAAAAGATCACATACAAGCCCGGAAAAATGAAATCTGTAAGGGATTACCTGATGATGCAGGGCCGTTTCAGGCACATGAGCGATGAGGATATAAATATTCTCCAGAATTGGGTTTGCAGGAAATGGAACCTTCATTATAAAGAAAAAGGAGCGCCGGAAGTTTGTGAATTAGAACCAGTTGAGGAACATCATGCAGTTACAGAAGAACACAGGGAGATGCACGGACCATGACAAAAACCATTAGACCCAGGCTTTATACTTTGAGCACTTGCGTTCATTGCACTGCTACAAAAAAGTTCTTCAGGGAGAACGGGATTGAATTTGATTATACAGATGTGGATAAATTAGACGGTGAGGAAAGAAGGCAAACCCTTACGGAAATGTCAAAAATTAGTGGTGATATGAGATTTCCCACCATAGTAATAGGAAAAAAGGTCATTGTTGGTTTCTATGAAGATAAAGTAAGAGAGGCGCTTGGTTTATGAGAACGATCGAAGAAATGTTCGATGAGATGAAAAAGATAGCCCGGGAAGAGGGCTACAAGTTCAATCCGAATAAGCTGGAACTCCAGGACATTCTCCAGGGGATGTGGGACAATGAGCATCGCTATGGTTATCCATCGTGCCCCTGCCGTCTTGCAGGCGGATCGCTTGCAGATGATATGGATATCATATGCCCGTGCAATTATCGTGATGCCGATATCGCAGAATATGGAAGCTGCCTGTGTACGCTGTATGCGAATGATGAATGGATCGCAGGGAGAAAGCCGCATGGTGTTGTCCCGGAGCGGCGTCCCCAGGAATATTATGTGAAAGGTTATCCAGGTATTAAAGAACAGAAAGGAGCAGGAGGTGGAAAAATGGTTGAGGTTTACAGGTGCCAGGTTTGCGGTTATCTGTGCGCAAGGGAGGAGGCGCCGGATCTATGTCCTATTTGCAGGGCGAAGAAGGAAAGGTTTGAGAAGTTCAGGATGAAGTGAGAAATGGAATTATTACGCCAAGTGGTGTGAAAATAACCGGTTTTTACCAGATTTGAAAAAGCATTACAGATAAGTTAATATCCTAAAAAACATATTATTCATGACGTTAAAATGTCAGGAGGCGAACAAGTTCATGTCAAATAAGGAGAAAAAGAAACCCAAGGATACCCCTAAGCCTGCGCCCAAGAAGAAATAGTTTAAATTGATTTTTTTTCTTTTTTTTATGATAACTCTCACAACGATTCCTATTATGAAAGAAACAAAAGATGCCCTTAAAATGCCTGTTATGAAGGATAAATCATATGATGCGCTGTTAAGAAGGCTGATTGAAGCAGCAAAATGCCAGATTTTGTATAGAGAATTGGATAAAATACGGCGCAAAGGCGGTTATATGAAAATCGATGATATAGATGCCCTATGGTAGACATTGACTCAATTCTAACTGAAGAGGAGTATCTTTCTTTGCAGGAATACAGAAAAGGATAAAATATAGACATAAGCTCTAAGACTATTTTAATATTTTTAAGCAGATTTCCATTTTCATGATGAAGTTGGTTTGGTAATTCAACCACAACATACTTTATTATAGTTGATGTGGTACTTTACCACAACATACTCTCGGATTTGGTACCACTTTTGGTGATATTTTATGTGATAATTCAGGTGATATTTTTGAGGATAGTTTTTTTGATAATTTTGTTGATTGTTTTGTTGATAATTTCGATGATACTTTCGATGCCACTTTTGATAATACTTTTGATGCCATTTTTGATGCTATTTCTGTTTATATTTCTGGTGATACTTCTGGTGATATCGATATTGTCGAAACCATAGAACCACGAAAATATAATTGCAAAGATTGTGAGAAATAATTTAAAGGCAAGGTGAAAGAATTCCATTTTCATGGAGCAAGAGATAATCGGGATAATAGCATTTCATTGGTCATCGGTTAAGGAATTCTGCTCAATGAATTATCTCAAAAAAGATTGCAGAATTACTCGTTTTTAGTCAATAGCTTTGGGTTTCCAGTTGAAATAATCGTTATATAGCGAAGCATTTATCGTCTTAGCATGCATATATTACTTAAAAATTCTAATTTTACTGTATTAAAATTAGAAAGAGGATCAGTAGCATGAAAAAGCCCAAAGAACCAAACACAAAAATCCCATCTTATGACCCCGATATAATTGAAAAAGACCTCTACACACTATTCCCTCCAGAATGGCTGAAACAAGCAGCAAAAGAAACCGGCCTCATAGAAAGAGAGAGAAAAGTGACAGCCGTAGAAATGTTTTGGGTTCTTGTCAATAGTTATGGTGTTCGCCTTGCAAGAAATCTAGCCTTTGTCAAACGGAATTATGAAACGTTTTCCAATAAAAAACTGAGCGACAGCAGCTGGTATGAAAGATTCACACCTGAACTTGTTGCATTCCTGAGGCTATGTGTAACTCATGGAATTGAACAGCTTGCTAAGGAACAAACCAAAGTTCTCAATGAAAAAATAGCTAAATTCCAGGATGTAATGATACAGGACAGCACAATTATCAGATTGCATAAGTCTCTTGCTAAAAAATTCCCGGCAGCACGTTCCAGAACGGTAGCAGCTGGCGTTAAAGTGAGTTTGTTGGTAAGTGCCGTGGCAAACAGCCCAAAAAGCATCACTATTCATCCTGAAAGTACAAATGAATTGAAGACTCTGCGAATAGGTCCATGGATAAAAGATAGAATTCTTCTTATCGATCTTGGTTTCTACAAACATCTACTCTTTGCTAAAATCAAGGAGAATGGCGGTTACTTCGTGTCCAGATTGAAAGGAAGTGCGGATCCTCTTATTGTTGATGTGCATAATACGTGTCGGGGGAATAGTATTGATGTGAAAGGGAAATATATCAGTGAAATTCTCCCCAAGTTAAAAAGACAAGTACTCGATGTTGAAGTTGAGGTCTCATTCAAGAAACCGAATTATAATGGGAAAAGTAAGACAAGAATGGATACTGAACAGTTCCGATTGGTAGCGGTTTTTAATGAAGATGAAGAAAAGTATCATGTCTATCTTACTAATATTGCAAAAGATGTTTTGGAGGCTGAGGATGTTGCGAAACTCTATGGAGCAAGATGGGATATTGAACTGATCTTTAAAGAACTGAAAAGCAGATACGCTCTTGATGTTGTGAATACAAAGAACACACAAATTATCGAAGCCTTTATCTGGATATCGATTCTTACCCTTTTAGTAAGCAGGAGAATATATTCGTTAGTTCGGAAGTATAATCCAAAAGATATTGGTTCTCGTTTTACACAATTGCGATGGAGTACGATTTTTGCCGAAAATGCTGATAAACAGCTTACTCTGATACTTCGGTATTATGGGATTGAAAGAACTATTCTGACTGTTATGAATGTCTATTCAAGTCAGGCACTTGATCCCCATGTCAGTAGACATCGGTTCAGGGATGACTGGTGGGCTTAACCGATGACCAATGAATAGCATTTAGGTACTTTTACTAATTTTTTTCTATTAGAAAAATTACATATATCATATAGGTGTTCTTTATCACGAGTTAAGATAAAGAAAACAAAGAATAGATTATAAGAGTTAAAAAATAAATACGGAGGTGAAATTATGTGTTCAGTTGGAGACGCTTTTAATATCGATATTGCCGAAGGCATAGTGCCACGCAGATATAAGTGCAAAGATTGTGAGAAACAATTTAAGGGAATAGGTACTAATCCAAAATGTCCAGAGTGCCATTCTGCAAATACCGAAACGATATAATATATGGAACAGTGATAGCTTAACAAAGTAAAACCTTTTATAAATTAAGCCCATGGTTGGAATTGTTGTTTTAACAATGAGCTTAGTGTTGTTTTTTGATTGAATATGGTGTGATATGAATATGGCTGGAGAACAAAAAAATAAAGATGAAGGGTCGCAGAAGCCAGATAAATATTTGTCTGATTTTATGAATAAAGTAATTGTTTGCGAAACTTTGAGCGGCAAAACAATAACCGGGATATTGACTGGTTATGAAAAGTATGAACTTATTTTGGTGGAAACCAAGGATATCAAATCTAAAAAACCGATGAAAACCATTGTCTATAAACATGGTTTAATTAGTATCCGGGAAATGGCTTAATGGCTTGAAGTTATCGTCTGATATGAAAAACCACAGAGAGCGCAGAGTACACAGAGAAAAGCGTCATGGCTCTGTGCTCGTATATACACTATTTTCGCAGGAACAATTAAAACGTTCTTGCTACCTACATAAAGTAGGTCGAGAGGGATAACAACCATTGCGCTTGGGATCTGTTCCCGTCAGAGAACCTGTTGCCCTCTCTTCCTTTCAACTACACGAATGAGTACGTTTTGGACATATATAAATGTTCCACATATAACTCGCGAGCTTGTGTTAAAAAGGAATGCAGTAGGGAAATAACTCTCTCGACCTGACTATTATAAAAAATAAGAAGGAGGTCAAAAAAGATGAAAAATAATACTGAAGTTTTGTATATCGGGATAGATGTTTCAAAAGACAAATGTGATGTCTGCATAAAAGACCAGGGCGGGAATGATTTAGTTAAGCGATTTCAGATAACAAACACAAAAGCAGATCTGAACAAGTTGTATGAAACAATTGACAAGATAAAATCGAAAAATCCACAGAACAACGATGTGGTTTTTGGGCTGGAAGCAACAGGGATTTATTACCTGCCTTTATATTCAGCTCTGAGAAGGGACGGACATAAGATCAGGCTCTACAACCCTATTCAAACCAATGGCTTCCGTAAAATGAATATTCGAAAGACAAAAACAGATCCAATAGATTCTGCAATCATTGCAGATATGCTTCGTTTCTCAGAACCACCACTTGCAAAAGGGATCCAGAATTTAAACATTTATCAATTGAGGGAATTAGTTCGGGTACGCCACAGACTTATAGAAAAACGAAGTAGATGCAAAATACAACTGGTACGGAATCTCGATATTATCTGGCCTGGTTATAAGTCTATAATACCAACGGTTTTTGGAAAAACATCAATAATGATTTTAAAAAAATATACAGCACCTTCAAAATTATTAATGAGAACTTTTGAGGATTTTTATGAACAGGTTCAGAATGTAAGCCACTCGCAGATTACCCGCAATAAAGCTGAGGAAATTTATGCTCATGCAGGGAATATATTGGCTATGCCAGAATTGGAATCAATAATCAGCATTGAAATAAAGACTCTGATAGCACAAATAGAACTTTATGATGAACAAAATGAAATCATCGAAAAGAAAATAAAGAATGTAATGAAATCTTTTGATTCAAAGATAATGTCTGTACCGGGTATTAGTGGAATATTAGGTCCAATTATTCTAGGTGAAATCGCAAATGTGGACAGGTTTACAAGTGTAAAGAAATTGATCGCATTTGCAGGTCTTGATCCTGTCATCAGTCAATCAGGGAGATTTGAGAATAAGACAGGTCCCATTTCTAAGAGAGGATCTCCGCTGCTTCGTCAAGCTCTTTTTCTGGCAGCAAATGTTGCAAGGATGAACGATGATAACCTGAAGCGATTTTATGATAAGAAGGTTAGCGAAGGAAAGCATCATTATTCTGCTCTAAACGCTACAGCTGCAAAATTATTGAGAATAGTGTTCTGGGTGTTGAAGAATAATAAGGAGTATCAGATCCAACCAAATTAAGTAGTTATTTTAGAAAGGGAATTGACCAAACAATACCAATATTAGTGGAGACTATATTGGCTATTTTGATTAATAAAGACAGTTGATTACAGTCCCAGGTAGCCTCTATCTTGATAAAAATGAGAGTCGAGGACGACACCCCTTGCCGGGTGTCGTCAGCAGACGATTAACCGAAAGGGGGTTTAAGGGGGACAGCGGAATGTCCCCCTTTTCAGATAAAATATTGGACTTGTCAAACCAAAGGTTTAATAGTACGTTCTCTGTGGACTCTGTGGTTGATTTTTCTAGGGATGAACATTTTCTCAAGAATAAATTAAATAATTAACGCAACCAGTAACTCTTAAGGAAATATATTTGTGCGCCGCATATGATATTATATAAATCTGCGTTTATCAGCGTTCATCTGCGGTTTCAAAATCCGAAATTACTTCATTACAGATGCACTGGCGCCTATAATTTAATCTTTATAATGTTATAATTATTGGCGCTTGTCTCCCCGGGGAAATATATTATTCCCGCCCGGCCGAGCATTTCGGGGCAAACGCACTGCATTTGATAAAGGGCGGGCGCCGGATTTTTTTGCGTGAACAAAAGTTGCGCATCCTCTTCATGGAAAAAGAACAGCGTGAGAAATCACCGCGACTTTCCGAGCGCCGGGGGATAGTCGCTCAGCCTCCCGCAGTACGCGCCCGCAGGTGGATTCGAACCCTTTGGGAGGCGTGCTTGGTGCGGCGCTCATTACCACTCGTATTAAACGATTACGTTCAAAATGCCGCTAAGTTATTGGGGATTGATAAGGTTATTCCTGAGCGTCTGCGATTGCTAGGCGCGCCTAGGCTTATAAAGAATGAAGCCGAAAGTGAAACTAGAGGTTGTACCCTGTAACAACAACGTCTCCGTATAACCTTTTTTTTTTGATCGTTTTCATTAGGCTACTCTTCACTTTATTCTCAAAACCACCGCAAAAATTAAAAATAAATTTAAATACTACTTTCATCTATTGATGTATTAATCTTAATAATGAGGGAAACTTATGGAAGATTCTGATGCTCTAAAATTATTTTCTGAAATAGTAGAAAATGTACGGAAAACCACTGCAAAATTTCCATGTGGATTTAGTATGTTTTTTTCATCTTTTGTGTCTGATTTATCTGACGTTTCTTCGCATATAAATAATAAAAATCTACGAATATGTTTTTTCCATTTATACACTCTCAGTTCACCTTTTCGTGAAAAATATGATAACAATTTAAGAATCAAGATATATGATGAATTAAAAGAATTATTCAAAGAAGATGAAATCGATGAAGGATTGAAAGAGATCATATTTGATGCTTCAAAAGACTTAACTGTTAGAGCTTTTAGTGATAATAATGCAAGAGATGTGATTGACATAGAGAAAATGAAAGAAGATATGGGAGGGGATTTTGAAACATTGGACGAATCAACAAAAATTCTAGTTTTATCAAAATTAGCCTACTCAATTAGGAGAATTTACGATGGTTTTGCAGATGAAAGTGGCAAAGAGATTATAGAATTCTATGACAAATTGATTGAGAGTTCCAAAAAGAGTTGGACATCGGTTTATAATGTTATCTTTGATTATGTGATAGAAAGCGATAATAAAGTAGTTTTATGGAAGCGAGGGGAAACATAAAGATGAATGATTTAAATATTCATTCTACATCCCATTGTCATATTAATTCTGGACAAATATCTCAATTCAAAGAAAAAACTGAACCAGTACGCATAGAAAATACTCTTTCTGAATATGCTTTAGTTGGATATCCAAAGAAAAAAGAACTGTTGGCGCCTCCTCCTTTGCCCAGAAATGGAAAACCTAATACAATTGAAAAATTATTTGAAAAAAATTATAAAAGATATGATGAAATCCATGAGATGACAAATTCTCTTTCATTGGAATTGAAGAATATATCCGAAATTTATAAATACTCACCTTCACAAAGGTTGGCTAGAGACGTTGTTCGAGAGGCTTCAACCATTTTAGGTCAGGGTTACACAGTTGGATTTAGGGGACGTTCACTCAAACCTAGAAAAAAAAGGAATCTTTTTTAAATTTTAAAACTGTAACTACTATTAGTGAATTTGAAAAAAAATTAAATAAAATTGAAGATAATTTGAAAAAAGGTTTTAATGATATTGATTTATTACAGATTGATAGGATTAGAAGTTTTGCATTTGAAAAGCGTAGTACCTTCCCGAAATCACTCTCCTTATTAGATCGAACCAATCGTCTTTTTTCGGCACATTATCAGAATAACTTAAACGCCCAGATAAGAAAAATGAAAATGGGAGCTAATAAGGACACGATAATGGAAATCAGTCGTTTGAGATATATTATGAGCCGTTTAAAAGATAACAAAAATATCATACAATTAGAATATGAAGGCCTTAAGTACGCTAGCGAAGTAATTTCTGCTGGTAATAAGCTAGCGGTTATTTTAGGTGTAGCCCCATTAGAATAAATTTAATTTGTTCAGGTTACTATCAATCCAAATTCTAATTTTTTGCTTTCTATTACAGAACCTATACCTTCCAATGCGTGGTTTAATACGCAAAGACTCATAATATAATTACAAATTACATCTTTAGAACCAATCCCATTTAGAACATTTTTAGTATCTTTAAATTCTGCTTTTTCAAGCTCATTCCACAACTTATTTCTATATAAATCAACTTCCAAACCAACCACCCCCGCCCAACCTATGATTGGGACGATGAGAGGGTGTTTACAATCTTCGTTATAAAAATATGGACTTATAAGAGACTTGTACTTTTCTTTAGGTCTAATCCATTTTTGTGTAAATTTAGCACGTTTACAAATTTCTGCACAGTCTTTATATAAAGAATTTCTGACTAAAACATCCTCAGGATTCATTTTCTTCTACTCCTATGAATTTATGACAGATCCATCTATCATATAATACCTGTCCTATTAAGTAAAGTACACTGCCGATAATTAAAAGAATTATTGAAATTATTGTTCTTCAGGAGTCCTGATTTGTTTCTGAGAAACTTTTTGAACCATTTGTATACATTAAAATTTCATTTTTATTGTCTGGAAAGCTTATCATTAACTCTATTATTGTCCAGAGACCTACAACTCCAATCAAATAAGGACCCCACTTCTTTATATTCTTAGCTATTTTACATTTAGTTTTATCTGAGAGTTTATTCAATGATTGATAAAAGATATACATACCACAAATAGCTAAAGCCATTCCTAGAATTTGAAGATTATTCATAATTTTTTACTGTTTGTATCGTGAGTTTTGAATTATTAAACCTTTCGCTTTCAGATCTTGTATACATGTTTGTGAATAAAAATTAGATGAACCTAATAAAAATGGTATGAGAATAACTACAATATATCATAACCCTGTATTAAATTATTCCAGGTTGTTTTTAGACAATAAAGTAAGATGTGTGAACATTTGACCTAAGAAAACCATAAATACCCAGCACCACAAATTGTAAAAGTAGTAAAGGTGGGTAAAATTCATGGACAAACTATACGAACAATCTGAAACGGGCTGCTGCCCAAGATTCGATCCCGGGCCATGGGAAGATAAGGAGATCAAATTCCAGGATAAGCTATTCCTCAAGGATCATGTGAGGAGTTTTTTGCATATACCCTTGAACTTCGATAAAATAATGGTCAAAAACATGGAGAAGATACAGGCTGCAAATGCCCTTACACCTGAACCACTCTTGCTTTCTGATGAAAAATCCATGTGGGGAGCTGATGTCTATATTGCCGTTAGCAAGGAAGTGCCGGGAGCGCAGATGGAAAAGATATCCGGGACTTTCCTTTCGAAAGTTTTTGAAGGGCCATATAAGAACATGGGGAAGTGGGCAAAAGAAATGCAGTGGTTTGTGAAATCAAAAGGCAAAGAACTAAAAAAGATGTATTTTTTCTATACCACCTGTCCGAAATGCGCGAAATATTATGGGAAGAATTATACGGTCATAATGGCACAGGTTTAAACCGTCTTTCTGAGATTTTATTAATAAATTAAATTTTTTTAGACCGGATTAACAGGATTTACAGGATTAGATAATAAAATTTATCCTGTCGATCCTGTTAATCCTGTCAAAAGACGTTTGTTGATGTTTTTAGGTTAAATTTTATAAAAGATAATTTTGAAGAAATAATGGCGAAATGTGGGTTTTACATAATTTTATCAATATTTAAACACCGCTAAGTGCGCAAAGTACGCAAAGAACGATTATTCTGACCTTTGCGCCCTCTGTGTTCTTTGCGGTGAGTTCTTGAAAAAAACTGGGCTGAGTTAAGGTTCAAAAAAGAAGCCTTATTTCACCAGTACCTTTATCTTTTTTGTAGTCTCGACCACCCTGTCAAAGAAGATCTTCTCAGTATCAAGGGGCCCGGGATGCGCTTCGGGATGATATTGGACTGACATAATGTCAAGATCCCTGTGCTTTAGCCCTTCGACGGTTTTATCATTGGTATTGTACTGTGTGATAGTGATCTCTTTAGTATCAATGCTTGATTCATCAACAGCATAACCGTGATTCTGTGATGTAATATGCACGATACCCCGTTCAATATCCTTCACTGGCTGGTTCGCGCCGCGGTGGCCGAATTTCATTTTATAAGTCTCGGCGCCAAGGGCAAGGGAAATGATCTGGTGGCCAAGGCATATCCCGAATATGGGAAGCTGTCCTGCAAGCTCTTTTACCACGGATATCCCGTTTACCGCCTGCTGCGGGTCACCCGGGCCATTTGAGAGAAGTATCGCATCAGGCTCATAATTCATAATATCTTTCAGGGGTGTTGTCGCAGGAACGACTGTGACATTGACTCCCCGGTTGTTCAGGCTCTTGATAATATTTCTCTTTACACCGAAATCCATTACAACGATATTATCCCCGTCTTTTTGCCCTTTCATTTGATACGGTTGTTTGCATGTGACTTTACCTATCAGGTCAATATCGCCAATATCTTCCTGTTCTCTTGCAAGTCTTACAGCCTCTTTGCCATCATCACTGCCAACGATTATTGCGGCCTTCATGGTTCCGCGTTCCCTTGTTTTGATCGTGAGCATCCGTGTGTCAATGCCCATTATCCCGGATTTTCCTTCATCTTTCAAATATTCATAAATGGATCGTTTGGACAGGTGATGCGACGGGTGATCGCATGCTTCCCGGACCACAAGGCCTTCTGCCTGCATGCAATTTGACTGGAAAGATTCACCGCTTATACCATAGTTCCCTATGAGCGGATAGGTGAACATCAATATCTGGCCTTTATATGACGGATCAGTCAGGGCTTCCTCATATCCGGTGTACTGGGTAGTAAAAACAAGCTCGCCCTGGACGATGCCCTCCACACCAAGACCTTCACCAATAACGAATGTTCCATCTTCAAGCCCGAGAACTGCTTTCATAGGTGCTTAACTGTAAAAGCATCGTAAATAGATTACGCAATTATGAGATCGTTACAATTTGCGCTGGAAATATCCAAGAGTGATTCAAGAACCATTAAATCAAATTTTTTACCACTCATGATCAATCTATTTCATTCGGACGATACTATTTTCTAATGACCACAGACTTTATATTAAAGTTATTACTATAATGATGATGGTAAAGGTGGTAATTGTGGTAGAGGAAATATCGGCAAATAATATTTTAAGAATATACTCACTCGGAATTGCGGTTGAATTCATAATGCTGGCATTATTAATAGTCGGTGCAATGGTCGGTGGAACAATATTATTCAGATAATCCTTTAATTTGATTCAGAAACAAACAATTACTTTGGAATAACTACCAACACATATTGTAAGGGTCTGGCAATTATGTTTGTATCCGATCAAAATAAGCAGATTTATAAATCAGGAATCTGAAATTGAAAGCGTGATCAGATTATGATAAGTGTAAATGAAACCGGACTCAGTGTTTTTAACGAAATGCTTGACTTTGCGAACGAAATGAATGTTGAGATACATGAGCAGAAAAACGGTTCCACGGTTATTGATGCGGGCGTGAGCGTAGCCGGGGGTTATGAAGCAGGTTTATACCTTTCTAGGATATGCCTTGCCGACCTTGCAGACCTGCAATATACTACTTTTGACCTTGGCGGGATCATGGTTCCGGCGATCAGGGTCAATACCGACCACCCGATAGTCGCATGCATGGCTTCACAATACGCTGGATGGCGTATCAGCGTTGGAAAATATTTTGCCATGGGTTCAGGCCCTGCGCGTGCCCTTTCCCTTAATCCCAAGAAGCTCTATGCAGAGATAAACTACAAGGATTCTTATAGTGATGCCGTGCTTGTACTTGAATCTGATAAGCTTCCGCCTGAGGAGGTAACTGAAAAGATCGCAAAAGACTGCAATGTAGATCCATCCAATCTTCATATTGTGGTTGCTCCTACTGCTTCTATCGCAGGGTCAGTGCAGATATCAGCCCGTATAGTCGAGACCGGAATTCATAAGATGGAATCTATCGGTTTTGATATCAACACCATAAAAAGCGGTTATGGCATCGCCCCCATATCTCCGATCATCGGGGATAGTACAAAATGTATGGGCTCAACGAATGACTGCATCATCTACTGCGGAAAGACATATTATAATGTAAAGTACGATGTGGAGAAAGTGAAAGAACTGATCGTAAAAGTGCCTTCCGGAACCTCGTCTTCCTATGGCAAACCTTTCTTTACGACCTTCAAGGAAGCAGGCTTTGATTTCTTCAAGGTGGATGCAGGTGTTTTTGCACCTTCCGAGATCACGATAAACGAGCTCAACAGCGCCAAGACCTTTACAAGCGGTAAGATAGATCCAGAGGTGCTCATGAAATCCTTCGGGATCTCAAGACTTTAAGATTTTAATTACAACAATTTTTAACCATAAACAGCCCTTTTAAGGGACGTATGAACTATGATGTTGTAGTGGTTGGCGCCGGTCCTGCTGGCGCAATCGCTGCAAAATATGCCGCCATTAAGGGTGCAAAAACACTCCTTATTGAAGAACATGCCAGCATCGGTTCACCGGTTCAGTGTACGGGTCTAATCAGTACAAAAGCGCTAAGAGAATGCGAACTCGGGGAGGGTAACTTTGTTCTTTCAAAAATAAGGGGGGCATTCGTGTATGCACCCAATGGGGAAGAAGCCTGTATCAAAGGGAAAGATGTAAAAGCGTATGCAATAGACCGGAAAATGTTTGACAGGGCGCTTGTTGAACTCGCTTTGGATAATGGGGTGGATATTCTCATGAAAACCCGTTTTATCGGGATGGATGATGGAAAAATATCGGTGATCTCAGAGGGGGAGAAAAAAGAAATTTCCGGGGATATTATAATCGGAGCAGATGGCATACAGAGCTGTGTAGGAAGGGCAGCAGGGCTTCCCAGGTGTGAAAAGTTTATATCCGGGATTCAGTTCGAGGCCCCTTATATCCCGAAAGACCCGGAATATGTGGAGATCTTTACAGGAAATGAGATCGCTCCCGGGTTTTTCGGATGGGCAGTTCCATTTTCAGGTATGGCGCGAATAGGTCTTGCCAGGAATCCGGGGCTTCCTGCCAGATTTTATCTTGATAAACTCCTGAACCACCCGATCGTTGCTTCAAGATACAAAGGATCACGCACTGAACACGTTGTCGGGGGTATTCCTCTTGGCCCGCCCCGAAAAACCGTATCCAAAAACGTGATGCTTGTGGGTGATGCGGCAGGACAGGTCAAACCTACATCGGGAGGAGGGATTTATATGGGAGCGGTCTGCGCAAAAATCGCCGGGGAAGTCGCAGCAAGAGCATGCCGGAAAGAAGGAACACTTTCGGAATACGAAACAAAGTGGCGAAGCTCAATTGGCAGGGAACTTGAGATCGGTATGAGGATCCATAAAAGCATCGGGAAACTGAGTGATGAAAACCTTAATGAATTCATAACGTTCCTTAACAAACCTGAAATAAGAGAGCTCATAACTGAACATGGCGACATGGACCATCCTTCGGTACTTCTGCAAAAACTTATGAAAACAGGAACTAAGTTGCAGCTAATAAAATTCATGGGAGTTGCCTTTAAAACGCTATTTTGATTTAAATTCCAGACAGGATTTACAGGATCAACAGGATTGGATTGAAAATTTATCCTCTCCATCCTGTTATCATGTCGAATGGTGCATTTGCCTGTTGCTCATAATTAGAAAAAAAGAATTCTATCGAATTTGCCACAGGCGCAACTATAACATGTCATCCGATTTTTCCGGTTTGCCAAAAGGGAACGAAAAGGGTTAAGTATATTTGTGCGTATTGAAGGGTAATCCTGCCTTAACTCAGTGGCTTAGAGTGCGCGGCTGTAGTATGGATAATGTGCAAAGCACATAATACCGCGCAGGCACCGCGAAGTCCCCGGTTCGAGTCCGGGAGGCGGGATATTTTTTTGTTTTTTTAATTTTAAGTTATTTTATAACTGAATGATTATCTATAACCATAAGCTTTGTTTTCTTGGACTCCTGCAACCATTGCTGAACAGTTTCACAAGATGGCGATTGGTCCACAAAGGATTGTGCTTTGTTTACCTGGTTCAACAAATCTGCCAGTCCACATGGATCGCTTACTTTCTGAAGGGCTTCAATCGAGCCATAATCAGCTGTTTCCAGAAGATTAATCTGCTTGGTGTCCTCTACGATGCGCATCAAGTCAGCCAGAAGCGCCCAACGCAGCAGGAGTGCAGTGCTGATGCCGAGCTTTTTCGCAAGTTCTTCGCGTGATGATAGAGTATCAGCTTTCATGATAAGGTCGCAAGGCGAAACTATTCCTTGCTCCTTTAATTGCTTGGCGAAAGCCTCCTTGATAATTGTCAGGCCTGCCAGGGGTAGCAGATCGGTTGAATCCGAAGTTTTTTGGGAATCATACTTTTGTTCATACTTTTTGATCAATTTAGCAAAATCTACTTCAGTCTCCTTAAACTTAAACTCACGTACTCCTTTCAAGGAAGGATTGATCTTCGCCCATTGGATGATATCGCCCCCTCCTTCGATGGCGTATTCTAGGTTGTCTAATGCTTTTTTATAATTGGTCTGCTTGTCCTCCTTTGTCTTATCACCCACAATCGAGTAGTAGCAAGCCAAATTGTACCGAACCCGAGGAGCTAGTTTAGAGTACATTATTTCTATGCTATTGATCTTTGATTTAGCTTTCTTTATCTTGCTCTGATCTATTGGGCATTGATATGCCAGATCTATCAGGATTGACGCATGCATGATATTTGCATTCGGCTCAATTGATTCTAAAAACTTTTCCTCATGGATTGTTTTTAGCAAATTTTGAGCTTCTTTTTCTGCTTTATTCAAGCATTTTATTGCTATATCTATGTCTACTTTTGCCCGTCCATTATCGTTTTCTGGAATTTTATCCCAACAAAACAAACACTCTCGAAGCTGAATGCTCTTGTAATGGTAGGCAGCCGCCAGTTGATATGTTGCTACATACCACACGGCATCTCCACGGAACTTTTTAGATGTCTCGTATATGTTTAGCTCATCATTTTCCTCTTTCACAATGAATTCGTCGGTTCTACCATCATCTATTCTTAGAGTTACCTTATTTTTTCCATTGTTAAGATTTAGCGATAGATAATTTATATCTGTATATACTTTAATAGTCTTATCGTTATCGATTTTCTCGATTTTTGCTGAATCGAACCAATCAATATTAAAACTCTGATTTAGAAATTCTGTGAGTCTTTCGCTATCATTTCCTGGAATTTCGTCCCAGCTAAACAAATATTTATCCGCCATCTTTTTTGCCATCGATAGTCGCTCAATCGCACGATCATAATTTTTATCTTCGATGTCCAGATAACCGAGGTTTAACAAAGCACCATAATTATTCATGTCTTGATTTTGGGCTTCCACATATAGTCGTCGCGCTTTATCCTTCTTGCCTTCAAGCTCCCAGCGGACGCCAGCCCGGAAGTATGCATAACTATTCCAGACATCTGTTCCCAAAAGGGCAAACTTTTCAGTATCTTTCACGATAATGTTCCTGATTTTTTCCCAGATTTCATAAGATATCCCTTTTTTAATTTTACTAGGGGATCTCAACTGGAAAAATGCCCAGATTGCTGCGGGTTCTACCAGGCAATAGTAAGACGCCGGTTTTTTGTCTTCCACCACAGACTGCTCTGCCAGATTTATCATTGTATCATAGTCCTTCTGCCAGATCGTAATATTTCCCAGGATTTCCCCTGTCTGACTGTTCACCATGGACAATGTCAATCCAGCACCGCAGCTCCCCGGCTTCTCCAGATAACCCGATAGCGTGATAACATTCGGGGGAAATATCCACTCAATCAAATTTGATACCATCTTTATCTGCGTCGAAGAACCCTTAATATCGGCAGGAATTTTATTGTCATACCCCTCAGTCACTAGATGTACATACCCATGCCCTACTTCCTGTCCTATTTGTATAAGCGACCCTTCCACCATCGCCATCATTCCTTTACCTATTTTGAGATCTGTTGCTACATCGTCGAATTCCTTGATATCCAATTTAGGTTTGAAGAAGCCCTTTATCAATGGCCAAATCCGAAATCTCAGGACATATAATCCAAGCACGAAAATTGCAATCTCTACCAGAGGCTGCCCCCATATCTCTATCAAGTTTCGTATGTCTCCCCATAAAAATAGAGACCTTCCCGGCAGATATTCAACGTCTTTGGGCACATTAATGCCCGGGTTATCTTCTACGACTTTCTTGAGTCTGACCGTCGCTTCAGTATAATAACCGAGATTAGCCAGGGTCTGCACCGCAGCGAACTTATCATCGCTCACTTTTTCAAGAGCCTCTTGAGCACGGATGTAGCTCGGGCACTTCTTCAGAGCCTCTAAATACTGTACGCGAGCCTCCTGAAATTGACTGGCATTTTCATAAGCTTGACCAATCTCATATAAATTTATTGCCCAGGAATTCTGTGCTTTCAGGACTCCATCCTGCGCGCAGGTAAGGTTTGGGTATTTCATCAGCAAATCAGTGTAGTTAGCCTGAGCTTTCTCATACAATGCCGCATTTAGCAATGCATTGGCTGATTCGCATGATTCCTGCGCTGCCACACCACTTGTCAACAACAATGCTGTAACCGTTGCAATGAGCGCATATTTCAAAAATAGGAGCCGTTTCATTTCTGTCCACCACCTGTGCATACAAAAAAATTTATCTGGATATTATCTAAACAATTCTTCTGGTTCAAACTTAATTTCCCAATGCACAGTATCATGGTATCCCTCAATAATAAAATATAAAGTATTCCTATATATATTTTTCCTTTTATAAGAATACGCGAATGATCTACACACACGTAAAAGTTGTTTAATGCATATCAAATAACCAGAGCACGAGAGAATTATTGGAAGCGGGATATTTTTCAGTATTTTTATTGTTATTATTTATTCTTTATCTGCTCGAAGCATCGATGGATGAGTTGATTTTATTGATCTTGTAAAAGCAGTAAGGGTCATTGTGAAACTTATTTGTAGCCGCATAAGAATTAGATGAGCAGCCCCCAAAACACTCAATAGCCTTATCACAAGAACTACAGTTTGATCCCATTTGAATATTGGAAAAGTTCCGAGTATAAGCAAAAGACTCCGGGTTGAACCATATGCTCCACAAATCATTTTTGCGCAGATCACCTTCTACCAATTCATCTGGCAAAGATAAGCACCCTTTCACCTTGCCTTCGCTTGTTATGCCGCAAGTTATCCAACCAGCGGGACAACCTCGCCATGGCCTTTCAGAATTAGATATCCCATCTATGTATTCGAGGCCGTCACTGCAGATGATATGGATACCTTCCTTTTCAGATTTAGACGCCCAATATTGAATAAATCTCCCAAGATCCAGCATACCTTGATCATCTATGTAAAGCTCTGTAAAGTTGTTTGCACGCCCGATTGGGATCAATGGTTGAACCCTCCAATCATGTATTCCAATGGATTGCAGTAAATGAAGGATGGCTGGCAACTCATGAATATTAAGATTGTTAACGGTGGTGATGACGATTACATGAATGTTCTCCTTTTGGAGCATCTTGATGCTATTCAGCACGTGATTAAAGGACCCTTTGCGTCCTCTGATATAATCGTGAGTTTCTTCAAGTCCATCCAGGCTTATTCCTACATTAGAAATACCTGCCTTATTAATTTGAGAGACTATTCTCGAGTCCAGAACTAATCCATTTGTGAGTATGTTTGTTGATATTCCGAGATCTTTCAAGTACAGGGCTATTTCTGCCCAGTCTGACCTTAACAGAGGCTCTCCTCCGGTAAAGTCTACCTCCTGCACTAATAGGGCAGGAAATTGGTCGCATATTTTTAGCGCTTCTTTCGTTGTGAGTTCATCATGTCTTGGCAAACCAGCTGCTGAAGCGCAATGATTACAGCGCAGGTTGCACGCTAGTGTTAATTCCCATCCTACATTAAAAGGAAATCCTTCAAAGCTCATGCTAAATCCTCATTTTTGCACAGAATATTAAAAAAGGGAAATTATTGTTTTTTGTTTACCAGATTACTTTGCTCTAGTGAAGTTCTGGATAGAGATGTAATCCCCGGCCCTCATAATTGGTTCCCTGTTGTTCATCACATCATCGGCAATATTCATGATGGCCCCAGCAATCTCAGCGGGAGGTTCTTTATTGTCAAATATATATGCGTTAACATATTTTTCGGTCACATCATAAAACTTTTTGCCTGGGTCGCCGACAAAAATATTCTCATCTATCACCCTGTAATGCCATTCAGGAATTGTTTTATATTTTACCCAGTCTTTCCGATCTATAATCGATTGAGCTATGCTGAATTTTTTCATTCTTCTTACAATACTTACTATTTTATCAGTTCCCAATTCACTCTTTTCCATAAAATATCTCCCATTGCCATCATGCATTGACAATATATATAATCTTTTCTATTTGATTCGTTGAAATCGGTGCTTATAGTCCATCTAAAGCCACTGCAAGAATGGCTATACAACATTTTGTCACATGAAGGATATTTTTCAAAAAAAGTCACCTATTTAAATCCCCAGCACAATTAAGCACTTCATGTTTCGTGTAACTTTTCTAGGCACAGGCGGATCGCTTCCCACGCCAGACCGCAATCCATCGTCTGTTTTTGTAAACAGGGAAGGTGATATGATGCTTTTTGACTGCGGCGAGGGGACTCAGCAGCAGATGATGCGGGCAAAGACCGGCATGACGCTGGCCTGCATTTTTGTCACGCATTTCCATGCAGACCATTTCCTCGGTATTCCCGGCCTTATCCAGACCATGTCTTTTAACGGAAGAACCGAGCCGCTTGATATATACGGCCCCGTATGGACTAAACAATTTGTAAATCTATTCATCCAGCTTGGGTATTTCAAGCTCGGTTTTGTAATAAATGCGCACGAACTGCAGGATGGGGATATTATTGATAAAGGAGATTATTCTATCAAAGCGGTTGGAACAGACCACGGCATCCCAAGCCTGGGTTATGTGCTTGAAGAGAAAACACGCGTGGGAAGATTTAACAGGGAAAAAGCAATAGAACTTGGGGTTCCTGTCGGCCGCCTTTTCTCAAAATTGCAAAACGGCGAGGCGGTCATAATAAACGGAAATACAATCCTGCCCTCGCTGGTGATAGGAGAGAGCCGTCCCGGGAGGAAGATCGTGTATTCCGGTGATACAAGGCCGTGCGAGAACCTGGAAAAAGAAAGCGCTGGAGCTGATCTGTTAATTCATGACAGCACCCTTGCTGAGGATTTGAAAGACTGGGCTATTGAAACAAAACATTCAACCTCAAAAGAAGCAGCTCTCGTTGCAAAGAATGCGAATGTGAAGCAATTGGTACTCACGCACATCAGTTCAAGGTACAGTGAAAAAAGGGATGTGTTGCTCCATGAGGCTAAAAAGGTTTTTGGAAATTCCATGCTTGCAGAAGAATTGATGGAAATAGAAATACAACTTTGTGATAAATAGAAATAAATAGACGCATGTACATATTTTATAAGTGATGGGTTCGAACACTTTAACAACATTCAGACTGGAAATTGAAAGGGTCGCGCATACCCTTGATCTGGATGAGTATAAAATAAATGAAGCAAAAAAAACAGGAAAAAGCACCATGATCTCCCCAAAATTCTTCAACAAAGGAATTTACAGGGTGCGCAATTCCAATAATGGGCTTGTTGAGGACATCGCGGTCAACATTGATAAAATAGCTGCGGTCACTTATGACGGTCTTATTAAGGAACTTGGCAGGGATTGTGTTGATAAAAGCCTCTGGAAGGACGTGCCTGAGGGTGAAGCCATATTTTTCTATTCCCTCAAGCTTGAAAACGATTTTGTCAAAAGTGAACGATTTTTAAACTTTAGAATGACTTAAATATGAATAAATTAGTTCAAAGCCAGACTTTATGACGGCAAAAAGACTTCAAAACATTACTGAGTCGGCAACGCTTCGGATCTCAAATCTTGCAAATGAATTGAAAAGCCAGGGTAAAGATATTATAAGTTTTAGCCTTGGAGAACCTGATTTTACAACACCATCACATATCATTGATGCTGCAAAAGCATCACTTGAACGCGGTGAGACACATTACACCCCATCGCCAGGGATACCCGAATTACGTAAAGCAATTGCAGAGAAGCTCAAAAAAGAGAACAAAATTGAAACAAAACCGGGTAATATCATTGTCACCCCTGGTGCAAAGCAAGCCATTTTTGAAGTTATACTCTCTGTTCTCAGGGAAGGAGATGAAGCAATTCTTTTTGACCCTGCCTGGGTTTCTTATGACCCGTGCATACAGCTTGCAGGCGCAAGAACTGTCTGGGCTCCAACTTCACCAAATAATGGTTTTTCACCTGAGAGTATCAGTGAATACATAACAAATAAGACAAAACTCATCATCATAAACAGCCCCTGCAACCCGACAGGCAGTGTTTACAGCAAAGAAACGTTAAAAGAGATAGCAGATATTGCCATTGATAAAAATATTTTTGTCCTGTCGGATGAGATATATGAGAAGATCATCTATGACCGTGAACACATAAGTATCGCAAGCCTGGATGGGATGCAGGATTTGACAATAACTGTCAATGGATTCTCAAAAGCTTACGCAATGACAGGATGGCGCCTCGGATATGTGAGCGCGCCAAAGGAAGTTTATGAACCGATGCTCAAATTGCATTCTCATTCCGTAAGCCAGGCAACCTCGTTTGTCCAGTATGCAGGTATTGCCGCTCTTCAGGGTGACCAGGCGCCGGTTGCCGCAATGGTAAAGGAGTTCAAGGCACGAAGGGAGCTGCTTGTCAGGGGATTAAATAAGATCGGGATAAAATGTGCAAGACCGGATGGCGCTTTTTATGCTTTTGCCGATGTAAGTGAATACGGGACAGGAGAAAAGGTTGCAGAATTGCTGCTTAACAAGGCATTTGTCGCTACCACACCAGGTTCAGCTTTTGGGGAATCAGGAACTGATTTTATCAGGATATCTTATGCAACGTCCCAGGAGCGAATAAAAGAAGCCCTGAGGCGGATAGAAGCGGTTCTTGAGTAGTATTTATTTTTACTATTTCCCGTTCCTTTCAAGTACCTTTCTGATAATCGCCGCGCTGCTGCAAAGCTCTCCCTGCTCAAAAGCCTGAACTCTCATCACCTTTGTTTTTATCCCCTGGGCAACTAACTTTTCCTCAAGCTCTTTTTCATTAAAAAACTGGTTTTTACCGAGTGCTACTATATCTGGTTTTATTTCACGAAGGGGCAGGAACATATCAGTCTCGCTCCCCAGCATTGCCGCATCTACCATTCGTAGCGCCAAGACCATGGTCAGCCTCTGTTTTTCAGGAACAATGGGTTTTGGTTTGTGTTTTATCATCGAGTCCCGCGCCACAATGACATAAAGCTCATCGCCCAGCGCTCTTGCCCTGGAAAGATAGAGCAGGTGGCCTGGATGCAGAAGATCGAATGTACCCGTTGCCAGAACTCTGACCATGGCATCTAAGATTAATCTTAATTGCTAAAAATGTTTGTAATTAAACATATATTGTACAGTTAATATCCAGGAACATTATACAGGCTTTTTTCTTCCCGCCCCAGTTTTTTGAGTAATCAACATCTATCGTAATAGCGGGAAGATTCTTAACAGCATTGACAAGATACTTGTTCATCTCAATATTGCATGAAGGAAGACATATTATGTGTTCACTCACCTGCTTGCATTCAAGCAGCAACTCGTAGAACGGATCGACCACCTGCCAGGCATAATCAATCTCGTTACCCATAAATTCACAGAACTCATCGTGATCGCTTTTCTGGAATGCATCGGAAAGAGCGTCTTTTTCAAGAAGCGCGGTGAAGCACTGGATATATACATCCTGAAATGATTTAGGCTTAAATGGCAGGTTGAAAGCATCGCAGCACACGATCTCCAGACCCTGCTTTTTTGCCTGTTTGCACAGGCTCATTTTTATATCTATGCCCACGAACATATCCCATTCCCTGCCTTTTGTCCCGTAGAGCGTTGAATGACTTCCGCAGCTGATTTCCAGGATGGAGTTTTGCTTTATCATATTGTTCCTTATTTTTGTTTAATGATTTTCTTGTTTATTTCATTAACCCTGGATTTGAATATATCACACACTTTTCACACCAGAGTAAATGAATGTGTGATATGATCAAGTCATTATGACAGTCAAAAATTGTTGGGAATTAAAGAAATGCGGAAGAGAAGTTGGCGGAATCAAAGTTAAAGATATGGGCGTTTGTCCCGCATCTCCAAATCACGGCACAGACTGCTGGAAGGTAGCGGGAACCTTCTGTGGCGGTAAAGTCCAGGGAACAGATGCTCAAAAACGTGGAACTTGTATGACATGCGACTGGTATAAAGAAGTCAAAAAATAATCTTTTATAAAAATAGTTCTTATTTATAGAATCACACGTTCTTCACAAATTGGTTTATATCCTGATTAATTGAAAATAGGAATAAGTTCAAAATAAATTGATTGAGGAACTCAAAAACATCATGGAAAATTCATTAATTCTATTTGCGTTTTTCCCTGTTTCAATCCTGCCTGACTCAAATATTGCAGGAACCATCAATGGAATAGATATGAGCGGCACAATTGTACGCCTGATATCATTCCTTCTGGGAATATGCGGCGCAACTTATCTTGCTGCAGGATTGTGGTCAAGGTCTCAAAAAGGCTCCAATAGCTGGAAATATCTTTCAATTTCAATGGTATTATTTGTTTTCTGGAATATTATCGGAGCGTTCGGCATTTTGCTGGATGTTATAAAAGTTCAAAACTCTATGAATGAAGCTGCAATATCCCAGGAAGGATTGGATTTATTTTTCTACATAGTTAAAGTCCTTGACCCTTTATTGGAAGTCATTGTTTTTATCATATTATTATTCGGACTTAGAAAGATCGTCAGTGCAATGCGGACAAAGCCATGGACAGTCTTCAGTAAAGATGAAGAGGAGATTGAATAATGAGCACAGATTTCTTTATCGTCCTGAATACGGTTGCATCAATGATAGTGATAATCTGCAGTGTCTTATCATTTCAGTTACTTGTGGGGATTTCAAGAGAATTGAAGGGTTTGAAAACCATGGATGCTATGTGGAAAAATTTTATTATAATGATAAACCTTTTCATTTTATTGGGCATCACAAGGGCAGTAGGTTCTATCGGGACTGTAATTTTTGCGGGCTTCCATCCGGTATTTGAAGCCCTGTTATCAGTAACCCTTATATTGTTCTTCGTATTCGCAATTCAACTATCCATATCTATCGAGGAGATCACAGAATAAAATGGGCAAAATATTATCTGAAGAAGAAAGAAGACATATGCTTGAAAAGCTGGAGAGCAAAATAGTTGCCACGCGATTCATGACATTAAAATATATTACTTCTTCGATAAACCAGGATAAAGTTGATTTTGCTAAAATGGATATGGAATTGCCGGAATTCAGCAAGAGCCTGGTAAGGATCATTGAACAGCTGGCTGAAAAAGACACTGAGGAAATGGTCAAACGTGAAGCTGCGGTTTGTCTTGAGAACCTGAAAAAGAAGTTAAACCCTGCCCTGATGCAAGACGTGCCCATGTGTACTGCATGTGGTGAACGTGTGGTTGTATCGTGCCGTTTCTGTACAAAATGCGGTGTCGAACTTAAAGGCCAGAAATGGGTATCCACTTACAAAATATGTGAAAAATGCCAGAATCCTTATGATCCTAAATGGAATAATTGTTCATTTTGCGGTAACCAGTTGATCAAAAAAGTTGAAGTATCAAAGATCTGCGGGTTCTGTAAGAAAACTATTGATCCAAGCTGGTTGATGTGCCCGTATTGTGGTTCTAAGTTAAAACTTGTCGCAGGCCAATAACAACAGAATAATTAATATATCTTATAATCGTTATTCGCCTGATTAAAATGCCTGTTATTACATTATATTATGATGACCTGGAAGAGCTCTCGGGTCTTGATAAAGATACGGTTATTAAACGCATCCCAATGATGGGATGCGATATTGAACGAATAGAGGACGACCATGTTGATATCGAGTTCTTCCCCAACAGGCCTGACCTTTACAGTACAGAGGGCGTTGCAAGGGCGATCAAGGGATTCCTGGATATTGAAACAGGTATCAGGGAATTCAATGTAACTCCTTCGGGGATATCAATAACAAGAGATAGTGAGATCAAAAATATACGTCCGTATCTTGCCTGCGCTGTTGTCAGGGGAATGCGGTTCAATTCACGAAGCATTGAATCCCTTATGGCGCTTCAGGAATCATTGCACTGGGCTGTGGGCAGGAACAGGAAAAAAGTGTCCATTGGTGTGCATGATATGGGAAAGTTAACACCGCCTTTTAAATATATCGCACAGGACCCGGATTTCAAATTCAAGCCGCTTGACTTCACAGAGCCTCTATCGATGCGTGATATCCTTGGGAAACATCCCAAAGGCATCAAATTTGCAAACCTTCTTGAAAAATTCGAAAAATATCCGCTTATTCTTGACGCAAAAGGTAATGTTCTCTCATTCCCCCCAATAATTAATGGAGAACTTACAAAAGTTACCGAAAGTACGACCGATCTCTTTATCGAGGTCACAGGTCTTGATCCTGCCGTATCAATCGCATTAAATATCGTTGTTGCTTCACTTGCAGAACGCGGCGGAATGATCGAATCAGTCCTGATCGATGGGAAAATTGAGTCGCCAGATCTATCGCCAGGAATAATGGAACTCAAAAATGATGAAGTAGAGGAACTTCTTGGTTTCAAGCTTACTAATGAAGAAATTATAAAGAGCCTGGAAAAGATTAGATATGGGACGCAGGTTTCGGGGAATTCTATTAAAGTATCAGTCCCGGCATACCGCTCGGATATACTTCATAACTGCGACCTGATAGAGGATATTGCAATAGCATATGGTTTTGATAAAATAAAACCAGTGCTTCCATTAACTTCCACGACCGGAAGCTCACACCCGATATCAAGGTCAAGAGATACATTAAATGAAATAATGACAGGTCTTGGGTATCTGCAGGTAATGCCTTTTACCCTCACCAATGAAAGAATGCAATTCGACATGATGCGAAGGGAAAAAGCACAGGGCATAACCCGGATCCTTTATCCGATAAGCGAAGACCATACGATCGTTCGCCCAACGATATTGCCAAACCTTCTTGAGATACTTTCGATCAATAAACATCGTGAATTGCCACAGCGTATTTATGAGGCAGGAGAAGTTGTTCTTGATTGCGGGACTTACCAGCGCCTTGGCTGTGTTGCGATACACCCGCAGGCTAACTTTACGGAGATACAGGCGATCATTGATGCTGTATTAAGGGAAAGACGGATCGAATACACAGTCATTGAGTCAAAAGACCCTGCATTCATTAAGGGAAGGTGCGCTGATGTCCTGATCAACGGTGAAAAAGCAGGAGTATTCGGTGAGATCCATCCTGAAGTGATCTCAAACTTCGGGCTTGAGCATCCTATAATCGGATTTGAATTGAAAATATGATTCAATGTACTTTAATGCTTCAACAAAGATCAGCGTCGTGGATGCAAGAGCCAATATTACGCCCCAGTCATCAAGACCAAGGGGAACTGTGCTAAAAGGACCATTCAGGGAAGGAGTGTAAATAACCAGAAGCTGCAACAAGATCGTGCTTGCAACTGCATAAAGAAGCGTCCTGTTTGAAAAAAGACCAATGCTTAAAATACTGAGCCTCTCAGAGCGCCAGTTGAAGGCATTAAACATCATTGAGATAACGATCAAAGTAAAAACCATTGTCTGTGCTTTCACAATTCCGGAATTATCAAGCGTCCACTTGAAAATAAAGAGAGCTTGCAAAGCTATCAAAGTTCCCACTCCAGAAGCATAAAGGATCACTCGTTTTGTAATTATCCCTTCATCCTGCTTCCTGGGCGGCTGCCTCATTAGCCCAATATCCGGCGGTTCAACTGAAAGCGCCATGGGTGGAAGACCATCAGTGATCAGGTTTATCCAGAGTATCTGGATAGCGATAAGAGGAAGTGTTTGCCATGCAAGCATCGCAATAAGGACAATAAGCACCTCCCCGATATGGCATCCAAGCCCATATAATACAAAATTCTTGATATTCTTGTATATATTCCTTCCTTCCTCGATCGCAGCTACAATGGAAGCAAAATTGTCATCTGTAAGTATCATATCTGATGCTTCTTTGCTGACCGCCGTTCCTGTTATCCCCATGGAAATGCCAATATCCGCAGCCTTAAGGGCTGGCGCATCGTTTACACCATCACCCGTCATTGCCACAACATGCCCTTTCTTTTTTAATGCGTCAATTATTCGCATTTTATGTGCAGGTGTTACCCTTGCATATAAGGAGACTTTTTCAATAATATTCTCAAGGTCTTTATCATCCATATGATCAAGTTTTGCGCCTGTCAGCGCCATATCCCCCTCCTCTTGCAATCCCAGGTCCCTGGCGATAGCAGAACCTGTGATTTCATGGTCCCCTGTGATCATAATTGTCTTTATTCCAGCCTGTTTGCATGTTGCGATCGCCTCTTTTACCTCTTCCCTTGGCGGATCGATCATACCGGCAAGACCGGCAAAAACCATATTTTTCTCAGTTTCATTGATTTGGTCGGTCTCAAAATGCCTGTATGAAAAAGCCATTACACGAAGCGCTTTTTTTGCCATCATTTTAACAATATCATGGATCTTTTCTTTCCCGGTCCTGTCAAGATCAACAACAGAGCCTTTGTGATAAATACGGGTGCATGAATTCAGTATTACTTCCGGTGCGCCTTTTGAATATGCATAAAGCCCGACAGGTGTTTCATATATAGTTGTCATCATTTTGCGCTCTGATGAAAAAGGGATCTCATCTATTCGCCGATACGTTTTTTCAATTTCCTGTTTAAGGAGCCCGGCCTTGGCAGCTGCAACCGCAAGGGCTCCTTCAGTCGGATCACCTTTGATATGCCATACTGATTTTTCATTTACAAGTTCAGAATCATTGCAAAGGGCACTTATCAGGAGTACATTTTTAAGATCATTGTATTTTCCCGGCTCAATTTTCTGCTTTTCTTCAAGAAAATCCCCTTCCGGTTCATAACCGGCGCCGCTGACTTCAAGCATTCTGCCATCAACATATATCTCTGTGACAGTCATTTCATCATGAGTCAGCGTTCCTGTTTTATCTGAACAAATCACTGTAGTTGCGCCCAGTGTTTCAACAGATGGAAGTTTCCTGATCAGGGCATGCCGCTTTACCATTCTTCGCACTCCAAGTGCAAGACACACCGAAACAACAGCAGGAAGTGCCTCAGGAACAGCGGCAACTGCCAGCGCGACACCCCAGATGAACATTTCGATTACTCCAAATCCGCTTAAGATCCCGAGAATTGAAACAACTGCAACGACAACAAGGGTAATTATTCCGATCCACTTCCCAAGAATGTCCAGGCTTTCCTGCAAAGGGGTTTTTTCCCGTTCGATCTTTTCCAGCATCCCTGCGATCCTGCCAAGTTCAGTTTCCATGCCAGTGGCAGTAACAACTGCTTTTCCCCTTCCGTATGAAACAGATGTTCCCATATAAGCCATATTATTTCTATCAGCTGTCGGGAGTTCCTGTTTTAGCGCATCTGTTTTTTTCTGGACAGGAACCGATTCCCCGGTAAGTGATGCCTCATCCATTTTCAGATTGATCGCTTCAATAAGACGGGAATCGGCGGGTATCCCGTCACCTGTCTTGAGAAAGATAATATCTCCTGGCACGATCTTTGCTGCTGGTATTATTGATTCCCTGCCATCCCTTACGACCCGTGCGGTTGGGGCTGCCATCTGCTTTAAAGCATCTATCGCTTTTTCCGCCCTGTATTCCTGGAAAAAACCAAGGATACCGGAGAGGAGGACAATCAACAAAATTATTATGGAATCTGCAATCTCACCGAGCATTGCAGACACGAAAGCTGCCGCCAGTAATATTATGATCAGGAAACTCTTGAATTGGGATAGCAGCATTTCAAGGCGTGATACTTTTTTTTCTTCAATAATTTCATTCAGGCCATACTTATTTAAACGGGTTTCAACTTCCTGTCCAGTAAGTCCTTCGGTTGACGTATCCAGGGACCCAAGAACAGAATTGATATCCATGGCATAATATTTGTTTAGCATTGGATCGGTCAGATGTAAAATCCCCTTGAAATTTCCAATAACCAGATTAGCGTATCATATCATAAGTTTTGATGTATGATTTTGATGCATGCAAAAAAATAAAGGATATGTCAGCATTATCAAATGCATGGATATATCTGGTATATTAAAAAAATTGAAAAATAACGATTTAAGTCTGGACGAAGCGGAAAAGCAGCTTCGTATTATCAACTTCGAATTATTATCAGATATTGCAAGGGTGGATGTCCACCGTGAAAAAAGGGTTGGTATTCCTGAAGCCATAATCGCTGATTGCAAGACCTGTGAAGATGTATTATCTATTGCACGGATTCATTTAAAAAATGAAGGGCGTGCCATAATAACCCGTGCATGTGAGGATAATTATAATTCATTGGTATCATTGGCAAAAGAAACGAATTCAAAGATCAGGTGGGAAAAACGAGCAAGGATAGTGATCATGGGGGAATCAATAACTAAAACCGGGGGAAAAATAGGTGTTATTTCCGCCGGTACGGCTGATATCCCGGTAGCAGAAGAGGCAAAAGTGATAGCAGAAGAGATGGGTTGTTCTGTAACTTCAATATATGACGTAGGTGTTGCAGGGATACACAGGCTTTTTCCTGAACTGGCAAAACTTGCAGGAGCTGGAGTGGATGCGATAGTTGTTGCTGCCGGCCGGGAAGGAACACTTCCCGCTATAGTATCGGGTTTAGTTGACGTTCCGGTGATCGGGGTTCCGGTATCAACGGGATATGGCGCCGGCGGAAAGGGTGATGCTGCATTGTTATCTATGCTTCAGTCCTGTTCTGTTCTTGCGGTTGTTAATATTGATGCTGGTTTTGTGGCTGGCGCTTTTGCAGCCAGGATAGCCAACCTGGCATCCAAAAACCGAAACCGGAAGGATGAAACCTGAATTTCCGGTATTCTGCATAGATATTCATAAACAAATATATACTAATAAGAACTATCTTAAAGTCTATGGAATTGGATATTGGCTGGTTAATGGTAATTATAGGCTTGGGGCTTTTAGTCGTGGAAGCATTACAACCAGGCTTTTTTGTGGCTGTACCGGGAACGACACTTATTGTTCTTGGAATTGTCACTATTTTAATTCCTGAGGTTGCGCAGAATTATGCACCGGCGATAATTGTTATAACGGCACTTGTCTCAAGTATTATCGTGATCGGTTTATACCGGAAAATGGCTCCTGGACAGAAACCCCAGACAACAAGTATGGATATCCTGGCTGGAAAGAAAGGAGTGGTCGTGAAAACAGTTCATCCCGGATCAATATCAGGAAAAATCGAAATTGAAAACCAGATGTGGAGCGCTACAGGGGATAGCGAAATTGAAGAAGGAAAGAAAGTAATTGTAATAAGCTCCGAGGGAGTTCATATAAAAGTAAAAGAGGAGATTTAAAATGGCACTTGAAATGTTTATAGCGATATTTATCGTGGTAGCAATATTGATCCTGTTTATTTCAGGGGTTGCGATCATCCAGCCCTATGAACAGGCTTTATGGATAGTCCTGGGACAGTACAAGAAACGATTGAATCCGGGTTTTAACTGGGTGTTCCCGCTGATAAGCGATGTCATAAGGCTTGACCTGAGGACGCAGGTCCTTGATGTCCCGCGCCAGGAAGTTATCACAAAAGACAATTCTCCTACAAATGTTGATGCGATTGTTTATATCAGGGTCATAGATCCGAATAAAGCATATTTTGAAGTGGTCAATTATCATGTTGCTGTATTATCACTTGCCCAGACCACACTTCGAAGCGTAGTGGGCGACATGGAGCTTGATGAGATCCTTTATAACCGTGATTTCATAAACACTAAACTGCGTGATATTCTTGACCATTCTACAGACGCATGGGGTGTCAAAGTCGAAGCTGTTGAAATAAGGGAAGTTGATCCTGTTGGCACCGTAAAAGGTGCTATGGAAGAGCAGACTTCAGCTGAAAGGAAGCGAAGGGCTGCAATTTTAATTGCGGACGGCCAGAAAAAAGCCGCGATCCTTGAGGCAGAAGGTTCCAAGCAGGCAAAGATATTGAATGCAGAAGGTGCGAGACAATCAAAGATACTTGAGGCAGAAGGTGACCGGGTTTCCCAGATATTGAGAGCCCAGGGTGAAGCCCAGGGACTCAGGATTATTTCAGTTGGTTCAGTGCCTCTTGATAAAAAAGCGCTGACCGTCCTGACTATGGACATGATGAAAAGTGTAGCAAATGGCCAGGCCACCAAAATCATCTTCCCTATGGAAATCTCAAAATTGCTTGAACAAACTGCCAGATACCTCGGAGCTTCTGAGAAGATACAAGAAATCGGCTCTCCTATGGATACGGAAAAGATCGTTGGTACAGCAGATGAAGTGCTTGGAAGGATCCCAAGACCTGAGGAGCTCAGGCAGGAGCTTCAAAGCATTGAGAAGGAAATGGCCCGGGAGACTGAAGAGAGCCTGAAACAGGCCGAGAAAATTAAAAGTACTGATCTACCTGAGGTTCCAAAGAAGAGAAAGTAAAAACAAGAATTAAATCTGAATGGATATCGACATCAGAAAGGCAACACAGGCAGATTTGAAGGATATAAGAACGATCCTTTCTTTTTATTATCTTGACACGGAAAATGTTGAGAAAAACCTGCCTGAATTCATAGTTGCACAAACAAATAATAAGGTAATAGGATGCGCCTGTCTTGATCCGGGGGATATAGTGGAATTGCGTTCAATAGCGATTCTTCCATCTTATCGTAACAGGGGTGTGGGTTCAAAACTTGTAGATTCTATCTTAAAACGTGCGGCAGATTTGACAGATACTGTTTATCTTCGTACCACATCGCCTGTTTTTTTTGAGAAGAAAGGATTTAAAAGGCTTCAAAACAGCGAGAAAAAAATCATCTGGAATGATTGCGCACAGTGTGATAAGTATGATATTTGCAGGCAGACAGTGATGAAAATGGAAAGGACTTTAAAGTAAAAGCCATTAAATACAAAGAGCCTAATGTAGGAGCATCATTTTCGGAGGATTTCATTGCAACCTGTTGTAAATATTGGTATTGTAGGACATGTAGACCACGGCAAGACCACTCTTGTCAAGGCACTTTCAGGTACGTGGACTGACCGGCACAGCGAAGAGATAAAACGAGGTATTTCGATCCGGCTTGGTTATGCGGATATAGTACTCAGGAAATGTCCTGACTGCGCGGAACCAGAGAGTTTTACTGTCAAAGAAGTATGTGATAAATGCGGGGCTAAAACTGATGTTCTTCGCTCGATATCATTTGTGGACTCACCAGGTCATGAAACACTGATGGCGACAATGTTATCAGGCGCAGCGCTCATGGATGGCGCGCTTCTTGTTATCGCAGCAAATGAAAATTGTCCTCAGCCACAGACAAAAGAGCATCTGATGGCATTGAATATTCTCGGGATAAAGAACATTATTATTATCCAGAACAAGATCGACATTGTCCCGCGTGAGAAAGTGCTTGAAAATTTTAACCAGATAAAGGCTTTCGTGAAAGGAACAGTTGCAGAAAATGCTCCGATAATACCGGTTTCTGCCCAGCAGAACGCGAATATCGATCTGGTCATCGAAGCTATTGAAAAATATATCCCTACGCAGGAGCATGATGTTAAAAAATCACCTTTAATGTTCGTTGCACGTTCTTTCGACATAAACAGGCCTGGTACTCTTCCTGAAGATCTAAAAGGAGGGGCGATCGGCGGTTCCTTGAATTGTGGTGTTTTCCAGCCCGGTGATGAAATTGAAATGAGGCCTGGCAGAAAAGTCGAAACTGGCGGAACTGTCAAATGGGTCCCAATAAAAACGGTTATCACAACTATCCACGCGGGGAAAGGGGAACTTGAAGAAGCAAGACCGGGAGGACTTATAGGGATTGGCACTAAACTTGATCCCTCGATCACAAAAAGTGATGCGCTTGTAGGGCAGGTTGCAGGTATTCCGGGAAAATTACCTCCGACAATTGAAGGTTTTGTAATGGAAACAAAACTTCTTGAACGGGTGGTCGGGGTAAATGATGAATCCACAGTTGAACCAATACGTTCAAATGAGCCTTTAATGCTGAATCTGGGAACCGCGACGACGATTGGAGTCGTCACAAGCGCAAGGCCTATGGATGCAGAAGTCAAGCTTAAAAGACCAATATGCGCAGATAAAGGTTCCCATATCGCGATCAGCCGGCGTGTAGGCGCGCGCTGGAGGCTTATCGGTTCAGGTGTATTGAAAGAATATAAATGAGATCGAAAGTGATCATAGATACAAATGGTTTGATGATCCCGGGACAATTCGGGATAGATATATTTTCCGAATTGCAGCAATTGGGATTTTTTTCATATATTGTTCCAAGCGCCTCCGTAAAAGAGCTTGAAAAAATCGCATCGACCGGCCGCAGCAAGGACAGGGCTGCTGCCAAAATAGCATTATCTTTATTGGACAGGTGTACCATAATTGAAAAGAACGGGTATGCCGATAATATCATAATAGACCTGGCAGTTGGTATGGACGCGGCAGTTCTTACCAATGATACCGAATTAAAGAAAAGATTATGTAGTAAGGGAGTTACTAATGTGTATCTTCGAGATAGAACTCGTTTAAGTATATAATACCTTTTTAAGAGGATTTAGATGTATAAGAAAATGAGATTAGCAGATACGGTGAGGATTGCACCAGAATTACTTGGCGAACCAGTTGAGCAGGCGGTAAAGATCGCTTTGCGGGAAAAACTTGAAGGACTGGTTGACAAAAGGATGGGTGCGATTGTTGCGGTCAAGGACATTATTGAAGTTGGAGAAGGACATATACTTGCAGGGGACGGAGGAGTATATTACGATGTTGTTTTTGACGCATTGACTTTCATGCCTGAACTTCAGGAGATCATTGAAGGCAGTGTAGTTGAAGTAGTCCAGTTCGGGGTATTTGTAGGAATCGGTCCTCTTGACGGGCTTGTTCATGTAAGCCAGCTGACTGATGAATTCGTCACTTATGATGAGAAAAATTCCCGCCTGATAACAAAGGAATCCGGACGTTCAGTCACAGAGGGAGACCGTATCAGAGCAAGGATAATCGCTGTGAGCCTGAATGAGCGCGAACCCAGGGACAGCAAGATCGGCCTCACCATGCGCCAGCATGCCCTTGGCAAGATGGATTGGATCGAAGAAGCCCGAAAACCCAGAGAAGAAACCGAGGACAAAGGAAAGTCCAAAAAGAAGAAGAAGGAAGACACGCCAAAACCTGAGGGAGAATAAATGGCGGATAATGTTTGCAGGGAATGCCACAGGATCGTGAAAAAAAGCCAGGTCTGTTCATATTGCAATTCAACGGCACTTACTTCCGATTGGAGCGGTTATGTGGTAATAATTGATCCTGAAAAATCACAGATCGCAAAAAGACTTGGAGTCAAATTACCCGGTGAATATGCGTTGAAGGTCAGGTAACTTGAAAAGATACTGCCTGCCTATCGAGTTAAGGGATGAACTAAGGAAACTCCATGGAGAGTTATATCCTGGAGATGGGATCGAGACTACAAAGAAAATAATCAGGGATCTGGAAAATTGTAATAAAGTAATATCAGTCGGTGATATTGTGACATTCAATCTTCTAAACGCCGGCCTTATTCCCGATATATCATTTGTCGATAACAAGACAAAACGCAGCCCCGTTTCCGATAAAATTACGCAGGGAACAAAGCATGGTCATTTCAGGACAATAACCGTGGAAAGCCCTCCTGGAATAATAACGGAAGAACTATTGAATGAGATCCAGGCAGCTATGTTGTCCGATAAACACATACAGATCGTCATCAGTGGAGAAGAAGACCTAGCAGCCCTACCTGCGATCGCCATGGCCCCCATATCATCAGTAATTATATATGGTTTGCCTGACAAAGGGGCGGTAGTTGTCCGCGTTACCGAGGACAAGAAGAAAGAAATACAATTATTACTTAATCGAATGAAATGTAAGGAGAAATAATAATGGAAATCCAAATTATCAAAGATAAGACAAATCCCTTGTTACAAAGACGAGAGATTTCGGTGGCTGTAAAAAATAAAACAACAGCTACGAGAATAGAATTAAAGAACAAACTTGCAGCGCTGCTCAATTCCAAACCGGAATTGATCGTGGTTGAGCATCTCGATACGATATATGGGAAGCAGGAAATGGTCGGAACAGTGTCTCTTTACCAGACAGAAGAACGCCTGAAACAAATTGCCCACCAGCATCTTATTGCAAGGGATGCGCCCAAGGTAGTCGAAGGGCAGGAACAAGCTCCTGCTGCAGCAGCCGAACCTAAACCTGAGGACAAATAAAGGAAGGGATTTCAATGGCAGTAAATAAATTCTACAAAATCAGCGGAAATAAAGCAGAAAAGATAAAACCCTCATGCCCAAGATGTGGACCAGGAGTATTTCTTGGTGAACACAAGAACCGCAATTCATGCGGTAAATGCGGTTACACCGAATTTAAGAAATAATCTTTTTTCATTTATTTTAATTCTATTCCATGAATAGTATTTTCCATTGCATTATTTTTGGAGTTATATGCTAAAATAGATATGCTCATAGTTACAACTCTAAATACTGATCATGCTAACCCGAAGAGTCCACCACGAACTTGAATTGTTAAAAAGGCATCTTGTCATTTTAAAGAAAGTGATAGATAGCGGACCTATCGGAATATTGAAATTGTCGCTTGAAACAGGTATACCGGACCACCTTGTAAGATATTCCCTGCGTGTTCTTGAGCAGCAGGGTTTGATCACTCCTTCTACGCAGGGTGCAATTGCCACAAAATCTGCAAAAGATGCATATTCTGAGTTCAAGACCGAGCTTGAAAAGATAAAAGAGATAATTGAGGATATCAAGAGGATCGGATTCGAAGACTGATGACCGGGGAGAAAAGCGAAGGAAAATATGAAGGAAAATACGAATATCTGTACCACATAGCAGATGCCAAGTTCAGGGCTTTTGGCCTTACACTTGAAGAAGCATTCGGGAATGCTGCGCTTGCCCTGTTCAATGTGATGATAGATACATCAAATCTGTTGGCCAGCGAGGAAAGGGAGATCGAATTAACATCACCTGATATTAAAATGCTTCTTGTTGACTGGCTATCCGAATTATTATACCTGTTTGAAGTGGATGAGATCATATTCTGTGAATTCAGGATTGAAAATATCGAGAAAACAGGCGAGGGTTTTTCTTTGAAGGGGAAAGCAACGGGTGTACCAATTGACCTTTCGCACCACAAATTTGATACACAGGTGAAAGCTGTGACTTTACATGAACTTG
>CAVWCX010000017.1:0-11804 GCA_963753595.1 Candidatus Methanoperedentaceae archaeon | reverse complement strand
AGCTTCACTTTGAATCTGACCTCTTCAGGAATTCAAGCACTTTTTCGAGAATAATATCCATATCCTTGATTTTTTCATCTGTAACCGATATAACCCTGCATCCGTGTTCGAAAATCCCCGCATCTTTCTCATGTCCCACAACAATTATCCGGGGCTTATCGGATTGAGTGAACCCGTCTGCAAGAACAACATCAAGGTCGCTAAAATATTTTTCACAAATCTCATCAATATCAACAGGAACTTTGTCATTTTTTATAACCGCAAATTTCACAGACGAGGTTATAGCAACAGTATCAGCCCCGGCCAGGGCATATTTCCATGTATCTTTGCCCTCAATATCGATTTCAAAATCACCATGTTTGTGATATTTTAAGGCGCCTACCCGAAGACCCCGCATTTTCAATTCTTTTATCAATTCTTCCATTAATCTTGTTTTTCCGGTTTTGCTGCTTCCCACGATACAAATTACAGGCGGCATAAAAGCCTCTCGTGGTGTGAAAAAACTGACATTTTATCATTTGAAACAAAACAAACAAGACAAACGCCAGTCCGCAGGGCAGCATCAATTCCGGAATTTAGAGGCGCGGTTTTTGTCGCAACAAGCGGGATTCCGGCGCGTGCGGCTTTTAATACCATTCCTGCCGACTGGCGCCCTGTTGATATGATGAAATGCTCCCTTACATCAATCCCATTAAGATATGCATATCCAACAACCTTGTCAAAAGCATTGTGTCTTCCCACATCTATCGCTTTTGCAACGCATTCACCCGCAGCGTTTATGAGGCATGCTGCATGTGTCCCCCGCGTTTCCCTGTATGTATCAGATTCCAGGAATCTCAGGCTTTTCCCGATCGGATCCAGGCTGAAATTTGTATCAGAATCAATTGAAATATTTTCATTCTCTTCCCATTTTACGCCAACGCACCCTGATGACCTTAATTCGCGCCAGATTTCAATGTGCTCTGTCTCTTCTATCGCGGCATATATCCTGTTCCCGTCTATTTTAAAGTCTTTTATACTATCCGTACCTTTTACAAGACCTTCGCATATAAGATACCCGACAGCAAGCTCATTTAACATTTCCGGGGTAGCAAGTATTGATGCTATCGGAATTTTATTTATGAAAAGCTCAATAGTATTCTCTACGGCTACTGTATGGATCTTTTCATGCGATACACCGCATTTCAGCTCAAGTGCAGAATAATTTTTAGTATACATTATTTTCGATCCGATCCATGTCTTCTGGTGTATTGATATTGATAAATGTTCTTAAATCGGGGTCGATTTTCCTGATATCTTCTATTTCCACATAATTGACCCTTAGTTTCTGGATCGGAGCAAGAATTATTCTCTCCCCGTTCCTGATAGCTTTCCTGGTCTCAAAGATCATAGGTTTGCTTTTATAAACAGCATGCAATGGCTCAAGAAAGCCATCTTCCCGACGCGGGATGGCTGCATCATGATTAACACTACCCTTAAAAAGCATCTTTACAACATTTTCATTTATAAAAGGCATATCGCATGCAGCGATAAAACAATATTCATCCCTGCAAACAGTGAGACTGGAAAGTATCCCCGCAAGCGGGCCTGTGTTTTCATATTTATCAAATGCATAGGTGTATCCCGGCAACACTGTGTCAAATAACTCTCCCTGTGCTTTATCACGAACGGAAATTATAATGTTGTCAACAACTTTTTCAAGGCCTTCGATAACATAGCTGATAAGGGGTTTACCATTAATGGCCATCAGAGCTTTTTCCCGGTAACCCATGCGTTTCCCTTTTCCTCCCGCAAGGATAATTGCAGAATATGCCATATTTATTTCCCTAGATATGCCCCGCTTCTTTCATGCTGAAATGCCTTCCATCACCGATTATTACATGGTCAAGAAGAGTGATCCCCATAATATTGCCGGTCTCAACGAGTTTCTTTGTTATTTCTATATCTTCCTTGCTTGGGGTCGGGTCCCCGGACGGATGATTATGAGCCACAATTATATGTGCTGCGGATTCTGCCAGAGCAAGCTTGAATACCTCCCTTGGATGAACGATATTCGCATTCAAAGAGCCCACAGAAATCGTTTCCTCCTTGATGATCTGGTTTTTCGTATCAAGACAAAGCTCGATGAAAAGTTCTTTTTTTTGCTCCCTCATTTTTGGATATATCCGCCTGTAAACATCTTCGGGGGAGTTGATCTTTTGCTTATCCTCATTCTTGAAAGTTTCCAGTCGCCGCGCTATCTCAAAACAGGCTGCGATCTGCGCAGCCTTGCCTTCCTTGATGCCATGTACTTTCATCAATTGTGTCAAATTGATCTGTGAGAGCTGTTTAATATTATACTCTTTTAAGATCCTCTGGGAAAGGTTTATGACATTTTCCTGTTTAGACCCCGTCCTCAGGATTATTGCAAGAAGTTCGGAATCACTCAATGCCGACGCACCGTTCTTCATGAGCCTCTCGCGTGGCCTTTCGTCCTTTGGCAGATCATGGATCCTTATCTTGTATTCCTGCATAGCCCGTACAATTATTTTCATACTCATAAAAGCTTCCCAGACAGGATCAAACAATAGAACTATATTAAGAATCTGACATATTGGAGATGGAGAGATAATATGGAAGATATAGAAATTGTTCTTGAGATCGATGGAAAAAAAATACCTATGAATGGTTTTGTAAATAAAATCCTGTGCGGGATGGTCAAAGGTTCAATTGAAACCCTTCGCGGGGTCGGAGATGATTGGAAGAACGTAAATATCAGGATGAGCAGATAATTCCAATTTGAAATTTATTGATCATTTGACCAATTCGGAATTTGAGTTTCGAATAACTCCAAATATAATATACACAAAAGCTATGAGTATAAACACAAGGATCAATCCAAAAATCCTTTGTAAATTATCAATAAAAAAATAATTTACTAAATAAAAATGTGGTATATATATTAAAGATACATGTATGACCAATACGAAAGCGAATATTTCCAGCAGTACAAAAGCTTTTTTGATTTCATCATATTTTAAGAAAATCCTTGACCGGATCACATCAGGATCCTTTTTCCACAGATATACTACTATATAAGTCAATAGAAAGAAAGTAATAATTGCTATCGGCAAAACCAGCACTTCATTTATGACTTCCAAAACGTTTTTTATATCTATCATATTAATGTATCTGCGTTTACATATTCAGTTGATTTATTTCCTATCCACACATATAAACAATGAACATATATATGAATATTTCTAAATGAATTATCTGATAACATGGACCAAATTGATTTGAAATTATTAAAAACGATCCAGGATGGAATTCCGATCGTATCCGAACCCTTTAAACATATTGCAAAAGAGGTGGGACTTTCTGAAACAGATGTCCTGGCGCGTGTCCACAAAATGGTAAAAGAAGGTGCCATAAGACGTTTTGGCGCTTCGATCGGACACAGGGCAATAGGAATAACGGCTAATGCCATGTGCACCTGGAACGTTCCTGATGAGAATGTGGAAAAAGTGGGGGCCATAATGGCAGGCTTTCCGGAAGTCACACATTGTTATGAACGGCCCAGATATCCCGATTGGAAGTATAACCTTTTTACCATGGTCCATGCATACTCGCGTGAAGAATGTGAAAAAATAGCAAAAGAGATCTCTCTTGCTACAGGTATAAAGGATTACAGCATACTTTTTAGCGAAAGGGAGTTCAAAAAAACAGGCGTGAGGTTATGAGTGATTTTTTGCCTCTTATGCTTGACCTGAAGGAAAAAGAGATCGCTATTTTCGGTGGTGGAGAAGTGGGTGAGCGAAAAGCGTCTCTTTTTTGTGAGCATGCCAGAGTGACTATTATAAGTAAGGAATTTACATCGGGATTGAACAGGTTATACGATTCAGGAAAGATAAAACTTATAAAAGTTAAAGATATTACCGAAAAAGACATTTCCTCTTACCTGAAAAAAGCCTTTATTATAATTCCTGCTACAAATGATGCGATATTGAATGAAAGAATAGCAAAGATCGCAAAAGATGAAGGAAAAATTGTAAATCGTGTGGATGATATCGGTGATATAATAGTCCCGTCAGTCATCAGGCGAGGCGATATTGTGATCGGTATTTCAACGGCCGGCCAGAGTCCTGCCCTTTCAAAATACATTCGTCAAAAAATAGAAGAAGTGATTACGCCTGAATTTGCACAAATGTCAAGGCTTCAAAATGAAATTCGTGAAAGATTGAAAACCGAAGTGGACGAACAGAAAAAACGTAAAGAGATCTTGTGGAACATAATTAATGACGAAGATGTTTGGACGGGATTCGAAGAATCATATGAAAAAGCATATATTATTGCATCAAAGCATATAAGGTAAAACGAACATAAAAACAGGGACAATCAATGACAGAAATATCAAGCATGCTAATTACTCATACCAAGGCGACAATAGAAGAAATGGAAGGCGCATGGCATGGCGGCATAGACCATCTTCTGGTGCATCTTAAGTCACATGAACTTGTGGAGGAATGCGCTGTACTTAAGACCTGTAACCGTGTTGAAGTTTATGTTGTTTCACCAAAAGGGAGCAAAGTTCTTTTTGAGTTTGCAAAACATATGAAAGTCTCTTCAAGGATCATTGATTTCCTTGACCATGAAGAATCACTCAGGCATCTCCTGCGCCTGACTTCTGGTCTTGAATCGATGATCGTGGGTGAAGATCAGATCCTTGGGCAGGTAAAAGAATTGTTCCAGATGGCAAAGAAAGCCGGAGCCGTTGGAAAGGTCCTTGATACTGCATTCAATAAGTCGATCCAGGTGGGAAAGCGTACCCGGAATGAAACCGGGATAAACAAAGGCTCAGTATCTATTGGTTCAGCAGCAGTGGAATTGGCTGAAAAGGAATTAGGCGGACTTGTTGGAAAAACAGTAATGGTAATAGGCGCCGGAGAGATGGGGACACTTGTGGCAAAAGCGCTTGCCAATAAGGATATCAAGGTTATTTATGTGGCTAACAGGACATTAGACAAAGCACAGGCCCTGGCTTGTGAATTGAATGGCGAAGCTGTGCCTTATGAGGAAATGGACGATTATATCCCCAGATCAGATGTTGTAATAAGTGCCACCAAGGCGCCTCATTTTGTTTTAACAAAAGAAATAATGTCAAGACTATTGGAAAAACGAAATAACAATATCCTGCTGGTAGACATTGGAAACCCCAGGAATATCGAAAGCAGTGCCGGGGATCTGCCGGGTGTGAGCCTTCATAATATCGACAGTTTAAGAAGCATCAGCGAGACAAACCTTGATAAACGCAGGGCTGAAGCAAAAAAAGCAGAGATCATTATAGAAGAAGAATTGGCTCTTCTTAAGCGACAATATAAGCGCCAGATGGCGGATAATATCATTTCAGCACTTTATTCTAAAGTTGAGAGAATCCGGGAGCAAGAGCGTGAAACGGCAATAAACAAACTCAAGTCAAGACACACGATCGGAGATGTAGAGCGTGAAGTCCTGGATGATATGACAAATTCTTTTGCCAAACAGATCCTTGCAGAACCAACAAAGATACTCAGGAACGCCGCGGAGCATGATGATGAAAGATTTTTGGATACGGTTTCAGAGTTATTTAAATTAAATGGAAAAAAGGTCAAATAACTGATGGATTTATCTATAGCAATTGAAATTTCAATTATTTCGATATTGGTTGTGCTGTCTGCCTTTTTTTCCGGTTCAGAGACAGCACTTATTTCAATAAATAAAATACGGGTCAGGCACCTTGCCGATACAGGGAATAAAAATGCTGCAGTAATATTAGAACTGCTTGAAAATCCTGAACAGTTCCTGACCGCGATACTGATAGGCAACAATATCGTCAACATCAGCGCTTCCGTGCTGGCAGCAAGCGCAGCGCTTCATACATTTGGAGACAGCGGGATCGCAATAGCTACAGCGGTGATGACTATGTTCATCCTTGTTTTCGGGGAGGTTTTTCCTAAAACGCTTGCTTCAAGACATCCCGAATCGATAGCATTGCATGTAGCAAAACCCATACGAACAGTGATATTTATCTTAAGTCCGCTTGTCTGGATTTTAACTGAATCCATAAATTTCCTGATCGTGCGCTTTGGCGGAAAGGAACGTGTGCAGCATCCCTTTGTCACTGAAGATAAAATTAAAATGATGCTAAGAGTCGGGGAAAAGGAAGGGACGATCGAAAAACACGAACGGGAGATAATCCATAATGTTTTTGAATTATCTGACACAAAAGCAACAGAAGTGATGACCCCGCTTGAAAAAATGGTGTGTATTGAGGAATCAAATACTCTCGATACTGCGCTTGCTTTAATTAACGAATCAGGCCATACCAGGATTCCTGTTTATAAACAAACGTTTGATAATATCACCGGGATGGTTTATGCGAAGGATTTCCTGAAATTCACTGATCATGAGCTGGGATGGATAAAAGTACACCAGGTTTTGCGCCCGACCCTGATCGTGAGAGGCGGGCGAAAAATTTATCCGATCTTAAAAGAGCTCCAGCAAAAGAAAATGAATATTTCAGTAGTGGTGGATGATAACAGGAGAGTTATCGGTTTAATATCTATAGAAGACATACTGGAAGAACTTGTGGGAGAGATTTTCGATGAATATGACATTGAAATTAAAATTGGTTGACCTGTAGTAAAAAATAAAATGTCTATCTGGCCATAACGTATTTCGTACCTTTGACTCTTTCTAATTTATTTTAAGTACGATGCCTTAGAAAGCTTTAAATAAATGTTATAAATATATAACATTAAGTTAGAAGCAACTAACAAAGATGATATTATGAAAATTGAAAATAAAGTAGGCATTGCAGTTGCAGTGGGCTTTCTTGCGATCGGGATGATATTGAGCAATTATCCGGGCATCGTAAGTTCGAGCATATTGTCAGGCATATTTGCTGTGGGGCTATCGATGCTATTCACAAGCCTGTACAAGCATTTCAAGTATGGCGAGGGAGTAGAGCAGGATGAAAGAACAAGAAAAGTAATGTATCGCGCACTGGCTGGCTCCTGGTTTGCCACGTTAATCCTGATAACTGTACTGATGTTTGCAAACAGGCTTAACATAAGGCTGGATATTCGGGGCGCTTTAAGCATTGTTTTTTTCTTCATGGTGTTCACTTTCAGCGCGCTTAACTGGTACTTTGAGAAAAAAGAGGATATGTAATGAAAACCAGGATCAAGGAGTTTCGTGCGAAATATGACCTGACCCAGGAAAAGCTTGCAGAAAAAGTCGGTGTCAGGCGCGAGACTATTGTTTTTCTTGAGCAGGGAAAATACAATCCATCGCTGAAGTTAGCGCATGATGTTGCAAAGGCGCTGAAATCGAAAATTGAAGAGTTATTTATTTTCGAAGATGAATAACGTTACATTGATTATAATCCAGGTGAATCTAAATAATATTCAAACGTGAAATTAAATGCATATTAAGAAAAGGTCAATCAAAACCGGTCTTCCTCCAGGGTCATTGATCCATATCGGGGAGAAAAAATCAGAAAGTGTAAGGATCAGGATCCTTGATTACGACGAAAACCAATTTGAAGAAAAAGATGCTAAGTCCATAGAGGAATGTTTTCCCTTCAAAGATAAGCCAACGACCACATGGATAAATATTGATGGCCTTCACCAGGTTGATATAATAGAAAAGATAGGAAAAAAATTTGACTTCCACCCTCTTCTTCTTGAAGATATCCTGAATACAGAGCAGCGCCCCAAAACCGAGGATTTTGAGACCCATATCTACATTGTCTTGAAAATGCTTTACTATGATGAAAAAATAAAAGAAATAACCTCAGAGCAGATCAGTATAATTTTTGGGCATAATTTTGTAATTTCGTTCCAGGAAAAAGAAGGCGATATTTTCGATCCTATAAGAGAAAGGATAAGGACAGGTAAAGGCCGTGTCAGGAAGATGGGGGCAGATTATCTTTCTTACAGCCTGATGGATTCCATAGTTGACAGCTATTTCTCAATTCTTGAAAAACTCGGGGAGAATATCGAAGATGTTGAAGAAACAATGATAACCGATCCAAAACCGGAAACATTACATGGAATTCATTCTTTAAAACGAAAGATGATCTCTCTACGTAAATCGGTGTGGCCTTTAAGAGATGTTCTCAGTGCCCTTGAGCGATCCGAATCTCCATTGATCCGGGAACCCACACGGATATATCTTAAGGACGTTTATGACCATACGATACAGGTAATCGATACTGTAGAGACCTACAGGGATGTGCTATCGGGTATGCTTGATGTCTATCTTTCAAGCATCAGCAATAAAATGAATGAGATCATGAAGGTTTTGACAATAATCGCGACAATATTTATCCCCCTGACTTTTATAGCAGGTGTTTACGGGATGAATTTTGAATTTATGCCTGAACTCAGGTGGCGCCTGGGTTATCCTGCTATATGGGTTGTAATGATCTCTGTGGGAATTTCAATGCTGGTTTATTTTAGAAAAAAGAAATGGATATAAATTCTCCGTTTCATTCCAGAATGGCTTTTCTAGATAATTGTTTGAAATCATAGGTCAGGATTTTGTTTTTTTCAGCAAACCCTTTCACCTCTTCAGTGAACCCTTTCCTTGACACCACAACATAATGGTTAATTCGTTTCTCATCGCCCCATTCTACTTTTTCAGACTTTTCCAGCAGTTCTTCAAGAACAGACTTATCTGTCTCTTTATCCTCCCAGTTACATTCACAGAACAGGATGTCTCCAGTTGCATCATTCGTGGCAACTATATCTATTTCATAATCCATGCGCCACCACTTACCCCATTTCGTGAAAAGCGGCAATTTTCCATTTAAGGACAAATTCCGGAGAAGCTCGGTTGAAATATCCTCAAAGATCGAATCCAGGTATTTATTGAAATCCTTTTTTATGATATCAAGTACAATTTCAGGTTTTCCAATCTCGATAAGGGACGAGTTCGGATAAATATACCTGAACCAGAACCTGAAAAAATAATCCTTAAGGACATAATTGCCAACACGTGTGGATTTTTCTTTTGACAATGTCACAGGTATGTCTCTCCTGACGATATTTAATTCTATCAATTTCGAGATGTAAACGAAGAGTTTATTCGTGGATACACCAGAAAAATTAGATATTTCATTGAAAGTATTTTTTCCGAAAGCTATGGCCTTGAGAATAGAAAAATAATTGGCAAAATCCTGCAGTTCTTCCATAAGCAGGAACTTTGCTTCTTTATATAGGAAAGCATCCCTGTCAAGAAAAGCCTTACCTATGTTTCCGTACAGGTTTTTCTTTTTGTCAAATTCTTCGCAATAGCGTGGAATGCCGCCCAATACAGCATATGCCCCCATGATATCCTCTTCATCCCATTCATTGAACAGGGTTCTGAAATCAAGATACGTAAGAGGTTGAAGGTCGATCTGTCCAGTGCGCCTGCCATATATGGGACTTGAATATGAAAGAGCTATTTTTTGCATCATGGAAATGCTTGAACCGCATAGGATAAGTTTGAGGTTCATGTTCTTCCATTTTTCATCCCAGAAAAACTGGAGTATTGAGATAAAATTCGGATTTGTCTTATGGATATAAGGAAGCTCGTCAAAAACAAGCACCATCCCATTTTTATCGATATATCTTGTGAGGTAGTCAAAGAACGCCTGCCATTTATTCAAAGGGCTGTTTTTAAGAAAATCATCATCAAGCGAAAGTCCGGCAATGTTTGAATATATGGACGACAGCTGGTTCTCCTTCTGAAGCTCTCCAAGCAAGTACAGGGACCTTAAAGGGCTTCTGGATAATGATTGTTTTATCAGTTCGGTCTTACCCACACGTCTTCTGCCGTATATGATTATCAGTTCAGCTGACCCGGATGAGTATTTTTCGTTGAGGAAGGACATTTCTTTTTTTCGGTCAACAAATTGATAAGCCATAGTTGATAATTGATGCAGGATATAATAAAACTTCCGATTAACATAAATTAAATTATGATAATTTGAATTATTATATTTTGAAGCTACATGGATAAAATAGAAAAATATTTACATGAGCATGTATTGGTGAACACCGGGTGTGCGCTCAAAAAAAAACCTATCCACTTTGGGCGCATGTCTGCTTTTTGTGACATTTTATCAACATTTAAACACCTACTAATAGTTAAGGTTTAAATATTCATTACCGAGCCTGTAATATTTCCTGTCGGCTTCTTAACAAGCCAGATATCCTGTACCCCGGCAGGGCTCAATAGTGTTGAGATCCCCGTACTATTCGTATAATATGTGGGGTCAAATGTCGCAGTAATATTAGTTTCAGAAATAACGGACAATGAATAGAACCCTGATGCATCAGTCGTTGTTGAGTTGCTTTCATCGCTGAATACCTTCACCCCTTCAATACCCGTTTTAGTGACGCTGTCAATTACTCTACCGTTAATGAGATTGATTGTTACACTTCCATTAGTCACATTAAAAGGAATTCCAGCCCCATCCGGGCCAGAGATTTTCACATTGGAAAGATTAAAATAAGAGGTTCCAGATATGCCTATGGCGGTCATATTGATAATAATGAACGTCCCCTCATTTGTAACATTATAAGGATCAGGGTTCGATCCATAAATATTGTTTACTTTTCCTGAAAAATTCTCTATTGCATCGCTTAAGATCGTGCTTGATCCGTTTTGTTTGAAAAGAGTTCCCTCTGTGATGTTATTCACGTTAAGGAGCGATCCGTCATATATGAGAGAAAGCTCTGCCCCTGCGATCGGATTACCCATTGGGTCAATCGATATGTTAAGGCTGAATGTCTGCCCGGTGTTCACTATCTTGCTTGATGGCGTTACAATAATATTTGAACGCTTATTCACTGTTATTGTGATATTTTCAAAATCCATAAATGTTCCATCTGAAACTTCGAAATGTACATCGGGATAAATGCCGGATCGTGTGAAATCAGGTATCAAGGTGAAAGTTTGTGAGGCGGGGTCAAAAGTTGCCCCGGTCGGCAGGTTTGAAGCTGAATATGCAAGGGTGTCTGAATCATTATCGGTTGCAGATATAGTGAAATTAAGAGCCTGGCCTTCAAAAATCTTCTTATCGCCGATCTGGGAAAGTACTGGCAGGCCGTTAATGGTCATACTTCCATTATATACTACCAGAGGTACAGGCCGGGCGTCAGAATTGCTGATCTTGACGTTTGAAAGATTTATCTCGGATGTATCTGATGAACCGATGACTGTAGCATTTATAATAATGAATGTGCCAGGATTTGATACATTCGTCCTGCCAATTACTACACTAAAAATATTTATCACGGTACCTGTTGAATTATTTATAATGCCGTTTGCAAAAAAAGTGCCTGCTCCATTCTGTTTGAATAAGTTCCCTTCAGTAATTTTATTTATTCTGATCTTTGTCTGGTCAAACCCGATATTTAATTGCGCACCTGCAATTGCTGCTCCCTGCGGGTCTATTGTTACATTCAAATCAAAAGTTCCTCCCTCATTCGCTAAATAAACTGGAGGAAATACTTTTACATCGGCAGCCATTGCCTGCCCGGTTAAAATAATCATTACGAATAGTGCAAGCCCAAATCTTATGCGTATCATAATGATAATAGTTTATGAACATGGGTATGAAGGGTATGGACATTAAAAAACTCATTTTTTATTGGTAAATAAAAAAGCAGATAAGAAGGAAAAACAGCCGCGTTATAAAATAAAGGTGTTTTTTTGCTTGTTTTTCAAGAACATCCTATAAACTAAGATATAGTATCTTTCTTGTTTTTGTGCTTTTTATAAAAGAAGTG
>CAVWCX010000016.1:0-15615 GCA_963753595.1 Candidatus Methanoperedentaceae archaeon | reverse complement strand
CACCGATCGGGATTTGAACCCGAGTTATTAGCTTGGAAGGCTAAAGTCATAGCCACTAGACCATCGGTGCAAGTAGTTTGTAGATAGTCTAAAAGGTATAAAAAGCTTTATCTCAAGCCCTGCGAATAGGGAATATTTGCCTGAAGTACAGCGTTATTTTTCCTGTTTAATCACCAAAACATTATATACTTCTTATTCATTTAAGGCGTAAAGTACGATGCGTATAGATTACGCAAGTTGAAGTCGATCAAAGTCGGATTTGATGAATTGCAAAAGGCCAATGCGGTTATCGTATGCCTGTAAAATGCGTGTAAGTCAAAATCTATTTGTGAAGACATATTTGCAATAACCTGAAAGGGTTTGCACTTGCCGTAAAAATATTCCCACGTATTAATTTATATATTATCGAAAAGGAGGAAAAAATGTCACATCCGCACAGACCAAGACGCGGTTCTATTGGATTCAGTCCGCGCGTTAGAGCAAGAAGCGAAGTACCTCGTGTGAGAGCATGGCCTGTACAAAAAGAGCCAAAGCTTTTAGGATTTGCAGGGTACAAAGCCGGTATGACACATCTCATAATGAGAGATGAGATCCCAAACAGTTTAACGAACGGGATGGAGATTTCAGTACCGGTAACAATTATGGAAGTTCCTGCAATGAAAGTAGCAGCTATCAGGCTATATAATAGTAGCACTTATGGCGCTTCTGCGATCGCAGAAGCCTGGACGACCGAGCTTGATAAAGAACTCAACAGGGCAATGACGATGCCAAAGAAAAATGACTTGCCAGCAGCTATTGCAAAGATCGAGCAGCTTATCAAAGACGGTGTAGCAAAGGATTTGAGGGTAGTAATGTACACAATGCCCGACAAAGTAACAGGAATTCCCAAGAAAAAACCGGAGATCATGGAGAACAGTATCGGTGGGACTGATATAATGGCACGTTTCCAGTATGCAAAAGGTCTTCTCGGGAAAAATATCAATATCAACGATGTATTCAATAATGGTGATGTTATAGATCTTGTTGGTATAACAATCGGAAAAGGAGTACAGGGGCCGGTAAAACGCTGGGGTATCCAGCTCCAGAAAAGCCAAACATTCTAGAGCAGGAAGTGTAAGGGAGATCGGTACGCTCGGAGCGTGGCATCCATCACATGTAAGCTGGAGAGTTCCACAACTGGGACAAACAGGATACCACCAGAGAACCGAATTTAACAAGAGGATCATGCAGATGGGTAAAGATGGGAAAGAACGTTACCCCGGAAGGCGGATTCGTAAATTACGGTATTGTCAGAAATGATTATGTTATTATAAAGGGAAGCGTACCAGGACCGGTCAAGAGATTAGTCCGCATGCGACCCGCTATCAGACCAAAGAAACAATCAAAGGGCCAGGCACCTGAAATAACGTATATAAGCCTTGAGTCAAAACAGGGGTGATCCCATGGATTTGAATATAATTGATTTATCTGGAAAATCTACGAAAAAAATTACTTCAACACTGTTCGATGAGCCGTACAGACCCGACCTAATTAAGAAAGCAGTACTTGGCAGCTCAGGCGAATCGCATGCAGCCTTATGGGCCGCATATGTATGCGGGAATGAGGACATCAGCTGAAGGGTGGGGACCAGGCAGAGGCGTATCACGTGTCGCCAGACTTATGAATGGCAGCAAGGCAGCAAGGATCCCACAGGCTGTTAAAGGCCGAGAGGCACATCCTCCCAAGCCTGAAACTGACAGGACTGAAAAGATAAACGACAAGGAGCGAAAGAAAGCTATAAGATCAGCGGTTGCTGCGACCGGAAATCTTGAACTTGTCAAAAAGAGAGGACATCAGTTCTCTGCATCATTGCCTTTTGTCGTTGCTGATGAACTTAGCGCCCTGACAAGAACAAAGGATGTAAAATCATTCCTTGAGGCAGCCAATTTGTACGATGATATCATTAGAGCAAAACACACCAGAGTACGCGCAGGCAAAGGCAAGCTCAGAGGCAGGCGATATAAACAGCCAAAAAGTATTCTTATCGTCACCGCTGAAGACAAAGGTGTAGTCAAGGCTGCACGCAATCTTGCAGGTGTTGATGTAGTAAATTATGATCAGCTCAATGCAGAATTACTGGCTCCTGGAACGCATGCAGGACGCCTGACAATATATACCGAGTCAGCAATATCAAAACTCGAGGAGAAAATGCAATGATACAGCATCCTTATGTCACAGAAAAAGCAACGCTGATGGCTGAAAATAACAATGTTCTCCAGTTCATCGTTGATACCAATGACAGTAGAACCAATGTGAAAAGAGAAATTGAGACACTTTTTAAAGTAAAAGTGGCAAGCGTCAATATGATGATGACCTCAAAAGGAAAAAAGAAAGCCATTGTGAGTTTCGCGGACCCAAACACTGCGACAGAACTTGCTTCAAGGCTAGGAATATTCTAAGGTGAGAAAATGGGAAAAAGAGTAATGGGTCAGAGTAGGGGAAAAGGTTCTCCTACATATACAGCACCGTCTCATAAATTCAAAGCGAATCTAATGCATTTGAAAGTGGAAGAAGGAATCGTAACTGGAAAAGTGCTTGAAATAATACATGATACAGCACGCTCGGCTCCTATTGCCCGCATATCATTCGACAACGGGCAGGAACGCCTGATGCTTATCCCTGAAGGCACAGAAGTCAACCAGACAATACAGTGCGGCATTTCAGCTCCGGTGGAACCGGGAAATACCCTGGTACTGGCAGAAATCCCTGAAGGAATACCTATCTGTAATGTAGAGTCACAGCCTGGCGACGGTGGGAAATTCGCCCGCGCCTCAGGCATGTACGGGATCCTTGTTGCGCATGATGTGGGCAAGACCGTAGTGCAATTACCAAGTGGAGAGATGAAATGGCTTAATCCGAAATGCAGGGCAACCATCGGGGTCGTCGCAGGAAGCGGACGTACCGAGAAGCCGTTCGTCAAGGCAGGAAAGAAATTCTACAGGATGAAAGTAAGGGCACGCAAATGGCCAAGAAGCAGGGGTGTAGCAATGAATGTCGTTGACCATCCGTTCGGAGGCGGAGGACGCCAGCACCCTGGAAGACCAAAGACCGTAGCAAGGGGCACGCCGCCCGGAAGAAAAGTCGGCTCTATTGCCGCAAGAAGGACAGGAAAGAGGTGAGTTAAATGGCAAGAAAAGAATCATCGAAAATACCAAAGAGAAAGGGTGAATTCACATTCAGAGGGAAATCCGTAGAGGATCTCAAAAAATTAAGTCATGATGAGTTTGCACTGCTTGTTCCCTCAAGACAACGCCGCACTATGCAGCGCGGATTTTCAGAGGATCATAAAAAATTACTGCATAAAGTCAAAATAAAAGACCAGAATATCAGGACGCACTTGAGGGACATGATAGTCCTTCCTGAAATGGTTGGCTTGAAAATCGCGATCCATAGCGGCAAAGAGTTCGTGCCTATCGATATTATCCCTGAGATGATGGGTCATTATTTCGGTGAATTTGTGCTTACCCGAAAGAAAGTTTCTCACGGCGCAGCAGGTATCGGTGCAACAAAATCAAGCAAATTCGTTCCATTGAAGTGATTTACATGAAATTAAATTTCTCTATTGAACCCGCGCCTGAAAAAACATCTAAGGCTATGGGAAAGGAACTTCATATTTCAAGAAAACAGGCACATGAGATCGCAACAGCGATCAAAGGCATGAAACTCGATATTGCGCAGAAATTTCTTGAAAATGTAGCTGTATTGAAACAGGCTGTACCTTATAAAAGATTCACACGGAATATCCCCCACAGGAAAGGAATGTGTAGTGGCAGATACCCGCAGAAAGCTGCCAAGGAATTCTTATGTATTATAAAAAATGCACAAAGTAATGCCACCTACAAAGGCCTTGATCCGGAATCCATGAGGATTGTTCATGTAGAAACAAAGAAGGGCCATACTTATATGGGTCAGTTCCCAAGAGCACAGGGAAGAGCTACGCCCAAAAGACAGGAAACAGTTACAGTAGAAATGATAGCAGAGGTGCAATAATGGGCGTTGAAAAAAAATTCGTCAAGAACGGGTTTGACAAAACCCAGATGGCAGAATACTTTTCAAAACAATTGGAAAGAGCAGGTTATGGAGGCATGAATATCAACAGGACCCCAATGGGCACCCAGGTGACAATTTTTGCTGAAAAGCCTGGAATGATAATCGGAAAAGGCGGAAGGACAATACACAAGCTTACACATGACCTTGAAACGGTTTTCCGTGTTGATAATCCGCAAATAGATGTCCAGGAAGTAAAAATCCCTGAACTGAACGCCCAGATGATGGCATCAAGATTAGCAGGAGCAATCGAACGCGGTCTCTACTTCAGGAAAGCCGGCCATAATATGCTGAGAAGAATAATGGAATCCGGAGCTTTAGGATGCGAAATTGATATTGCCGGCAAATTGACAGGCCCCAGGAAGAGAACTGAAAAATTCGTTGCTGGTAATATGCTCCATGCAGGTAACCCTGCAATGGAACTGGTTGATAAGGGCTTTGCCATTGCGATAAAGAAACTTGGAGTTATCGGATGCCGTGTACGGTTGATCCGGCCAAGCGTTAAACTCCCTGGCAGGTTCAAGCTCATAGAGATTACAGCACCACAGGAAGCTGCAGTTGCGGGAAAGAAACCGGAAGGTATCAAAGAACTCGTAAAGGCTGCACCTGTTGCGCCAAAACCAGATAATGTAAAACCAGAATCTGAAACAAAAAAGGAAACAGTTTCTGAAGAAATCCATACCGGTAATATCGAAGAAAGGATGCATGGCGATGTTTTAGAACATAAACATGCTGAATATGATTACTGGCATCCGGCATCACGCACTCATAAGACGGAGGAGTAGTCATGGCAATATTGAGAAGTGATGAAATACGGAAAATGAATAATGATGAGAGGCAAGAGGAACTGGACAAAATATTAATGGAGCTGATCAGGGAACGCGCTATTGCTTCAGCAGGCGGCGCTCCTGAAAGTCCGGGAAAGATGAAAGAACTAAAAAGAACGATAGCAAGGATCAAAACGATCCAGACGGAGAAAAATAAATAATGAAGCTGACCCCACACAATATCATACACCATGAACTCATAGGTCTTGATACAACAGTAGTGGACAGCACGAACATGATCCCTCATCGGAATTGAGGGAAGAATAGTTAATGAAACAAAGAATTTATTGACCATAGAAACTGATGTCCAGGAAAAAAACATTCCAAAATCCTGTTCATCTTTTATATTCACAATTCCGTCAGTTGACGGCAAACGTTACTTGCCTTTAACACTAAAAGTCGACGGAAGATTATTGCTCTCGCAACCCGAAAACAGAATCCAGACAAAATTCAAGAAGAAATTCAGGAAATAAAAGAGGTATAATAATGACACGTGATATTGGGTTGGATGTTCAACCGCCAACAAAAGAATGCATAGACCCAAATTGTCCATTTCATGGAAACCTGCCGGTCAGAGGGCAGGTATTAAGTGGAGTAGTTGTAAGCGACAAAATGGATAAAACAGTGGTCGTGCAGAGAACATATGTGAAAAAGAACACAAAATATGAGCGATACGAGAAAAGAAAAACCAAAGTACATGCTCATAACCCTCCCTGCATGAATGCAGAAGAAGGGGCAAAAGTAACGATTGCTGAATGCCGCCCTTTGAGTAAGACAAAATCCTATGTAATAATAGAGGTGCAAAAATGAGAGGGATGAAGGCAAAAATACCCCGCGCCATAAACACAGCGGCTCGAATGGAAGTTGCTGATAATACAGGTGCAAGAATTGTAGAAGTCATATCGGTATTGAAATATCGCGGTGTCAGGAACAGATATCCTCGCGGCGGTGTTGGAGATACTCTTATCGTAAGTGTAAAAAAAGGAACCCCGGAAACAAGGAAACAGATGTTCAAAGCTGTTATAATACGCCAGAAAAAAGAATTCAGGCGCCCCGATGGAATGAGGGTTTCTTTTGAAGATAATGCAGTAGTGATCGTAGATGATGAAGGCGTGCCCAAGGGTACGGAAATAAAAGGACCTGTAGCCAGGGAAGCAGCGGAACGCTATTCTAAAATTTCATCCGCAGCTTCGATAATAGTGTAGGTGAGAAAAATGGTATCAACACAACCAAGAAAACAAAGGAAATCCAGGTATCAGGCGCCTCTCCATATCAGACATAAATTTATGGGTGCGATATTAAGTCCTGAACTCCGGGAAAAACATAAAATCAAAAGTATTCCCATTCGTGCAGGAGATACTGTCAAAGTAATGCGCGGAGACCATAAAGGCAAAGAAGGAAAGGTATCAGTAGTTAATCTTACAAGTATGACAATTACCGTTGATGGTGTAAGTGTTACAAAATCTGATGGCACAGAAGTGCCAAGACCTGTGCAACCTTCGAACGTAATGATAACGAAAATAGAAACAAAAGATGAAAAACGCTTGGGTGATTAAATGGCAACACATCAGAAAAGAGTATCAGCGCCCGTATCATGGCCTATTACCAGAAAAACATTTCACTGGGTAGTTGGAGCTAATCCGGGAGCCCACTCAACCGAAACAGGTATTCCACTTCTAGTGGTAGTACGTGACATCCTTAAGATCGCAAACAATGCCAGGGAAGCTAAAAGGATAATTAATGAAAAGAACATTTGCATAGACGGTGTGGTAAGAACGGACTATAAACACATGGTCGGTCTTTTCGATATAATATCATTACCAGCTACTAATGAATATTATCGCGTTCTTTTTGATTCAAAGAACAGGTTCAAACTGTTCAAAGAAGATGCGAATGCTGGAAAGCTATGCAGGATAAACAATAAAACAATTGTTAGAAAAGGAGCTGTGCAGCTTAACCTTCATGACGGTACTAATGTTCTTGCATCCAATGATTACAAGACTTTTGATACTGTAATTCTTGATAATAACCACAAGATCGTAAAACACATACCCTATAAACAGGGTAATCTTGCAATGATCGTCGGCGGCGAACATTCGGGCGAAATCGGGAAGATCAAGCAGATCCGAAAAGTCAGAGGATCAGGAACGAACATGGTATCCATATCCAATGAAAGTGAATTTGATACAATTGAAGATTATGTATATGTAATAGGTGAAACAACACCCCAGATCAAGGTGGTATAAATGAATCAGATGAGAACACCTTCAATTGATAAAGTGACTGTACATATGTGTACAGGAGAATCAGGCGAGCGATTGACCAATGCAGAAAAATTGCTTGGGACTATCGTCAAGCAAAAACCCGTCAGGTCAATGGCAAAGAAAACGTTGCCGAATTTTTCAATCAAGAAAAATGAACCGATCGGCTGCAAGGTGACCTTAAGGGGTAACCATGCCCAGGAGTTCCTTAAAACCGCATTGAAGATCATTGAAAATAAGATAAGTGCAACACAATTCGATGAAAATGGGAATTTTTCTTTCGGGATTGAGGAACATACTGATTTCCCGGGAATGAAATACGATCCCTCAATTGGTATCTACGGAATGGATATCAACGTGGCCCTGAAAAGAGCGGGATTCAGGATAAAATCAAGAAAAATAGAGAAACATAAAGTATCCAATGACCACAAATTAAATAAAGACGACGTAATTTCTTTTGTTAAAGAAAAGTACGGTGTGGAGGTAATTTAAATGGAACGAAGTAATAAAAAATTTGGAGCTGGTGCCAATGCCTGCAAACGCTGCGGCAGGAAACAGGGGCTAGTCCGGAAATATGGATTATACCTCTGCAGGCAGTGCTTCAGGGACACAGCATACCAGATGGGCTTTGAGAAATATACATAGGTGATTTTAATGTTATTAGATCCACTTGCAGATGCGTTATCAACAATAAAAAATGCAGAAATAATAGGCAAACCAGATTGCACTATCAAGCCCGCTTCAAAACTAATAGGGAACGTGCTTAAAGTCATGAAGGATAAAGCTTATATCGGCGATTTCGAATTCATCGATGATGGGAAATCGGGCAATTTCAAGGTACAGCTTAAAGGAAAAATCAATAAATGCGGAGTAATCAGACCGCGTCACGCCGTGAAGAATACCGACTTTGAGAAATGGGAAAAGCGGTATTTACCAGCAAAGGGCTTCGGCTCTATTATCCTGACGACTCCTGAGGGTGTTATGACCCACAGTGAAGCCCAGGATAATGGTATTGGCGGAGAGCTACTCGCTTTTGTTTATTAGGTGATAGTATGGAAACAAAAAGAACTATAGAGATCCCGCAGGGAGTCAATATAAACATCGATAACATCAACATATCGATATCAGGCCCGCAGGGTCAGCTCCAGAGAAAACTCTGGTATCCGGGAGTTGCCATAAAAAAATCTGATTCCGAAGTCATTGTGGAGACGAACATTCCACGAAGAGAACAGCTCGCGATCCTTGGTACCTATGAGTCACACTTAAAAAATATGATCACAGGCGTAACCAAGGGATACGAATATACGATGAAAGTCGTTTATTCACATTTCCCTATCCAGATAAAGACCGAAGGGAACAAGGTAATAATTGCTAATTTCCTGGGTGAAAAGAAGGCAAGAAAAGCCAATATCCAGGGTAATACCAAGGTTACAATAAAAGGTGACCAGGTCATTCTTAATGGAATAAATAAGGAAGATGTAGGGCAGACAGCAGCCAATATCCGCACAGCTACAAAGATCAAGAGATTTGATCCAAGGGTGTTCCAGGACGGGGTTTACCTCGTTGAACAGTCAGGACGGTGAAAATAATGGAAAATGAAGCGATAAAACAGCTTACAACTATCGAGGGTGTTGGCAAGGCTAAAGCGAAAATACTTTATGATGCAGGATTCGAGACAATAGAATCGGTGAAAAATGCAAGCGAAGAAGAGATTGCCGGCATCAAAGGAATCGGTGAAAAACTGGCCCAGAAGATCAAAGCTTCTGCCGACGAGATGGTGATCGAAGAAGAAAAGATAGAAGAGGAGAAGACTTCTGAAAAAATCGAAGCATCACCTATCACTATCACACTCAATACAGAAATAAAAAGACTTCTTAATGTAAGGAAAAAACAGAAAAGTAAGAAACCAACATTCAAGCAGACAGATTCCCATAAAAAGAAGAAGCTTGCAGACTATTGGAGAAAACCGGACGGCATACATAATAAGACGAGGTATGCAAAGCATGGAAAATGTCCTCTTGTAGAAGCAGGATACGGAAGTCCGGCTGCAGTTCGCGGGCTCCATCCATCCGGGTTCGAAGAGATCATTGTAAATAACATCAAAGAAGTTGAATCTCTTAAGACCGAGAGTCAGGCTGGCAGAATAGGCAGAACAGTTGGAGCAAGAAAGCGCAGTATCATTGAGAAAAAAGCTGCAGAATTAGGATTGAAGATCCTGAACCCCACAAGGAAGGTAGATTAAAATGACAGATCTTGCAAATCAGAGAAGACTTGCGGCAGAAGTTATGGATATTGGTGTCAACCGCGTATGGATGAATCCAGAATCCTATAAGGACATAGCAACAGCTCTTACGCGGGAAGATATCCGTAAATTGATCACCGAAAAGAAGATCGGAAAAAGAAATATCCAGGGAGTAAGCCGCGGAAGAGCCCGAAAAGTTGCCGAGACGCGTGCATACGGACATCGGAAGGGGCATGGCTCAAGATCGGGTGCAAAAGGCGCAAGGAACCCGAAGAAAGAACAATGGATGAAAAAGATCCGTGCATTGCGAAGTCAACTTAAGGAAATGAAAGAGAACAAGACCATTGAAGTCTCAACTTACAGGAAATTATACCGCAAAGCCAAAGGCGGAGAATACAGAAGCAGGGCACATCTTATTGCCCATGTGGAACAGCTTAAAGCCAAGGAGGCTTGAATATGGCGACAGGATCACGATACAGAGTAAAATTCAGACGGGTCAGGATGGGCAAAACTGATTATCGCACAAGAAAGCAATTGTTGATATCAAGAAAGCCCAGGCTTGTAATCAGGAAAAGCCTGAAAAATACACAGGTACAGATAATAGTACCTCAACCAGCAGGAGATGCAACACTCGTCTGTGCCAATACACAGGATTTAAAAAAATATGGCTATACTGCCCCGACTGGAAATATCACGTCAGCGTATCTGGCAGGATTATTGCTTGGATACCGGGCAAAGAAAAAAGGGCAGACAGAGGCAATAACTGACCTGGGATTATATCATGCTACCAAGGGCGGACTTCTGTTTGCCGCATTAAAAGGTGCGGTAGATGCAGGTCTTGAAATACCACATGACCCGGCAATATTCCCGTCGCAAGACAGGATCATGGGCAAGCATATTGATAAATTCAGGAAAACCAATATTGCAGAACAATTCCAGGCCGTTAAACAAAAGATTGAGGGCGAATTCAGGTGAATAAAATGAGAGACAAAGGATTTGAACAACAGAAAGAGGAATGGTTCCCTCAGACAAGACTGGGTAGACTGGTCAAGGAGGGACAGGTTACAACAATGAGTGAAGCCCTTGCATCGGGATTACCGATAAGAGAGTCCCAGATTGTGGATGCATTGCTGCCTGAGATCAGGGATGAGGTTCTTGATATCAATATGGTTCAAAGAATGACAGACTCGGGAAGAAGAGTAAAATTCAGAGCAACAGTTATTGTTGGTAACGGTGATGGTTTTATTGGTATCGGAGAAGGAAAAGACGTCCAGGTTGGAATAGCCATCCGAAAAGCGATAGACACTGCCAAGATGAATGTAATCGGCATTAAACGTGGATGCGGTTCATGGGAATGCGGCTGCGGACTTGGCCATACAGTACCTTTTGAAGTAAAGGGTAAAACCGGAAGCGTGGAAGTCAGGTTATTGCCTGCCCCCAGAGGACTTGGAATTGCTTCCGGCGGGACAGCTAAAAAAGTGCTTGAAATTGCAGGAATAAAAGACGTCTGGACCAAAGTAAGCGGTGAGACGAGAACAACCCTTAATTTCGCAAAAGCAACTTTTAACGCACTAATAAAAACAACAACTATGAAGGTGTGAAAAAATGTACGCTATAGTAAAACTTCGCGGAGAAGTAAAAACCAGACAGGATATCAGGGATACATTAAGAATGCTGCGCCTTGACAGGGTAAATCACTGTGTGGTAGTCCCTGAGACACCCACCTATCATGGAATGATCCATAAAGCAAAAGATTACGTTGCATGGGGAGTCATAACCCCGGAAACACTTGAAGAAATGCTTGAGAATAGAGGCAAGCTCGAAGGCGGGGATGACCTTACTGAGGAATACCTGAGTAAGAACACAAAATTCAAATCCTTCAAGGAACTGGCAAAAGCCATATGCGAAGGAAGCATATCTATCTCTGATATTCCTAAAATGAAACCTGTTTTCAGGATGCATCCGGCAAGAAAAGGCCTGAAGGGTACCAAAAGAACCTTCCAGGAAGGAGGAGATTTAGGATTCCATGGAACCCAGATCAATGCCCTGTTAACTAAAATGAGGTAATTATCATGAGCAAACAAAAAACCAAGAAATTCAGAGGGTCAAGGACATGTGGCGGAGGCACGCATAAGAATAGAAGAGGCGGAGGCAGCCGGGGTGGACGCGGAAATGCCGGAACATGCAAGCATCATTTTGTCCGCTCAATGCAGCGCGGCTTGCTTTTTGGTAAACACGGGTTCAAACGCCCACAGTCTGTGACCTCAGATTTGTCCATAGTAAATATCGGAGAGATCGATGAGGCTATTGAGCAATTGGTAATAGATGGATTTGCAGAAAAGAAAGGAAATGCATTCCACATTGACCTTGGCAATATCGGTATAGAAAAAGTACTTGGCAGCGGAAAAGTAACCAAATCATTATTTGTGACCGCTTCCGAATTTTCGTCTGTCGCAAAGCAGAAGATTGAAGAAGCTAAAGGGCAGATAATTTCCCCGTTAGAAAAACCAGAATCGACAAAACAAGAGTAAAAAAATATGGCATTTGAAAGTCTTGCACCCCTATTGAACCGCCTTCCTGCAGTTAAACGGCCGGAAGGTCATGTGCATTTTAAGAAAAAACTTGGATGGACATTAGGAATTCTTGTCCTGTATTTCGTTTTGGCCAATATCCCGCTATTCGGGCTGGATAAAAGCTCGATCGACCTGTTCGAACTTTACAGGGCATTCTTCGCCGGAGCTTCCGGTTCACTGATGGTCCTGGGAATAGGTCCGATAGTAACGGCTTCAATAGTGCTGCAATTGCTTGTGGGGGCAAATGTCATAAAAATGGATCTTACTAATCCACATCAACAGGCGATATTCCAGGGTTTGCAAAAACTTCTTGTTTTTGTAATGGTAGTTCTTGAAGCCCTGCCGCAGATCCTTGGTGGATATATGAAAGCAGATGCCGGACTTGCAGCGACGCTTGGCGTTCCCGTGAGCTATATAACGTTATTGCTATTCCTTCAGGTATGCATGGGTGGCATTTTGATCCTCTACATGGATGAAATAGTCTCCAAGTGGGGAATAGGCTCAGGTGTTGGGATGTTCATTATCGCCGGTGTATCGCAGCAGATAGTGCAGGGCCTGTTCAACTGGAAAACCGATGAAACAGGAATAGTTCCGATCGGTATCATTCCAAAATGGATATACATGGCCGGGCCTAATTCCGGGATAGATATGAATTACATACTGACAAACAAGGTTCTCTTCCTCTATAATGCAGGAATACTTGCGCTGTTAAGTACAATAGCTATCTATCTGATGGTCGTTTATGTAGAAAGCACACGTATCGAGATACCCCTTGCTCATGCTGCTGTAAGAGGCGCACGCGGACGGTTCCCGGTAAAACTTATCTACGCCAGCGTTCTGCCTATGATCCTTGTAAGGGCGCTCCAGGCAAATATCCAGATGGTAGGCTTGATCCTTTCAAGCAAAAATATAACGATACTTGGAACTTACAAACAAGGAACAGCTGTTGGCGGTCTTATGTATTATCTCTCACCCATAAACGGGCCAAGTGACTGGATACCCACTCTTGTTGGGCCAAGATTCACGAGTCTTGGTGTTGCAGAGCCTGCTTTATGGAAGATATTCCTGCATGTTTTCACAGATGCGTCTATGCTCATAATTGGAGGCATAATCTTTGCCCTCTTCTGGGTCGAGACAACAGGTATGGGTGCAAAGCAGGTTGCGGAAAAGATCCAGAACTCAGGAATGCAGATCCCGGGTTACCGCAGAAGCAGCGGAACAATGGAACGTGTAATGCAGCGATATATTCCCAAAGTAACAGTGATCGGCGGGGCATTTATTGGTATCCTTACACTGATTGCAAGTCTTCTGGGTACGCTTGGCGGTGCAGGCGGAACAGGCCTGTTGCTGACTGTAAGTATCATGTACAGGTTGTATGAAGATATTGCAAGCCAGCAGATGATGGAAATGCACCCGATGATGAGAAGCTTCTTCGGAAAAGAATAATTCAAATACTGCAGGACTTTTGTTCTGCGGTTTCTACTATTTTTCAGGTTTTGAAAATCATAATCAAGAACCTAATTTTAAATACTAATTTCATGAATGCTTTGCGTTCTTAGCGCGCTTTGCGGTGTTTGATTTTATTCACCGCAGAGTCGGCTATTTACTGTGGTTCCTAAATGAACATGAAAAAAACAACGAACAAATACGAACTCACGCTACCGGAGCTCGTTTCAGATAGTGTGCTGTGCCTGATTTGGTCACTTGCAAAATTTGGGATAACGAGTACAGACGGCATTTATGTGCCAACCGCGGGAACTCAGGATTTATATGAACAGGCTTCTTAATTCCCACAATATCTTGGGATTTTTCTTAAATAAAATTGGCAGGACTTTTGGCAAAGCCATTTTACTGGTATCTATCCCGGACAGGGAATGAGCCAGCTGGTTTAACTGCTCATCTGACACCTTTATAAGAAGATTTTTTACCATCAGGGATTTGCTCAATTCTTTCCCTATAGTGGCACGCCACCTGTCTTCATATTCTTTCAATATCTTAACCGAATAATCTCCCTTTTCTTTTGCCTTGATACACACTTCCCCTGCGATTTTCCCTGCATCCATTGCATTGATGATACCTCCGCCTGTCAGGGGATCGGACTGCCTGGCCGCATCCCCCACAAGAATAAGACCATCAGCCACTGTTTGTTTTATTGGTCCGCTTACGGGAACGCCTCCCACTACCATTTCAATGATCTTACCCTGGGGCATATAAGTTTCCATGAATTTATGGAGTAATGAAACCGGCCTTATACTACCGCATTTGCTCCCAAGGATACCCAGGCCTACATTTGCCATATGTTCTCCTTTAGGAAATAACCACAAATATCCGCCAGGTGCATATTTTTCTCCCATGTAAAATTTGTTGTATTCACCCGCATCAATATTTGTAACAAGGAACTGGGTGCATGTGTTGATATCCACGGGTTTCAAGGATGTATCTATTCCTCCCCATCTTCCTACCTTGGATTCCACACCATCAGCTCCAATAACTATGTCAGCTTTGATCTCAGTGACTTCTCCCATATACATGGCTTTTATGCCTGAAATACTTCCATCGCTCCTTAATAATCCAGTGGCCCTGGTTTTTACCATAACGTCCGCGCCTGCCATGGCTGCCTGCTGTGCAAGCACGCGGTCAAAAACTTTTCTTTCAAGGTTAAAACCCGCTTTCTGGCTTGATGCTTCTTCAGACATTTTAATCTCTGTACCATCAGGTGCAAGGATCTTCGAGCCTTTTAATTCGGCAGCTATCCATCTATTATCAGGTTGGATATGCCGCATTAAACCTTCCTTTCCTACTCCTTCTGCGCATCTTACAGGATCCCCTATTTCCTGCCTTTTTTCAATGAGAAGAACTTCCAGCCCAGCTTTCGCACATGTTTTTGCAGCGATCGAACCTCCAGGACCTGCCCCAACTATAATAACATCGTACCTGGATCTCATTTTACTACCACCAGCGCCCCAACCGGACATATTTTTGCACAAACTCCGCAGCTCGTGCAGGTATTATCCACTTCTATCCAGGTTTCCACAAGCTCAAGCGCGCCAACGGGGCATACTCCCACACAAGCTCCACAATATCCGCACTTATAACGATTAACATTAACACTCATAGGCTGTACTGCTAACGCATCCAGCACATATAAATTTTGTTAAGCTTTCGCGAATTCTGCGGTTAATTCACAAAATAATCCTTTGCCTTCGGTTTCCTGCCGAACTTCAACAGCCTCAAAAAGAACCGGAATATTTACCGTTTTAAAATTGTTGTTAATAACGTAAAGCTGTTCTATTCTTCTGGCTGAAATTCCAGCTTTTAATAATTTCACCCTTTCCTCGGAAGTTTCTAACATATCACTCTATCTCCATTTTTTTATGCATTTTTTGAAGATGTCTATTTTGCCCATTGGAACAGGCGTCTTCATACTTATGATTATGAGCATTAATAGTATTAAATATGATGAAAGTTTTTTGAGTTTCTCAGTTATTATAAGTTTTATTATGGTTCATTTTAGTTTTATATTGTTTATTGACTAATATTTTTGATATTTGGGGCCATATAACGTGTAAAATTAATATTTGAAAAATTATGCTGCTACTTATTTATATTGAAAATCTTAATTAACT
>CAVWCX010000015.1:0-8368 GCA_963753595.1 Candidatus Methanoperedentaceae archaeon | reverse complement strand
CTTTGGGGTCAAGGGGTAGAGAACCCTGCGCCCTTCGAGGGCGCAGATGAATCGTACCCCTTGGTATTTATTACTTTCACCCCACTCTATCATAAGCAATATATATTCTTAAAATAATGTCTATGCTTGATGAAAACGTATCAATTCAGGATATACCCGAACAAGAAGCAAGAGGTTAAACTGAATAGTACTCTTATCACATGCAGAAAACTCTATAATGAAAAACTTGCAGAGCGAAAACGACAGGCAGAACTTAATCGGCTCAAAAAATCATTCGATGTAATTCCGTGGGGATATCCTGAATGGATAGACTACTATGAGCAGAAACTTGATTTGACCGCGACAAAAACACCATTTCAAAAAGAAGTACATTCTCAGGTACTGCAAGATGTGATCAAAAGAGTCGATAGAAGTTTCAAGAATTTCTTTCGTGGGTTCGGGTATCCCCGGTTTCAAGGATGGGATAGGTATAGCAGTTTCACGTATCCCCAATCAGGTTTTTCAATCAAAGACGGAAAGCTTAACCTGTCCAAAATCGGAGCTATCAAGATCATCCAGCATAGACCGATTGAAGGCATAATCAAGACCTGTACCATCAAAAAGGATATTGATCAGTGGTATGTTTCGTTTTCATGTGAAATCCAAGAGCCTGTCCCGATTGAAGTCAAAGCCAGAATGGGAATAGACGTTGGATTAATCGACCTGATAACCCTGAGTAATGGGGAACAGATCAAACCGCCAAAGTTTCTGCGGATATCAGAGGATAAGCTGACGCAGGAACAGAAGCGGTTAACCCGGAAAAAGAAAAGATCAGGAAAAAGGAACAGGCAAAAGATCATAGTATCCAAAGTCCATCGAAAGATCAGGAGTCAGAGAAAGGATTTTGCTCATAAACTGTCACGAAATCTTGTGGATACTTATGACCTTATTGTGTTTGAAGATTTGCAGATAAAGAACATGGTGCAGAACCATCATCTTGCCAAATCCATCTCAGATGCGGGCTGGTATCAGTTAATGCAATTCACGAAATCCAAGGCAGAATGTGCCGGGAAAACAGTTGAATTCGTTAATCCCGCAGGAACATCTCAGACATGTATTTGCGGTTTCAGTGTCCCGAAAGACCTGTCAGTGAGGATACATCGGTGTCCTTCCTGCGGTCTTGTCATGGGAAGAGATCAGGTTTCTGCAATATTAATCGAGAATAGATGTACGGTAGGAACTACCGGAATTAACGCCCGTCAAGGATATCTCAGCGGAGTATCAATGCAGCGGGACGCTCCATGGCTTTAGCCCGGAGCAGTTCACATTTACCGCTTCACCTGAAACACTTTACACAGGATAAAATGATATCCTTTTCCTTTGTCAATGATTTTGCAAGCTCTATCCCGCCAGGAAGATCTTTTGCATGATGGATCTTTTCCGGGTCATTTTCAATGAATGTTTTCATCCTTTCCCCTACAAGTATGAGGGCCGCAAGTTCGTTTATATGCTTATTGATAAACCGGCCAACACCAGATGGTTCGAGTCCTTCGCATACTTCTTTTGCTTCTTCGCCAAGTATCATGACAATCCTTTTGCCCTCGTTTTTTGAATATTCAAGCGCTTTTTCGGCTGTCCTGATATCCATTCCTGAGTTCGAGTTGTCGATCAGTATTCTTCCGTCAAGGGAGATCTTCTTCATTCGCCCTTCTGCACCCTTGAATTCCTGTAATACACGCTCAATTGCCAGAGCTTTGATATCCAGGGCAAGAGCAGCAGCAGTGGCACATACAAAGGCAGTTTTATAAGAAGTTATATCGTAATCTGCCGCCTCCAGGATATGGATCGTACCATGTTCCTTTCCAAGAAAATAAGCTAATGTTGCGCCTTTTGAACCCAGGCTCTCATAATATACATTACATGCTGCATTCACTGAATCAGTAAATGAGATAACATTAATATCCCTCCTGCATGCCCCGAAAAACCTCAAAGCGTCATTATTTACTACAAGTGTGCTTCCAGGCCTTGCATCAAGTATCATCCGGCGCTTAGCTTCACTTGCAAGCTTTGTGTTATTGGCGATCTTATAATCATTTGCTATCGTGGTAATTATACCTATATCGGCAGAACCTGTCCCGCCAATTGAGATCTCGGATATGAACACATCGAATTTTACCCCCGCTTCGTGAACAGCATCAAGAGCGGTAAGGATGCTTGCCGGCGTTATGCTCAATCCTTTCCTGATCATTGTTCCTGTACTCCAGTCTTCAAGACCCCTGCTTGTATGTGAGACTACTTTTTTTTCCCTTGATAAAATATCTGCCAGCAGGATCGCAGTGCTTGTTTTGGCTTTTGTACCGGTCAGCTCGATAAGTGTCTTGTTCTTAAGCTCGTATCCTGATAAGATATGCCCCACAGCCTGATGATGGGATAAAACAGGGATCTTATTCGCTGCTGCATCCAGAAGCATCGGATAATTAGAATCAAGGTGTACCGGAGCTATAATATAATCAAAATCCGATGCTTTCAGGGATTCCCTTGAGGTTTTGATCCCATCCCTTTCAAGTTCATCCAGTAATTCAGGACCAAGCTTCCTGTATACATCTATGGCAGTCACTGATCCTGTGATCTTCTTAAATTTACGGGCTATGACAGCTCCTCCATGTGTCAGGTCAAGTACTGCTACCCTGGAGGAACTATTTATTTGCATTAATTCGAGGAAATGGCTTCTTTAACCCTCTTGAATGCCAGCTCTGCGACCAGTTCATCAACGCCAAGAGGCTCTGAATAAATAAGCGCAATATCTTTGCCGTCAAGTTTTATCATGGTTTTTCGCGAGTCCCTGCTTATGCCAAGTATCTGGGGAATATCTTCCATGGTATGTACACCGTGCGCCAGGAAAATAGGTACTGCTACTATCTTGGTGACACCTGTCCCTTTGAAACCATCAAGACCTTCTTTCATTGTCGGGGTGTTCATATTCATAAAACCGATCTTAACTACAACATCCTTATATTTTTTGGCGATCAGTTCCGCGACACCACTGACGACCTCTTTATTATGCGGATGTCTGCTTCCATGTCCAAGTGCAAGTATTCCAATTTTTTCAGTCATATAAAATCCTCATTTGATCGTGATAATTGATTTCGGGTTTTTATGGTATTGGCATCTTATAACACTTTTGGAAAAACATCCTTAATATCTGTCATACCCGAATGATTTGCCTGGATTGGGAATACAGAGGTTATAGATAGGGTTTTGGCATTAGTATGGATGCAATCACTCTGTATAAGGTGAATTCTCCATATCGACCCATACGAAAATATCGTTAGCAGCGCTTACGATCGTTTCCACATAGGACAAGTACAGGTTTTTGTCGATCCCGAGTCCAAGCTGCGTGAGTTTTATAGAAAGTGAGGAGTTTAGTTTTGCATCTTTAATAGTCCGAAGAATTTCAAGGTTCTCGATTTTGTTTTTATCTGCTTTATCTTTATCCCTTACATGCTCGCCAAGAAAATTGATTATGGCGCCAATGCTTCTATTGTTTGCCTTTTTTGGGCTTATGACAGCGTCATCTAATGTTTCACCAGCTATCCATTGACGAGCAAACCTGATGAAGAAACTCATAACCCTATAGGAAAAATGGGATTTGATGTACTTAAGGGCTGTGATGGTTTGTGAAAACAATAGAAGATTTTGTCATAGAAAATGTGAGTCTCTCTAAGAATCAAGCATATTTGTTCCCTCGGCCATAATCCCTACAAAACTACTAAATATATACAGTTTATATCTTTCTTTTCCAGTAACCTCTCTTAAAATATCTAAACTCACAAATACTTTTACGAGGCTATTTGCTGCCACTTTAGATATTTTCAATCTCTCTGAGACATCTTTGATGCTTATCCATTGGTCATCGGTTAAGCCCACCAGTCATCCCTGAACCGATGTCTACTGACATGGGGATCAAGTGCCTGACTTGAATAGACATTCATAACAGTCAGAATAGTTCTTTCAATCCCATAATACCGAAGTATCAGAGTAAGCTGTTTATCAGCATTTTCGGCAAAAATCGTACTCCATCGCAATTGTGTAAAACGAGAACCAATATCTTTTGGATTATACTTCCGAACTAACGAATATATTCTCCTGCTTACTAAAAGGGTAAGAATCGATATCCAGATAAAGGCTTCGATAATTTGTGTGTTCTTTGTATTCACAACATCAAGAGCGTATCTGCTTTTCAGTTCTTTAAAGATCAGTTCAATATCCCATCTTGCTCCATAGAGTTTCGCAACATCCTCAGCCTCCAAAACATCTTTTGCAATATTAGTAAGATAGACATGATACTTTTCTTCATCTTCATTAAAAACCGCTACCAATCGGAACTGTTCAGTATCCATTCTTGTCTTACTTTTCCCATTATAATTCGGTTTCTTGAATGAGACCTCAACTTCAACATCGAGTACTTGTCTTTTTAACTTGGGGAGAATTTCACTGATATATTTCCCTTTCACATCAATACTATTCCCCCGACACGTATTATGCACATCAACAATAAGAGGATCCGCACTTCCTTTCAATCTGGACACGAAGTAACCGCCATTCTCCTTGATTTTAGCAAAGAGTAGATGTTTGTAGAAACCAAGATCGATAAGAAGAATTCTATCTTTTATCCATGGACCTATTCGCAGAGTCTTCAATTCATTTGTACTTTCAGGATGAATAGTGATGCTTTTTGGGCTGTTTGCCACGGCACTTACCAACAAACTCACTTTAACGCCAGCTGCTACCGTTCTGGAACGTGCTGCCGGGAATTTTTTAGCAAGAGACTTATGCAATCTGATAATTGTGCTGTCCTGTATCATTACATCCTGGAATTTAGCTATTTTTTCATTGAGAACTTTGGTTTGTTCCTTAGCAAGCTGTTCAATTCCATGAGTTACACATAGCCTCAGGAATGCAACAAGTTCAGGTGTGAATCTTTCATACCAGCTGCTGTCGCTCAGTTTTTTATTGGAAAACTTTTCATAATTCCGTTTGACAAAGGCTAGATTTCTTGCAAGGCGAACACCATAACTATTGACAAGAACCCAAAACATTTCTACGGCTGTCACTTTTCTCTCTCTTTCTATGAGGCCGGTTTCTTTTGCTGCTTGTTTCAGCCATTCTGGAGGGAATAGTGTGTAGAGGTCTTTTTCAATTATATCGGGGTCATAAGATGGGATTTTTGTGTTTGGTTCTTTGGGCTTTTTCATGCTACTGATCCTCTTTCTAATTTTAATACAGTAAAATTAGAATTTTTAAGTAATATATGCATGCTAAGACGATAAATGCTTCGCTATATAACGATTATTTCAACTGGAAACCCAAAGCTATTGACTAAAAACGAGTAATTCTGCAATCTTTTTTGAGATAATTCATTGAGCAGAATTCCTTAACCGATGACCAATGGATGCTTATCATAGGCCTATCGAAAAGTATATCCAATAATTTTATCGCTGATACATTTGGCGCTTTTTCATAAAGTTTCGTTCTTAAATCTTCTTTTAGTTTAATAATTTCTCTAGCAGTATTTGCTGCTCCTTCTGAAGTTTCACTTACGCCTTTAAGGAAAAACTTAATCCAGCCCTCCCAATCTCCATCTATGCGGACTTTCATTAATAAATTATAATATTCAGCCCTATTCTTCTTAAAATAATAACTTGAATACAAAAGTGGTTTAGATAAAATTTTTCTCCAAAATAAATAAAATGTTATTAGGAGTCTACCAATTCTTCCATTTCCATCCAAGAATGGGTGGATTGTTTCAAATTGAGCGTGGATTAATGCAATCTTGACCAAAGGCGGAATGCTATTACTATAAAAGAACTTTTCTAATTCTTCCATTATCGGTATAACCATATTTGGCGGAGGTGGAACAAATGTTGCTTCATTTATAGGAGTAACTTGGGTCGGCGCTATATAATTTTGGCGTGATCGAAATTCACCTGGATCCCTGTTAGCACCTCTTGTTCCTTCTAATAAAATTCTATGAATCTCTTTTATGAGCCTCAAACACATGGGTAATTCGTTAAGCCTTTCTATTCCATAATTTAAAGCTTTGATATAATTGACTACTTCTTTTATCTCATTTATATCTTCTTTAGGCTTAAAATCAGCTTCAAATTCTAATACTCCCTCAAGAGAAACTTGGGTTCCTTCAATCTGAGAACTTAAAAGGGCTTCTTTTTTTACATACATTGCAATGAATAGGTCAGGATTTGGTAGAACTGTTGTAATTCCATCTAATCTTGCAAGGTTTCTATCAGCATTTGATAAAAGTGAGTGAAGTTCGTCATCATATTTAATATCTGGGTCCGGCGGTAAATTTTTCGGAATAAATGCCTTATAGCCCCCAGATTGCATTTCAAATGTGCCAGATCTACTCATGATATTTTACCTCTGATTATCTTCGATAAATATATACCTTTCTAAGTTAAGTAAACTTATCTTAGATTTAGATTAATTACTCTAAGGGATTGCCGAAAAATAACTTATCTAAATTAATTCCCTTCCTCTTTTGGGGAAAGAGAATAATTCCATTTTGGGTGTAAAGAATGGTATTCTATCTTCAATCTTGCCATATCTTCATCAGAGAATTTAACTCCTTTATTATATTCCTTTTCATCTAATAGCGATGCCACAGTAAGACCTTTGTTTGTCTTTGTGCCACTGATCAGTTCAATAATTGTTTCAAAACTAACGAGCGGTTTCCCCTTCCAATTCATTGTAATGAATGAGAACATGCGATGTTCTATCTTGTTCCATTTGCTTGTCCCAGGAGGGTAATGGCATACGGTAATAGGTATTTTTATTTGGTTCACCAATTCTTGTAAATGAAATTTCCAGCCTTTATTGCGACTTCCATTGCTCCCCCCACCATCTGCACATATCATCAGACCTTTTGCATCTGGATAATTATTTCTTCCAAACATAAGCCACCATTGCCTTATGCTTTCAACGGCAAATTCGGACGTATCATAACTCATTCCCACATTTACCATTCCTTCATTTCTCTTAAGATCATAAATCCCATATGGTGTCGCCCTTCCAATCCCAAGTGAAGGAAAATCATACACATTTACTTCTTTTGCCTTGCCTTTTTTCTCCCATGTTCTTCCAGGATTTTTAAATTCTCCTACATTTTCTTTCTTTTTTGCATCAACTGATATTACGGGATACTCCTGATTTATAAATTCTTTAGCTTTTTCGTTTATATACCTGAACTGGGCATCTCTTTCGGGAACTGAAGAACCTTCGATGTTTTTCTTATTGGCCTGAAGCGAGTAATCGTTTTCCTTCAATAAACGTCCTACTGTATCTGGATCGATTTTATGTTTTAGCTTTTTCAATTCATCAGCGATCTTGTAGGTTGATTTGTTTGTCCATTTCAGCAGGCTCATTGGGTCGCCTGAGGTGTTTTCATCCATTATTTTTTCAAGATCTCCAATTATTTCGGGATCTTTTATTTCTACCTTTTTTCTTCCTCCTCCAAGTGCTCGAAGTCTTTCTGGAGGTTTAAGTTTCTCTGACGTTTTGAGTTCCTCTATCCCTTTATGGATAGTCGAATGGGACATGCCTGTTAATTCTTCAACTTTTGAGACTCCACCCCACCCAATTTCAAGTGCTATGGCTCCTGCAAAACGTCTTGCTTGAACTTCATCCGCTCCTGATAGGGCTTTTAGCCACCATGTGTACTCCTTGTTAGTATCCATGCCACTATATATGATGGCTTAGATTATATAATTTACTAATTTATTTTTAGGTATTGCCTAAGTTAAGTTTAGGTTATCTTAGATTATATTAATCACTTTAAGTTAAGTTTAGGTTATCTTAGATTTAGATTAATTACTCTAAGTTAAGTTTAGGTTATCTTAGATTTAGATTAATTACTCTAAGTTAAGTTTAGGTTATCTTAGATTATATTAATCACTTTAAGTTAAGTTTAGGTTATCTTAGATTTAGATTAATCACTTTAAGTTAAGTTTAGGTTATCTTAGATTTAGATTAATTACTCTAAGTTAAGTTTAGGTTATCTTAGATTGAGATTAATCATTTTAGTTCAGGTGTACGGTCAATTATTGTATAATTGTATATATGCCGACGGAAAGATGTTTAGGAAGGTGATGACAAAGAACGAGCCAAAAAAAAAAGTTATATGGGGACGTTGTTGAGTTGTTCAATTGTTAATAATACAAATATCTCTCTGCGACCCATTTGTATGAAATCATCCATTAAATTTTGATTCAGGATTTCAATTATCCGTTCCTGAAACCTGGAATTTCATCATAGCCATATAAAGTACAATCGCAACAGCGGCATACACCCCGCAATAAACCAGCACCACAGC